>CAJTSH010000044.1 GCA_910578885.1 uncultured Lachnospiraceae bacterium
TGTTGTGGGGGAATACGCTGTATCCGGTATCCTGCTCTAGAGAGTAATTCCTTACCTCCTTGGTGATGGTCGTCCTGTCCCTTCCAAGCCTTTTCCCGATCTCCGTAAAAGTCAGGTGTTCCCTTAACCCGTTCTGTATCTCCAGCCGGTCCTCATAGTTTAAAAACTTTGCCATCTTCTCTCTCCTTCCCCCGCCGGCTGTCCTGCTTCCACATAAAAACAGGAAGAACATCTCTGCTCCTCCCGTCTTTGTATCGTCACTTTCTCTATGATATTTTATTCTGTTTGTATCTGTCTTTCCCCCTTGGACGGGAATCTCGGTTTACTATTGAGGAAAATGGGCAATCCCACAGCAACAAGTTCTTTTCTATGCTTCGAAAAATGGTCTTGGAACAAGAAAATTCTCATTCCAAGATCATTCCTCTTTTTATTTAAAATAATTCACTCCGCTCTCAAACAGCTTCATATCCTGCTCTCCATAGATATTTACCGCTACCGACTTGCCGCGGCGCTCCGCATGCGCCATCTTACCGAGCACGCGTCCATCCGGACTGGTGATTCCTTCGATTGCCATATAGGAACCGTTTACATTCCACTCCTCATCCATCGTTGGCACACCCGCTTCATTTACGTACTGGGTTGCCACCTGCCCGTTTTCAAACAGCTTATCCAGCCATTCCTTCGGTGCGACAAAGCGTCCCTCTCCATGAGACGCCGGATTGCAGTATACCTTGCCTAGCTCTGCGCCCTGTAACCACGGAGATTTGTTCGTCACGACCTTCGTATAAACCATCTTGGAAATATGCCGTCCAATGGTATTGTAAGTCAATGTAGGCGAATCTGCCGTCTGCTGTGTAATTTCACCATACGGAACCAATCCAAGCTTAATCAATGCCTGGAAACCATTACAGATACCAAGCGCCAGACCATCGCGCTCATTTAACAGCTTCGTTACCGCTTCCTTAATCTTTTCGTTCCGGAATGCGGTCGCAAAGAATTTCGCAGAGCCCTCCGGCTCGTCACCTGCGGAAAATCCGCCCGGACACATAATAATCTGTGCCTGACTGATTGCTTTCTCAAATTCGTCTACGGAATTTCGGATATCCTCCGCCGTTAAATTCTTAAATACCTTCACAATGACATCCGCACCAGCATTCTCGAACGCCCTTGCACTGTCGTATTCGCAATTGGTTCCGGGAAATACCGGAATGAACACGGTAGGCTTTGCGACTTTATTTTTGCAGACATAGATTTCCTTCGTATCATAAAGTCCAGTCTTTACCTCATCGGTCTCCGCAGCTGCTCTAGTCGGGAACACCTTCTCAAGAGTACCCGTCCACGCGCGCAGAGCCTCCTCCATCGGAATTACGGTTTCCCCATAGACAAACTTATGCTCATTATTTACCGTACCGACTTCTGACACATTTACCGCAAGCCCCATTTCCTGCATAAGCGTACCGACTTCATCCGCTTTCTCTGTCAAAATCTCAGCCACGATATTACCAAAGCCCGGTGCGAACATAGTATCCGTCGTCACATTATCCTTTACGGTCACGCCCAATTGATTTCCAAACGCCATCTTGCTGACTGCTGCCGCAAGTCCTTTGCCATCCAGCGCATATGCAGAAACAATCACGCCTTTTTGAATCAAAGCATGAATGGCGTCATATAACTTCATGACCTGTGCGTAATCGGGCAGGTCATATACATCCTTTTCAATGGAAAACAGCATGAGCTGATTGCCCGCAGCCTTTAATTCCGGCGTAATGATATCCTTCTCCTTTGCCACGTCTACCGCAAAGGAAACGAGTGTCGGCGGTACGTCAATCTCATTAAAGCTGCCCGACATAGAATCCTTTCCGCCGATAGAAGGAAGCCCGAATCCGATCTGCGCACTATAAGCGCCGAGCAATGCCGCTAACGGCTGGCTCCAACGGGACGGCTCTTCCGACATTCTGCGGAAATACTCCTGAAAGGTGAACCGGATTTTCTTATAGTCGCCGCCTGCCGTCACAATTCTGGATACGGATTCGAGTACGGCATAAACCGCACCGTGGTATGGGCTCCATGAAGATAAATACGGATTAAACCCATAGCTCATCATGGTTACGGTATCACAGGTTCCGTCTGCAACCGGAAGCTTTGCGACCATGCTCTGTGTCTCGGTCAACTGGTAACGCCCGCCATACGGCATGTAAACGCTGCCCGCTCCGATCGAGCCGTCGAACATCTCGACCAAGCCCTTCTGGGAACATACATTTAAGTCCGCAAGCGTCTTCAGCCACGCATCTTTGATATCCCCTCTTTCCAGAATAGGATGAGCAACTGCGTTACTTTCAATCTGTCTGAAATAATTCTTTTTCTCATCCGGCATGTCCACAGCAACGGTGGTTTCCTGATGTGCGCCGTTGGTATCCAAAAAGGCTCTGGAAATATTTACAATCTCCTTGCCCCTCCATTCCAGAACAAGTCTTGGCTCCTCAGTTACAACCGCAACCTTCACCGCCTCCAGGTTCTCTTCGTTCGCATACTTCAAGAACTGTTCAACATCCTCCGGTGCAATGACAACTGCCATACGCTCCTGAGACTCGGAAATCGCAAGCTCCGTTCCGTCAAGTCCGGCATATTTCTTCGGAACCTTGTCCAGATTTACCCGCAATCCGTCTGCAAGCTCACCAATCGCTACCGATACGCCGCCCGCACCAAAATCGTTACATTTCTTAATGATTTTGCTGACTTCCTCTCTGCGGAACAATCTCTGGATTTTACGCTCTGTCGGAGGATTTCCTTTCTGAACCTCTGCGCCGCAGGTATCAATAGATTTCGTAGTGTGTGCCTTAGAGGAACCTGTTGCTCCGCCGCAGCCGTCGCGTCCGGTACGTCCGCCCAAAAGAATGATGATATCTCCCGGGTCGGAGGTCAGTCTTTGCACTGCACGCCTCGGAGCCGCACCCATAACAGCGCCGATTTCCATTCTCTTCGCCACATAATCAGGATGGTACACTTCCTTGACATAACCGGTCGCAAGTCCGATCTGGTTTCCGTAAGAGCTGTAACCGTGCGCAGCGCCTCTTACCAGCTTCTTCTGCGGCAGCTTGCCCTTCATGGTATCTTTCACGGATACGGTCGGATCTGCAGCGCCCGTTACACGCATTGCCTGATAGACATAGGTACGTCCCGACAGCGGATCACGGATTGCACCGCCAAGACAGGTTGCCGCACCGCCGAACGGCTCAATCTCTGTCGGATGGTTATGCGTCTCATTCTTGAAATTTACCAGCCACTCTTCTGTCTTGCCGTCCACTTCTACCGGCACAACAATCGAGCACGCATTTATCTCATCCGACTCTTCCTGATCCTCTAATTTTCCCTCTTTTTTCAAACGCTTCATTGCCATCAGCGCAATATCCATGAGGCAGACAAATTTGTCGTCTCTTCCCTCATACAGCTTCTTATGGGTATCCAGATAATCCTGATACGTCTCTTCGATTGGCTTGCGGTAATATCCGTCTGCAAAAGCCACATCCTTAAGCTCGGTAGAAAACGTCGTATGGCGGCAGTGGTCGGACCAGTAAGTATCCAGCACACGAATCTCGGTCATAGACGGATTCCGTTTCTCCTCGTTCAGGAAATAATTCTGAATATGCAGAAAGTCTTTAAATGTCATCGCCAGATTTAAGGAGTCATAAAGCTCCTTTAACTCCGCCTCAGGCATGTCGATAAAATTCTCCTGCCCTGATATATTTTCAAAAATCAGAACATCTTTTGGCTCTTCAAATTCCTGCACCAGCGTAGCAGGCTTGTCCATCCCGGTCTCTCTCGAATCCACCGGATTGATGCAGTGCTCTTTGATTGCCGAAAGCATTGTATCATCAATTTCACCGTAAATTACATAAGTGGTAGCAGTTCGGATAATCGGCGCCTCGTCCTCTTTCAATAATTTCACGCACTGCTCGGCAGAATCCGCTCTCTGGTCAAACTGTCCCGGAAGATATTCCACAGAAAATACCGTTCCTCCCTGCAGATCAATTTCTTCTTCGTAAACATCATCTACCGGCGGCTCGGAAAATACAGTCGCCAGCGCTTTTTTATAGACATCCTCGGAAATGTTTTCAATATCGTAACGGATCAGTACCCGAACATCGGTCACCGTTTTAATCCCGAGGTAACTTTTGATTTCAGACTGCAGCTCTTTTGCCGCTACTGCATATGCTTTTTTCTTCTCTACATATACTCTTCTTACATTGCTCATAGAAAATCCTCCTGCGTTTTCTGTGTCATAGCCCATACGGGCGGTATAAATGCATTTCCTTGATTATATCATATCCAACTTCATTCTCCTAATAATTATATTTAATTTAATTTATAAGATTATCTAATTTATAAATTGACAATCATAAGCGGTATTTCTATTAATTATCTTAGACGTAACACTCCCCTTAAGTTAAAAAGAAAAATTACAGAGGTTGTACTGGGCATTAGTGCAGGTACAATGAACAGTGCTGATATTGTCTACGCACAGCCCGAGTTAGAAGGAGAATCTATAGATTCCGCATATCAGAGATTTCTTCGGGGGTTGGATTTGACAAAATGTATGATTATTCCGCATTATCAAGACATCAAAAATCAAATATTAGATGAAAAAAGATTGTTCGAGGATATTACTTATCCGGACAGTTATGGTCAAAAATTTTATGCCCTTCCAGACGGAAGCTATTTATATTCCAAAAACGGAGTTGAAAAAATATACGGCGAAGCATATCTGATTGAAGATGGAAATTGTGTTAAGATATGTTCTGACGGAGAAGAGACAACATTAAATTGAATTGCTAAAAACAACCGCCCAGTATCTAAAAAGGCTGTAATCCGGTAGGAATACTATACCCCAATAAGCGGAAAGCAGAATCCGAAAAATCGCCGCAAAAGTATTATCTCCTGCGGCGGCGGAAATCATTTGCCAAAAAGATCTCTGTGTGTTCCAGTACGGGACAATGTCAGCACCAGCATATCCTCCTCAATCCGGTAAATGAGAAGCCAGTCCGGCTGGATGTGACATTCCCTGTGCCCCGCCCAGCCGCCGGTCAGCTCATGGTCATTGTTTTTTTCCGGCAGCGTCTCCCCCCGTGACAAAGCCCGGATAATATCATCCAACAAGTCAATGTTTAGGTTTCGTTTGATTGCCAGTTTGTAATCTTTTTTAAATTTTGTGGTCCAGACAATATCACGCTTCATCTTTTCAGCTCCCGGAGAGCTTCCTCCACATCAGAATAATGCTTCACGTCCGGATCATGCGCAATGCGTTCCGCTTCCAGCATAGCCGCAATGGTTTCCCTGTTTGGCTGCTCCAACTTCACGTCAAATGGAAAACCACCGACGCGGAGAGACTGACGCAGGAAAACGTTGATAGCGGTGGTAAGGTTCATACCCAATTCACTGTACAGGCTCTCACACTGTTTTTTGATGTCGCTGTCCATGCGGACGCTGAAATTTGTTGTAGATGCCATAATATCAACCCCTTTCGTTTGTCATTGCACTTATAGTATATGCGATTTGCAATGCAAAATCAACTCAATAGACAGAAAAATCGAACTCTGTCTGCCAGCAGCAATACATATCTAACGCATCGGTGTATGCGAAGTCATGCATGAGCTTTCCGATTGGTGTATCTCCACGATAAGCGCCGTTTACGTACAGTATATACGAGCCATCTTCAAATTTTTCCACATCCGGCAAAAGAAGCAAGGACGGCAGACGCCATTTGGCGCGTCAGCATTTACTTCTTAACATTACCGCCCGATTTTGCCGCACTCCATGCGCCATACAGCGTTTCCTTGCCAGATTTCTTATAACTGCGAACTCTCGCATAATACTTCCTACCTGTTTTTAACTTTGTGAAAGTGTAGGATGTCTTTGATAGGTTCTTGGATTTCACATTTCCCTTGAATTTCTTATCCGTGCTTATCTGTACCTGATACCCTGACGCCCTCTTATCCTTCGACCACTTTACAGTCAGCTTCCTGCCCTTTACTGCTTTTGCCTGCTTCAAGGACTGCTTCTTCGGTCTTACCTTGACCGTCACCTTCTTGGATGCTTCCCCCGCCTTGATGGTTATGGTCGCAATCCCGGTATTCCTGACAGTTACCTTCCCGGTTTCCTTATCCACGGCGGCAATCTTCGGGTTGGAGCTTGAAAA
The DNA here is from genome assembly GCA_910578885.1 of uncultured Lachnospiraceae bacterium. GTDB lineage: Bacteria > Bacillota > Clostridia > Lachnospirales > Lachnospiraceae > Roseburia_C. The sequence continues at coordinate 6,194 of CAJTSH010000044.1, forward strand.
TTCCATCTTGCTCCCCGATGAAGCAGTGATTTTGAATGGCTTTACGCCGTATGCGATCTTATACAAGGTTTTCTTGCAGGTAATGGATGTATCCGGCTGTCCTTCCGCTTTTACTATCGTAAAACCAACCGTCTTGCTTCCCGTATAACAGCCTTGTCCTGTGACAGTTATCATAGCGGTTCCTGCATCCGTATTGTTTCTGTAAGCAACTGTGTAATCCGTGTTGAAAACCAATTTTTTCCCATCTAATGTCACGGTTACGGATGGAGTCTTTGGCTTTCCGTCATAGAGATAGCTGGTCTTTTCCAATGTTATGCCTGCCCCTGAGATATCGTTTTTGTCATTGCCGCCCCCAGATAATTCCCAATCCGAACTCAAGAGGAAGGTAAGACCATACCCTTTTGCGTAGCGTTCTGCTTCCGAGCCACTTGTGCCGTAGATGATAAAATCAGTCATTTCTTCATGCTCACCATCATCACTCCTAAAGCAGCCAAGCGCTTGGAGGCTGATACTTGTCACACTATCGGGAATGACCGCTCCCGTCAAGCCAATACAGTCATAAAATGCATACATTCCAATACTCGTTACGCTGTCGGGGATGACCATCACTCCCATCAAACCGCTACAGCCATAAAATGCACGATCTACGATACTCGTCACACCATTTGGGATAACTGTATTCTTACAGCCGCAGATAAGCGTATTGCTTTCACTTTCAATAAGTGCATTACAGCCTTTCCTACTGTCATATTTGGGATTTCCTTCGTCTACCATTATGCTTTCTAAACTGCTGCAGTCAGAAAATACACCTATTCCGATACTCGTCACGCTACTAGGAATGGTCACTCCCGTTAAGCCTTTACAGCCATAAAATGCGCCCCATCCAATACTCGTCACGCTATCAGAGATGATCACTCCCGTCAAGCCGGTGCAGTAAGAAAATGCCTCCATTCCGATACTCTCCACGCTATCGGGAATGGTCACTCCCGTTAAGCCACTACAGCCATAAAATGCAGAATTTCCAATACTCGTCACGCTATCGGGGATGTCCATCACTCCCGTTAAACCACTGCAGCCATCAAATGCAGAAGCCCCGATGCTCGTCACGCTATCGGGGATAACCGTATTCTTACAGCCAAAGATAAGCATATTGCTTTCACTTCCAATAACCGCATTACAGCTATTCCTGCTGTCGTACTGAGGATTTCCTTCTTCTATCCTTATGCTTTCTAATCCACTGCATCCAGAAAACGCATCCACTCCAATACTCGTCACGCTACTGGGAATTGTTACTTCTGTTAAACCGCTGCAGCCAGAAAATGCGAACCTATCAATACTCGTCACACTATTTGGGATAGTCACTCCCGTTAAACTGCTGCAACTAAATGCGCCCCATCCTATACTTGTCACACTATCGGGAATAACTGTATTCTTACACCCATAGATAAGCGTATTGCTTTCACTTTCAATAAGCGCATTACAATTTCCCCTGCTGTCATATTTGGGATTTTCTTCTTCTACCAATATGCTTTCCAAGCTTCTGCAGTCAGAAAATGCATGATCTCCGATACTCGTCACACTACTAGGGATAGTCACTCCAGTCAACCCTCTGCAATAAGCAAATGCCTGCCATCCTATACTTGTCACGCTATCAGGAATGATCACTTCCATTAAGCCACTACAGTACTCAAATGCCCTATATCCGATACTCGTCACGCCATCGGGGATGATTACTACTCCTGTCAAACCTCTGCAACTAGAAAATGCAGACGCTCCGATACTTGTCACGCTATCAGGAATGATCAAACCCGTCAAATCACTACAACCACAAAATGCACTGTCCCCGATGCTCGTCACACCATCGGGAATAATCACTTCCGTCAAACCACTGCGTCCAAAAAATGCAGACGCTCCAATACTTGTCACACTATTGGGGATAACCGTATTCTTACAGCCAAAGACAAGCGTATTGCTTCCACTTTCAATAAGTGCATTACAGCCATTCCTGCTGTCGTATCGGGGATTTTCCTCGTCTACCATTATGCGTTCTAAGCCGCTGCAGTTAGCAAATGTATAACCAGCGATACTCGTCACACTGCGGGGGATAGTCACTCCCGTTATGCCGCTACAGCCATAAAACGCAGCCCATTTTATACTCGTCACTTCCTTCCCATCTATCTCTGCCGGAATCACAATATCTCCGCCACTTCCTGCATACCCTGTAATTTCCACACTATTTCCATCTTCATTCACCTCATATTTAAAATCCCCTGATACCGCCGCTTTCACCTCAAGTCCATAACTTGGCACGCATGACAGCGCTACCGCCATTGCTAGCAGAACCGCCAGCAGCTTTCTCCATCTTTTCATTTCCTCTTTCCTCCGTTTTCTTTATTTTCGTCCATCTTACGCCCAAAAAACAAATTCCTGCCAAAAGGAATTGCAGCCAGAAAATGCGCCAGATTCCATATTCATAACTTTTTTGCATGGAATAAATGACACAACAGTCCAATAAAAATACCGCCTAAGCCCAAGCGCATTCCTTTGACTTATGCGATGTTTTTATATAAACTGTTATTCCGCACGAAAATTTATGACACACTAAAAGAGCAGCGGAACCTTGCTTGCTCAAAAAATTTTAGCGTACCGCGCATTCCCGTTAACACCCTTCGATAGAATCTACATTCATTTTAACATATGTTTCCAGTAATCACATCAACTTTTTTAAATTATACAAACCAACGGCATCTTGTAAACAAAAAACCTCTTTGCATTGATAAGCGTACTAAGATATGATAAAATTCCTATGGTGCTCCCAGAATGGCAGGCGGTTAGCCCTCTTGCCTAAAAGTGCAAAAACAATGGAATATGCATACAAGTTCCCGATACTTAAGAAGGAGTTCAATATGGACATCAATTATGAATTATACAAGGTATTCTATTACGTTGCCACGTCCCTTAGCTTTTCCGACGCCAGCAAGCAGCTCTTCATCTCCCAGTCCGCCGTCAGCCAGTCCATCAAGACATTAGAAAAAAAATTAGAACAGCCTCTGTTCATCCGAAGCACCAAAAAGGTAAGCCTCACTCCTGCCGGAAAAATTCTCCTAAAGCATATTGAGCCGGCTATGAACCTGATTCAGCGCGGAGAAAGCCAGTTGCTTGAAACAGGCGCACTTGGGCTCGGACAGCTCCATATCGCAGCCAGCGACACCATCTGCCGGTACTTTCTGGTTCCTTATTTAAAGGAATTTCACAAAAAGTTCCCAAATATTCCAATCAAAGTGACCAACGCCACCTCACAGGACTGCGTTGCTCTTCTGGAACATGGAAAAGTGGATTTGATTGTGACCAATTTCCCAAATGTACGGCTGAATCAATCCTATATACAGAAAACCGTTCTGGATTTTTCAGACGTATTCATTGCCAATCCATCCTATTTCAATCTCAAGAAAAAGGAGCTTGACTTTGAGGAATTGACCCGTTATCCGATTTTGATGCTAGATCAAAAGAGCACCACAAGCGAATTTCTACACAGGATTTTTTTGCAGCGCCAACTGGAACTGGTTCCTCAGATAGAACTGAGCAGCAATGACCTTCTGATCGACCTTGCGCGCATCGGTCTTGGCATTGCCTGTATCCCGGACTACTGCCTTTCCCATGAATCCAAAGACCTGTTCATCTTAAAAACAAAAGAACAGATTCCAAAACGTCAGCTTGCCGCTTCCGCCAATCCGAATCTGCCCTTTTCTCTTTCCATTGAAGAATTTTTAAAACTGCTTCCTTCGTGCACCAATTTAGCGATACACGAAAGCAAGTGTTAAAAACGCTTTATTTTCTTAGACGGCGTTTTTTCAAACTCTGTCTCGCGCACCTTCAAGCGGTAAATCTTCTTGTATGCGGGAGCTCCCTGATTATAGCTGTCAATCAGCTCCTGCAATTTAGCCGGAATATCTTTTATCTTCTTTTTTGCAGCATATTCATAGTCCGGGAAAATCTCCGCTTCAATCACGCCCTCATTTTCTCTGACAAGAATCTCCTGAATCAGACGGTTTTCTCCCAGCTTATTTTCCAGCTCTTCCGGTGAAACATTTTCCCCGTTCTTCGTGATAATCAAATTCTTCTTTCTTCCGGTCAGGAAAACAAAATCATCCTCGTCCACATAGCCAAGATCACCTGTTGCAAGCCAGCCGTCCCGAAGAGTCTCCGCCGTCTCCTTCTCCATCTGATAGTAGCCCATCATCACACTGCTGCCGCGAACCAAAAGTTCTCCGTCCTCTACCTTTGCCTCACAGTTTGGCATCAGTTTTCCCACAGAACCCTTCTTGCGGTTCCAGTCAAGATTCGTGCTGATGACCGGCGCACACTCCGTCATGCCGTAGCCTTGAAGAATCGTAATTCCATATCGCTCAAACAAATCTATGTAATCCGGGTTTAAATAAGCTCCGCCGCTGCAAATCGTATGGAACTGCTTGCCAAATACTTTCTTTTTCACGATAAACGCCGGAAGCTTTGAGGCGTCCTCTAACTTCTTTGCCATTGTCTCAATCATAAGCGGAACCATCAATATCATGTTCGGCTCAAACAGATGGATGTTTTTTGCCACCCGAAGAAGCGAATCATTGATACAGATAATACTTCCGAGCGACAATCCTTTCAGAATATCCATGCTCAGGCAATAGGCATGATGAATCGGGAGCACCGATAGAATCACCGTCCGTTCCGGAATCTTCATATCAAGACAAGTCGCATTTTCCGCCAGATTTCTCTGTGTCAGCATGACTCCTTTGCTCTTTCCTGTCGTACCCGATGTAAACAATATCGTACAAAGTGAATCAGGCTCTATCTCACAGTCAAAGGTTCCCTCATGCTTCAAAAGCAATTCCTGCATGGAAAAAGCGCTTTCGTCACTTTTCTCCTTCTGCATAGAAATCAAGTATTTCACCTTCGGGCATTTCTCCCTGACCATTTCTGCAACATCCTTACGGACTTCATCATAGACAAATACGGCTGCATCTGAGCGGTCTAACAGCTCGCATAATTCATCGCTTGGCAGCGACACGTCTAACGGTACTGCAACGCTCCCGCTGTTGACCGTACCAAGGTACGCCGCAATCCAATAATAAGATGTCATTCCGGTTATGGCTATATGGCTGCCTTTCTCTCCAAGCTCCTGCAAAATACGGGAAAAACTCTCACTGTCCTGCTTTAGCTGTGAATAGGATTTTGCTTCAACAACATCTTTTCCCACTTTATAGCGGATTGCATCCTCACCTTGAAACCGTTTTTCTGCCTGCACAATAATATCCCGAATGGTACTACAAATCATACGCTCTCTCCTGTCTTTTACATTCCCACTATTTTGTCAGCTTCTCAAGATAATCCACTGCCTCCTGCACAGTACGGATATTTGCCGCTTCCTGCTCGTCAAGCTCCACATCAAATTCCTCCTCGAGCTCTCCGAGCATGCTCATAAAGTCAAACGAGGTAAATCCAAGATCCTCCATAAAACGTGATTCAGGATGAACGTTTTCAGGTTCTACCTCCACATAATTGCAAATGATTTCCACAAACTTATCAAACATATCTTTTTCTCTCCTTTATACCAGCTTAATAATATCTCCAATCGGCAGGTTCGGATTCTCCACGCCCTTGAACATGATTCTGCACAAATAGTAATACAGATATTCCAACTGCTTCTTCGATACCGCCTTAATCTGGTGTTCAAAATTGAAATCCAGTCCGTTATCTTCCGGATGATGCATTACTGTCAGATACATCCCCTGCGTCGTCGCACCGTTGGGATACCATTTCGTCTTATAGCGGATGTCTCCCAGCTTATCCAGCTCCTTATCCCGTAAGGACAGCGGCTGATAAGTCAGGGACATTGGCTCATAGGTTCTTCCCTTCTCATTTGGATAAATTTTGCTTCTGTATGCAAAATAATCCACAGGATTAAAATTGGCATGGCGGAAAATCTCATACTGCCTATCCCGAATCTCATAGATTCCCTCTAAAAAGGTCTTATCCTCAGACAAAATTGTACGGAACGGAAACGAATGGATTCTCGTGCCGCCGCATTTCTTTTCCTGCAGCGTCGCCCTTCTTGCAATCGCCGTATTGATAGAAACATCTTCAAAACCGTTCATCTTCTGAAAATAAGTGCGCAGCCCCATAATCAAAAGGCATACCATAGAAACATGATATTTCTCGCAAAAATCTGTCAGACGCTTTGTCGGCTCTTCTCCCAGATGGAAAATATCAAGCGCTGATTCTACAGAATCGGAGACGTTAACTGCCGCTCTGGCATCCGGGTTCCCGGACTTCTCCCTTTCTGCCATCAGCTTCCCGTTTCCGTCAATTCCGTTGTAAATCGGCTCGGAGCTTTCAATCAGCTTATGGAAAAATGCCTCGTCTCTTTCCTTTGCCTTGCAGCCCGCCTCATACGCCAAGTCCTTCTCAAGCTGCGCAATATAAGAAGACATCTCCTTCGGATATGCAACGCCCTCAAACTTTGCATTGCAGTACAATTCAATAATATCCTTAAAAAAGCAAATAATTGACTGGGCGTCCATCGTGATATGGTCAACCAACAGATAAATACCATTGTATCCGTCCGGCATCTGAATCATCACAATCCGGTTCAGCGGCGCATCGTGATGGGAAAAAGGAACTTCTGTCCACTTTCTCATCTCCGCCTCCGCTTCCTCCATCGTCTGATTAGAGAAATCTACAAACTCAATCTCTCTCTCCTCTTTGTCCACAACATACTGATACCAGTTTCCGTCCTTATCCTCGGCAAGACGCAGACGCATAGATTCACAGCGCTCATAAGCTTTGTAGATTGCCCGCCTTAACTCATCCCAATCCAGCTCCGTCCCGATTGTCAGGCTGTTTCCGATATTCACCACCTGCTTCTTCGGACAGAATGCCAGATAGTATAAATGGAATTTCTGTGCCACTGTTAAAGGATATACCGGATATCCGTTCCGTTTTCTCATCATTTCAAAAGCCCTCCTGTAAACTCATCCAATTCCTTCTCATACTGCTTCGTATCCTTATAATAGCTTTCTGCATGAGCCGCCCCTTTTACAATCAACTTCCGCTTTGGTGCGGGGCAATTCTGATAGATTTTCTCACACATGCTCACCGGAACAAAAGTATCCGCATCTCCATGTACAAACAGAATCGGAACCTTCGCCTTCTTTATCTCACGCGCCGCATTGCATTCATCCATCCCGTAACCCGCCTTCCTGCGGTTTATGAAATCCGCAAGCTGTATCAGAGGAAACGCCGGCAGATGATACATGGAATGCAGCACATGCGTAAACACCTCCTTCGGCGACGTAAACGCACAGTCGGAAATAATTCCCTTCACCTGCGGCGGCAGGTTCAGCGCGCTTGTCATCAGCACCGTCGCCGCTCCCATTGAGGTTCCGTGCAGAAGAATCTCTGTATCCGTTCCGCATTTGCCGACCGCCCACTGAATCCACTGCAGCGCATCATAGCGGTCGAGGCATCCAAAGCCGATATATGTCCCTTCACTTGTCCCATGCGCCCTCGCATCGACCAGAAGCATTCCGTATCCGCGCGGCAGATAATAACCGGAATATCCGATATTGTCCTTCATCCCTTCACTGGTGTAGCCATGAAAGCAAATGACAAGCTTCTCTCCTTCCCCCGGAAAATATGTACCATGTAATTTGAGCCCATCCATCGACATGCAATATACATCCTCATGCGGGTGGGCAAGCATCTGCGCCTTCCGCTCTTCAATAAACGGCATATGTTGGCTCCAGTCCGTCCCAGCCATCTTCATGGTCGTTTCCACCTTTGCCTTATTGCGCTTCATGGTTCTCCGGTAGAAATATGCCGTCTCACCTGCCTGTACCGCAACAGCCGCCCCCACAATAGCGGCTGCGCCTAAAATAATTCCCTTCATATCTGCATTCCTTCCATATCCTGAACAGTCAACACAATCGGACAATCCTTATTTCTTCCGCTTGCTGTCAATCAGACTCTTTAATTTCAACGCCTTTTCAATATTTCCTTCCACTTTCAGCTTCTGTAACGTCACTGCAAGGATCGGGTCTAATTTTCCCTCTGCAATCTTCATCAACGTCTCAGCCGTACAGGTGAACATTGCGTCCCTGTCATAATACTCATAAGGCTCTACGTACAGCTTGCCTTCCTTTGCCTCCACATAAAAAATGCCTTCTGCCTCACCGGTAATATTGAACTGGTACGCTAAGTGCTCTGTCACATCACTGATATCGGCATCTAAAAATTGTCCCTTTACTTCCGCAAAAAACTCCGCATACGTCATACTCTTTCCTCCATTATTCGACTGATGGTCGATTTCTTTATAAAACAAACATAACACTTTTTCGACCAATGGTCAACATTCATTTTTCACAAATTTCAATTGCGTAAAATCAAATCCCTGTGCTATACTATACATATTGGTAACCATTCAGAAACAATATAAGACAGAAAGAAGGGAGCTATCATGCCAACGCCCAGCAAATATGACAAAATTTTAGATGCGCTTCAATCTCTTCTGGAAACCAAAACAATACAGACGATTTCCGTCAGCGAAATTGCACAGACTGCCGGAATCGGCAAAGGAAGTATTTATTATTACTTTCCTTCTAAAGATGCGATATTAGATGCTTTGGTTGAGCGCAATTATGAGAAGCCCATTCAAACGGCGAAGAATCTTGCCAGCCAGACAAACATCTCTCCATTCACGCGCATGGCTATGATTTTTCAGGCATGCCGGAACTCCTCTGATGATTTCCGCAGCCAGAGAAGCGTCTCAGGGACTGGCACTGCTCAGGAAGAATCTCTTCTGCACCAGAAATATTTAAACCACCTGATTTCCGAGCTTAAGCCGGTTTTAACGGAAATCATCCATCAGGGAATTGAGTGTCAGGAAATTCACTTCGACCGTCCGGCTGCACTTGCAGAAATCGTACTGATCGTGCTTGCTATTAAGATGGATAATACATTAGTTCCCTCCACCAAAGAAGAGATTGAAGAAACAATTCTTGGACTGATTTCCCTTTTGGAAAAGGGGACGGAAAATCCAATCGGTTCTTTAAATTTTCTGACAGCAACAGAGGGAATCCAAAGACCTTAATGGTCTTTGACTCCCTCTGATTTGCCAAACTTCTCCCCTAACGCCGAAAGTTCCGGGAAATTATTCTTCCCAGAACTTTTTTAAAAACTCTTCTACACTTTCCAATATACAGACTTGATAGTTTTCCCACTCTCTCGGAAACAAATTCCTGTATTCGCTGTACAAAAACCGTTCATCCAGAAGCTCAATCACTCCGACATCCTCTATGGTCCGAATCACACGCCCTGCCGCCTGCAGCACCTTATTCATTCCCGGATAGCGGTACGCATAGGCAAAGCCCTCGCCGTTTGTCCTGTCATAATAATCCTTCAATATCTCCCGCTCATTTCCCACCTGCGGAAGTCCTGTTCCCACAATGACGGCTCCAATCAACTGCTCATTCTTTAAATCAATCCCTTCTCCGAAAATACCGCCCATCACGCAGAATGCCGCAAGGGAATGTTCCCTCTCTTTCACAAATTCCTCTAAGAAAGCTTCCCTTTGTTCCTCTTTCATCCCGCTTTCCTGTATACAGACATCCACAGCTCCGGGGTTTAATGCGTCAAACTGCTCATATACCTGACGCAGAAACTTGTAAGACGGGAAAAATACCATATAATTTCCCTTCTTCGCCGCAGCAGTACGAAGAATATATTCTGCAATCCGTTTGAATTCCCCTTCATTTCTCCTTGTATACTTACTGCTCACATCATTTCCGATCAAAAGCAGCTTCTGCTCCGGTGAAAATGCCGTCTCCGCATAGACCGCATAGTTGTCCTCCTTTGTGGAAAGCAGCTTCTTATAATACTGAATCGGCAGCAGCGTTGCCGAAAAGAAGATTGTCGCATTTCCTTTGTCCAGACATTCCTGAAGATTGAAGGACGGATCCACGCAGTACAGTTTCATCTTGAAACGCCCATCCTCTTCATGTTCCGCATAAATGACATAACGCTCATCCACCCGCTCATAGATATTCAAAAAATTCCTTATGGAATAATAGAAATCATTTACCAGATCCTTCCCCTGAAATTCCAGATTCAATAACAAGAACTTATCCAGTTCCGAAGCCAGACGCATCAGTGCAAAAATCAAGTCGGCTATATTCTCATAGATCCGATAGGTATCACACTCCCTTTTATATCCCAGCAAAATTTTATTGCACTTATTCAGTTCCGTTTCCAGCTTATGGCTGTGAGGCTTTACCAGCTTCTTAATTGCCAGAAAATCCTCTTTAAAGATTGCGGCGCTGTACATCTCCCTGCCCCGTTCCACCAGATTATGCGCCTCGTCCACCAGAAAAATGTAATCTCCATGAACTCCCTCCGCAAAAAAACGTCTTAGATAGACGTTCGGATCAAACACATAGTTATAGTCGCAGATAACATTATCCGCCCATGTCGCCGTATCCAGACACAGCTCGAACGGACAGACCGAAAATTTCTCCGCCTGCTCCCACAACACTTCCCTCGAATAAGTATCCGCCCTCATCAGCAAATCGTAGACCGCGTCGTTTACCCTGTCATAATGTCCCTTGGCATAAGGACAATGTACAGGGTTACAGTCCATCTCCCCACAAAGACACAATTTCTCCTTTGCCGTAATCTGTATCGTTTTTGCACGATATCCTTCCTTCGTCAGAATCTCAAAGGTCTCCTTTGCCACTGTTCCCGTAATCGTTTTCGCAGTCAGATAAAAAATCTTATCCGCCAGATTCTCTCCCACCGCTTTCACTGCCGGATACAGAGTAGAAACAGTCTTTCCGACGCCCGTCGGCGCTTGGATAAATAAATTCTTCCTCCTTGCAATCGTACGGTATACGCCTGACGCCAGTTCCTTCTGTCCCTTCCGGTACGGAAACGGAAAGGGCAGTTCCGCAATAGATGACTGTCTGATTTTCCTCCAGTCAAACTGGAAATCCGCCCATTTTTTATAGGAAGCCGCCAATTCGCCAAACCAGTCCTGCAATTCGCTCATAGAATAATCCTGCAAAAAATACTTCATCTCCTGAGTATCTAAATTGCCGTAAGTCATCTGGACCCTCAGCCGCTCCAGATCATGCTGTATTCCATAGATATAGGCATAGCATTTCGCCTGCGCAAGATGCACCGGTATCGGTTCCTTTAAATACTCCAAATTCATGTAAACGCCCTTGATTTCATCAATCACGACCGGCTCATTTTCCTCTAGGATAATTCCGTCCGCTCTTCCCTCAATCACGAGCTGATACCGCTCCTCTTCAATTACAAGCTTCAGCGGAACCTCAGCATGATAAGAGGTTCCCATCTTCCTCTGTATCTTTCTGTGAAGACGGCTGCCTGCCTGCATCGCTTCTCTGGTATCCATTCTGCCGTGACGATTATCAATGTCTCCCGAGCGCAAAATAAATTCTACCAGATTCCGCACAGAAATTTTTATCTGTTCCCTTCCATTTTCTGGCGCTTCCTTCTTTGTCTTTTTCATTTTTCTTATTCCTTGTCGCTTCTGTCTCTTGCATGCCGGAGTATGACCTCTTTCACATCTTGCCATGCTTCATATTTCCTTTTCAGAATACCAAAAAAACACTCCCGATTCAACTGCCAGTCATGCAACTGCGTCTCACTCAGGAGTGTTTTCGTCATTGTTCCGTTCTTGAATAAACTGTAACGTATTTTCTTTTGCCAAAATTTATTCTGTTATTATGCTACTGCGTATCGCTGCAAAACATTCTCGAAGCGTGAATCATTGCCGCCATACTTTACGGTGAGCACCTGATTCAAATCCATGCCAAGTACGCCTAAGAACGACTTCGCATCAACAATAACACGGTTGTAAGAAATATTAATATCAAAGTCACATTCCTCAGCCACTCTTACAAACTCATGCACCTCTCTTGTTCCTGATAATTTGATTTGCTTCTCGTTCATACTATCACCTTCCTCACATAAATGAATCACTCTTTTAGATACACAATCCAAATCTCATTAGGATTGTTGGCATTATGACACCATTTTATTCTTTTGTCAAATTATTTAAAAGATTTAAAAAATTGGAATTATGCACATTTTATACAAGAGTCATAGAAAAATTTCCCTTGGTTTATTTACCCAAAAAACCCTTTTTTCGTCTTTGTTTTAATTTCAATACAAAGCATTATTATTTTTTTATAGTTTCTGTGTGATTTTTCCACTTCTTTTGTAATACTTTCATAAATTTTCCTCAATTCCCGAAAAGAATGATTACATTTCAAAATATGCTCCAGCAACAGAGATGTGCCACATTTTATATTGTGTGAAGCAGAAGCGGCGCCTTTTATGAGAATCCAACAACAGGATTCTCATAAGCTATATTTCCAAACGGATACACCCATTGGACACACAATCAAAAAGTATTGTATCTTCTCCCTTGTGCTCCATCTTTGCTCCATAAACTGCTTTTGCCTGTACATGGATCAGCTCTATTGTAAATCTTTTCGATGTCTCCACCTGTATTTCGATTTCATGCTCTCTATGCTTCGCATAAATCTTTACTTCTGCCTCTTCATTTCTGTTAAATACCACGATGGACGCCTCTTCTGTCAATTCATAAATTCGAAGCGTCACCTGCTCGGCATAATCATAATCCGGATCATCCTCCCGCACACCAATAGGAAGAATTGTATTCGGTCTTACATACAACGGTATTTCACAATATCCGTATTTTCCGGTATACCATTTTCCTCCCGCCTTCCTCTCTCCGGTAAAGAAATCCGTCCAATATCCTTCCCCCGGCAGATAATATTCTCCGATTCCCTCTTCATTGAAAATCGGCGCCGCCAGAAGGGATGTACCCAACATATACTGCTTATCCAGATACTGACACATTTTATCCTCCATGAATTCCAGTACCATAGCCCGCATGACAGGTATTCCCTCCTGATGGGCAATCACTGCCGTCCGCCATAGATATGGCATCAGCTTTGCTTTTAATCTGGTAAAAAATCGTACAACTTCTACGGCTTCTTCATCATATGCCCAAGGAACACGATAAGAGGTGCTTCCATGCAGTCTGCTGTGTGAGGAGAGCAAACCAAATGCACACCACCGCTTGTAGACGTCCGGCGTTGAAGTGTTCTCAAATCCTCCGATATCATGGCTCCAAAATCCAAATCCGGACATCTGCAGAGAAAGCCCGCCCCGCAGGCTCTGTTCCATTGATTCATAGTCGGACCAGCAGTCGCCGCCCCAGTGAACCGGGAACTTTTGTCCGCCCACCGTTGCCGACCTTGCAAACAATACCGCTTCATTCTTCCCTTTCTTGCGCTCCAAGAGCTCAAAGACAGTTTTGTTATATAGATACGTATAGTAGTTATGCATCTTCACAGGATCCATCCCGTTGTAATAAACGCAATCGGTCGGAATCCTCTCTCCAAAATCCGTTTTAAAACAATCTACTCCCATATCCAGCAGAACTTCCAGCTTATCCTGAAACCACTTACATGCTCCGGGATTCGTAAAGTCCACAACTGCCATTCCCGGCTGCCACATATCCCATTGCCAGACGGAGCCATCCGGGCGTTTCAGAAAATATCCCTGTTCCATTCCCTCCTCAAACAAAGACGACTCCTGCCCAATATAGGAGTTAATCCAAACACATATTTTCAACCCTCTTTCCTTGATTCTTTTTAACATCCCCTTCGGATCTGCAAATACTCTTGCATCCCATGTAAAGTCCGACCAATGAAAATCTTTCATCCAGAAGCAGTCAAAATGAAATACTTTCAGTGGAATATCCCTCTCCAGCATTCCATCAATAAAACTCATCACCGTCTCTTCATCATAATTCGTGGTAAACGAGGTTGACAGCCACAGACCAAATGTCCACGGCGGCGGCAGCGCCGGCTTCCCCGTTAAATCGGTATAACGCCTGATGACATCCTTCATCTTTGGCCCGTCAATAAAGAAGTAATCCAGCATTTCTCCCGGAACGGAAAACTCCACTCGATTTACCGCCTCTGTCGCCACTTCAAAGGAAACCTTCTCCGAATGATTGACAAAGATGCCATATCCCTTATTCGACAAATAGAATGGAATATTTTTGTAGGATAAATCCGTTGATGTTCCACCATCCTCATTCCAGATGTCCACCGTTTGTCCGTTTTTGATGAAAGCGGTAAAGCGCTCCCCCATACCGTAAATCAGTTCTCCCACTCCAATGGAAAGCTGCTGTCTCATGTATGCATCCGTATCGCTGCTTCTCACATAGGCGTCCCCTCTCCAGTCCGTCTTGAGATAAGCAAGATCCCTCCATGCGCTATGGCAGCGCTTCTTTCCGTCGCTGTAATAGGTCATTTTCCAGTTCTTTTTCTCAATTACCAGTTCTGCACTTCCGCTTTTGATTCTTATTTCCTCTTCATTCTCTATTGCATTAATCGGGGTTGTTTCATCCAAATTCAATTCAAATTCCGGCGCATTTCTCTTTGTCCCTTTATAGTGAAATGCCCTGACACGAATTATTCCCGGCATAGGAGCCGTAATCTCTATTGTCAGATTCACTCCGCCCAACGTATCTCCTCTTTGCACAATCCTATGCGTTGGTGCGCAAAGCTCCACCCTGTCTCCTTCTATTTTCGCAAAATAGACCTCTGACGGTGAAAAACATGCACAGCCCTCTTTTTGTAACCAACATCCATTGCTAAATTTCATTCTGCCTTCCTCCTTATCCCACACATGTCCCATATTTGTATCACGCTATCTTTAGTATACGACATATCCCTGCTTTTTCCCACATAATTTTTGTTCGTATATTTTTGCTTCTTTTGCAAATACTATGTAACTATCAAAGAGAAAGGTGGACTATCTTATGAACATGGATAAAGTTGTATGCAATTGTTTAAGTGTTACTATCGGAAAGATTAAAGATGCGATTGACTCTGGCGCAGGTACTGTTGAAGAGGTGCAAGACATCACTGGCGCAGGCACTGTCTGCGGTGCGTGTCTGGATGATGTGAAACGAGTGGTGGAAGAACTGCTTGCTGAAAAATCCTGATTATTCTGCCAAAGACCTGCCAAGTGATTGTTTTCATCACTTGGCAGGTCTTATAGGTTAACCATATTAATTCTATTACTTCTTGGCTATTTTTTAGTATAAATCAAATTTTGTTCCTGAATAAAATTCCAAAATTCTTTAAACGAATTGATATGTGATGTTCTTCTCATCCTGTCTACAATTGCATTAAAATATGTATCCGTCGAAACATAATCCGGTTTATTTTTAGAATATCTTATCTTTCTATATCTCAACGCATCATGCAAATAATGAAAATGATATTTTGCAATTGTTTCTTCCCTCTCGTTCGGAACCATCATAAATTCCGGGTCATTTTTACTTATATCATAATGCGCATAATATGGATAAAAAAATGATTCTTTTTCCGGCTCGACCAATGGATATAAACTCTCATTTGCTAGCAGCCAGCTTTCAAAACAATGATTACATACAAAAACTCTCACTTCATATTCCAATTCTATCTTCTTCTCTAATTGATACTCCTCTATCTTTTGATATACTTCTCTCCTTCTTTTATTTACCAACTCATCTTCAGCATCCAAAATAATAACCAAATAATTTATTTTTCCTGGATTCACCAGAATTGTATCCATCGTATCATATAATGCTTTTATAATTAATCTTGTGACTCCCTGACCACTCTGCATAACATAACAATGATTCGTAACAGCCTTAATATCCACTACTCTTGAACATTAAAATCCCATATACCCAAGCCATTTTGGCAAAACTTTTATAAAGGATTTTTCGTCCTCAAGTAAAAAATAATAATTCATCAAATTTTCCCTTCAAACTCCCATTTGTTTATCAAATTGAAATATGCTTCATGTTGACTGTTTCCAATTCCGTATTGCATACTTCCTGAATTTTTAATAATAGAAATGTTTCTATCAATAATTTTCCATTTTTCCTTCGGTATTCCATTTATAATCTTAGGATGATGACTAGTAATAATAAATTGTAAATCCTCTCTTTCCGTAATTAGCATTTCAGACAGCAAATCAATACAATTTACACCTAAACCATTTTCAAATTCATCAATCAATACCAATGCGTCTTTTGACATCGTGAACAACTCTACAATATAGTAGATTGTTTTTAGCATACCGTTTGATATTTCGTGTTGCAAAAGTGTCTTATTATACACTTTCATTGCAATAAGATACATTTCTCTTGAGGTATCTTCTACTACATCAATATCCTGTATCTCCATAAACAATTCTTTTACAGCATCGAATATTTTTAAATAAAGATCCTGATAATAATTTTTTGCAACATATACTTTCATCGCAACTGGCAAATGACTAAAGACTCTAAAATCTGTATTATTATTCTTTTTTATCATCTCCCGAATTTTATTTTTTAACGTACTGAAATCTGCTTTACCAATTCCTATCCTCACATTAATTTCTAATTCAATCGGATATAATTTTCTCAAACCGGCTATCACTTTTTTTAAAATACTATCCTCTGCATACTGCACTAACAAGCTTTCATCCTTTTTAGGCGTTGGTATTTTTTCATAACCTGTCACTTTAACTTGTTTATCATCTCTTACAAATAGTATCTCACCATTTTTTAATAGTTTCTCTGATGAAAAATAATATTCTTCTTCTCCCTCAGTAATCAAATCCTGATTCTTTTCAATCTGTATAAAATATTCCCACTCATACTCATCATTATCAATTTCAACTCCCATACTTGCATGATATGGTTCTAATCGTGTACTCTTATCCACCGCCAAATTTAATGAATATTCAATTGCATTTAATATTTGTGTTTTACCGACTCCAGATAATCCAACTAAAAGTGTAATATCGCTATTAAAATAAATCTTTTCAATCTTTAAACCTGTTCTTATATTTTTTAACTTTCACCGCTCTCACCTCAAATCTAGTCATAGTATAAACTTTGTATCCTCCCATAAAATAATATATCTTACTATTTATATGATTAGATAGACAAATTTATTCTTACACATCAACTTACAATATATAATTTATCATAACATATAGAATATTGTTTTACAACAATCTTCATATAACAGAAAATAGCTTGCACCCTCACATGATAGGTCTACAAGCTATTTTTATAATAACAGGGGTGGAAGGAATCGAACCCTCCTCTGGAGTTTTGGAGACTCTTATTCTACCGATGAACTACACCCCTATACAATTTTATCTCAATGAATACCCTGTACTCACTGAGAATAACAAACTTATTTAAAAGGTACATACCTTCAAAACTTCATACAGAATCTTCCGAGCGTCCTTGGTCAAGCCCTC
>CAJTSH010000045.1 GCA_910578885.1 uncultured Lachnospiraceae bacterium
TGAGCCAGGTATCTGTTGCGGCTTTCTTACTGGTCAGTGCGGCAGCCTCTCTGATTAGTTGTGTAATGGGAATGATTGTTGGTCTCTGTGCCAAAAATCAGATGAATGCAAACTTGATTTCTTATCCATTGATGATCGTGTTTATGATGATTCCAATGTTTGGAAATCTTTCCGAAAAATTGCACCATATCTCAGGGTTTTTGTTTACTGGAGTGTTGACAGAGATGGCAAGTGGATTTGCAGAGGGAATGTCATATACGTTAAAACCTCTGGACATCGCAGTGCTTATCGGAGAATTAATCATTAGCATTCTTGTATTTTTAGTACTTTACCGAAGAAATGGATATGAAAAAGACTGATGCAATTTAGACAGGGGAATTTTAAGTCAATGATGTAAACTATCAGGATAATACAGATTAGAATTTTTGCTAAGCATGACACTGGATAAGGACAAAACTCAAAAATATATTCAACTTTACTTGCCGAAAGATGTATATGCTCTAAGATTGGTGTATGTAACTTTGTGGCGCTGTTTCAGATAGTCCAGATGCCGCTGTCCTCATATTCCTATTGAATGTTCTTCTTCGGCGGGTACAGTCAAGCGTGGTATTAAGTAAAATTCCTCCGTATGATTTGAATTTTTCTACAATCCAGTCATTCTGGCTGATTACGAAGACTTTGAATTTAACATCCTTATGTAATGCCACCCTTTGGTGGGCTGTATCTTCATGCCTAAATGAAAATAGTTTAACCCTCCAGACCTGTTTTAAAGTTTGGAGGGATTTTTTATGTCCTTTTTTCGGGCGGTAATCTATCTGCTCACACAACGCAGAGTTTATCCATATATAGCATATCGGGGAATGGCATTTCAAAAATTCAGATGGGAGGTACTTACGGTGAAGTATGCGCCAAGAAAATACACCAATCTTCTCACAAGCGGCAGGCTCAACGCTTACCTTGCCGACATTGACAGGCAGGCACAGGAACGCTTTGAAAGGCTCATAGAGGGCATGAAACAGGCACAGGGCATAACGGAACGCCTAAAGGAAGAGTATCTTGCTCTCCCGCTTATATTAAAAATCGGAGGAAATATAAGCGATATAGTGGGGAAAGGCGATACTTATTTTTGTTTTTCGGATGGTAGTTCGATTTAGTTGTAAACTTTTCTTCAGATGGATTGACAAAATAAAAGTCTTGATTATAATATAAATATAATTATATAAAATAGTTTATGGAATTTGGAGGTGCTAAATTGGCAAGAAAAGTTCAGATTTCGAAAGAGATGATTTTACAGGCGGCACTAGAAATGCTTATCCGTAAAGGATATTCTGCTATCAATATTAAGACGTTATCTAAAGAAATCGGTTGTTCTACACAGCCTCTTGTATGGCATTTTGAAAATATGGAGGGGCTACGCAAGGCTTTGGCTGAATATGCCTTGAATTATGCGAATGAGAAAATGCGTTCTTGTATGCAAAACGGGATGGAAGCCTTTGTGGATTTTGGAATAGCTTACATAAATCTTGCGTTTGACGAGCCAAATCTTTTCAAATATCTTTACATGAGCGGAGAAAGCGGGTTTCAAGCAGGTGGGTTTGATGTTCTGGTAAACGCTGATGAAAATGCAATTATTGCTGGACAAATTGCGGGTTATTTGAAAATATCTAAAGAAGATGCCAGCCATTTTCTTCAAAATATAATGATTTATACTCACGGGCTTGCTTCATTCATCGCTTCGGGAATTATAACATCTTCAAAAGAAGAAGTTAAAACAATGGTCAAGCAAACTGCTAACGCTTTTTTATCGCAGGCAAATGTAAAAATGACCAAGGGAGAAATCTATGAAAACAAATCAAATTGAGACCAAAAGAATTTTTATTTATTTAGCAATCGTTTTTAGTGTGTATTATTGCTTGTGGCTAATTGCAATTCTTTTGCCCGATAGTATGGGTAATGCTGTTTATTCCTTTTTGAGCTTTCCTATTGTTTTTATGGGAACACCAGCTTTATCGGTACTTCTTACAAGAAAAATCACAGGTGATAAGTCTGCCATAGCATATGATGTCAAAGTGTGGAAAAACAAAAAAGCCGCCTTGTTTGCTATGTTTGTTCCTACCATTTTAATTTTTGCAGGAGCTGTTTTATTCTACTTAATATTCCCAAATGATTTAGATTATAGTGGAGACAATATAATCCAGTCTTTTGATAGCTTCGGGGTGCCATCGGAAATCAGCTTTACAGTATCGTTCTTGTTAATCATGGGGATGATAGTCTGTATTATTTCAGCATTTTGTGTTCCGTCTTGGTTTATTGCACTAGGTGAGGATATAGGGTGGCAGGGATATTTACTACCGCTGCTTTGCAAAAAAATGGCTGCCAGACAGGCAGTGCTATTAAATGGGGCATTATGGGGAATGGCTCATGCGCCGCTAATATATTTTGGAATGAATTATGGATTGAATTATGCAGGGACACCATACAGTGGTATTGCTATGATGACATTATTCTGCATAACAATTGGCGTGTATATGTCTTTTGTAACATTGAGAACAAGTAACTGTATGTACGCTTCCATAATTCACGGAGCAGTAAATATCATTGGGGAAACACCAATTTTTGTATCACTATCTACACAGAGTGTTTTGCTTGGACCAAATCCATCAGGAATCATTGGTATGAGTGTGTTATTGATGGGTGCAGTTGTACTCTTATTTAAACTGCCCAAATATAAATTGAAGGGATGAAAAAATTAGAGGAGAAATGATAGTATAATGGCATATCAGTAAAAAAATTATGAAAAGAAAAATTAAAAAAGCTATTTGCGTAATGATGTTACTGGCTTACGCCATCACATTTGGAAATTATACGGTTTTGGCAAACACAAATGTGAAATATGATAATATTGACAACCAATTAAAGAGGGAACTGGATGAATTACGGAGAGTGTGAGCATGTCGCTTGTGATTGAAAAGATCATGTCGGAATACCCTGAATGGGATTTGAGATTATTATGCTAATTTGAAACATTGATGGGAGCGGGTATCTTATTTGGCGGAGGTGCAAAAACAAGCGCCTCTGCTATTGACTGACTGTTTGATTTTAGAAAACAGTCATGTATCAAATGGAAGAGTTGGCATTGGAGAAAGCAATGCTCAAAATTAATTATGGCATCTCTATTATTCTTTAAAACCTATTTTTGCGAAAAATCATATCCTGTTTTGGTCTCCCCATTCACACATGGAATCAAGAATGGGAATCAGTGTTTTGCCACGGTCTGTAAGAGAATATTCTACTTTAGGCGGAATCTGCGGGTATTCCTTACGATGGACCAGCTGGTCTGATTCTAATTCTTTTAAAGTAGAACTGAGTGTTTTATAAGAGATTTCACCAATATATTTTTTCATTTCATTAAAGCGGACTACGCCAAATTCCATAAGCGTATAAAGTATCGTCATTTTATATTTTCCGTTGATAAGGGATAATGTGTAGCTGAATCCTGTTGTTTCCAGACATTCTTGTGATATACAGCGTTTGTCCAATTTTACACTCTCCTTTAGGTAAGTATATAACTTGTATGTAAGTATCGCACCTGAATGTGCGTACTTGTTTTCGGTTTCATTCTCGCTATAATTATAATATCAACAGCAGGAAAAGTCAATCTTTTCAAAAAATGGTAGTGAATTCAAATATGAAAATGATGGAGGGATACTTTTATGAGTAAAAAGATTGTTGTAATCACAGGAAGCCCAAGAAAAAATGGGAACAGCTTTGCCATGACGGATGCCTTTATCCGGGCGGCAGAGGGCAAAGGGCATACGGTGACCCGTTTCGATGCAGCCATGAAAAACGTAGGAGGCTGTCATGCATGTGAGACCTGCTTTAAGACGGGAAAGGCCTGTTCATTTGATGACGATTTTAATACCATCGCACCGGCAATTCTGGAAGCGGATACGGTTATCTTTACGATGCCGGTTTACTGGTATTCGATTCCGGCACAGATTAAAGGAGTCATAGACAGGCTGTTTTCTTTCTGCGTTGCAGGAAAAGATGTGGCAGGGAAAGAGTGTGCTCTGATTACCTGCTGTGAAGAAGATGATATGTCTGTTATGGATGGTGTGCGTATCCCGGTTGAGCGTTCTGCGGCGCTGCTGAAATGGAAGATGGTGGGCGAGGTGCTTGTTCCGGGTGTCCTGAATGCCGGGGATATTGAAAAGACCGATGGCTGCAGTCAGGCGGCTGCACTGGCGGAAAAAATTTGACAGGGAATGGAGGAGTGAAGGTATGGGTAAATAAATAGTGGTATTGAACGGGAGTCCACGCAGGGCAGGAAATACTTCTGCGTTGGTCAGGGAGTTTACAAAAGGTGCAGAAAGTGCTGGCAGATAAATATGATAGGGCAGAACGCTGGAAGTGTACAACCATATAACAGAACACGAAAAAGTGGAAAAAGAAATCAAAAAATCACATTTTATAAAGTTTTCAGAAAATATTAGCACTCACCTCTTGACAGTGCTAATAAAAAGTGCTATATTCCAAACTATCAACAGGTTAACATAAAGTGAATGTAATCCATTCGAATGCGGATAATACACACCATAGATAGGAGGGAGAAAGCATGAACATTCAGAGATTTACACAGAAGTCAATAGAAGCCGTTAATAGCTGCGAGAAACTCGCCTATGAATACGGCAATCAGGAAATTGAACAGGAGCATCTGCTTGTAGCGCTCTTACAGCAGGAAGACGGCTTGATTTTAAAGCTGATTGAGAAAATGGAGATTGACAAGGAGCACTTCGTAGATAACGCCATCCGTCATCTGGCAGCGCGGGTAAAGGTAAGCGGCGGGCAGATATTTGTCGGACAGGATTTGAATAAAGCGCTGATCCATGCGGAGGATGAGGCAAAGCAGATGGGGGATGAGTATGTATCGGTAGAGCATCTTTTCCTTGCATTGTTAAAATATCCGAATAAAGCATTAAAGGAAATCTTTCGGGAGTACGGAATAACGAGAGAACGGTTTTTGCAGGCGCTCTCTACGGTTCGCGGCAACCAACGCGTCGTATCAGACAATCCCGAGGCAACTTATGATACTTTGAATAAATATGGATACGACATGGTCGAACGGGCAAGGGACCAGAAATTAGACCCGGTCATCGGCAGGGACGGTGAAATTCGGAATGTAGTCCGCATTCTGTCAAGAAAGACCAAGAACAATCCGGTATTGATCGGCGAGCCGGGCGTCGGCAAGACTGCAGTCGTAGAGGGACTGGCGCAGAGAATCGTAAGAGGAGATGTGCCGGAGGGCTTAAAAGATAAAAAATTATTTGCGCTTGATATGGGAGCGCTGGTGGCAGGAGCCAAATACCGGGGCGAATTTGAGGAGCGTTTAAAAGCGGTATTGGATGAAGTAAAGAAATCCGAAGGGCAGATTATTCTGTTCATAGATGAGCTGCATACCATAGTGGGAGCCGGAAAGACGGATGGAGCAATGGATGCGGGACAGCTCTTAAAGCCAATGCTCGCCAGAGGAGAGCTGCACTGTATCGGAGCCACTACGTTAGATGAGTACCGGGAGTATATTGAAAAAGATGCCGCATTGGAGCGGCGTTTCCAGCCGGTACTGGTGGATGAGCCAACTGTGGAGGACACCATTTCCATTCTGCGTGGGTTAAAGGAACGTTACGAAGTCTTTCACGGCGTAAAGATTACGGACGCTGCACTGGTATCGGCAGCAGTATTATCGAACCGTTACATCTCCGACCGGTTCCTGCCGGATAAGGCAATAGATCTGGTGGACGAAGCCTGCGCATTGATTAAGACGGAACTGGATTCTATGCCGACGGAACTGGATGAGCTGAACCGCCGCGTTATGCAGATGGAAATAGAAGAAACCGCACTGAAAAAAGAAGAAGACAGATTAAGCCAGGAGCGTCTTGCTAACCTGCAAAGAGAACTGGCAGAGCTGAGAAATGAATTCCAGACGAAGAAGGCGCAGTGGGACAACGAAAAGAAATCGGTAGAGCATGTGCAGAAACTGAGAGAGGACATGGAAAATGTCCGTAAGGAAATCGCACAGGCACAGCAGAACTATGACTTGAACAAGGCGGCAGAGCTGCAGTATGGCAGACTTCCTCAGTTGGAAAAGGAATTGCAGATAGAGGAAGAGAAGGTGAAAAATGAAGACTTGTCGCTCGTACATGAAAATGTCAGTGATGAGGAAATTGCTAAAATTATTTCCAGATGGACGGGAATTCCGGTAGCGAAGCTGACGGAAAGCGAAAGGAATAAGACGCTGCACTTAGATGAAGAGCTGCATAAGCGCGTCATCGGACAGGAGGAAGGCGTAACCAAGGTGACAGAGGCAATCATCCGCTCTAAAGCGGGAATTAAGGATCCGACAAAACCAATCGGTTCCTTCCTGTTCTTAGGACCTACCGGCGTGGGAAAGACGGAGCTTGCAAAATCCCTTGCGGCGAGCCTGTTTGATGATGAATCCAATATGGTACGGCTGGATATGAGTGAATACATGGAGAAATATTCCGTGTCCCGTCTGATTGGGGCGCCTCCCGGATATGTGGGATATGACGAGGGCGGACAGCTGACGGAGGCAGTCAGAAGAAAGCCGTATTCGGTAGTTCTTTTCGACGAGGTAGAAAAAGCGCATCCGGATGTATTCAATGTGTTGCTCCAAGTGCTGGATGACGGACGGATTACCGATTCACAGGGACGGACCGTAGACTTTAAGAATACAATCATCATTATGACGTCAAATCTTGGTTCTGCGCATCTTCTGGAGGGAATTGAAGAAGATGGAAGCATCAATCCGGCAGCAGAAGAGGCTGTTATGAATGAGCTGAGAGGAAATTTCAGACCGGAATTTTTAAACCGGCTGGATGAGATTATCATGTTCAGGCCGCTGACAAAGAATAATATAGGAAACATCATCACGCTTCTGATGGCGGATTTAAATAAACGCCTCGTAGACAGAGAAGTTTCAGTGGAACTTAGTCCTGCGGCAGAAGAATATATCGTAGAGCATGGATATGATCCGGTATATGGTGCAAGACCGCTAAAGCGTTTCCTGCAAAAGCATGTGGAGACACTGTCCGCAAAATTGATTCTGGCGGATGAAGTGGGGGCAAAGGATACGATTCTCATAGATTTGGAAAATGGAAATCTAATTGCAAAGAAGAAATAAGAAAGCGGCAGCTCTTCGGCATTGGCTGGAGAGCTGTCTTTTTTTGTCGAAACATGTCGAAGAAAGGAAAGATATAGTTCTAGACCAAATAAAGACAAAAAATGTCAAGCACAGATAAGGAAGTTTGCAATAATCGTGATATAATTAGCTTATCCGAAAGGAAATATATAAGGAGAAGGAGAAGTTACATGAAAACAAGAATTGCAAAAACAATTTGTCTGACATTGTCTGCTGTTACCGTATTGACAGCGACTCCGGCAGGAACCTTATCTGTATCTGCAGGCAGTGTCGGCACACAGGGGGAGGCTGTGGGCAGTACATTGTCAGGCGGACAGGCAGGATGGATTGGGGGATTCCAGACAGCCGTGACCGCAGAGGAGGCAACGCCCACTGAGCCGCCTTATCCGTTCTGGAAGGATTACAAGAATTATCCGGACAAGGGGACGATGGTATATTACATGGGCAAAATATACCAGAATAAGTGGTATGCCAATGCTGGGGATAAGCCGGACGCCGGTGATCCTTGGATGTTCGTAGAGGACGCTGAATGGACGGTAGCAGAAGATGAGAAGAATTATCAGAAGGATGAAAATGCTGCGGCAAATTCCATGAACAAAGTGCTTACCGACGCCGAAATCGAAACGCTCTATGGCGGAATTAACAGTGAATTTTCACCGGAAGCAGCAGTCGGCAGATTAGGGGATCTGATTTCTAAGACAGACTATGAGGCTCTCTTCCCATACCGCTTCGGAAGCGAAGGCTGGAAGAATTGCACAGCGACCGCACAGTATTATCCTGATATGGCGGGACTGCCGGATTACTATTCCTATGAGAATCTGCAGGAAGCAGTACAGACGCTTGCAAATACGATTATCAAAGTACAGTGGTACGAAGGCTCCGAGTGGTGCTATCGCTTAATTCGTCTCAATAAGACGACAAAGGAGCAGAAGCTGATCTATTCCGATCCAAGCTTTGAAGAGGATTGGATTGTAAATTCCAAAGAAATGATGACGGTTGTATGCGATTACGGTTCTTTCCTTGCAGAAGGAGACTTAAATACAAGAAAACGTGAGCTTTCCGGATTTCTTGCAAATATTTCCCATGAAACCGGGGGCGGAAATGTGCAGGGAGAAGCTGATGAGAGTGTGACCGGACTTTATTTCAACGAAGAAGTAGGGTTCATCGGTTCTTCTGCAATCGGCTATGTGCAGGGAACAGGAACATCGTATCTTCCGGTTGAGGGCAAGAGCTATCATGGAAGAGGACCGATTCAGTTGTCCTATAATTATAATTACGGTCTTTGCTCGGACGTTCTTTACGGAGACAGCTCTGTATTGCTGAATAATCCGGAGAAAGTCGCACAGGACGGCGTACTTGGATTTATGACAGGCATCTGGTTCTGGATGACTCCGCAGCCGCCAAAGCCTTCCTGCCATCAGGTAATCACAGGAACATGGCAGCCGAAAGCAGGCGCAGCAAATGAAAAATATAACGGTAACTTTGGACTGACGATTATCATTATCAACAATGAAGCGGGACAGTCCGAGAACGGAACGGGGGCCGTTGCGCGGCGTGCAAGATATTATCGTACATATGCGGCAAAGATGGGAGCTGATATCACAGATGAGCACTGTGATACGATGGGTATGACAACCTTTGTGCAGCAGCCTTAAAATAAGAGGAGCGGAAATTGTGGATTTTCACAATTTCTGCTCCTTCTGCCGTTTGAGGGAATTTTTCATAAGATATCACGTGGTTATAGTTTAATCTGTATCTTATATTCCGTCAGCCAGTCATGTATCTGCAAGAGATATGCAATCATCTGCGGTCCCGCCATCAACTGACCATACCAGGGTTTTCCGTAATCCTTTGGGTTTTCCAGAAATTGCTCCAACGCCTTTCGCTCCAAAAGCGTTAGCAGCGGGGAGGTTCCCTCCGCAAGAATTTGTTTCAGCCGTTCGCTTAGGAGCTGTTCATAGAACGGATGATAGGTCTTGGGATAAGGGCTTTTTTGCCGCAGGGCGATTTTGGACGGAAGATAGGGAAGCGCAGTCTGCCGCAGAAGATTTTTCACCAGTCCGTCCTTTGTCTTCATTTCCCAGGGAACGTTGAACACATATTCCACTAATGCGCGGTCTGCAAAAGGAACCCTTGCTTCCAGACCGGAGTGCATACTTGTGCGGTCCATGCGGTTTAGCAGCGTCTGCATAAAATACCGGATATTCAAATAAGAAATCCGCCGGCGGTTTGCTTCAATTCCTGAATCAGTTGGAAGCACGTCAATTTCACTGACTGCACATCGATAAGAATTGTCTACATATTCTTCCAAGTGAAGTTTTTCCTTTATTTCCGGATGCAGCAGAGACAGACGGGGAGATAAATCCGGCGTCCACGGAAAAGTCTCGCTGTTTAGAAATTCGTCCTTATGGAACCAGGGATAGCCGCCGAAGACCTCGTCTGCACATTCTCCGGTCAATACTACCTTGTGACTTTTGCTTACCTCACCGCAGAAGTATAAAAGGGAAGAATCCACATCCGCCATGCAGGGAAGATCATGCGCCCGCATGGAGTCGGCAAGCAGATCCGCCTGCACCCGATTATCACAGATGAGATAGTGGTGGTCGCTGTGAATAGCTAGCGTCATAGCGTCTACATAGGGGCGGTCCTGAGAAGGCTGAAACGCATTTGCCTGAAAATATTTATCGTTGTCCTGAAAATCAAAGGAAAACGTAGTCAAGTCCTTTCCGTCCTTTTCCAGTTCTTTGGCGCAGACGGCGGAAACCAGACTGGAATCTAATCCGCCGGATAAAAAGGTACAGATAGGAACATCGGAAACCATCTGCCGCTTAATGGCGTCTGTGACAAGAAACGCAGTTTTTTCCAGTGTTTCTTCGTAGCTGTCAGTATGCGGATGGCTCTCCAGTTTCCAGTAGCACGTATCGGAAAGTCCGAAACGGCTGTAGGTCAGGTAATGTCCGGGCAGACATTCATGAAAATTGTCAAAGATGCCGCAGCCGGGATTTCTGGCTGGCCCCAGTCCGAAAATTTCATTTAAGCCCGATTCGGAAACAGAGGGCTTGATTCCGGGATATGCAAGAATGCCTTTGATTTCGGAAGAGAATACCAACGTATTTTCAAAAATGGTGTAAAATAGCGGCTTTATGCCGAAGCTGTCACGGAAGAGATAGAGGCTTTCATGGCAGCCATCCCAGATGGCAAAGGAAAAGATACCGTTTAATTTTTTCACGAACTCAGGTCCTTGACAAAGAAAGCCCTGCAAAATGACTTCCGTATCAGAGGTGGTAGAAAAAGATGCGCCCCACGCCGTTAGTTCTGATTTCAATTCCGCTGTATTATAGAGCTCTCCATTGTAAGCAATCGTAAATTCGTGTTCTCCGATGCGGCGGGTCATAGGCTGCATACCGCCCAATAGGTCAATAATGGCAAGTCTTGTATGGGCAAGTCCGCAGCGGTTGAAAAGACGTATGTCATTGTCGTCCGGTCCCCGGTGACGGATGACCTGACACATATCCCGTAGTATCTGTTCGTATTGATTTTTATTTTCCAAAAAAGAAGCAAAAGGATTACAAAATCCCGCAATTCCACACATAAGCAAATCCGTCCCTGATAAAATTCTCTAATATTCTATGCAGAAGGAAGGCGTGTTATGCTACAATAATAAGGAAACGTATATCTTGTAATCAACCTATCGGTTGGTTACATACCACAATAAAAGGAAACGTATATCCTGTAATAAATTTTTAGGATGCGTTTGTACCAAAAACGCACAGAATGGAGGAGATCATGAGCCGGATACTTTTGATTGAGGATAACGAATCAATTGTGATGGGATTGGAATACCTGTTTGAGAGCGAGGGGCTGATAAGCCGGACGGCAAGGAACGTGAAGGAGGCGAGGCAGGCGCTGGAAACGGAAAGCTATGATTTGGTTCTTTTGGATGTGGGGCTTCCGGACGGGAATGGATTTACATTGTGTCAGGAGATAAAGAATCATTACGAGATACCAGTCATTTTTCTGACGGCAAAGGAAGAGGAGAGGGATGTTGTAAAAGGGTTCGACCTGGGGGCGGATGACTATGTGATAAAACCCTTCCGCAACCGCGAGCTGATATCGCGCATGAAAAATGTATTGAGAAGGAACGGAAAGGGCGAGGCAAAGCTGACGCATGGGGCGGTAACGATTGATACCGTTTCCGGCAAAGTGTATAAAGAGGGTGAGGAGGTTGCGCTGACGGCATTGGAGTTTCGCCTGCTTTTGACCTTTTTCAATTATCCGAAGAAGCTGTTTACCAGAGAAGAGATTTTAAATCAGATTTGGGATGTGGCGGGAAATTTTGTGAATGACAATACATTGACTGTCTACATCAAACGGATTCGGGAGAAGCTTGGAGATTCGAAAGGGAAATTGATAGAGACGGTGCGTGGAGTTGGGTATCGTTTGGGCGGTGAATGATATGGGAAGCAGGAAAAAGAAAGGATTTTGGGGCTGTGTGCGGATGTGTGTCCTGATTACTTTGACGGCGGCGCTGCTTGTGGTTTTCTTTACATGGCAGCAGTGCAAAAGCTATGAAAAGCAGATGCGCGCATCCATTGGCAGCCTTTTGGCAGAGGTTGTGAAACAGTATCCCGATATCAGGGAAGAAGAATTGATCACGGTACTAAATCAGGAAACGGTGGATTCGGGCGGAGAAAAGCTGTTAAATCAATATGGGATTACAAAAGAAGTGGCGGTAATCGCCGCAATGGAGCAGGAAAAGAGGAAGACAAGTTTTGCGGCAGGGATTGGCGTCCTTGCGGCAGGGGCGCTGCTGCTGTTGGTATTTTACCTATATATAAGGGATCGGGAACGGAGGCTTTCAGAACTGACCGGATACATGCGCAAATTGTCCAGACGCGACTACAATCTTGCGCTCATAGAAAATTCGGAAGATGAGCTGAGCCATTTACAAAATGAGCTGTATAAGATTACGGTTATGCTAAAGGAGGCAGCGGAGCGGGATAGATCACAGCGGCAAGCCATTCAGGAATCCGTATCAGATATTTCTCACCAGTTGAAGACGCCGCTGACCTCAGTGCAGATATTATTAGATAATCTAATGGAAGACGGCGGGATGGAAGAGCAGATGCGCTTTTGCTTTTTGAAAGAAATTTCCCGTCAGATGGATGGCGTCAACTGGCTGATTGGCGCTCTGCTGAAGCTGTCGAGATTGGAGGCGGATGTAGTAGAGTTCGCACACGAAAGAATCCATGTTGCGGATATGATGGAAATTATTTGCCAAAAATTAGCAGTTCTGGCGGAGGTAAAGGAAGTGGAGCTGATTTTACAAGGCGGAAGGAAAGTTTTTATCTGGGGCGATTTGCAATGGAACACCGAAGCATTGATGAATATCGTCAAGAATGCCATTGAGCATAGCAGGGGCCATACGGCAGTCACAATTACCGTTGCGGAAAATGATGTTTATACGGAAATTGCAGTATCGGATTGCGGGGAGGGAATTGCGCCGGAGGAGATAAAGCATATCTTTGACAGATTTTACCGGGCAGGGAATGCGGCGAAGGATAGCGTAGGAATCGGACTTGCAATGGCAAGAGCGATCATAGAAAAGCAGGGCGGTTATATTATGGTGGATTCCAAAGAAGGAGAAGGGACGACGTTTACCATAAAATATATGAAATATTTTACAGAGTCACCGAAGAGTCACTTTCCGTCATTACAATAAAGAATACAAATAAGTAATGAAGGGTAACGGTGAGGATATCTGAACGATTACATCTGAACCGTTACATATGGAGGAAGATTCATGGAAATATTAAAGGTAGAACATCTGACAAAGATTTACGGCAAGGGAGAAAACGAGGTAAGGGCGGTGGACGACGTTTCCTTTTCTGTGGAGAAGGGCGAATTTGTGGCAATTGTGGGAAGTTCCGGAAGCGGCAAGTCTACCTTGCTGCATCTTTTAGGCGGCGTGGACAGACCGACGGAGGGAACCGTGCAGATCGAGGGAGAGGATATTTATAAGCTAAATGATGATAAGCTTGCAATTTTCAGACGCAGGCAGGTGGGATTGATTTACCAGTTCTATAATCTGATCCCGGTGCTGAACGTGCGGGAAAATATTACGCTTCCGTGCGAGCTGGACGGGAAGGAGGTAGATGAGACGGCGCTTGGGGAATTGCTTGAAGTGCTGGGACTTACAAATCGTATCAATCATCTGCCAAACCAGCTTTCCGGAGGGCAGCAGCAGAGGGTATCAATTGGGAGGGCTCTTATGAACCGTCCTGCGATTGTGCTGGCGGACGAACCGACCGGCAATCTGGATTCCCGTTCCAGCGATGAAATTGTGGAATTATTAAAGCTGTCCAATCAGAAGTTTCATCAGACAATTGTCATGATTACGCACAATCTGGAGATTGCAAAGCTGGCAGACCGCATTCTCCAGATTGAAGACGGCAAAATCGTGAAGGGGGTGTAGGGATGAAATTGCTCAACAGACTCACCTTAAAGAGCTTAAAGCTGAATAAGAAGCGTACTGCAGTAACAATTGTGGGGGTTCTTCTTGCAACGGCAATGATAACGACGGTTTCCATTTTGCTGACCAGTGCAAGGAGCAGCATGATTGCTTACGAGACAGAGCAAAATGGAAAATTTCATTATGCTTTTGAGAATGTAGACAGTGAGGCTCTGAAATACATCCGTGAAAACCGGCAGGTAGAAAGCTGGTATGTGCTCAAAGATTTGGGTTATGCCAACCTTCCCGGCAGTAAGAATGAGTATAAACCATATCTGCGTATCATTGCCGCAGACGGCCGGGCGTTTACGGATTGTTCTCTGAAACTTGTGGAAGGAAGAATGCCGGAAAATGAAGGGGAAATTGTCATTTCAAAACATATCCGCAGCAATGGCGGAGTGGATTACAAGGTCGGTGATAAGCTAAGTCTGGATATCGGAAAAAGGAAAGCGGCCGATGGTTTTGTAGGGCTGAGAGGAGAGTATTTTCTGGAAGATGAAAGTCTTGTAAAGGAATTTCATAAGGATTATACGGTCGTAGGCGTGATAGAACGTCCGAATATGAAGATAGAGCCGTATTCGGAAGCCGGATATTCGGTATTTACGTATTTAGAGGATAAGGATATCGGGGAAGGTGCGGACGTCTATGTTTATTATACGAAAACGGGAGTGAAAAACCGGGGACAGATCACGCAGGAGCTGGAAAATGCGTGCGGGCCGGTGCTTTTTAGCAATGGAGATTTACTTCGATATGAGGTGTTTGCATTCAGCAGTTCTATTATGAGAATGCTGGCATGCGTCGCAACAATTGTGATTCTGATTATTATGTTTACCAGTATTTTCTGCATCCGCAACAGCTTTGCGATTTCCATTACAGAAAAGATGAAGCAATATGGAATGCTTGCAAGTATAGGCGCAACCTCAAAGCAGATCCGTAAAAATGTATTTTTTGAGGCGGCGTTTTTAGCGCTGATCGGAATTCCGCTGGGAGTTCTTTCCGGCGTGCTGGCGTCCTATATTCTGATTTTAGTTTGTAACCGTTTTTTTGAGCAGAGCTTATCTTTGCGCCTTATATTTTCGGTATCCATCCTGCCGATTCTTGCCGCCGTTATGCTCTCGTATGTGACGATACTGATTTCGGCAAGGCGTTCCGCAAGCCGGGCGGCAAAGGTATCGCCGATGGAAGCAATCCGGGGAAATGAAGAGATTGTGATAAGGGAGAAGAAGATCCGTTCCCCGAAATGGGTGAAGCGCTGGTTTGGCATCGGCGGGGAGCTGGCGGACAAAAATCTGCGGCGCAGCAGGAAAAAATACCGGACAACGGTTGTGTCGATTGTAGTCAGCGTATCTTTGTTTATCGCCATGTGGTCGTTTATCCATTTAGCGTTTGGCATGGTGGGATATTATTATGAGGATATGAGCTACAACATTGGTATTTCTCTCCCCTCGCAGGAGCTGCAGGAGAGGATGAAGGGATTCATAGAGGAACATGAAACGGTAGAACGCTATGCGATGGTCCGTGAGATAGACGGCGAAATTCCGGCGGAAAATCTTGTATATAGCGAGGAATACCTGAATCTGTATGACATAAATGAAAATGATGATGCCTGGATACCAATCGTATCTCTGGGGGAGAAGGAGTACAGCCGCTATTTGAAGGAGCTTGGACTTGATGCGGATGAGGCTGAAGGAAAGGCGGTTTTATATTCCATGATAGATATCCGTACAGGGGAAGAGGGAAAAGAGGTATATCGGACGATTCCTATGTATGGATATCAAGAGGGAGATGTTGTAAAATATAGAATCGGCCAATGGGGGAGTGAGGACGATGAGGAGGATATTAGGAACATCAGCTTTGAGGTGGCGGCAGTTAGCGAGGAGCGGCCAATGGGGCTGGATAATACGTACGTTTTTTTCGTAGTAAGTGATGAGACGTTGGAGGAAATTTCCGGAGGGGAATGGCAGGAAACAGGCGTCAACTTTCATGTGCAGGCAGGGGATGCCGACCGTCTAGCGGAGGATTTGCAGAAGGAGTTTGAGACAGACCGGATCAATGTCGATAACCGGGATGAGCGGGTCAGGCAGGAGAAGTCCTTGTATATTTTGTTTGCAATTTTCCTGTACGGCTTTATCGGCGTGATTTCCCTGATTGGGGTTACCAATATCTTTAACACCATTACTACGAATATGGAGCTGCGCAGCAGGGAGTTTGCTATGTTGAAATCCATCGGCATGACAAAGCGGGAATTTAACAGGATGATTCGTCTGGAGAGCCTTTTCTATGGCGGAAAGTCGCTGCTGATTGGCGTTCCGATCGGAATCGCATTGTCGCTTCTGATTTACCGGGCGTTTGCCGAGGGGGCGGAGCTTGGCTATTCCATTCCTTGGGGCGGCATAGCCATTTCGGCGGCAGCGGTGATGGTTTTGGTTGCCGGTATTATGCGCTATTCGCTGAAGAGGATAAATAAGCAGAATATTATTGATACGATCCGGAATGAAAATATATAATGGAAACGGCATGGAAATCTGGAGCAGAATTTTTCTGCTCCTATTTCGTATGGAACAGAATGTGTATGCCATAGAGGAGTGGGCAGAATTAAAATAAATGGCTGAATTTTTGTTTTATTGTCTCATAGCATAAATCGGGAGAGGCTTCCCAGCCGCAGGCGATTTGATGCCATTCGTCATCAAATTTCAGGACGCACCAGAAATATGGATTTTCTTTGTTGTCATGCGGGTGTGGGGAAAGTAAAATTTTCATGGAATACTCTGTTTTCATTTACAAATAAATTTCCTTTTAGTATAATTAATAACAAACATTTTGTGAAGTTATTATATGCAGCGGTTGGGAGGAGTATGCAATGCTTACGGCAGCAATAAAGGAAGATTTGGATAAGCTTGTAAAAATAGGAATCGGAAAAGGTGGAATTTTAAATGACATGATGGTTTCTAATTTTTATGCGATGCTTTCGTCTTCTGCAAAGACAGAGGAAAATTATAATGAGATGATGAGATATCTGGAGAATAAGGGGATTCTGATCATAAACGACGGGGTTGAGGCGGACGATAGTGACGGGGATACAGAGGCATCCGAAATTCGTCCGTTTGATCCGAGCAAAATTGATATAGATATGAAGACGATGGAGTTATCATCCCTGATATCAAGAATTCGTTATGGTGAAGTGAATCTGAATACGGCTTTTCAGAGAAAGGCAGGTCTGTGGCCCGATCAGAAAAAGAGTCAGTTGATTGAGTCTATGCTGTTGCGTATCCCGCTTCCGGCATTTTATTTTGATGGAGGGGACAGTGATAACTGGCTGATTATTGACGGCTTGCAGCGGATTACGTCAATTAAGGAGTTTGTGGTGGACAAAAAGCTGGAACTGACAGGATTGGAATTTTTTAAGGATTTGGAGGGGATGAAGTTTTCTGAGCTGCCGCGCATGTTCGCCCGAAGGATTGAGGAGACAAATATTATTACATATATTGTGAAATCCGGCACTCCGGTAAATGTAAAATATAATATTTTCAAAAGAATCAATACAGGCGGACTTGAGCTGACGCCGCAGGAAATCAGACATGCGCTGTATCAGGGGAAAGCTGCAGAAATGTGTAAAATGCTTGCGGGCAAAAAAGAGTTCAAGACGGCAACGTCCTATAGCTTGCGGAATGACCGGATGCAGGATCAGGAATTTGTCCTGCGTTTTGTGGCAGTCTGTTATTATGGAATTGATAAATATGAAGGAGTTCCGGATAATTATTTAAACGGTGCAATGGAGTTTTTGAATCAGGAGAATTCCGTGGACAGGGAGGAACTGGAGAGGTCTTTTGTCCGCGTTATGGCTGCCGCAGAGAAAATCATGGGTAAATACGCTTTTCGGAAGCTTGCGCAGGACGGTATGAGAAGACCGATCAATAAGGCAATCTATGAGGCGTGGTGCAGGAATTTATTCCTTCTGGATGAAGAAGGATTGCGGATTCTGTTTGTGCAAAAAGACAAGGTGTATAAGGAATTTATGAAAATGTGCCAGTCAGACTCTTTTCTGGCAATCTTAAAGGCAAGCGACAAAAAATCGTTTGGACAGCGGTTTATAAAAATAGAAAAAATGATGGGGGAGATTATAGATGATTACAAAAATAGCGGTGGAAAATTTTAAATGCTTTGAGAAGGAAGAGTTAGAGCTTTCTTACCTGAATTTATTTTCCGGGGTGAACAGCATGGGAAAATCTACGATGATACAGGCGCTGCTGCTCTTGCGTCAGGCGCAGGAGCAGAATGCCCTTGGCAAGGGAATCTATCTGAATGGGAAATATACCGGTATAGGAGTCGGCAGGGATTTACTCTTTACAAATGCACAGGAAAACTATATCCGTATCTCGCTGGAATCGGAGGCAGGAATTTGTAAAAAGATTTACCGTTATGAGGGAGAGGCAGATTTTTTACAGGAGATTTTTGGGGAAAAGAGCGGAATGTCTGGATTGAATCTGTTTGATGAAGGCTTTACTTATATTGCGGCAGATCGGCTGGGACCGCAGAGCAGTTACCAGAAATCCCATTACGAAGTATGGGAGCAGAGGCAGCTTGGGAATCATGGGGAATATGCAGTGCATTATCTGAGGGAACATGAGATGGATAATGTGGATAATGAGCAGGTTTTGTATGAGGGGGAACCGAACCATCGGATTTCCAGACAGGTGGAGCGTTGGATGAGTGAGATTACTCCCGGCGTGGCTTTTCGGACGGAGGACTACGGGCATGGCAATATGGTTGGGCTGACTGTGCATCAACGGGGGACGGCGGGCGCAGAATATTTTTCCGCCCAGAATGTGGGCTTTGGAATCTCTTATGTGCTTCCCGTGATTCTGGCATTGGTCAAGGCAAAGGCGGGTGAGCTATTGATTCTTGAGAATCCCGAGGCGCACTTGCACCCAAAGGGACAAAGAAAGATGGGAGAATTGATTGCAAGAGCGGCGCAAGGGAATGTACAGATTATTGTAGAAACACACAGTGACCATGTGTTAAACGGTATCCGCCTTTGTGCGAAAAGGAATATTCTGGAGCCTGAACGGGTTCGGCTGTTTTATTTTGACAGATGGGAGAAAGAGAACGGCTCCGAAAGCGTTGTGGTTCCGGTGGTACAAAAGCCTATTTTACAGAAGGATGGAAGGCTGAGCTTTTGGCCGGCTGGATTTTTTGACGAGTGGGATAAGGCAATAGACGAAATGTATTAAGGGGGGATTGTATGCAGTTAGTTGTCAATGATTTGTCAGCTAAGTTTCCCTGTCAGGATTTGAAGACAGGACAGGATATGATGAAGGATTTTATTGATACTTATTATCTGGTAAAAGGTGTAATGGATAGCGACAGTATATTGATGGATAAAGATTACCGTTCCTTTGAGCTGGCAGAGAATTACAGGATGGAGCACTGGCTGAATGATGAGCGGGTTGACATTGAGCAAAAGCGTAGATTCCGAAGGATGCTTAATCAGTCGCGTACCTTTGATTCCGATGAGTTTGAGCAAGAATATCAATGGAAAATGGAAGCGGAGTTTCATCATAATGACTTGACATCAAGAAGCTGTCAGCTTGCTTATGAAATAGATGGTGTCCTAATAAGTTTTTTGAGTGATTCCTATTGGAAAAAGGCTGTAGTAAAAGGAATATATACATATCTGGATGAAGAAGGGGAGATAATTTTTGAGGATGCGAGTATTCCAAATGTTTCCTGTGAAGATAATGCGGCTATATTTTGCGAAGAGCAGGAGCATATCCTTGCATCGCAGAAGAAGGAGTCTATTCATTCCGGGATGGATATTTTTATGTGCAGAGATGAGATGTTCCCCAATTTGATTTTTTGTGAGAATGCTTTAAAACAGTTACAGACGGAAATCGGAGGAACTGAGGCAGGACAGGTTTACCGCAGATTGCTGGAGCTGCAGACGGTTGCAAATGAAATGGGAAAGAAATTTGACAAGGAAAAGTTAACGCATGCGACTCCGGAATCAAAAGCCACATTACAGCAGTTTGAGGAGGAACATAAGGTCATGATGCCGGATGGGACGAGACAGGTGTTTTCTTGGCATGTTAGATTTACTGGAGGATATGGCGGAAGGATTTTCTTTGAACCACGCCCTGAGGAGTCGAAAATATACATAGGGCATATTGGAAAAAAGCTGCCTACGGTAAAATATCATTGAAAACAAATGAAACGGGCAGACTATTCAGTAAATGATCAGTCTGCCCGATTTGATGTTGGATGAGATTATTGTTATATTTTAATAGGATCTTAACGACTTTCACAAAACACTTGACAACCGCTCCAAATTATGTTTAACTGACCATAGGTTATATGACTGACGGATAAGTGGAGTAACCACGTGAAGTATAACTGTAATCAATGCCGACCGTCTGGGCGAATGCCCGGATAGGTCGGCTTTTTATATCATAGGAAAGATCATGCTGCTGTGAAACGTTAAAGTCTATGGATTTCCTATGATATAAAAAATATTATGCGCACTCGTGCGAAAGGTATCATGTCGCTAAGGCGAGTGGTCCTAAGGAATCCCCAAGTCAAGTCTGGTACCCCTTAGGACAAATCCGCACTCGGCGCAGCAAAGTGTTCAAGCCCTTCATGAGTGAGGGGATGGGAAGTTGATGTGGGCTTGCCCACTTTGTATTCGCTTCGGGAAGAAACAGAACAGCAAAGCAGAATGAAGGAGGAGATCATGAGAAACGAGTGGAGAGGATTCCAAGGCGGAGCATGGGAGAAAGAAGTAAATGTAAGAGATTTCATCCAGAAAAATTACATGCCGTATGAAGGAGACGACAGCTTCTTGGAAGGACCGACAAGAGATACCACGGATTTGTGGAACGAGGTGTTAGAGCTGTCCAGACAGGAGAGAGAAGCGGGCGGCGTTTTAGATATGGACACGAAGGTGATTTCGACAATTACTTCCCATCCGGCGGCTTATATAGATAAAGAAAAAGAAAAAATCGTTGGTTTCCAGACGGATAAGCCGATGAAGCGTGCCCTGATGCCTTATGGCGGTATCCGCATGGCAATTAAGGCATGCGAGGATAACGGATATACGGTAGACCCGGAGGTCGTGGAGTATTTTACCACCCACAGGAAAACCCACAATGCAGGAGTCTTTGACGCATATACGCCGGAAATGCGTGCCTGCCGCTCGAACCATAT
The DNA here is from genome assembly GCA_910578885.1 of uncultured Lachnospiraceae bacterium. Taxonomy (GTDB): domain Bacteria; phylum Bacillota; class Clostridia; order Lachnospirales; family Lachnospiraceae; genus Roseburia_C. The sequence continues at coordinate 20,928 of CAJTSH010000045.1, forward strand.
CATTACCGGACTTCCGGATGCGTACGGAAGAGGGCGTATTATCGGTGATTACCGCCGTCCGGCTCTGTATGGTGTGGACAGACTGATTGAGGATAAGGAGGCACAAAAGGCGGGAACAAGGACAATCATGTATTCCGACGTAATCCGGGAGCGTGAGGAATTGTCCGAGCAGATTCGCGCATTGAAGATGTTAAAAGAGCTTGCGAACATCTATGGATGTGACATTTCAAAGCCTGCGTCCAACCTGCTGGAAGCGACACAGGCAGTATATTTTGCATATCTGGCAACGGTCAAGGAACAGAACGGTGCGGCAATGAGCCTCGGACGCACCTCCACCTTCTTAGATATCTACGCAGAGCGGGATTTGAGGGAAGGAACATTTACAGAGCAGGAAATTCAGGAAATTATCGACCAGTTCATCATGAAGCTGCGTATGATCCGTTTCGCAAGAACACCGGATTACAACAACATTTTCGCAGGAGATCCGAACTGGGTAACAGAATCCATCGGCGGTATCGGAGTAGACGGACGTCCGTTAGTGACCAAGATGTCTTACCGTTACTTAAATACTCTCAACAATTTGGGGGCTGCGCCAGAGCCGAACCTGACGGTGCTCTGGTCGGTGAAGCTGCCGGAGAACTTTAAGAAATTCTGTGCAGAAATTTCTGTCAAGCACTCTGCAATCCAGTATGAGAATGATGATTTGATGCGCGTCATCCACGGAGACGATTACGGAATCGCATGTTGTGTATCCTCCATGAGAATCGGAAAAGAAATGCAGTTCTTTGGAGCAAGGGCAAACCTTGCAAAGTGTCTGCTCTATGCAATTAACGGCGGTGTAGACGAAATGACCGGACAGCAGGTGGGACCAAAGTTCAGGCCGATTACTTCTGAATATCTGGATTTTGACGAGGTCATGGATAAGTACAAGGATATGATGAAATGGCTTGCCGGCGTTTATGTGAATGCACTGAATATCATCCATTACATGCATGACAAATACAGCTATGAGCGTTTGCAGATGTCCTTACACGATAAGAATGTAAAACGTTGGTTCGCAACCGGTATTGCCGGAATGTCTGTGGTGGCAGATTCTTTGTCGGCAATCAAATATGCAAAGGTAAAAGTCATCCGCAACGAGCAGGGACTGGCAACGGATTTTGAAATAGATGGAGATTTCCCGAAATACGGAAATGATGACGACAGGGTGGATGAGCTGGCACAGGAGGTACTGCACTTATTCATGCAGTATTTAAAAGGAAACCATACCTACCGCGGCGGTGTGCATACGACGTCCATTCTTACCATCACTTCAAATGTTACTTATGGTAAGAATACGGGGGCGACGCCGGACGGAAGGAAGTGCGGAGAAGCATTTGCACCGGGAGCGAATCCGATGCATGGCAGAGATACCAACGGGGCGGTGGCGTCCTTAGCGTCTGTCGCAAAACTGCCGTTTGCCGATGCGCAGGACGGAATTTCCAATACCTTTTCCATTGTTCCGGACGCACTTGGGAAGGACGGAACAGATGCAGACAATCTGGTGGCAATGTTAGACGGTTATGTGGAGAAGGGCGGTCATCATCTGAACGTCAACGTTTTCAACAGAGACACACTGTTAGACGCACAGAAGCACCCGGAGAAATATCCGCAATTGACGATTCGCGTCTCCGGCTATGCCGTAAACTTTATCAAGCTGACAAAGGCACAGCAGGATGAGGTCATTGCAAGAACCTTCCACGAGAGGTTATAGAGAGGAGGCGGCTATGGAAGGATATATCCATTCATTTGAGAGTTTTGGAACAGTAGACGGACCGGGAGTCAGATTCGTGGTATTCTTTCAGGGCTGCCCTATGCGCTGCAAATACTGCCATAATCCGGATACTTGGAATATGGCAGACGCTGCGCTGACGGAAACGGATACAATCATTGAGAAAATCGAGCGTAACAGGAGCTTCTACCGTACCGGCGGCATTACCGCAACCGGAGGGGAACCGCTGATGCAGATAGATTTTCTGACAGAGCTTTTTACCAAGGCGAAAGAGCGGGGGATTCATACTTGTCTGGATACCTCAGGCATTCTCTATGATGAGGAGAAGGAAGAGCTAATGGAAAAATTTGAAAAGCTGTTTTTGGTGACAGACCTTGCTATGCTGGATATCAAGCATATCGAGGAGAAGGCACACCGGGAATTGACAGGTCATTCTAACCGGAATGTATTTGCATTTGCAAAAGCGCTAAAACGGGCGCGGATTCCGGTATGGATCCGTCATGTAGTGGTTCCGGGGATTACTTTTGATGAACAGGAATTGACAGAGCTTGGGAGATTTATAAAAACACTTTCAAATTTTGAAAAATTAGAGGTACTGCCCTATCATACGATGGGGAAGGTAAAGTATGAGAATCTTGGAATCGAATATCCTCTTGGTGATACGCCGCAGTTGACGAAAGAGGAAGCGGACTATGCGAGGAAACTGATAGAAACAGCGATGGAAGGATAGGAGGAGAAGAAAAGGATATTGAGGAAAGAATGAGAAAACATTTGGATATACAGGAGCTGCCGCAGAATGATTTTTATTTTGCAGCAGCTTCATTGTGCGCCTAGCGGCGCACGTTTCTAACGGGTGAAAGTCC
>CAJTSH010000046.1 GCA_910578885.1 uncultured Lachnospiraceae bacterium
GGTCGGTATGGGTATTCTTTGAATCCAGCAACACCAAGGTTGCAACCGTAACAAAGAAGGGCGAGATCAAAGCCAAGGCGAAGGGAACCTGCACGATTTACGTCTATGCGCAGAACGGCGTGTATAAGGAAATCAAGGTAACGGTGGCTGGCAAGGCAAAGAAATCCACATCCATCAAGCTGAACAAGAAGAAATACAGCATGAAGAAGGGGGCGTCCTATACGCTGAAGCCGACCGTAAAGCCGGCAACGTCAACGGACACGGTAAAATGGACCAGCTCAAATAAGAAAGTTGCAGCCGTGGATGCATACGGCACGGTGAAGGCAAAGAAGAAGGGAACCGCGACCATAACGGCAAAGACCACGAGCGGCAAGAAAGCGACATGTAAGATAACCGTGAAGTAAGGCGATAAGTTGTAAAGCGACTTAAAACAACAATAACGCTTATGTTGGTTCAAAGCCTACTGTGAACAAGAAATCTCCCCACAGAGAAAGTCTGTGGGGAGATTTTTATTATGTGCGCCTGATGGTACACATTTCTAACGGGTGCCAATCCTGAATTCGCTTGTTAGTGGGAAGGATATAGCCGAAGGCAAGGGTGTCCATCGTGAGATGGAAGCTGAACTCCAAACGAAGAAAAGAAAACCATTAATATGCTATTGCGAATAATCAGGCGGATCCCATTGATTTGCCTAAACAACGAATTTATGCAATGTGTAATTTACGAGGAGGAATCGGAAAAACTACATTATCTTTTAATTTAAGCTATTTAGTGGATAGTTTATTGGCTGTAGATACTTGTCCGCAAGGAAATCTTTCTTTTTTTTATGATAATAATTATTATGCGGCACAACAAACAAATGTCAAAGATATGTTATTGCCATATTTAGTTCCGGGACTTGGAAAAGCAACTAGGGTAGCCTCTTATATTGGCGCAACAAATCAGTATTTTTCACAAAAAAATAATTACTATATTCCTTCGTCCGAAGAATTATATTTATTACCATCACAGTTGATTACAGCTATTAATCAAACGTCGGGGCTTCAACAGACGCAAAAAGAACAGGCATTGAAGAGTATTTTGTATTCTTTAAAAACTGAAATTGAAAGAGAACTTTCGGAAAATGATTTAGATAAATGTATCATAGACACGTCTCCATTTTTTGCGGGAGCTACACAATTAGCTTGGTACGCTGCAGATGCGTTGGTAATACCTGTTCGAACAGACCAGCAGTCAATTAAATCACTTGAGTTGTTAATTAATACCTTGAGTAGTCCGCAAAGTGAATTTAGAAAGTATTTGCCGGAAAACGATATGAATGTTCCGAAAATACAGATGGTGGTTTTAACTCATTGCGGTTGGTCAACAGTAGCCGGAGCCAGAAATGAACCAAATCAACAAACAAAGGTTTATTTAAAAAAGGTTTATGACATTTTGTCTAAGCATAGAACTTTATTAACAACAACTGCTCCAGAGAACCATTTATTTATGCTTGATGATTTCCACGGCTCTGGTCGAATATCTTCCATTGAATCAAAACCGATGGAATTGTTGCAGGAGGGAGAAACAAAAGTAATTGACAGGGTACGGGTAAGTGTGAATAAATCAGTTGATAAATGTAAAAATCAATTAAAATTCATTGCACAGCAACTATGGTAGAATAGTCCATAATTTTAAACTGAAAACATTATTCCACGATTTTTCTAAAACGGGGAGGCAGCGACTCGAAATGAGTCGTTGCCTCCCTTAAATTTTTGAAAAAAGAAAAAATAGAATCCTGCTTACAAATATTTCCGGTTATCCTCAAGCATCTTTTTCACACGATCCTGGGCGAGGGAAGCAAGCTGCTTCTTCTCATCCTTAGAGAGCTCGCTTAAGAGAATCGGTTCCCCATACTGCAGGACTACATGCGTCTTACGGACGCTTGGTAAATGGTCTTCAAAAATATGGGAAGAACCGGTAATTGCCATCGGAATAATCGTGCATCCGGTTTTTTCCGCCATCTTGAAGCTTCCGGATTTGAAAGGGAGCATATCCAGCTCGCTATCGCCTTTGCTTCTTGTGCCTTCCGGAAAGATACACATAGAGACTCCGTTTTTTATTTGTTCAATTCCGGTAAGGATTGTCTTCAAGCCTTCCTTTACATCAGTGCGGTTTAAAAACAGGCAGTAGAGCCGTCTCATCCAATTGCTTAAAAGAGGAACCTTGGCAATGTTATCTTTGGCGACATAGCCGGTCAGCCTTGGGCATCTTGCATAGGTGATAATGATATCGAAATAGCTTCGGTGATTGCCGATGTATAAAACGGGTGTATCTTTTGGAACATTTTCCTCTCCAATTACGGTAACTTTTGTACCGCTGATGAATAAGATTACCCGGAACGCCCATTGGACAATCCGAAGGCTGCTGATATCAGCCGCAGGTTTATTGAACTTGCCGATGATCCATTCCACAAATAGTACCGGGATTCCCAGAATCAAAAACAACAAAACAAAGAGTAAGGCAAAAATTGTACGAATCATATTGTATCCTCTCTCAGAAAAGTATCCTTTTTATGTTATTATAAAGGCTGTATCCGTAAAATACAAGGAAGGAGATACTTTTTTCTGAATTTAGATAAGGTTTTTGACATAGAATAAAAATAAGAAATAAAATGGAAAGAGAAACAAAATGGAAAGAATACAGCAGGCACTGGCGATTGTTTTGTATGCAGTTCTTTGTCTGGCGGGGTGCGGGGTGACAACGTCGGGTGGGACAAAGGTGTCGGATATTGACTATACGGTGGTAGAAGAGGAAAAAATACCAAAAGAGCTTTTGGAGATAATCGAGGAAAAGAAAGCGATGGATTTTAAATTTACATATGAAGCCGGTGATGATTTCTATATCGTCAGGGGATACGGACAGCAGGAGACTGGAGGATACAGTATTGCTGTGGATGAGATCTATCTGACTGTTAATGCTATTTATTTTAAGACGACGCTGATTGGTCCGGGAGAATCGGCAGAAATACCCAAGGCGCCCAGTTATCCATACATTGTAATTCGAACCGCCAAACAGAGCAAGAATGTTATTTTTGATTAACAGAGAAAAATTATTCTGTTAAGATTGACATTGATTTAACACAGTGATATACTAAAGCGTATGCATGATTCAAAAAGCCTACGAAGTTATGTCGGCAGGTAAGGAGGAAAAAGTTATGCAGAAAAATGATATAGATAGGGTTCGAGCATCTGTACTGCAACAGTGCGGAAGTAAGGTGTTAATTCAATTGGACAGGGGCAGAAACAAAGTGGATGTCCAAGAAGGCGTGATAAAGGACGCATATCCAAGTGTTTTTACCATACTCGTGAATGATGAAGACGAAGGAAATCCGCCTCAGCTATTGTCATTTAGTTATACGGATATTATTACAAGAGAAATTCGCATGAAACTGTGTTAGAAGATTTGTTTTGTTCATGCGTCAGGAAATCATAGAATAAAGTCCCCCGTTACTGAATAGAATGGAATAAAGATTCAGGACGGGGGATTTTCTTATGGAATTAAAGAAAACGTATATACATATGAATTATGAGAAGGGACGTGCGCTCAGTCAGATTACGCTGGATGATGATTACAATCTGCCGGATTACAAGCCGGATATTGTAAAGGTGATGAAAGAAAAGGGCGAGATACATTTTGATGAGGTAAAAGTCAGCGACGGACATCTGTATGTAAAAGGCACGCTGCAATTTTTGATATTGTACCGGAGCGACCAGGAGGAGAAGAAAATTGACAGCTTGACCGGAATCATTCCGTTTTCGGAGACCATCAGTTTAGAGGGGGCGCAGGAGCTGGATCCGGTGCAGATGAGCGCGCAGATCGAGGATTTGAGCCTTGGGATCATCAACTCCAGAAAGCTGGGCGTTCGGGCGCTCGTTATGCTGCAGGCGCTGATACGGGAGACAAGAGATGAGGAAATTGCCACGGATGTTACGGCAGAAGAGCCGCTGGAAATGCAAAAAGAATATGAGGATGTGCTGCAGCTTTTAGAATGTAAAAAAGATAACTTCCGATTCCGTCAAGAAATGCCGCTGGCGTCCAGCAAGCCGAATATCAGGGATATCCTCTGGAAAAGCGCGCAGCTTAGAGGGATGGAAAGCCGTTTGAAGAATGGAGAGATTGAACTTTCAGGAGAGGTATTGGTTTATGTGCTTTATCTTGGAGAAGAAGAGGACGATAGGTTACAGTGGATGGAAACAACAATACCATTGACTGGAAGTATTGAATGCGGAAATTGTTCGGAGGATTTGATTTATAAAGTTTCTGCCGTTCCAAGGACGGTTGAAATTGAAGCGAAGCCGGATTTTGACGGAGAGATGCGGATACTGAATCTGGATATGGTGCTGGATTTGGATATCTGCCTCTGGCGGGAAGAGTCAATGGAGATCTTAAAGGACGTCTACTCCCTATCCCGAAGAATCGTACCGGAGTATCGAGAGAGCCGTTTTCCAAAACTGGTGGCGAAGAACTATGCGAAATGCAAGGTGGGAGACAGGATACAGCTTGACAGTGAACAGGAGAACATTCTTCAGATTTGCATCTGTGAAGGAGCGGTGTCCATAGAGAATACGACATACGAAGAAGGCGGCGTCAAAGTGGAAGGAACGCTTGCGGTGGAACTAATGTACATAACGACGGACGACGCCATGCCGGTTGGGAACTTAAAGGGGCTGATTGCTTTTGAGCAAAAGATAGAGGTTCCGGGAGCGAAAGCGGGCAATGAGTTTGAATTGGAAGCCGGTATTGAACAGTTGGGAGCGCTTCTTGTGGACAATACTCAGGTGGAGATCAAGGCAGTGATCAATTTAAATCTGATTGCTTTTGAAGACAGAAGAGTTCGGAAACTTGCCGATATTGAGGCGGAGGAACTGAATTTAGACGAATTGCAGAAAAGACCGGGGATTGTTGGTTATATCGTGAAAGCGGGAGACTGCCTTTGGAATATTGCCAAGGAAAACCATACGACAATTGCGGATTTGATGCAGACAAATCAGCTTGTATCCGAAGAAATCCAAACCGGAGACAAATTACTCATTGTAAAGACGGTTTGATGTGTGCTACTATAGAGGAGCGAACGGTAACAGCGTCTGCCTTGGCGCAGACGCATAGTTCGGACTGTAACAGAGAATATTGCAATGAACACGAAAGAGGAGTGTTGACATTGAATTTTAATAAGATAAAAAAAATAAAAAACAAATATAAAAATAGGATTATGGCATCTGCATTGGCGGCGGCACTGGGATTTTGCTGTGTTTCCACCGTATATGCAAGTGCCATTTCTGACGCCCAGAATAAAAAAAATCAGGCGCAGTCTGATTTGGACGCCCAGAACGAGAAGATAGACAGTCTGCAGAATCAGCGGGACAGCTTACAGGCAGACATCGACCGGCTGGATTCGGAGCTTGTCAATATTATTGTCAATATGAGCATTTTGGAGGAAGAATTGGCGGATAAAGAGGATGAGCTGGAGCGTGTAAGCGCAGACTTAAAAGAGGCAGAGGAGAATGAGAGAACCCAGTATAATAATATGAAGAAACGGATTCGCTATATGTATGAAAACGGTGAGACCAGTTTCCTTGAAATTGTGCTGGGGGCAACGGATTTTGCAGATTTTTTAAATAGGGTAGAATATGCCAGTCAGGTTTACGGTCATGATAGGGAGCTTTTGACGAGTTATCAGGAGACGGTACAGCAGGTAGCGGATTTAAAGCTGCAGGTAGAAGGCGAGAAGGCGGAATTAGAGCAGATGCATTCCGCATATGAAGAGCAGGAGCAGGAATATCAGGCTCTGATTTCTTCGAAGAAGTCATCTATGAAAGATTTTGACATACAGCTTGCTTCTGCAAGAGAGATTGCAGCGGAGTATAAGCAGGTGATTTCCGAACAGAATTCCATTATCCAGCAGGAGCAGGAGAGACAGCGCCAGCAGGAAGAGGAGGAGCGAAGGAGGCAGGAAGATCAGAGAAGAAAGGAAGAGGAAGACCGATTAAAACAGCAGCAAAGCGATAACGGAAACAGTAATAATCAAAATTCCGGCGGCGGGGATAACAATAATGGTAACAGGGATAGTAATTCCGGCGGCAATAATAGCGGAAGCTCCGGAAGTAAGAAAGATAGCGTAGGAAGTGGAGGAAGCAGCAAGAATCCGTCTTTTTCTACGAATATCAGCGGCGGGGATGTGGTAAATTATGCGTGTCAGTTTATCGGAAATCCCTATGTATATGGCGGAACAAGCCTGACGGACGGATGTGATTGTTCCGGTTTTGTCATGAGCGTATATGCACATTTTGGCGTGAGCCTGCCCCATAGTTCCACTGCACTGCAGAGTTCTGGGAAAGAGGTAAGCTATAGTAATGCGCAGGCGGGAGATTTGATATGTTATGCGGGACATGTGGCAATTTATATGGGAAACGGACAAATTGTCAATGCGAGCAGCCCGGCGCCCTATCCAGTCGGCGGCATTAAGACGAATTCAGCTACTTACCGGCAGATATTGACAGTAAGACGCGTATTGTAGAAAGCAGAAAAGTGAGAAATTACAGATGAAATATAAAATTTTTTGGGCTGTAGTTGTGTTATTTGTGATTGCGGCAGGCGGTATGAGTTTTTTTTCTTATCAGCAGAAACAGCCTCTGGTGTATCATGAAAGCCTGATGGTTCCGGCCGTTACCGTAGATGAACGGACGCTGACAATGGGAGATTTGGCATACTATATTGCGGCAGAGGAGCTTGAGATTGAGGAACAGGCAAAGATTTATGATTTAGAGAATACGGATAAATATTGGGGAATGCGGCTTCGTCCGGGCAGATTTATCAAGATAGAAGCAAAAGAGATAGTTCTGGATACGGCAATCCATGATGAGATTTTTTATCAGATGGCGATGGACGCCGGATTTACACTGGGAGAGGAAGAGCAGGAAAGTCTTGCAATGCGGCAGTATGATTTCTGGTCGGATTTGACCGAAGAGCAGCAGGAGCGTCTGGGCGTTGAAAAGCAGGAGCTTATGGATCGTATGGAGCAGATTGCGATTGCCCAGCAATACCAGTTTGTCTATGGAATGGAGCACAGCATTGTTGCTGAGGATTATGCGGTAGACGGAGAAAAGTATCAGGATTTGTTAAAGGAGCATTCTGTGAAGGTGAACAGGTCCGATTGGAATCGGATTCCTTTTGGAGAGGTTGTTCTGGGCTCCAAGGAGAGTTAGGAAAATAGTATGGAGTTAAAGTTTGGAAGTAAATTACCAAATCTATCTAAACGGCGTGAAAAGCGCGCAAGAAAGAGGAAAAAATGTCAATAAAGAAATTAGGAAGAAATGATGCCTGCTGGTGCGGCAGCGGAAAGAAATACAAGGTATGCCATGAAGCTTTTGATGAGAAAATAGCGAGATTCAAGGAGATGGGGCACCGTGTGCCGGAGCGGGGTATTATTAAAACGCCGGAGCAGATTGCAGGGATTAAGGAGAGCGCTAAGATTAACATTGCAGTGCTGGATTATATTGCAGAGAATATACATGCCGGAATGAGTACGGAAGAAATTGACCGGATGGTATATGAGAAGACAACGGCTATGGGCGGCATTCCGGCGCCGCTTCACTATCAGGGATTCCCCAAAAGTGTGTGTACTTCTGTCAATGAGCAGGTCTGCCACGGGATTCCATCAGAAGAAGAGATTTTAAAGGACGGAGATATCATTAACGTGGATGCATCTACAATCTTAAACGGCTATTATTCCGATTCTTCCAGAATGTTTCTGATCGGAGAAGTCAGCGAAGAGAAGAAGCGTCTTGTAAGGGTTGCGAAGGAATGCGTGGAAAAGGGTTTACAGGAGGTAAAGCCTTGGGGATTTCTCGGAGATATGGGACAGGCAGTGCATGACCATGCGTTTGCAAACGGATATACCGTAGTGCGGGAAATCGGCGGACACGGTATCGGGCTGGATTTCCATGAAGAACCCTGGGTAGGCTATAACAGCAAGCGCGGAACGGAAATGCTGCTGGTTCCCGGAATGATATTCACAATAGAGCCGATGGTAAATATGGGGAAACCGGATATTTATGTGGATTCCAACAACGACTGGACCGTATATACAGATGACGGCTTGCCGAGCGCCCAATGGGAGATTCAGGTACTGGTCACAGAAGGCGGCGCCGAAATAATTTCATACTAAAGGTCTCATTCTGATATTTTATCAGATGCTTTAGGATAACAATGCCCGAAAGAATCACGCCCCCAAGCCGGATGGACGGAACCGGGCAGGTCAGGTAGTTTAAGACCGAAAAAACCAAAAAAGTAAAAACCGACCGGAACAAATGCGGGTTGATAATCAGAATCAAAGAAAAAGAAATATATGCGGCTGCAAGGAGAACCGCAGGCTGCCAGATGGGAAAAATCCCAAGCAGCACTCCAAAGGAGACGGCGATGGCTTTGCCGCCTTTTTTTGTGTGTAAAAAGGGAAAAGCATGTCCAAGTACCGGAGCGACAAGCACCGGGGTAAAGAGCAGAGATTTTATTGCCGTTACTTTGCCCGCAAGATATACCGGCAGAAAGCCCTTCATCAGCTCACAGATAAGAACCAGCGTGCCAATGAAAATACCGCAGTTTTTATAGACATTGGCAGTTCCGGGATTCCCATCAGAACTCTCCTCAACAATATTTTCGCCGCAGATCAGTTTCGGCAGCCAGCAGGCATAAAGAATGCTGCCGGATAGATATCCAAGTATTGTGAATAGAATGTAATTCATAAAATCCTCCTGTCTTTGAAAGGCGTAAGAAGCATCGAAAGTATACCTTATCGTATTGTTTCCAGTAATTCTATGATGCGCATTGCCGCATCCGGTTTCCGGTTTGCCTGTTGTTCTTTTGTCATCTCCTCGGACAGTCCGGAGTCGCGAATCAGCATCTGTCCCAGCCGTATCTGCTCGACCATATATTTTGACGCAAAAGAAAGTCCCCGCTCCGCAAAGAAAGCGCTGTTTTTTGTCTCGCATCCTGGTATGGGAGCCGTATGGACGATGGGAATGTTCTTTACAAGCGCTTCCGTAGAGGTCAGTCCGCCGGGCTTGGTGAAAATGACGTCACATGCATCCATATAAAGGGAAACATGGTTTGTATAGCCAAGGATGTGTACTTGCTTATTTCCGTGAAATTGATGGTTCAGTATCCTGCGGATTTTTTGATTGTTTCCGCATATGATGATTAAGTGTTCGCCGGATTTACAACGTTTGGCAAGGGCAAGGGAAAAGACGGCAAGTTTGCCGAATCCCATACTTCCGCTCATAATGAGATACAGCGGCTTATCAAGCGGAAGATTGCATTGGCGTCTTGCCGCAGCCTTATCTGTCGGACGGGTAAAGGACTGGGCGACCGGAATTCCGTAAGGCAAAAGTTTTTCTTTAGGAACGCCTCTTTTGACATATTCCTCAATTAAATCTTCGTGGGGAATGATATAGTAATCGCAGTCAGTTTCCTCCCAGAAGGGAATGCAGGTGTAATCTGTGCTTACGGCAACGGTCTTTACATGGAGCATATGATGACGTTTCATGTAAGTAAGCGTCTCCGCCGGGTACAGATGCGGCGTCACTACGATATCATAGTGGTTGGCGTCAATAAATGCCGCCAGTTTTCTTGCCAGTCTTGTATTTGCCCAGTAGACGGGGGATTTTACATAGCGGTTGCTGATAAAACCTGCAAGCTTATAAGCAATTCCGAATATGTGGGGCAGGGTCCTGGCAATATAAACGTAGCCATTGCCCACAAGCCGGGAAGTCCGTTCACTGGATAAAAGCATCATGTCCTGTAATACGGCGTCATGCCCGCGCAGCCTTGCCGCCTCTAAAACAGCATGACCGGCAGCATTATGCCCTTCACCGGTATTGCAGGATAAAATCAATATTTTCAATATAGAAACATCCTTTCCGCTTTAAACTATTACATGCATACATATTATTACAATTCTTGGAAAATAGCAATAATAGTTCAGCCTGCAGCTGCGTACTTGCCGCGAGGTTAGCAGCCGGTAATGCGGAAACTGAAATATAGCTTGTAATTCATGGAAAACAAAATTATAATTAAAAGTGTTTCTGAATGAAATCGAATGCGAAGGATGGAAGGATAAAGGATGAAAAGGATTGAAGAGTACGTAAGAAGTATACCGGATTTTCCGGAGGAAGGAATTATTTTTCGTGATATTACCAGTGTATTGCAGGATCCGGAGGGACTGAAACTGGCGTTGGATTCCATGATTGCGCTGCTGGACGGGGTAGAGTTTGATGTAGTGGCAGGGACGGAGTCGAGAGGGTTCATGTTCGGAATGCCGATAGCCTATGCTTTGGGCAAGTCCTTTGTTCCGATGCGCAAGAAAGGGAAGCTGCCCTGCGAGACGATTTCGGCGGAATATGACCTGGAATATGGAAAGGCTGCTATTGAGATGCATAAGGATTCAGTAAAGCCGGGGCAGAAGGTTGTATTGGTGGATGATCTGATCGCAACCGGAGGGACGATTGAAGCAAGCGTCCGATTGGTAGAACAGCTTGGCGGAGAAGTGGTGAAAATTATTTTCCTGATGGAGCTTGCCGGTCTTAAGGGCAGGGAGAAGCTCGCCGGCTATGATGTAGCGTCTGTGATTACATACGAAGGGAAGTGATGTGTATCCATTGCAAGGGATGCATTGCTTACATAAATTTTTGCGTTGATGGGGCATTGCCCTGCCGCGCACTCAAAAAACAATACGGAGGACATGAAAATGTTAGAGAAAATGTTCAAATTAAAGGAGAACAACACAACGGTAAGGACAGAGATACTGGCTGGTATTACCACATTTATGACGATGGCGTATATTCTGGCGGTGAATCCGAATATGCTCTCGGCAGCGGGAATGGACAGGGAAGCTGTTTTGATTGCGACTTGTCTGGCTTCCTTTGTAGGAACTTTGGCAATGGCATTTCTTGCAAATTATCCGTTTGCATTGGCGCCGGGTATGGGATTGAATGCTTACTTTGCTTATACCGTATGCGGCCAGATGGGATATTCCTGGAAAATCGCATTGATGGCAGTCTTTGTGGAGGGGCTGATTTTTATCGTATTATCCCTGACCAATGTCAGAGAAGCAATTTTTAATGCTATTCCAAGCTCCTTAAAAAAGGGTGTCGGGGCAGGAATCGGTTTGTTTATCGCATTTATCGGATTACAGGGCGCGCATTTGGTAGTGAACAGTGATTCAACCTTGACTACATATGTTGACTTTGCAGGAAACTGGCATACACAGGGCATTTGTGCAGTGCTTGCATTGATTGGGCTGATTATCACGGTCATCTTATATGTTAAGGGTATAAAGGGTTCTATCTTGATCGGTATTATCGCCACTTGGATCATGGGAATGATCTGTGAGGCTTTGGGTGTTTATGTGGTTGATGCCGAGAGCGGCTTCTATTCTCTGTATCCGGCCTTGGGCATGACAGACTTTAGTTCTATCGGCAAGACCTTCGGACAGTGCTTTACGGGTGATTTTGGCGGCGTCAGGATTTTTGATTTTATTGTCATTTTATTATCATTCTTGTTTGTAGATATGTTTGATACCATCGGAACCTTAATCGGTGTATCTGACAAAGCGGGTATGCTGGATGAGAATGAGAAGCTTCCGAGAATTAAACCGGCATTGCTTGCCGATGCAATCGCAACTTCTGTCGGTGCGGTTTTTGGTACGTCAACAACAACGACTTACGTAGAAAGCTCTGCGGGCGTCGGAGCAGGCGCAAGAACAGGTCTGGCGTCTGTAGTGACCGGAGTTTTATTCTTGGTTGCAATTTTGTTTGCTCCTATTTTTACGGCGATTCCGGGCTTTGCAACCGCACCGGCATTAATTTTTGTAGGATTCTTGATGATATCTGCAATCTTAAAAGTTGATTTTGGCGATTTGACGGAGGCTGTTCCGGCTTATCTGTGCCTGCTTGCAATGCCGCTGATGTACAGTATTGCAGAGGGTATTGCAATCGGCGTTATTTCTTATGTTGTTATTAATGTGATCTGCGGCAAGGCGAAGAAAGTTACGCCGTTGATGTATGTGCTTGCGGTGTTGTTTGTTTGTAAGTATATATTCTTGTAAGTAGCGATATTTTTATCTCTTTGTCTACCAGACATGCGTACTTATCAACAGCCAGTTCACCCCGTTCATCTTGACCGATGGCGTGGGTGGCTGGCTTTTTTATTTCATAGGAAATACCTTGTTGCTTTGAAGTGCTAAAGTCTGTGACTTTCCTATGAAATAAAAAGCCCTCCCGGCAGGATCGCACTGCGGCGGAGAAGAATTATGCTGCCGAAGCAGCCCGCCGCAGGCGGAGAATCCGGCAGAGCCGGATTCTTTCTTGTTTTGCAAATAGATAAAAGCAGAAAAAAAGAATATTAAGGTGGTATGATTAAAAGTAGAAAAGCATGTATAATAGAAGATGCAAAAATATAAGGTTTTGTTTGCTATGAAATGTCTATCGGGGTATAATATAGCTTATGAGAATCCCGGTTTTGGATTCTCATAAAAGGCGCCGAATTTGCGCCGTCAATCTGATTATGTGAAGCCGTTTCTGCTTCGCATAATATAGCTTATGGAAATTCCGGTTTTGAATTTCCATAAAAGGCGCTTCTTTTGCGCCGTCCATCCGATTATGTGAAGCCGTTTCTGCTTCGCATAATATAGCTTATGGAAATTCCGGTTTTGAATTTCCATAAAAGGCGCTTCTTTTGCGCCGTCCATCCGATTATGTGAAGCCGTTTCTGCTTCGCATAATATAACGCCTATGCCTTTAATGTGTATAAATAGAAACAACGGAGGACAATCATAGATGACACACCTACTTGACTTATTAGAAAACGGAACCTCGCCTTACCATGCGGTGGAGTGGGAAAGCTGCTTCTTGGAGCAAGGCGGCTTCCGTGAACTGGATTTCAAAAAGCCGTTTGTATTAGAAGCGGGCGGCAGGTATTATGTGAAGCCGTATCCATCGGCACTGTTTGCCTTTGCAGTAGGCTCGGAGTTTATTTCCGCTTGTGAAAGAGGGGATTCGAAAGTAAAGGCAGCAATGGCGCATACCGATTTCCCATGTTTTAAAATAAAATCAAATCCAGAGTATACGACGAAATCCTATATGCAGGTAAATGTGGAGCCTTATGGGGGAATGTTAAAGAATACATGGTTCGACCGTCCGTTAGGCGCGGCGGGCAAGGTAGTCTTGGTTTCCGAAGATATTTATTCGCCTAAGACTATGCTTTTCGACAGCAAAGAACCGCTGTTTATCATTCCGAGCCTTGCGCCTCATATGGACAGGGAGGCAGACCGTAAGAAGGAATATGACATGCAGAGGGAATTGCAGCCCATAGCGGGAATGCTGAGGGAGCCGTGCGAAAAAGAAGAATTTCTTATGCGATATCTTGCGCAGAAACTTAAGGTGAAGAAAGAGGATATTCTGGCGTTTGATTTGTATCTTTATAATATGGATAAACCGGAAGCGGTCGGGCTGAACCGGGAATTCTTAAGCGCAGCAAGAATTGACAATCTGGCTTCTGTGGCGGCTTTGTCCGAGGCTGTCAAAACGGCTGATCTGAGAGAAAGTCTTGTCATGGCGGCGAGCTTTGACAATGAAGAGATTGGAAGCAGAAGCAAGCAGGGGGCGGATTCCATGCTGCTGCCACTGCTGCTTGATAAGATAGAAGAAGGGCTGAAGGCGGGGGGCGCTGTGGGAACTTGGAACATTCGGGACGCATTCCTTCGCGGCTTTCTGCTGTCTGTCGACGGTGCGCATGCGCTTCATCCGAATTATGCCGCAAAGAGCGATCCAACGAACGAGGTGTTTTTAGGAAAGGGTCCAGTGATAAAAACCAGCGCCAGTCAGCGGTATTTGTCCGACAGCGAGAGTACGGCGATTTTAAAACAGCTTTGCAGGAAAAAGGACATTTCCTGTCAGATACAGGTGAACCGTTCCGGTATGCCGGGCGGACAGACTTTAGGACCAATTGCGGCTTCCTATCTTCCCATGCAGGGCGCAGATGTAGGACTGCCGATGCTTGCCATGCACTCCGCAAGGGAGCTGGCAGCATGCGGCGATTATGAGGAGCTGGTAAAATTCGTAGCAGGACTGTTTGAGGAATTGTAAGGATGGATGGAAAAGGATTTCAAATGGAAAATGAAACTCATGCCAGAAGGAGGAAATGATGAAATCATCAGCGGAATTAAGGGATTTACTGGATCGGATAGACCGCAGGGGATATCCGGCGTATAAGGAAACAAAGGGAATATACCAGTTTGGAGGCTATGCTCTTTGCATAGACCATGTACAGGGAGACCCGTTTGCAGCGCCTTCAAAGGTCAGTATCCACATTGCGGGGAAGGATGCAGGGTTTCCGAAAGAATTATTTGATAAAAGCTGGAAACGGATTATGCTGCAGGACTATCTGCTGCGTCAGTTTTACCGGGCAGTGGAGGAGTATTCGTTTCGGGCAAAGGGCTCGGGGAAGAGCGGGCTTTTGGCAGTCAGCCGTCCCGGACAAGAAATCTTAGAGCGCAGCGCATGTCAGATGGACGCATCAAACGGAAACATGATTCTTCGGATGGAAGTGGGGTTTCCGGCAAATGGAAGAACCGTAAATTCCAGAGAACTAGAGAAAATCTTTTTTGATTTTCTTCCGAAATGCGTGAAAGGAAATTTATTTTACAAATCTTTAGATGCGGGTATACTGAAAAAGAATGCCAATCTTGCAGAGGATCAGCAGTACATCAGGGAACAGCTAAAGGAACAGGGGCTTGTGGCATTTGTTGCAAACGGTGCGGTTCTGCCAAGAGAATCCGGCGTTTCCAAGCGCCCGATGAAGCGGGCGGTCGCATTTAAAGCTCCGGCTTCTATGGAGGTTTCCATACAGCTTCCGCATTATGGGGAATTAAAGGGAATGGGAATTCCCCATGGAATTACCCTGATTGTTGGCGGCGGCTATCATGGCAAATCTACTTTGTTGAAGGCTGTTGAGTTAGGCGTCTATAATCATGTGGCAGGTGACGGCAGGGAGTATGTTATTACGGATGAAACAGCCATGAAGATTCGGGCGGAGGATGGAAGAAGCATCCGAAATGTAGATATTTCCATGTTTATCAATCATCTTCCAAACGGAAAAGATACGACGGTCTTTTCGACGGAGGACGCCAGCGGAAGCACCTCTCAGGCAGCAAATGTCATAGAGGCGATGGAGGCGGGAACGAAGACCTTTCTTATTGATGAGGATACAAGCGCGACGAACTTCATGATAAGGGACGAGCTGATGCAGAGAGTGGTAAATCGTGCTTCTGAGCCGATTACGCCGTTTGTGGACCGGATCCGGGAGATATATGAAAAATATGGGATTTCTACCATACTGGTAGCCGGAAGTTCCGGCTCTTATTTTCATAAGGCGGATAAGATTTTGCAGATGGATTGTTATGAGCCGAAGGACATTACGGAATTTGCCAAAGCAGAAGCCGAGAGATATCCGTTGGCAGCAGAGCCAGTACCGGAGTGTAAAGAACCGGATTTTCGGCGGTGTCCGGTGCAATCCGGAGGCGGAGCAAGTGAGCGGGGCGGCTCTGGAAGAGGCAGAGGGAATGGAAGAAGAGGCGGAGATGCCGGCGGAAGAGAGGAAAGAGTCAAGATTAAGACGACAGGCTGCGATACGATATCTTTGAACAAGGAAAATATCGATATGCGGTATGTGGAACAGCTTGCCGACAACGAGCAGATGACTTCATTAGGCTATATTTTAAGCTATGCCGGAAAACACTATTTTAGCGGAAGAAAAAGCATACAGTCGATTGTGGAAGAAGTTTCCGGTTTGATAGAGGAAAAGGGAATCGGGGCTGTGTGTGGGGGCAGCTATCTTTCGTCGGGGCTTTGCGTGCCAAGGAAACAGGAAATCTTTGCGTGCCTGAACCGGTATCGGGGGCTTCGGTTTTAGCAGGGGGACAGAAGGAGAAAAATATGCGACTGACAACGCTGTGTTACATAGAAAAGGATGACAGCTATCTAATGCTGCACCGGGTAAAAAAGAAGAATGACATCAATCAGGACAAATGGATCGGAGTGGGCGGACATTTTGAAGAGGGGGAAAGCCCGGAGGAATGTCTGTTGCGGGAAGTGTGGGAAGAGACAGGACTTCGCTTAAATAGCTGGAGATTTCGCGGGATTGTCACTTTTCAATGCGACGATTACGAGACGGAATATATGTGTCTTTATACTTCCTCGGATTTTGAAGGGGAATTGATTGAATGTGATGAAGGTATCTTGGAGTGGGTCAAAAAAAGTGCAGTGGATCAGCTTCCTATCTGGGAAGGCGACAAAGTATTCTTCCGTCTATTGCGGGAAGAGGCTCCATTCTTCTCCTTAAAGCTCTGCTACAAGGGAGATAGATTGACGGAGTGCGTGTTGGATGGACAGAATATCTTAGGCAGCATTTGAGAATAATACGGAGGATGCCATGAAGAATAAATCAAAGCGAAAGAAGATAAAAGAAAACAGGCAGACCAGCAGCGTTCCTAAGGAATGGCTGTATCTGAATCCGGAGGAAGTGGCGCCGCGGGAGATTGCACAGATTTTTGACAAAAGAAGCGGAATCAGCGCACAGCTTTGGGAGGAGGCTAAGGTTGTGGAGATAGAATTGCCGGAAGCAGGCGCCGTGGATATGGAATGGCTGAAGCTGCCAACGGAGGAAGCAGATTTTGATGAGTACCTGCAGGCACAACAGATACGGTCGGTGTTTTTGGTAACACTTGTTCCCGAGGATTTTGGGAAGGCAGAGCCTGTAATGAAGCAGATAACAGAGAGCCTCGGAGGATATTTCTGCGGAGATAATGAGAGCTTTACACCGATTGTCCGGTAAATAATTTAAGGTTTCACAAATATTTATATAGAAAAGAAGGAGGAAACAATATGCCATTTATTGATTCAAAGATTACCGTGCCGGTAACAGAGGAGAAAAGGGAGGTGATTAAGAGCGAGCTTGGGAAAGCTATCGGAATTGTGGGAAAGCCGGAGAGTTTTCTGATGGTAGGTTTTGAGGACAATTATGATTTGTATATGGGTGGAAACAAGTTGGAAAAAGGCGCTTTTGTGGCGGTAAGCCTTTTTGGAAATTCTACATCCGACGCTTATAACAAGATGACTGCGGAAATCTGTCGTATTTATGAGGAACAGCTCGGGATTCCGGGAAATGCGGTGTATATTACTTATACCGGAGTCGGTGACTGGGGCTGGAACGGAAGGAACTTTTAAAAAATGTCGGTTTGTGGGAGACGAAAATGGGAACGAATAGAAAGATTTTAGAGGAGCTTGAGTAAGATTTAGAAAGGATTCATTTCGTGTTTCACAGATAAAATACAAAAATTGTGCGTTGGCTTTGGCAGGAAGCGCATTTTTGTTCTTTCCGCATATGTTATTAAGACTCAAAATATAAGGGTATGATGAAGAATGGAAAAGTATGCGGTATTGTCTATAGAAACGCACTTGTTCTTTGCAAGAATCATGAAGGAGCATGCACTCTTTTTGGAGGCAGGATTTCCCTGTAAGGATGAGGCATGGATAAAAAAGGCGGACTGGTTCAAAGAGCAGTTTGAGGAGCTGCTAAGAGATGCAGTAGAGATTGGGGAAGGACGGATTGGCGGATGTATCTTAAAATCCGGCGAGCTGCTTACAGAATTTACCATTCCGGCGGAAAAGAGGACGGCGTGTTTAAGCGGAATTGCAATTGACAGCGAGATATCCGGCATGGAGCGGAGGATGATTCAGAGCGTTTTTTGCGAAGGGGAAAGAAATGCGGGGCAGAATGACGGCTGTGGATGTGAAGGCAATGAGGGCAATCGGAAAAATGCCTGTGTATGTGAAGGCAATGAGGGCAATCGGAAAAATGCCTGTGGATGTGAAAGTAATGCAGGTAATCGGAAAAATGCTTGTGGATGCAGAAGCAATGTCCGTCAGGGCAGTAGGCGCGGATGGGAAAAGATTCATGAAATAAACCGGCGGGCTCTTCGTCTGTTGAATGGGCTGATTGAGTTCAAGGAGAGTATTTTAAATGAGGTTGCAGACGGAAATTTATTTAATGCAAATTATCCGCTGCTGATTCAGCACATTATCCGGGAAGCAAAGCTGTACCGTGCAACGGTGGAAGAATTATTGCGGAATGGAAAAATTTCCCGCCAGAGAATGGGGGAAATGGAAAGTTTCTGGAATCAGATTATGATGGAACATGCTCTCTTTATCCGCGGATTGCTGGATCCGTCGGAGGAGGAGCTGATTGCTGCGGCAGATGGATTTGCAGCGGATTATAAGAAGCTTTTGGAACAGGCGAGGCAGCAGGATTGGCAGGCAATGGATGAGCTGACAAGAGAGTCGCTGGAAGAAACTTTAAAATACCGGGAGTTTAAAACGGCGGGAGCCGAGGGGATTTTGTGCGGAGAAATTGCGTCTATTATTCTTCCTCTTCTGGCAGATCATGTGCTGCGCGAGGCAAATCACTATATCCGTATCTTAGAGTGTGGGCAGTGATTACGCCGCCGGGATCAGGGCATTTGGAAGTTTTTTGCAAGACTTCCAAATGCCTTTTTGAAATATCTGATTGTGAAAAGGAAAAGCGAAGGGTATGATGTAATCAGAACATGTTTCAGGGATGTGGGGAGCTTGGAAGGTAAGATGGTGAAAAAAGCGCTGCCAGTAGGCGTGGAAAATTTTGAAGATATAGTGATATCCAATTATTATTATGTGGATAAAAAATATAGTTAAGGCAGATCGTGAAACAAAAGGGCAGATTGAGACGCTTTTGAGTGGAGGGACATTGGATATTCAGGTACATGAAGAAGTTACGTATGAAGACATGGACAGCAGAGGGGAGAATTTATGGAACTTCCTCTTTTTTACAGGGTATCTGACGAAAGAGAAGGAATATTTTAAAGAATCAGCTATATTCCTGATGGTGCGGATTCCTAATATAGAAGTGAGGACAATTTATCAGACTACGATTTTAGGCTGGATGCGTCAAAAGATAGAAAAGCAGGACTTTCGGGATTTGTACTGCGCAGAAAACTTTTAACATGGTTTTCTTGCAGGAATCTTAAGTCAGAGTGAGGATTATCTGGTAAAATCCAATCGTGAGTCTGGCGATGGGCGTTCTGACGTCATGGTAAAAAGTCCTTCTCTGCGGGGCAGGCCATTTATTCTGGAAGTGAAGGTTTCTGCTCATGTTGATGAGTTGGAAACAGATGCGGAGAAAGCGTTACAGCAGATATATGATAAAAGATATATGGAGGAGCTGTTGGCAGAAGGATATAAGAAGATTGACTGTTATGGAATAGCGTTTTTTCGGAAAGACTGCGAGATCCGGTTTGGAGAGGGCGGCTGAGGGAAAGGTTTAAGAAATATATAAAACAAATTACGCATCCCCAACTTCAAGCGGATGTGTGGTCATATCCCCCCTGAATGCTGCATACAATGTAAAAACAAATATCGCAGGGGAAAATCCTTGAAGAGTTATATAGAAGAAAGAGCAGTGGAAATAGCAAGATTTATCATTGATAACAATGCAACGGTAAGACAGACTGCGAAACAGTTTGGGATAAGCAAGAGTACGGTACATAAGGACGTGACGGAGCGTCTTATGCAAATTAATCCGGCGCTCGCAAAGTCGGCGCGAAAGGTACTGGATGTGAACAAGTCGGAACGGCATATTCGGGGCGGGCTTGCTACAAGGGAAAAATATCTGCATCAGCATATGTAAGGCGGCAGGTATGTAAGAGATTGGGGAATGCCGGAAGGATACTTTTTATTGCAGAAGTGTCTTTCCGGCATTTGTTATGTTTAGTAGGTCACTCCTTTTCCCATATTCGGGAAAATCAGGGCTGCGGCACAGTCGAAGATAAAAGCAACGATGAAAATAGTCAGAAGGGATCTCTGAAGCAGGTGAGGAAATTTCCACCAGAGTTTTTTCAGGCGTGGCGCTGCAAAGCAGACCCAGACCATCCCGGCTGCTGCAAAGCCCAATGCAATCCACAGGCAGATATAACCGTTGAAATTCATTGGATATCCAGAATAATCCCAATAGCGAAGCCGCCAGACCTTGTCTAAAAACCAGCCTACGGCAAGCTCTGTTCCGGTTCCGATCAGCCCGGAAAGAAAGAATACCCGGATATAGGAATGCTCGTATTTTCCAAGAAAGAGGTATATAAGGACGGCGCCGACTCCATACACCGGAAGCCACGGACCGTAAAGAAATCCGCGATTGAGGAAAGCGCCCTCCTGCATCCATAAAAGTCCGACCTCCCAGAGAAAGCCAAGAATGGATGCGACGAAAAAGAACATGATGCAAGTTGAAATCTGTTTTAAAATCATTTGTTTTCTCATAGAAAAAGTATTTCCGAATCATGGAGAATTATGTATACTGAATAGTAGGAATAGGATAACTTGAAATTTTAGATGATGCTTTAGGGATTGACCAGGAGAGATGCAGATGAGCAGTAGGATTGACAGAAAACAGGTAAGAGAAGCATTTGCAGATTATACGTCTGCTTATGATGTGACTGATGAAAAAATTAAGTTGAAAATTGACCATACCTATCGGGTGGCGGAGCTTTGCGAGCAGATTGCAAAGTCGCAGTGTCTGTCTGAAGAAGACGTGGATGTGGCATGGCTGCTTGGCATGCTGCATGATGTGGGACGGTTTGAGCAACTCCGGCAGTATGGGACATTTGTAGATGCGAAGTCTATTGACCATGCGCAGTTCGGTGCGGATATTTTGTTTCGAGATGGAAAAATTAATGACTATCTTCCAAGAGCGATATGGAGCGAGGAGATTAAAATGAAACTGTTAGAGACAGCGATTCGTTGTCACAGTGCGTACCGGATTCCGGAAGAGCTGGATGAGCGGACAAGTATGTTTTGCAATATTTTACGAGATGCGGATAAGATTGATATTTTGAGGGTAAATATGGATGTTCCTCTGGAAGCGATTTATAATGTGACGACGGAGGAATTGAAAAATTGTGAGGTGTCTGAAGGAGTACTGAAAAGTTTTGAGGAGGAACATGCAACTTTGCGCAGCTTAAAGAAGACTCCGGTGGACAACGTCGCGGGACATATTTCGCTGGTTTTTGAATTGGTGTTTCCAATTAGCGTTCGGTTGGTGAGGGAGCAGGGATATTTGGACGGGCTGTTGCAATTTGAATCAGATTGTCCCAAGACGCGTGAGCAATTTGCCTGCATGAGGGAGAGGGTAAATCAGTTCATGGCCAAGCGGGTGAGGTAAGCCATGCGCTCTAGATGAGTTGCGTAATAAAATTGCGGCCGAAACGAAGAACATTGAAAATCGGGAGGTTTTGAATTGTGAGAAATTTTGCGATTTATTACTTGTCTTTCGATTGTGCCTACTCTATAATGAGGGATAGAGTTTCGAAAATTTTTGGAGATAATTACAGGAGGATGAAAACGTGGATCAGGAAAAAGTAATTGTCATTGATTTTGGAGGGCAGTACAACCAATTGGTGGCAAGACGTGTCCGGGAATGCAATGTTTATTGTGAAATTTATTCCTACAAGACGGATATAGAGCAGATAAAGGCGATGAATCCGAAGGGAATCATTCTTACCGGGGGACCGAACAGCTGTTATGGTTCCGATTCCCAAAGCTGTACGAAGGAGCTTTTCGAGCTTGGGATACCGGTGCTTGGGCTCTGCTACGGCGCCCAGCTCATGATGCATCTTCTGGGCGGGAAGGTTGAAAAGGCTCCCGTGCAGGAGTACGGAAAGACGGAGGTTTTTGTGGATACATCATCTCCTCTGTTTACGGATGTGCCAAAAAGTACGATTTGCTGGATGAGCCATTCTGATTATATTTCCAGAGAAGCACCGGGCTTTACGGTCTGTGCCCATACGGCGGACTGTCCGGTGGCGGCGGCGGAAAATAAGGCGCAGGGTCTGTATGCGATTCAGTTCCATCCGGAGGTGCTTCATACGCAGGAAGGCACGAAGATGCTGCATAATTTTGTCCGCGGTATCTGCGGATGCTCCGGTACATGGAAGATGGATGCTTTTGTGGAGAATTCGATTCAGGAAATCCGGAAAAAGGTTGGAAGCGGCAAGGTTCTGTGCGCGCTTTCCGGCGGCGTGGATTCGTCCGTTGCGGCAGTTATGATGGCGAAGGCAATCGGAGACCAGTTGACCTGTGTTTTTGTAGATCATGGCCTGCTTCGTAAGAATGAAGGGGATGAGGTTGAGGCGGTTTTTGGACCTAAGGGTTCTTATGAGCTGAATTTTATCCGGGTGAATGCTCAGGAGCGTTTCTATGAAAAACTTGCCGGAGTAGAAGAGCCAGAGAAGAAGCGTAAGATTATCGGCGAAGAGTTTATCCGGGTTTTTGAGGAAGAGGCAAAGAAAATCGGAGCAGTCGATTTTCTTGTTCAGGGAACCATTTACCCAGATGTGGTGGAAAGCGGTCTTGGAGGAGAATCAGCGGTTATTAAGTCCCATCACAATGTTGGAGGACTGCCAGATTGTGTGGATTTCAGGGAAATTATTGAGCCGCTGCGCAATCTGTTTAAGGATGAGGTACGTAAGGCGGGGCTTGAGCTTGGCATTCCCGAGCATCTGGTATTCCGTCAGCCTTTCCCTGGCCCTGGGCTTGGCATTCGTATCATTGGTGAGGTGACTGCAGATAAGGTGAGGATTGTGCAGGATGCCGATGCAATTTACCGTGAGGAAATTGCAAAAGCCGGTCTGAATCGAAGCATCGGGCAGTATTTTGCGGCGCTGACGAATATGAGATCGGTTGGCGTCATGGGGGACGAACGTACCTATGATTATGCGGTGGCGCTGCGTGCGGTGAATACGATTGATTTTATGACAGCGGAAAGCGCAGAGATTCCGTTTGAGGTGCTGCAGACGGTGATGAGCAGGATTATTAACGAGGTACGTGGGGTGAACCGCGTATTTTATGATTTGACGAGTAAGCCGCCGGGGACGATTGAGTTCGAATAGTCGGAGCTGTTAAAGGGTAATGGTCATTTCCCTAAAGGGTAAGAAATCCGTTTCCCTTTGAAGAATTAGGAAAATGAAGAATAGACCTTGATAAGTAGGAGATTTCCTGCTTGTTGAGGTCTTATTTTTTACTATAGCGTGGAGCAAAAAAGCCTTAAAATAAGGCATTTGAGAGAGCATAAAATTAAAATTTTATGTGTTGTTGATTGATAGATTTTTGAGATGCTTTGAGTAGTAACCAGAACGGTTATCAAATGTCAGAGGGAAATGAAAATCTTACCTTACAGGGAAATGGGGTTTACCTTTTGACATAGAGATTTTGGGAAAGTTCGTTTTTGGG
>CAJTSH010000047.1:0-20493 GCA_910578885.1 uncultured Lachnospiraceae bacterium
CTCGTATGAGTCACACCTGCCCCTGTTTAAGACCATCTATTTCCCGACAGCCCCTTTCTGATCGAACCTCTTCCTGTCGTATTTACATTCCAACATATACCCCGTCTTTAATGATAACAGCCTTCGGCTCTTTATTTACTTCACCCTTCTCGTTCCATGTCAGACCCTCTTCTCCTCCGGTCAGACCCTTGAGGTTAATCTTGGTAATCGCTGTCTTCAATGCATCACAGATATCGGACGCACTCGTTTCCGGAGTGATTTCCGTTCCGTCCGCTACTGCCTGCTCAATTGCCGCCTTGATGGTATAGACTGCGTCATATGCATCCGCTGCAAACTGGTTCGGCGTCTCCTTGTATGCCTCTTTATAAGCAGCTACAAATTTCTTGGTCGCCTCATCTTCTGCATCCGCTGCAAACGGCGTTAACAGCATGACATCCTCTGCAAGCTTTGTATCAAAATTCTCCATCGTAAGAATTCCGTCCATACCGTCACAGCTAAAGAAAATCGGATCATATCCCATTGCATCCGCCTGTGTCAAGATAATGGAAGACTCCTGATAGTAAATCGGTAAAAATACCAGCTCTGCTCCCGCTTCCTGCGCTTTCTTAAGCTGTGTGGAAAAATCAGTCTTAGAATCTGCAGTAAACGCTTCTGTAGACACAATCTCAAAACTCTGATTTGCCGCTTCCTTCACAAAATTCTCCATAATACCGGAAGAATATACGTCTGAGCTGTCGTAGATAATCGCAATCTTGTCAGCAAGTGAATTTTCACCGATATATACGGCGGATTTCGTTCCCTGATTCGGATCTGTAAAGCAAATCTGGAATACATTTCCGCCTGCGATAACATCTGTGGAAGATGCAGACGGCGTTACCTGAAACATATTGTCCTGTCCGGTCTTATCCACAACAGCCACGCAAGGACCTGTTGTTACGGTTCCCATCAAAATCTGCATACCCCAGTCTTTTAAGGTGTTATACGCATTTACCGCTTTCTCTGCATTGTGCTGGTCATCTTCGAACTTATAATCAATCTTATATCCATTGATGCCGCCCGCCTCGTTGATTTCATCCACAGCAAGCTGCGCTCCGTTTTCTACCGCCGTACCATAAATCGCCGCTCCTCCGGTTGTCGGTCCGATTCCTCCGATACGGATCGTCTCCTTATTTCCACCTGCACTTGAACCACATCCTGCCAGTGTTGCAGCCGCCATCGCCGCAACTAATAATGCACTGACTACTTTTTTCATTGAAATTGCCTCCTTCATGTAAAAAGACGTCCCGCCCAAAGTCAGAACGCCTTTGTTCTTTTGCCTAATCTTACTACATGAACCCGGCAAAATCAATACTCATTTTTATCTGCTATATTTTGCATCATCTATAGGAAACGGCAAATTCATCTGTCATTTCCTATAATTTACCTCAGATTGCGGTTCGCTTTCCGGTACTCGGAAGGAGATTGTCCAATAATCTTCTTAAAAACCTTGGAAAAATATTTTTCATCATTAAATCCCACTTTGTAGGCGATTTCATATGTTTTCAGATAATCCTGCTGTAAATATGTGCAGGCATGGTCAATCCGAAGTTCATTGAGGTAGTCCACAAACCCCTTGTCCACCTTCTGCGAAAATAACGTGGACAGATATCCGGCAGTAATACCTACCTTCTGGGCAACATTCACCAGAGTCAGGTTCTCAAAATAATTCTCCGCCATATATTCCTTTGCCAGCTCTACCAGACGGTTCTTTTCTCCCGATTGTTTCTCTGCCACAGCTATCTCAATGCCAAACAGGTCATCAGCCGCTTCGTTGATCTTATGCAGGATATCGGAAGAGCGAATCGGCTTTAACAAATAGTCCCTTGCACCATACCGAATTGCCTGCTGACAATAGCGGAACTCATCATAGCCGCTTAATATCAACGTACATGGCATGATTCCGGCCCGTTTTGCCTCCTGCATCACTTCAATACCATCCTTTAGCGGCATCTGCACATCTAAAAGCATGATATCCGGTTTGTCACGGAATATCGTCTCAATCGCCTCCTGTCCGTTGGAAGCCAAATAAATTTTATCAAAGCGATCCGTATGTAGTTGTACATATTTCGCAATTCCATTTCGGATGACATCTTCGTCATCCGCAATTAACAGTTTTATGCTCATGCAGCCGCATCTCCTTTAATCCGCACGGAATGGATATCATTACCGTGGTTCCATAACCTTCCTCACTTTCAATCTCAAGCTGAAAATCCTCGTGATAAGTGAGTTCTAAACGCTCCTTTACATTTTTGATGGCATATTTCCCGATTCTTTGGCTTGCATATTTTCTGGTATCTGTTTCCTCCCAAATAGCCGCCACCTGTTCCTTACTCATGCCAACACCGGTGTCCCGGATATAGTATATCATACGATTCTCTTCTTTCTCCCCGGTGATGGATAGATAGTAATTCTCCCCGCCTTTCTCAAATCCATGCACAATTGCATTTTCTACAAAAGGCTGAAGAATCAGCTTGGGCATCTCCTCCTCTAAAATTGACTCATTCATCAATATTTTATATTCCAGCCGCTTTCCGAACCGCATTTTCTGAATATGCAGATAACGGTCCAAAAGCTCCGCTTCATTCCGTACCGTTACAATTCCGTTTCCTCTGCTAAGCACAAGGCGGAACAACTGGGATAATGCAAGAATATCCTCACCGATTTCCTCCGCATCTGCCTCTATCGCCCTCCAATACAGTGAATCTAACGTATTATATAAGAAATGCGGATTAATCTGTGCCTGCAGGGCGTCCAGCTCGCTCTCCCGCTCCTTCAATGCCATGACATAGTTCTTATCAATCAAGTCCCTGATATCATCCACCATACTGTTAAAACATGCAGAGGCTTCTCCCACCTCATCTAAGGTAATGACTTCTACCTTCTGCGCAAAATCCCCCCGTTTGAAATTCTCCATTGCAATACACAAGGAATGCAGCGGTTTGGAGACAATATTGGAAACGAGAACCATAATCGGATACAATCCGGCCAGAAAACCAAGCAGCAGTGCTAACGGAGCGTAAATAACAGAATCAATGAAATCTGCCAGTCCCACTTTCGGAACCAGCTTATAGATAACCGTTCCCGTATCCGCATTCCGGCACTGATACACACTGTAATTTTCATAGGTAGCGCTTGCAATCAGCTTCCTTCGATTCGTTAACGAAGAAGTCTGTTCCACAATTTCTGAAATAATATCCTCTTCTATTGTTCCGCAGGATACAAGCCGGGCGCCGTTTTCACTCATAATAACTACTGCTTCCTTTTCATTCCGCAGAGCATTCTTACATGCCTCATCAAACTTCTCTGCCGATGCGCCTATCACAAGATATCCAAGCTTATTTCGCCTTGCCAGATTATAAATCTCACGGTACATCACAATTTTATCATTCTGATTGAACAAATATGTATCAGAAGCATGTTTTCCTACTCTTTGCCACAGGCACTTTCCCTTATCCTTTACCGCACGGGTATAAATTTCCTCATTCCTCACTTGATAAATACTTCCAATATATGCACAAAAATCCATACACCGAAGATATGGATTTACATTATTTTCAGGATAAATGGCAATCGTTTTTATCTGTCCGTTAATTGCCAGCATGTCCTGTATAACTTGTACGGGAGCATAATGCTTCCACAGCTGAGTGTCGCGATTGTATATCGACGGGTCGTCACAAGTCAATATCTGATTGATTTCATCGTTGATGCAGATATAGGTTCCCATTTCCACAATATTTTTCTGCATCGCTTCAATGCTGTCCGAAAGCCCCTGAACACTTTGGATACAGTTATTCTCTTCGCTTTCTACCGCGGATTCATAATTATAAAAAAACAAAAGTACACTAATCAGCAGTAAAATGGGCGCAACAATTAAATAACTGTAAAAAATCAATTTTTTTCGTATACTTAACTGCATGATCCAATATTTTATCCGCTTCATAGTGTACCTCGTAAATTTTATTTTTATTTTATCCCTTAACCGCTCCCATCGCAACACCTTTCGTAATATGCTTATTTAAAATGATATAAACAATTACCGCCGGCGCCGCTGTAAGCGCCATGACTGCAAACTGTACCGCATAGTTAGACGAATATTCTCCGGTAAACTCAAGCACAGAAAACGGAAGCGTCTTCCATTTTGGGGAACTTAGGTAGGTACTGGCCATAATAAATTCATTCCAGTTGTTTAAGAACGTCATGATTGCGACCGTTGCAATTGACGGCTTTAACAGCGGTGTAATAATCTGAAATACAATCCTGTAAATTCCGCAGCCATCCATGACCGCAGCTTCCTCTAATTCCCTTGGAATAGATTCAATAAATCCTGTCATCAAAAACATTCCCTGAGGAAGTGAGAATGCCACATAAGGAATTAACAGCGCCCAAATCGTATCCGTAAGGTTCAGCGTATTATAAATCTTATAATTCGGAAGCAATGTTGCATGAATCGGAATCATCATTCCAAGCAGCAGCAGGGTTTTTACAAAATTGTTTAATTTCCATCTCATCCTCTGACATGCGTAACCTGCCATAATAGAAATGATAACCACAAGAACTACCGCAAGCGTATTGATCAAAAAACTGTTCCGCAGATAATGTAAAAAATTACCGTCTACAAATGCTGTCACATAATTATCCCAGCGTATCTTCTCCGGAATAATGAGAAGTCCGTTGGTAAACATCTCATTACTGCTTCCAAGCGAAAAATCCACCAGCCAGATCAGAGGGAAGAGCTGGATGACTGCAACGAGAATCAGTATAATCCATAAAATCACTTTACTTACTTTTCTCCCATTTTCCTTCATTTCCTCACCTCCTATGCTTCTTTCTTATCCCTGAAAATTGTCTGTAACACAATGGTTGCCGCAATACAGATAATGATGAATATAACGCCGATTGCATTGCCATAACCGTATTTGAATGCCTTAAATGCCTGCTGATACAAATAATTTGCCGCAAACTGCGTACTGTTCGACGGTCCGCCGTTAGTCAAGAGATAAACCGTTTCCATCTGCTTTAACGCGGAAATAATCGCCATTGTTACATTGACCTGAATTACCGGTTTCATAAGCGGCAGCGTGATTCTGAAAAACGTCGTCCACCAGCCGGCTCCGTCAATGGAAGCAGCTTCATAGAGAACCGGGTCAATGTTTTTGATACCGGTATAGTAAATTAACATTCCCCATCCAAATCCATGCCAGATTAACACGAGCAGCACAGACCAGATTGCATTCTGCTGAGAAAGCCAGTTCACCTGTCCCTGAAAACCAAATGCTTTTAATAAATTATTCAAAAGTCCGAAATCAGGGTTATATATGAATTTCCATAAATATGCGATAACCGCTACGGAAATAACATTCGGAATAAAATAGATGCAGCGGAAAATACCTTCCGCCCTGCCCTGTAATTTATCCAATACCGCAGCGACAATAATTGCCAGCGGATGCTGGATACAAATAAACCCAATTGCCAAAAGCAGTGAATTCAGCAGCGAGCGCCCAAATGCTGAATCATGAAATAAATCCTGATAATTTTTAAATCCAATCACATGAGCCTCTCCCATACCGGAGTAATCAGTAAATCCATAATATACACTCAGGCAGATAGGCGCAAGGATCGCAAACAAAAATACCAGCACGCCCGGAAGAACGAGGCTGAAAATCACCCATTTATTGCTGTATAGCTTCTTCATAGAAAACTCCTTTCATGCAGTAAGACAACAGATTACTATTTTTTACATAGATTAAAAGAAAATGAGGATGTCTCAAAAGTAAGCCGCTTTTGGGACATCCTCGTTTTGTGTCTCTTAATTATTTTCGCATCTTACTTACATGCTTCGCCAATTTTTGCAAGGAAATCATCTACACTTGTCGAGCCATTGGATACACCCTGAATTTCACTTTCAATAGCCGTCTTAAAAGCTGATGGTCCACAGTCATTGATCGGTGTTCCGGAAACGCTTGTCGCCTCTGTTAAGATGTTCATAATCTGTTTCTGTAACTCTGTCTCTTCGCCTGTCATGTATGCAGTCTGATCCTGAGCAGACATTCCTACGCCGTTCTCCCATCCGTATTTAGAAAGCTTATCCGGCTGATACATATAATTCAGGAACTTGATCGCCTCTTCTTTTACTGCGGAGTCTGCGGATACTGCGTATCCACCGCCGTTCCATGCTGCGATATCTTTTGCGCCGCCCTTGCCGTCTGCTACAGTCGGCATAGTGAATGCGCGGATGTTCTCTCTGATTTCAGCATCAATATCCTCATTCAATGCCATAGAAGCGTCCCAGCTTCCCATGCAGTACATTGCTGCTTGACCGTTGGTAAACAGGTTCATTGTTGTTCCATAATCCTGTGAGTCATACCCTGTCTGGAACATACCTGCTGCTGCGGAATCTACTAAAAGCTGTGTTGCCTGTTTGATTTCAGGAGCCGTAAAATCGCCGGTTGAAATTGCATTGCTGATGATGTCTGCATAATCTGTTCCCGCTATCTTAACAAGAATATCTGTTAAGAATGTTGCCATCGGCCATCCGTCTCCGCCGTCCATAGCTACCGGCGTGATTCCTGCATCTTTAATTGTTCCGCAAAGCGTCAAAAATTCGTCATATGTAGCCGGCACTGTCCATCCGTTGTCATCAAACATTTTCTGGTTGTAGTAGATAATCTGGATATCTGTATTTCTTGGCAGTCCGTATAACTTTCCGTCCTTTTTAAATCCTTCCAAAGAGCCTGCAATAAATTTGTAATCTGCATAGTCGTCTTCACTTAACTCTGCAAGCACGCCTGCATCAAGCACCTCATCCAGAAAAGACGGCTGACCCCAGATGCTTACAACATCCGGCATTCCGTCCATTGCATATGCCTTAAATTTGGTCTTGTATGCTTCCTCGTCCAATGCTTCCACTTCGATGGTTACGTTCTGGTTTGCTTCCATATACTCGTCAATAATCATCTGCTCAACAAGACCCTGTCCATTCTTACGATCCGGAAGATTTGAGAATAATTTGATGGTCACATCTTCACCGGAAGCCTGTTCCTCATCTGCATTACTGTCATCATCCGAATTATTGTCGTCAGATTTCTGTGTTTCTTCTTGTTGCTCCTTCTTTGAATTATCTTCCTTGGATGTATCGGCGCTCTTATTGTCACCGCATCCAGCCAGCATAGAAACTGCCATTGCAGCTACTAATAATGATGCTACTATTTTTTTCTTCATTATGATTTCCTCCCATTTGGTTTTGTTTGGTACGTTTCAATCATATCATCCGCCCCCCACTGATAACAGATACCAGATTTTCAAAATAGTGGAATATTTTCGACATCCATTAATCCACCTTAAAATTCCTTACTTCTCCTGTTAATTCACACATATTTTCATCTAAATCAACCGCCAGATTATCCAGACGTTCCACATGCAGCATCAACTTTTCTGCGATATCCGCAACCGTTGTAACTGCTGCCGTCGTCTGCTCGATAACACTGGAAATAGCCGCAATAGATGTCAAAGTTTCCGCGCGGTTCGCATCTGCATTCTCCACCTTTCCTACAATTGCTCCCATTGCCTCAAACATCTGCTCCATGTCCGATTTCATCTGTACAAATACGTTTAACATTTCCCGCACGCAATCGGTCTGCTCCCGAACAATTCCGCCTGCCTGCTGCGTACTTGTAACACTGACTTCCATCTGTCCGTGAATCATCTCTACGCTTCGTCCGATTTCGTTAGCTGCTGCCGCAGACTCCTCCGCCAGTTTCCGGATTTCCTCTGCCACCACTGAGAATCCCCTTCCGGCTTCACCGGCGCGCGCTGCTTCAATCGATGCATTTAAGGATAGCAGATTCGTTTGTCCTGATATCTCATTAATCATATTGACAAAGTTTTCAATTTTGCCAATCTGTTCTTTTAATACATAAATACTATTTTCCACTTCTCTCGTCTTTTGGTCTGCCGTTTCCGATTTTTTGCTCAATTCATCCATAACCGTCATACCCTGCTCAATCATGGTTTCCGTTTTGTCAATCTGCTGCTCTACAAGCCCCACCTTATCACTGACCATACGGATATCTTCAGACAGGCTATTCGATTTTTCCAGACAGTCAGACGCACTCTCTGCCTGAGCTTCCATACCCTCCCGAATCTCTTCCAATGCCTGCGTAATACTTCTGGAATAATGTCCAATCTCCCCTGACGTACCGCTGACCTGCTGCGTAGAGCTTTCTAACCGCAAAGAAGCATTCTTTACTTTTCCTACCAGCTTCTTTGTTCCCCTTACCATCCCGTTCATGGACTCCGCAAGCATGGCCAATTCGTCCCTGCCCTTGACTTTTACAGCCACCGTCAGATTACCCTTGGCAACCTCTTCCACTTCTTTTACTACATGCTTCATATTTTTCTGAATCCGTCCCGTTATCCCAAAGCCCAAAAGCATCGCCAATACCGACGCCGCAATTACCAGTATCAGCGTCAGATTTCGGATTGCATACGCCTGACTTACCACCGTTTTTTCAGGCACCAGCGCACATACCGTAGAGCTTGTTTTCTCACTCTTGCTGTATAAGAACAGATACTTCTCACCTGCTGCATTTACAAAACTAGAACCCGCCGTTTCCTCGGATTCCAACGCTTCCTGATAAAAATCCTGCTCAAAAAAACGAAAATCTGATTCCTCATCTGTGAACACTTCTTTTCCGCTTTTTGTCACGAATGCTGCAATCGCTTCCTCTCCCAGATTCAGTTTCTCCAGTATCTCCCGGATTTCGCCCTGTTTGATATCAATTGTTACGCATGCTTTGCCGCCGTCTGACAGACAGTTGTAATTCAAAATATAATCCGCAGACGAAATTCCAATCTGCTCATCCGCATAAGGATGCCCGTCATTCCAGCCTGATTTTACAGTCTCTGCCTCACTCCAATCTTCTAAAAATCCCTTCCGCTGGCTTTCGTTTCCACTTGTTATCATATCCATCCGGCTTCCGGTAACAATGTAAATTCCGTTAATCATCGAATTTACCACCGCAGATGTTCGGATGGAATCCTTTGCGTTATTAAACGCTTCCGCTCTTTTAGACGCATCACTTTCAAGTAATCCCAGATAATACTGGGACAATTGCTTGTCATATGCATACTTAAATGCTTCTGATTCAATCAGCTCGCATCCGTAATCTATGTATTCCACAATCGTATTTAAAGTCTGCACCGTTGATTCTGTATACTTTTCTTCCATTCCATTCTCTGCCTCCCGGTAGGAAAACAGACCGACGAATACCACAAATACAATCGGTACGATAAAGCAGGCAACAATCTGCCCCCGAATTCCAAATCTCCCCTTTTTCTTGACAACCGGTTTTTTCTTCTTCATTCCTAATTCCTCCTTTGTTTGTACAACGGCTCACACTACATTATCTTATGATTTTTTTTAAATATATAGGGAGTAAAATATCAAAATGGTGGAATATTTTCGAATTTTGCAAAAGATATTCTTACATAAAAAAACTGCCAACAGGTAAACCCACTGGCAGAAAATATATATTTTCTATATTCTATTGTTATTTTGCAGGCTATCTTTCCCTTACCGTCCACCTTCCGGAAACGGAATTTGAAACAGCCGCAGAATTTCTTTCTGTGATTCAAGTTCCCGCTCTGCAATAAATTCCGTAAAATCTCTGTCATCCTTATGCGCCCGCTCTAACAGAGACACATAATCCAGCCGCAAGATGGGCGGAATGATTGCCGGCAAGTACCCGTCCTGAATCAGCGCAAGGTTCATCAATAGCCTTGCTACCCTACCGTTTCCGTCCTTAAACGGATGTATAAACACAAACCGCTTGTGAAGCTGGGCGGCAAATTCCACAGGATGATAGCTCTCCCGTTCCTTCCGTATCCATTCAAACAACCGCTCCATTTTCTCTGGTATCTCATCCGGAGCTGCAACAGGATAACGAGACCCTGTAATAATCACCCGGACGTCCCTGTATCGACCTGCATACTCCGGCTCAATGTTTTGGTAGAATAATTCATGCATCTTAAGCGCTGCCTGCCCATCAATGCGGCGTTCTTCTAACAAGGAAAACATGAAATCATAAGCTTTGGCATGATCCACAGCCTCGAACACATCCTTAAGCGTCTTCCCGCCTACCGTCAGACCGTCCTCCAAAAGCACTTTCGTCTCACTCTCCGTCAAAGAGTTCCCCTCTAGCGCATTGGATGTCCATGTCAGTCCAATCCGGTAATAATCCTGTATCCGCCCCAGAATTTCACCTTCCAGCGGACGCAGCGCATTGATTTCGCTTTGGAAAAGGTCTATTTTTTTCAGTATTTCCACCTTGCCACCTTCCTTTCCGACACACTGATATTATACCACCAAACGCCAAGAAAAAACAGCGCTAAAACTGCTCATAGATAAATGCAGGCGCAGCCGAATCCTTAGACAGCAGGAAATACAGCCACAACGCAAGAAAAATCAGATAAAAGAACACAACCGTTCCCATAAACGACGCCTTTTCATTTTGTCTCATATTCTTTATAAAAGTCATAAATCTGTTCATTTAAATCCACCAGTCCTTTCAATGCCGGATGAGAATTATCTTCAAAATAATACGGCTCGTACTCATTCCCGGACAAATCCGCATAAGCTGCGCCAAACTCTTTTACTAGCGCCTCTGCCTTGTCATAAATTGCCTGCCGCTCCTCTTCTGTAAGCTTTAAATAATCGTACCAGTAACCGTTAAACGGAAGCATCACCACAAGCGGCTCGACTTGATTTGCCCCGCATATTTCCAGAAAACATCTAATGTCTTCATATTCTTCCGATTCTATGGTATATCTCGGTTTTTTTCCCTGTCCGCTTTCAATCTGTTTTTGATAATCTCTTTCATAAACACGGTCAAACATTCCATACTCGTTGTGGGAAGCGATCTGCACCCCCTCTTCTTCGGCGTCCCGATAGAGTTTTGTAAAATCAATGGCTTTCTCGTTGCCCTGCATTTCTTTCTTTCGCATTCCGCATAGTGATGACTTTAAGAATAGACCCATATCCGTCCGCTCTTTTATCAAAAGTCTATGCCCCTGTGCAAAAATGTTCTGTGCCGGATTCCCCGCTCCCTCTCCGTACCATTTCACATCACGTTCAATCCGAACGCCCATTTCTTCATTTCCTGCTGCAAGCGCATTGACCCTATTTACAACATACTGCTTTGTTTCTTTGCTGATTGCCTGATTTTCAAGAAATTCAATAAAAACATCTTCCGAAAAAGCAGAAAGGAATGCATCCTGTTTCACGCCGCCCTCTTTGAACCACTGCGGAGAAATAATCAATACCGCCTTCCTTCCCGCCAAGCTCTCTCCCAAAGCGCCCATTGTTATTGCATGGGTCAGAGACTGATATCCCGCCTGCCCGATAAATACCGGCTTCATATCCGCCCCCTCAAAGATATGATTTCCCTGATACGCACTGTTTTGTCCATGCCGAAGCTCCGAGGAACCGAAAATCGGAATGGTCTGCCCGGCGTCAAGCAGCTTTTTCAATCCATTTACCGAGGCATATTTGGCATCTTCCATCCACGTCCCATAGCGGATATGATACTCCGGCAGCCCGTTTTTTGATAAAGCATGTATTCCTCCCGCCGTCAAAAGGAACAGGGCAAACGCAAGAACAAATGCTTTGATGTTCTTCATTCTGTTTCACCTCTTTACGCTCTTTTCTCCAACATCTCTAAAATCTTATTGACCGTGTTCATATCCTCCCGTTTCACCTCCGACGGAGCAATAACAATTCCAAACTCTTCTTCAATTGTTACAAGCAGTTCCGCAAATCCAAGCGAATCCAAAAGCTCTGCTTCAAACAAATCCATATCCCGTTCCTCTCTTATCACATCATCCTCACAAATCTCTTCCAACATACCTAAAATCTTTTCTTCCATTTCGTATTCTCCTTTTATTTAAAATTTGTCCAAACTATTCAGAACCCCATGCCATAAACGTGTAAGTAAAGCTGTCACACGCCTCTAAAGCGGCTTCGTATTACCTGACCGTCAGCCTAAAACAGCTTTCCCGAAAAAATCAGAAAACCGAACATGACAAGCTGTAAGGTAAAAAACCAGGAAAGGCATTGATACCATCTTTTTTTCTTATTTTTCTTATAAAATACAGACTTCTTTTGATAAATTTCCGTTCCTGCCAAAAGCAGTCCATGATACAATCCATATGCAATATAGTGCAGACTAAGTCCGTGCCATATCCCCATCACCAGCATATTCACCACAAATCCTACCGAAGCTCCCGCCAATCTGGTCGGAAACCATTTCTTTTTCATCGACAGCATCATGAACCGTGAAAACACAAAATCCCGAAACCACTCCGACAGGGAAATATGCCATCTCGCCCAAAACTCTTTCATATCTTTGCTGATAAAAGGCTTATGAAAATTATCCGGTACCAGGATTCCAAACATGTAACCTGTTCCGACTGCCATAAGACTGTATCCTGCAAAATCAAAAAACATATAAGCTCCGTAGCTATAAGCATACCCGGCTAATTGCAGGAAATTTTTTACCTGAAACAATGTCATGACCGAAAAACAAAGCTCTGCCAGCACGAATTTATACAGCAGTCCGAGCATCAGCTTTTTGATACCCTCGCCGTACAGCGTGAGGAATTCTTCTCTTTCATATATCCGGTTAAAATCTGCTACAAAACGGCGGCTTCTGTCTATCGGCCCGCAGCTAAAGGTTGGAAAAAACAACAAAAATGCTGCAAAATCCATCACTTTGACCTCTTCTATCACGCCGTCGTAGATTTCAATTACAATCTGTAATACCCGAAAGGTCAGATAGGAAATCCCCACAAACTGAAACCATCCCATCTCCTTTAACTCTGGCAGCTCGCAGAGCTTGCAGAATACCAACGGAGACAAAGCCAGCAGCAGAAAACTCCGGTAACGCCATGCACTTCTCCCATATCTCTTATGTACCTGCTCATAGAGCTTTACAACCAGAAGCTCCATAAGAAAATAGAGGGCAGACCACAGCAGCATCTTCGGCGTGCCCCAAAGCACTGCTGCCACCAGCACAAGCGATACCAGCAAATGGTAGGCGCACAGCTTCTTTCCCCTTCCGCCAATTATGAATTCTATGAGCAATAGTACCGTCAATACTGCAAAAAAGGCGGTTCCACTGTAAAAACTCATCCTACCAGTCCTCCCAGGTACTTTCTGTCAGCCTTTCCGTGCGGATTCATCGGTATCGAATCTATATGGCGGATTTTCTTTGGGATCATATACGTCGGAATCAATTCCTTCAAATCCTGCTTTACCTTTTGGGAAAATTCCAACGGCGTCTGACTACCCATATCGCCGGTAACAAATGCCGTCAGACTTTTTACTTTTCCCTCTCTTATATTGGGAACGACCACCGCCTGACGAATCTGCGGCAGACGTACCATGTTATTTTCAATATCCTCAATCTCAATTCGATACCCATGCAGCTTCACCTGCAGATCAATTCTTCCATTATAGTAAAGCTGGCCGTCCTTTTTATATCCCGCATCACCGGTGCGGTATGCCCGGTAGTTCTTCCCTTTCCGCTCACAGGTGAAAAATGCTTTCTCTGTCAATTCCGGTCTGCCATAATATCCGGTACTTACGGTGTCTCCAATAATAATAATTTCTCCCTGCTTTCCATCCGGTAAAGGTTTTCCATCCTCATCCCATATTTCGAGAAATGTGTTCTTCTTCTCACAGCCTACCGGAAGTGTTCCTCCTGCTGCCGAAATATCCTGCAGCAGCTTTTTTGTAATTTCCACATCCGAAACTGCTACGGTACTTTCCGTCGGACCATAGGTATTGATAATCTTAGCATCCGGAAACCGTTCCATCAGATTCCACACCGTAGAAGTTGTCAGCACCTCTCCGCAGAACAGAAATGCCTGCAATTTGGGAAGAAGCGCCTGATTGAATTTCCGGTCGCTTAAACACATGTCCACAAATGAAGGGGTAGATACCCAAAAGTTGATATCTGCCTGTTCCAAAAATGCAAACATCCTCCCATAGTCACTTTGCAGCTCCTTCTCCATCGGAAACAGCGTACCACCGGACGCCAACGAGGTATATAAATCCATCACTGACAGATCAAACGAGAAAGGCGCCTGATTCAAGAAATACGCCCCCTCCTTTTCTTCCCTGCCGCCGCCAAGCGTTACCGACCAGTCCAGATAATGATTCAGGCAATCTGCCGTTATCTGCACGCCTTTCGGCTTTCCGGTGCTTCCCGAGGTAAAGATGATATAGTAAGTGTCGTCTCCCTTTACCCACCATTCCTTACAGCTCTTCTCCTCCGTATTCTCTGCAATTTTCTTTATTTCCTTTAGCCCAAGGCATTTCCCTATCTGCGGCTCCAGCTCTCCTTCTACTACGAAAACCAGCTCCGGTTCTACGCTCCTTACCGTATCAAAGACCCTCACCTTAGGAATGGAAATATCCTGCGGACAATATGCTTTGCCGGCTTTTACACAGGCAAGAAAACATACGATCATCCACGGACTCTTATGCCCGTATACAATAACCGGTATTTTACTGTCTCCATACCTCCGATGTATCCATGCTGCAAGACCGTCCGAATAACGCTCCAGCTCTGCATAAGTCAGAGATTCCTGACTGCTTTTGATTGCAGTCCTTTCACCAAACTTTTCTGCCATCCATCCAATTTGTTCTAAAATATCCATCGTATTCCCTCTTTCTGTTTTCATATTTTCAGACAGTGATTTCTCGCCGTCTCCAACCGCATGGTTGATGACATATCTAAGGACGCGCTGATTAAATCAGCGTTTCCCTTATTTTTCTTGATTATAACACAAGAAATTACGTTTTTTTTCCTATAACTCATTTCTTAAAACATCTTAAGTTTTTCTTCTTTTTTTCGTAAACGTTTTCTAATATCCTGTCTGTATCTTTA
Organism: uncultured Lachnospiraceae bacterium; assembly: GCA_910578885.1. Classification (GTDB taxonomy): domain Bacteria; phylum Bacillota; class Clostridia; order Lachnospirales; family Lachnospiraceae; genus Roseburia_C. The sequence continues at coordinate 14,988 of CAJTSH010000047.1, forward strand.
TCCTAAGACACAAAAATCACAAAGCATTCTCAATGGAAAACTATCACGACTTTGTGATTATCCGGTGAAACACAGCAGACTGAAAGAATACCTTGCAGGCGTGTGAGGGAAGCTACATAGAAATTAAAAAATACGATGCTTTCGTGCATAATGGTGAGAAAAATTCGGACTGTGAAAACAGTTATTTAAGGTGGAAAAATTAAGAGTTGATTAAACTCGTCGCTATTAGAAATGAAAAGCTTTTTGCATGACAATTTCTGACTTAAAAATCAGGCGAAATAATAAGGGTTTTGAAATACCCTAAGTATCTCAAAACCCTTATTCCATACGGGCAACAGGACTTGAACCTGCACGGTCTCCCACTAGAACCTAAATCTAGCGCGTCTGCCAATTCCGCCATGCCCGCATATGCACCGCTTATCCTCATTTATCTCAAATGAAACCCACGATTGCTTACTCGGTAAATCTTAACACATTATTGAAACAATGTCCATCCCAATTTAAAATAAAAATTGAAAATCCTTCTACAGCTCTCAGCCCCGAAGCAGTTCCTGCATCCGTTTCGCTTCTGCCTCTGTTGTCTCCGATTCACTGTATCTCGCTTTCTCGTAAATCATTAAAATTTCTTCCCGCCTTGCATTTACAAAACTACTCTTCTCTGCCAAAGACTCCATCTGCTCCGCTGGACTCAAATATTCCAGATTGCCGCTTGATCCAAATGTCTTTAATGATTTACGGTAAATCCTGCGGATTTTCTTTGCCGGCGATCTATCAAATGTGTCCAAAAATTTCTTCTGCTTCCCTTTCGTCAGCTTCTTTCGCATAGTCAGCGGTTCTACGTAATCCTCCGCATCCTCCGGTTGATTCTGATGATAATAGAAGTGGCGATAGATTGCTTTAAACAAAAATACCGCAATCAGAATCATGCCTACTACCACTATAATAATTCCTGACGCTCCTATGAGCACATCTAAAATTCTCCAGATCGGCGACGTCTCCGGTACTTCCATGTTTCCCATATTCGGCTGTATAGATGTGACTGCATCATCTACAATTTCCGGTTCTGATTTTTCCGACAAAGCCCCTAGTCCGCCGAAAACAAATTGCAAAATTCTTCGAACCCAGCTCAAAATCACTCTGGAAATCCCTTCTGTGCGAAACAGCCTCACGATTGCCAAAATGCCCCCAAGTATCCCTGTGTAAAGCAGAGTAATTTCCACATTCAGCCGTCTTAACCTTTGTTCATCCATCCGGGTAGACGCTGCCCTGTTACGAATAAATTCATCCGTCGCCTTTAAATTTCCATAAAAAACCTTCAGCAGAAGCGTCGCAAAAAATGCAAGCATCACACCGCTTATTACACGCTCTGATAGATCCATGTAAACACTGATGACAGAGCACAATGCAAGCACGCCAAGATGAACATATCCCGGTTCTTCTAATAAATCTGTCGTAACCAAAATACGCAGAGATACGGAAAATAGGATAAGCACAATCAGAACAGCCAGAAATCCGCCCGATAGTTCAAACAGCTTTATCAAACCAACTCCAACTACCGCCAAGAGGAAATGACCCAGCAAAAAGGCAGAGAGTTTTGACATATTCTGCCGTATCAGATACGTGCATACCGCCGACGCAACAATCCATCCCACGTAAGACAGTATTTGTTCCCCGACTTCATAAACTCCAAGAATGAAATACACTGTTGCACAAAAAAATACGATTTGGTTTAAAACCTTTACTATTTCTTTCATACCATCTGCTCCATAATCAGATACTCCATGTGAATACGATTTCCGTAGGCGCCCCTGACACTTTCTTCTCCGAAATTTTTTGAAAGATGCTTCTCTGTGGAGGCATGAATCGGTATCAGCCAGTTAGCGCTTCCCTTTTCTCCCGCATATTCCAGATATGCTCTGGCAAGCTCTCTGGACTGTTCTGCCGAAATCAAAAGCGATACCGCCTCGGAAGAGTCCCGTTTCCTTTCCATCTGCTCCCGAATCAGCCGTTCCATGCTCCGTACATTTCCATGAATCTCCATCTTAGCAAGCTGCTTTAAACAGGAATCAATATGGGAAAGCCCCGCCCCCTCCCGTAAGTAGATTTCCTGTCCTGACGTCTTATCCACTCCGTTACTGATTAACGTAACCGGAATCCCCTTACGAATAAACTCCTCGATAAAATTTCTTGCCACCCGAATAGATTCCTCTATCAGATCTTCGTACTTCAGCACCCCGGTCTGCTCCACGTTCAAAAATATCGTCAGCTGCTGACTGGAAGTATCGTAAAACTGATTCACCTTCAGGCTCCCGGTTTTCGCTGACGCTTTCCAATTCACCTTCCGCATCGGGTCTGTTACCGTATAGTCCCTGATTCCCTTGAATTCAAAAGGATCCTCCTGTAAAAGACGATTTGTCAGACATTCCCCATACATCCGGTTAAACACCTGTGGAAATCCCGGAAATCCAGAATGCGCCGGATACACATATAACCAAGTGCGATTATCACAATGTGCTGTCAGCGTCTGACGATAGAATAAATCCATTGCCACAAGGTCTATTTCATCCACGCTATAGAATCCCCGCTTTACTCCCACCATCTCCAAGGAGCGCGTTACGCGCTGATAAGGCATTACTGAAATGCAGTCGTTTCGATACTGTTTATCCGTTTTGCTCGTATTTTCCGTATTCACATAGTCAAGTCCCCGATCCAACTGAAATTTCACGGTCAAGGTAGGCAGCGGAAGTATCTTTCTGTTTTCAATTTTCTCCTGTAATATTACAGATTGTCCTTCGTCTATCTGCTCTCCGGCAAACCTTACCTCTGCTGACAGTCCATATCCCCAGAACTTTCTGTAAATCATCGTGGTAATCAGCATACACGCCAATGCCGCCACGCATAAAATCACAAGCGTCATCGTTTTCCCCACTCCTCTGTCGGCACAGGCACTTCCTTTAATATCATTTCTATCTGATTCTTCGCAGCACCCTGACTATAATAGCTTCCCTCCATCACAAGCCTATGGGAAAGCACTGGTACTGCCAGCTTTTTTATATCCTCCGGAATTACAAATTCTCTTTTGCACAGGCAGGCATATGCCTGTACGGCGCGCATCAAAGCCAATGCGCCTCTGACGCTTACCCCCACCCGGATTTCTTTCCGATTTCTGGTCGCCATACAAATCTGCTCCAGATAATCCAATAGCTCCGGATGTATGTACACTTCACGATAGGACTGCTGCATTTCAAGTATCTCTTCTTTCGTAACAACCGCTTCCAATTCTTCCATCGGATTTTTCAGCCTGTAACGCTCTAAAATTTCTTTTTCCTGTGCCGCTTCCATCGGTCCCATAGAAAGCTTCATCAAAAAACGATCCAATTGCGCTTCCGGCAGCGGAAAAGTTCCCGCTGTTTCAATCGGATTCTCTGTCGCAATAACGAAAAACGGCGCTTCCAATTTCCTCGTCACACCATCCACCGTCACCTGCTTTTCTTCCATACATTCCAAAAGGCTTGCCTGCGTTCTGGGCGTCGCTCTATTTATCTCATCTGCCAACAGCACATTGGTAAATACCGGACCCGGATGAAATTCAAATTCTCCGCTTTTTGGATTATAAATGCTTAACCCTGTGATATCAGAAGGAAGCAAATCCGGCGTCATTTGAACTCTGGCGAACGGCGCCTCCATAGAACGCGCTAAAGATTTCGCCAGCATAGTCTTACCGGTTCCGGGCATATCTTCCAACAATACATGCCCCTCAGCAATCAGTGCCGTTAATACCAAGTCGATAACCTCTCCCTTCCCGATAATGACTTTTTCTATATTGTTTTTCAGCTTTTCCATTGTATTCATATACAGACTCCTTTCCTTCCCATACGGGCGGTATAATGCCTAACGACATTATACCATACTTTCCTTGCAATGCAAAACAGCCATCCGCATTTTGGATGACTGTTTTGCATCATGTCTTTTATTTTCATTACATCCTATTATTTCTCTGATTTCCAATCCCATCCGACAAATAATCCGCTAATTTTAAACCCTGACGCTCCAACTCATTAAAGGTATCTACATCATCTGCATATTCCCCGGCAAGTCTCGCAACAATTTCCCGTTTCGTCAGCATCAGATACTCTCCTAATTCCCGCTCTAAAACATCTCTATCGTAATTAATATTCATATTGCTGAGTATCTCTGCAATTTTCGACACATCCTGCTCAAGCGTTATCTCCAGCTGGTCGGTCTCTGCAGCTTCTCCCTCTTTCACGAGTGACGCCAATGTAATAATTCCACTTGTCAAATCCACAAGCGCCAGACGCAGACTGTCTGCAATCTCTGGTGGATAATATTTTTCAAAAGCATTTCCCATTTCCACAGGTATTTTATTCACCTGATTCTCCACCGTATCACGATCAGTCATATTGTCTGCAACTGACAAGATATACATCCGAATCCAATAGGACAATTGCTCCCAGAGCCTCCTCAAATTCTGATTCAGCTCCATTTCTCCCGTCTGAGAATTAACCTCCTCTTTTCGGCAGATATATAGAGTCGAACCAACTTGTAGGTTATAGGGATTGATTCCCGGATTCTTCATTAGTATTTCGGGAACAGTAGTACCATAGGATTTCGCCAGAAGATAAATCGTATCTCCCCGTTTTATGACATGTGTAATCGTGTTATCACAATTCATAACTTTTTCCTTACATTTATTTCTTTTTATTATATGCATTTTTTTGTCCAAATTTCCAAACACTAATCACAAATCAAACAAAGGAGGAATGGAAATGGATATTTTTCAAGATGGACAGCCGCCAGTCGGGCTTACAATGGGGCTCGCTATGGATTTAGCCGCTATGAACCGTTATGCTAAACTGACCGAAGCAGAAAAAGAAGAAATCTTGAACCGGGCAAGAGATGCGAAATCCAGAGCTGAAATGAAGCGGATTATTGAAGAGCTCCGGTAAATTTTATAGACACTCGTTTATACACAAAAAGCACATGTCCTGCTCCCTTTGCGGAAATCCATGCAGGACATGTGTTTCTATCGTCTTTATTTCAGATTTTTATCCATGATTTCCATATGCGTTTGGCTCTTTAATAAACGTTACCTGTAAATCCTTTACGTCAATCAAACTTTCCTGTTTGCACTTCGGACAGTATTTGCCGCTGTTCAACACATAAGACACAACATATCCGCTTTTTTGCAGTATTATATCATACTTACAGCCGTTCTCTGTCAAATACTCGTTGATTTGATTTACAAAGCCAGGGAACGCTCATCAACCGTTTCCATAAACATATTAAATTTCTCGTCCATAAGTCCCTCCGTTATCCCTTTTTCTTTGCTACGGGTATCCACACCTCATATTGTGCGTTCTGCGGGTCCGGATTTAAGTAAACCTCAATATCGGGGGCGTCGGCATATTCATATCCGGAAGCCGGAAGCCACTCTGTTATAATCCTCTGCTCCAATTCCTGTATCGACTGGTTCGTTCCTGTTCCA
>CAJTSH010000047.1:20514-20739 GCA_910578885.1 uncultured Lachnospiraceae bacterium
CAAGTAGATGCAGGCACGTTATATTCTTCAAATCCATCGTTTGTCTTTGTACTGGAAACAGCAATAAAATATTTCCATTGTTCTTCGTCATTACAGGCGCTCACGCCCAAAAGGCCCATTGGCGGCGTATCCATCATTCCTGCCAATTTCTGTATTGTTCCATTTGCAACGGCATCCTGCCACATCTTTGGCACGACCATAAAATTATTTTCGATTTCCTTATCA
>CAJTSH010000048.1 GCA_910578885.1 uncultured Lachnospiraceae bacterium
CGCCAGACCAATTACTCCCTTATCATAAAAAAATAAGTGCAGAAGGTAAAGCACTATTGATATGCCTTATCTCTTACACTTATATGGTACTAAAAGCTCCTTTCTATTGGCATAAAAAATCGCCACCCTTTTCAGATGACGATTCGTTTCTTTTGAGTTGTGTTTAGTTGTCGCTCGGCTCTCCGAACAGGATTTGCATAAAGTTTCTCCGTCCGTAAAGCACACGGATAATATTTACTGTCTGATTTTCGATTCGGTAAAACGCTGTATAATTGCCGCAGACCAAAAATCGGTAGTCAGTTTCAAAGTCCACGATAGAGGAAAGCGTAACGCCGCTTTCGGGAAAGCTGGCAAGCATACGGATTCTCTTTGTAATCTTTGCAACCGTACCCACCGCCGCCTGCTCATTGCAAAGCTCCTCTGTGATATATGCTTTTGTCTGCTGTAAGTCTGTAATTGCTTCCGGTGAAAATTTTATCTCAGCCACCCACAATACCTAACATTTTCTCAACATCAGCAATATCCGTCCAGCCTTTTTCCTTTGCTGACTGTTCTCCTTTAGAAAGCTCGCCCAGCAGCTTAATCACAGCCTTTGTTTTTTCGTATTCCTCCATATCGACAATGGCGTATCTGCCCCTGCCGTTTTTTGTCAGGAATACAGGCTCTCCAACCGCAATGTCCCGCAGTACCTCCGTATAGTTTCTCAAATCAGACACAGGCTTTATATTTGGCATAACATTCGCTCCTTTCACTATTCCTGCGCTGTTTTTCAGCGCATAATGGTATCCTCGCAGAGGATTTCAAATCTGCTGTAATTATCATACCCTAATTCATCGTAAAATGCAACAGCGTCTCTAAAATTTGCAAAAATGTCACAATCACAGCCCCATCATTTCCCGGATAATTCTGTCGCTCATTTTCACGCTGCCGACAAGCACAAGCATATTAAAGAGCAGTTCTCCTATATATGCCCATACCTGCGTTACCGCCGCAGCGTCGGGATTGACAACAGGCGGCGAAGCGGCAAAGAGTGAAAAGATGATACACGCCAAAACAATAACAGCGCCCTCCAAGCAGACAGCGCAGTAGCTCTTTATGAATGATTTGCCCACATTCTGACTCGGCTCTCCGGCAAAGGTGGAAAGCGGAACGGGAGCGAGAGCAGTATACATATACAGCTTAAAAAATCTGCCGTACACCGTCATAAGCAGGATAAATGACATTATGGTAATAAACAGACCTCCGATCAGCGTAACCGCCCATAAAGGAATACTCTCAAAAAAGCCGCAGCTTTCAATGGTATCTACCATTTCCTGCGGCAAGGTTGTCTGCTGTACCAAAGAAAATCCGGCGGCGGTCATAATCGTAGAAATTACTCCCTGCACAATGTTGAACAGGGCAAGCATTAACTCCATACCGTAGGTTATCGCTTCCTTTGCAAGAGCGAAACGGATAAACAGCTTGAGTGCGTGTTCTGGCTTTTTCACTTCTGCTAAATTCCATTAGAGAACATATCAAAGAACGCCCCCATATCCGAAGATACAAGAGCGTTATCAATCCATTAGGGAAAGAGATATTTTTTCATCTGCGCCTTTATCTTTTCCTTTGCGATAGAAAGAGATTTACCCACCGAAGAAGCAGTGCAATGCTCCATTGCAGAAATCTCATAGTAATTGAAATCGTATTCGTAATAAAGCAGGAAACGCCGCCTCTGTATCTCTGGCAGAGCAGCAATGATACGGCGGAGCAGTTCGGAGCGTTCCTGCTCGATAATCAGCTCATCAACACCTTTCGGCGTAACCCTTGCCCTTTTGTTAAGGGCTTCATCGGAAAGCCCGAAAAATTCTTTGTGCCGTTCATCCGATTGCAGCAGGTTACGGTTTCTGCGTTCCATCTGTCGAAACTCGATAAAGAATTGTTCAGACACCTCTAATTCATGATAGCCACCTTGCCCGTCCTTAAAGCTGATAAAATTCCTTGTGCCGTTTTTCTCCGCTTCCTCCCGAAGCGTATATGTCTTAACTCGGTATGCCATTATGTTTTTCCTCCTGCGAAAAAATAGGGCGAAAGGTTTTTGACCTCTCACCCCATAGCCCGCAGGCGAATATAATTTTCTTCCCTTACCGCTTAAAGGCTTTCAGCTTTTTCCGCAGGTGTCCCATCCTTGCGTAGACAGCCCCCGTTGTCAGACCGACAATCGGGGCAATCTCCTTTGTGGAATAGCCCTGTATTTTTAGGAGAACGATTTTCAGAGTGCGCCTGTCTACTGTAACCAATGCAAGGTACAGATTTTCGTTTTCAATCTCGCCCAGCAAATCAGCCACCGTCCTAACCTCCATCTGCTTCTCCCTATCCGCCATTCCCTCAAGGTATTCCCCGACATCATTCAGATAGCGGTAGAACCGTCTGGCGGCATTAAAATCCGCCCTGTCGTAGATACGGATTTTCTCAATGGTATCCTCGTCAACGCCGCACTTCCGTAAAAACCTTTTCTCCGCCTCTTTCCAGACACGCCATTTGCGTTCCTCCCGCCCGTGGTTATATGCCATTTCTTTTCCTCCAATCGGGATTTCATAAATCCAAGATTGAGAGGGCAGTAATAAGCCCCCTCGATTTCCCAAAGGAAAAATCAAAGGGGGCTTTGCAGTATAAAATCTGCTTTCCATTATTTCTCTGAGCTTTGCCAGAATTTTGAGCTTGTGTCTGTTCACCGTACTCTAGTCTACATTTTCCATCCTTGCAATCTCTTTCGTAGAAACACCGTCAAAGAAGATTGCCCGTATCAACGCCTGCTCATCGTCCGACAGCAAGAGCAGGGCGGCATTCAGCTTGTCTAACCTCATGGAATTGATAACCGTCGCCTAAGTCGGAAATCTCGTATTTGTCCGCACCGATATACACCACATCGCCCTCATGGTAAGCCTTTGGCAGAAAGATAGTGGGGCTGCGTAGGGATAACCACGCTGTCAGCCGCTGCCAGTGCGTTGATGGTGAGCATACCAAGGCTCGGCATATAGTCTATTAAACAATAGTCATAGTTTTTCTTGACCTCGTTCACGCAGGTTTTCAGCTCCACAAGGCTATGTAAAAGTAATATTCTTTCTCTCTCGGAAAATAAGAAACGCCAAAAACCTTGATTTTACAGGGTTTTCGGCGGGGTTTTTGGCGTTCCCGAGGTGACTCGAACACCCGACCTACCGCTTAGGAGGCGGTCGCTCTATCCATCTGAGCTACGGAAACATTTATAAAAACTATGAAATTGTGGAACTCGCAACATTTTCCTTGCCCTCCCAAGGCGGGTGTTGGAACACTTTCTTAGGAGGCGGTCGCTCTACCCAGCTGAGCTATAGCGACAGTTACAAAATCTATATTTTATTGTACTTATAAACCCAACTAATGTCAATCATCTTTTTTCATAAGATGAAAAATTACTAAAAAAAAACTTACTCCTGAAAATTAATATGACCCTGCATCCAAATGTTACCTTTGAAACGTCTGCCCGGCGCAGGCTCACCTAAAAGATCTTTCACATTGATACAAATATCATATATCAAATCATTACAATCGACTGTCAATATATAAATCTTTTCTCCGGTTAACTGATTCACTACCGTATTGCAATCAAGAATTTCTCCTAAAATGGAATATCGGTCACTTTCCACACCATAAGGCATAAAGTAGCTGTCTACTATACTTAAGATATCTTCTCTCTCAATCCGCTTGGAAATCATGGAATATGTATCAATATCCTCCAAGGTCAGATTTTCGATTGCATCTTCATCTCCTTCTCTTGCTGCAGCAATCAGATGACTTCTGTTTTGATTATTCTCTCTGATATCCTTCAATTGCTTTTCATTCTTACTTATTGGAAGCAAAACCTTTCCCCCTAAGGAAAGACCGGATAATGTAGTTGAAAGTCCGTATATCCTGCTCCGCAGCTTTCTCTCTGAAAGAAATTCTGCAATATTCTGTAAATAAAAAATCAAAGTAACTCCCAGTTTTACTTCATCACAAATCCCTGCATAAGATTCTTTCTCAATGTGTTTCTCTATATCTACATTCTCTCTTGTAGTAATTCCTTTTCCTATAAAATAGGGAACGTAGTATTCCGCATGAAATATTTCGTTCTCATGATATTCTCCGCAGACATGGATTCCAATAGATTCTCCAAATGACTTTGTGAATACTACAAAATCACGATTTTGGGAATCTGTGGTAATTTCCATCCTGTCTGGATGTTCTACCGCATCATCTACCAGCTCATCAACCTGTCTCTTATCCATATCAAAAAAACCGATAGCCCGTAAATAACTATGCATCCTACTACCTCCCTTCCTTCTCATGTTTCTGGTAAATTACATTATATAATACCTAGCGTCTTTTTGCAAATTTATCTTTCTATTCGGTAGATTTTTTTGCAATATCCAACGCTTCTTTTTCTTCTTCTGCTAGAGTAATAATAGAATTGCCGTCAATAATTTCTTTGATATAAGTGTAGCAGCCTTCTCTGGTGTGCATAGCGTTAATGATAAATCCATCATTTTTCTCATCTAACATAGCAAGTGAAAAACTAAGTTTTCCTCCCATTTCACGAAATGCATCATATTTGACAAGTCCCATTTTCTGATAGGTGAAATGAAGAGTTTTGATGATACTCTCAATATTTCTCTCATTCTTGCTGTTAGAAGCAACCAGCCCGTCAATCTGATTCATGCGCTTCATTAATATGTCTTCCAGAGACTTCGCATTTTCCCCACCCATAAATAATTTGTATTTTTTCTTCAGTTTACTCATCTGAACAATATTTACAAGCGTTAGAATTATAAGTATGAGAACTAACGCTGCAAGTCCAATGACAATGTAGTCCAAATCTATTCCTAAGTATTCTGATATGCTCATGGTAATTCCTCTTTCCTTTTCAGAACATTCGTTCTATTTTCTAATTGTTTGTAACAGCTCATAAATTCGATCAAGCTCCTGAGGTGAATAATACTCGATTTCAATTTTTCCTTTCATGGAATCTTTCTGGTTGATTGTTACTTTTGTTCCAAGTATCGTTTTCATATTCTCTTCTACATCTTGATATACAGCATCCATCTTTGCTTTATCAGGATTTTCTTTTATCGGAGCTGTCTTTTGATTTTGAAGCTTCTTTACTAATTTCTCAACTTCACGTACAGAAAGTTTTTCATCAAATATTTTCTGTGCGAGATTATACTGTTTCTCTTCATCTGAAATCGCAAGAAGCGCTCTTGCATGTCCGGTAGAAATCATATCGTCAATTACCATCTGCTGTACTTTTTCATTTAATTTTAAGAGACGCATAGAATTCGTTACTGCAGTACGGCTTTTTGAAACTCGCTCTGCAATCTCATCCTGCTTTAAATTAAATTCTGTTAAAAGACGTTTATACGCAATTGCTTCTTCAATTGGATTTAAGTTTTCACGTTGAATATTTTCAATCAGGGAAATCTCTACAATCTCCTGATCTGTTAAATGCTTTACTATAACCGGAACCTTTTTTAATCCAGCCAGCTTTGCCGCACGCCATCTGCGCTCACCGGCAATTATTTCATAATAGTCTTTTTTATCCTGTACCAGTAAGGGCTGTAATACGCCGAACTGTTTTATTGATTCCGATAATTCTAACAAAGCATCTTCATCAAAATTCTTTCTCGGCTGTTCCTTATTCGGCTCTACTTTGGAAATCGGAATCAGAACTTCCTGCTTCTCTTCTGTCTTGCCATCTGCCTGTGAATTTCCAACCTTATCTGCAATCAGAGAATCAAGACCCTTTCCTAATCCACCTTTCTTTGCTGCCATCATACATCCTCCCTGCCGATTACTTCTTTTGCAAGCAAGCGATAACTTTCTGCTCCTGCCGACTTGCTGTCATAAAGATTAATTGGAAGTCCGTGGCTCGGGGCTTCTGCTAAACGTACATTTCTTGGAATGATAGTGTTATATATTGTTGTATTCAAATTCGTTTTTACGTTGTCCACTACTTCGTTTGAAAGATTGGTTCTGGAATCATACATCGTAAATACTACGCCTTCCATTTTTAAATTCGGATTCAATCTTTCCTGAACAAGATCAATTGTATGTATCAACTGGCTAATTCCTTCCAATGCATAATACTCACACTGAATCGGAACGAGAATCGTATCCGCTGTTGTCATTGCATTTACTGTCAGCATATTCAGGGATGGAGGGCAATCAATTATGATAAAATCGTAATCGTCACGGATATAATCAATGGCATTTTTTAAAATGTATTCTTTATCATTGATTCCAAGAAGTTCAATCTCTGCACCTGCAAGATTTACATTAGAAGGTATGATATCCAGATTTTCAATTTCTGTTTTATGTATGCTCTGTTTTACTGTACATTCATCCAGTATCAATTCATATACAGTGTGATCCATTTCTTCCTTATCAATGCCTAAGCCGCTTGTTGTATTTCCCTGTGGATCTAAGTCTATCACTAGTATTTTCTTACCGGCTTCTGCCAGACAGGCTGATAAATTGATGGACGTAGTTGTCTTTCCAACTCCACCTTTTTGGTTTGCAATTGCAATAATTCTTCCCATTATTTTTTCCTTTCTAGTACATCTTTAGATTATTTTTTAAGTAAGACGCTATTTTATTATAGCACATATTATTTCTATTACCATATTAAATTGAATATTTTTCAAACGTCACCTTTATTAATATATTAAAAAAGTGATAGTATTCTAATGTATTATAATAAATCCCTTTTCGGAAATTTCTCCATTAACCAATGGGTTTCTGTCTCATCATATTTACTAAATCCTACTCTTTGATAAAGAATTCTTGCAGAATTTTCTTTATATGTTTTTAAATAAATTCTCACATTTTTATTTTCTTCCAGAACATTTATAAGAATTTGTGTTCCTATTCCTTTTCCTTGATAATCAGGCAATATTGCAAACATATCAACACATGCATCGCCAATCTCATCATAATAGAGAGTAAATATACCTATATCTATACCTTTATATTGTATGATACTCGTATCATCTAGATGTTCATCCATTTCCTTTTGTATCAATTCAATCTGCATTTGTTTATTCCAACCGTATATTTTTTCTACATACCATTTAAAGCACTTCTCTTTTAACTTGTATATAAATTTAATATCTGTATTATTACATTTTCTAAAAGTGTATTCCATATCTTTATCTCCTACAATTTTAGATTTATTGATATAATTATAATTTATTTAAGACAGAATCACAATTCTAAAAATCAAGTAATTATAAGTTTATATAAATTGAAATATATATTTTTCTCATTTATTATATTTATCTATTGTTTTATTACCTATCTAAAATGTTTCACGTGAAACATATATTTTATAAATTAGAATAAACTTCAGATGGACAGCACAATACAAATTTTTATATTAATTCAAAAGAAAGATTCTCATAAGCTATACTCAAAATAACTCTAAGATTCTTATGCTTCTACTAGTTTTCAACCCTCTTCAAATAAATTTTATATTTTAACTGTATTGTCCAAATATCAGATTAGCAGCGTCAGTCCTGTATCAATCCTTTAAGTTCTTTTTTCTATATATTTATATACTATTTCGAAACTACACATAATAAGACCTTCATTATGTGAACTATTCTCTAGTAATCTATTTTCACTCATGATATGTAAAAACATACAACACTTCCACTAATAAAATCACCCTATACAAGAAAAATAATAGAGTAGAGAAGATTTTTCTCCTACTCGCTGCCTGATGCGTATGCAGCTTCTGATGCTACTTTTCCCATGAGCCCCTGCGCACTGAAAAACAAATGTTTCACGTGAAACATTTATTTTACTAATCACTATATATTGTGTTAAATATTATTCCATCTCTCTCCAATTTTGAAAAGACTTCTAGAACAAAGTGAGAAGCCCACATCAACTCCTTATTCTCACTCATAAGGGTGTTGGACATCCAATGGATGTTCGTTTGCACCAACCGAAGCAGAGCGAAAACTTTAAACACTTTGATGCGCCGAGTACAAATTTATCCTAAGGGAATCAGACTTAACTGGAGATTCCTTAGAACCACCAACCTTAGCAACATGACACCTTTCACACGAGTGCACATTATATTTTTATCAAGTAGTTGAATTTCATCCAATGTAATATTTGCAACATTATGAATTAACATAGTAAAGAACTGAAAAATTGCATAACTTTTTTATGTCTATTATCCGTTCCCCATAATATTTTCCATCCATCTGTATAAACATAAAAATACAGAAATAAAAAAATTTTAAATATGTCTTTGCCTTAACCTCTGTATTTTCAAAAGAATATTGTGAATTTAATTACATTTTGAATAGTTATATCTAATTCTTTCAAACTGATAATTTCAACTTCAGTTCTTCTAACTTTTGCTCTATCTGTGGTAAGAGCTCTCCAAGTTCAATTTTAGTCCGTACCACATCTACTTCAATAAACTTCATAGAATAATTTATCCTATCTAATATAGATTCTATATCATTAATATCTTCTATTATTTCTCTACTTTTTTCACATGAAACATTTTTCTCCTCTTTCTCCAATTCTTCCTCCTGTTCATCTTCACTCTCTTTCTTCTCAAGATTTTGTATCATAACATATATTTCATCTCTTGACTTTTGATTATCTTTCATTTGTTGTTCTATTTCAAGAGCTTCTTTATATAAAGATTCTTTTTCAGACTTTAATTCATTTATCTTTTCTTTATTTTTTGCATTTACTTCCCTTGGTGTAAATGATTCAAAATTTGGATCATTCTTCTCCTCTAATATCTCTATGAATCTATCTATCTCTTTTATTCTAAATACAACCTCTGCACTTTTCTCTTCTAACTTTGAATTTTCATTCAAAATTGTTTCCATCATATTTTCTAAATATTGTTTTATCATAACATCCTCCAAACACATGTTCTAAATAAACTAACAGTAATTACAAATTGTTAATAGTTTTCTTTAGATTATATCCTATTTATATTTGAATGAATAGCATTTTTTAACTTTTCCAATTTTCTATTTGTAAAGACATCTGGAATTGTTTATAATAAGAGTAGACAATTTTACTAAACCTTGATTCCAGCATTGGAGGTAATCATATGAATAAAAGTTTCAAAAAATTTATTGCATTTACAGTATGCGCAACTGCAGGTATCCATTGTATTAACCGCATAATAAATTATACTGCTACCTTAAAAAATCTTCTTGGTTCCGATAAAGGTAATTTTTATAACTGGAAAAACGGAGATATTTTTTACACCGTTAGCGGCAGCGGCTCACCTGTCCTTCTGGTTCACGACTTACATCCGGCAAGTTCTTCTGTAGAATGGTCAAAAGTCATTAAGAAATTAGAAAAGAATCATAAGGTCTACTGTATTGATATACTTGGATGCGGACGCTCCGATAAACCGGCGATTACGTACACCAGTTACTTATTCGTCCAGATGATAAATGATTTTGTAAAAGATGTCATTAAAGAAGAAACAACATTGATAGCAACAGGCGCTTCTTCTTCTTTTTCAATCATGACAAATATCATGAATCCGGAAAATTTTAAAAAGGTTATTGTAGTAAATCCAGAGTGCTTATCAGATTTAATGTCTCAGCCAAACAAGAAAAAAGTTCTTTATAAATATTTCATGGATTGCCCGATTTTTGGAACCTTCTTCTACAATGTAGAAATGGGTCATAACAATATCATAAAAATGCTTCAAGGAAAATGTTATTCAAATAACCGTATGGTTCCTACGAAAATAACAGAAATGTATTTTGAAGCTGCACACCTTGGAAATGAAAAAGGGCGTCACCTTCTTTCGAGTATTTGCGCCGGCTATACAAACGTAAATGTAGGACATGCAATACCCAAAATTAAAAACCTTTGTATTATCGGTAGTAGAGAACGCGCCAACAATATGAAGATTATTGACGAATACACCAGAGTCAATTCAACTATTGAAACTGCTTCTGTATCCGGCTCCAAGTATCTTCCACAGTTGGAAGTACCTGAAAAATTTTATGACGTATTGAACATGTTCCTAAATAAATAAAACATGGACTGTTGCATAAGAGCATTCAAATAACGATTCTTGTTACTGAATTTACTATTGCAACAGTCCATATTTTTGTCTGATGATATAACCTATCTCCTATTTCAATGGCTGCTTTGAAGGAGTCCCCGCCTTTCTCGGATAAGTTTTGGGCGTCTTCTTCACTTTTTCAATCAAAACAAAAGAACGGTGAAGATCGTTTTCTCCGAATGTAAAACGATGAACCTCTTCTATCTGACCACCAAGCAAAAAAACTGCTTTTTTTGCTTCCTCCACTTCCTCCAATATATCATCAGATTTATATGACACAAATTTTCCGCTTAAAGATACAAAGGGAAGGCAATATTCACTCAAAGTAGAAAGGTTTGCAACTGCACGCGAAACACAAAGATCATACTGCTCCCGATACTCCGATTTCCTTGCAAGTTCCTCTGCTCTTGCATGAATTGCAGTAATTCCTTCCAGCTTAAGTTCTTCTATTACTTCATTCAAAAATCCAATTCTTTTATTTAAAGAATCCGCTAAGGTAATCTTAAGCTCAGGAAATACAATTTTAAGCGGAATCCCAGGAAATCCCGCTCCCGTCCCCATATCAAGAACTGACAATTCTTTTCTCAAATCTATTACCGCACCCAAAGAAACACTATCCAAAAAATGCTTTTCTATTACTTCATTAAATTCCGTGATGGCAGTAAGATTCATTACTTTATTCTTTTCCACAAGAATTTCATAAAATGTTGAAAACTGCCGCTTTTGTTTATCAGAAAGTGTAATATTCCACTCTGACAGAATTTTTTCAAAATATTCTAAATGATATTCCAAAGGACACTTCTCCTTCCTATATTATGTCTTCCATACTCACGATTTCTTCTGATATTTCATCTGTTCCATATGAACAAGCAGCATAGATATATCTGCCGGTGAAACACCGGATATTCTTGAAGCCTGTCCAATCGAAATTGGTCTATATAACTTCAACTTCTGGCGGGCTTCAATACGAAGACTGTCAACCTCATCATAATTAAAGTCTTCCGGTATTTTTTTTTCTTCTAATTTCTTAAAATGTTCCACCTGTTTCATCTGCCTTTTTATATATCCATCATACTTAATGTTAATGCTGACCTGTTCCGCAACATCAGCAGGAAGCTCAGGACGTTCCTTATCAATCGGAGCTAAAACTTCATAAGATAATTCCGGTCTTCGAATCAGCTCGGTAAGGGTTGTTCCGGTATTCAAAGGAACAGAACCATACTGTTCTAAGAGAGACTGAACCTCCTTATTCGCTCCAACATTTACATGCTCTACTCTGGAAATCTCCTGTGATATCAGCTTTTCTTTTTTCAATATCCACTGATAACGCTCCTCTGATATCAATCCTGCCTCGTATCCATATTTCGTTAAACGAAGATCCGCATTATCCTGACGCAGCAATAAACGGTACTCCGCTCTGGACGTCATCATGCGATATGGTTCATGATTCTCTTTCGTAACTAAATCATCAATCAATACCCCAATGTAGGATTCGGAACGTTTCAAAACAAGCTGCTTTTTATCTGAAATACTCATAGCAGCATTGATTCCTGCAATGAGTCCCTGAGCTGCCGCCTCCTCATAGCCGGAGCTTCCGTTAAACTGACCGCCGCTGAATAATCCCTTTATCTTCTTAAATTCCAAAGTCGGCAGAAGCTGATTTGGATTGATACAGTCATATTCAATCGCATAAGCATTTCTTACGATATCTGCATTTTCTAACCCCGGAACACTCCGGTACATCTGATATTGTACGTCTTCCGGCAGAGAACTTGACATTCCGCCGACATACATTTCATTCGTATTGATTCCTTCCGGTTCAATAAATACCTGATGTCTATCCTTATCTGCAAATTTTACCACTTTATCTTCAATCGAGGGGCAATATCTTGGGCCTGTACCCTCTATCACGCCTGCATAAATTGGAGAACGGTCTAAATTTTCCCGTATCACCTCATGCGTTTTCTCATTTGTATAAGTCAGCCAACAGGAGACTTGCTCAATTTGAACATCTTCTGGATTTGTAGTAAAAGAAAACGGTACGACCCTCTCATCTCCGAACTGCTCCTGCATCTTCGTAAAGTCAATCGAACGTTTATCTATTCTTGCCGGAGTTCCAGTTTTAAAGCGGAAAACTTCTACACCATGTTCTTTTAAAGAATCAGTCAAATAATTCGCCGCCTGAAGTCCATTCGGTCCGGTATGCGTAATCATCTCTCCGCAGAGACAACGGGCGCAAAGATAAGTTCCGGTACAAAGAACAACAGATTTACAATAATAAGTTCTTCCGGAACAAGTCTTTACTCCTATAATCACCTGTTCACCGGATACTTCATCATTCTTCGTTATAATTTCAGAAACCTCAGCCTGACGAATCGTCAGATGTTCGGTATTTTGTAAAGTTTTTCGCATTTCCATGCTATAAGCCGCTTTATCTGCCTGAGCACGCAGAGAATGAACCGCCGGTCCTTTAGATTTATTCAACATTTTAGATTGGATAAATGTCTTGTCAATATTCTTTCCCATCTCACCGCCGAGAGCGTCGATTTCTCTTACCAAATGACCCTTCGAGCTTCCCCCAATATTCGGATTACAAGGCATGAGTGCAATACTGTCCACACTGACAGTAAAAATAATCGTTTCAAATCCAAGTCTGGCACAGGCAAGTGCAGCTTCACAACCGGCATGTCCCGCACCTACCACACACACATCATATGTTTCTTCTATCGCTGGCATTATTTCCTCCATTCTATCTTCGCCTAAATTTACTTTCCCATACAGAATTTACTGAAAATCTCATTCACCAAATCATCCTCTACCGATTCACCGATAATGCTGCCTAATTCTTCATAGGCGCTCATCAAATCAATCGAATAAAAATCTTCCGGCATTCCATCCTCAATACTGCGAAGTACCATACCAAGACTTTCATACGAATTTTGTAAAGCATTTCTATGACGGATATTTGTAATATAAACTTCATCATTAAAAGCCAGATTTCCATGAAAGAACATTTCTTTAATTTCTTCTTCCAGTTCATCTATTCCGGTATTTTCTATTGTTGAAACTGAGATTATCTTCTTATTTAAGTATAATTTTACCTCTTCATCAGTCGTGACTGGGGATAAATCTGATTTATTTAATAGAACAATTACTTTCTTATCCAGTAACATTCCAATAATTTCTTGATCATTCTCATCTAATTTTGTTGAAGAATCCACTACGTAGATAATTAAATCTGCATTTTCCACATAAACCTTAGCTTTATCCACACCAATCTTTTCCACAACATCAGTAGTATCACGTATTCCAGCCGTATCTATAATATTTAAGATAATGCCGTTTAAGTTCATCTGCTCTTCCAACACATCTCTTGTTGTTCCGGCAATATCTGTAACGATTGCACGTTCTTTTCTAAGCAGAACATTCAAAAGTGAAGACTTTCCCGCATTTGGTTTACCGACAATTACCGTATTGATTCCTTCCTTTAAGATACTTCCATTTTCAAAGGAATCTATCATCTTCTTAATACTATTTCTTATATTAGATACAATTTTCTCTAACTCCAGACCGTACCCATCAATACTTATATGTTCCGGGTCATCTAATGCAGATTCAATAAATGCGATTTCATGAATAATTTCTCCTCTAATTTCTTGAATCTTTTTTGTCAAAACACCCTGTAACTGACTCATAGAACTCTTAAGTGCAAAATCATTTTTTGATTGAATAATATCAATCACAGACTCCGCCTGTGATAAATCAATCCTTCCATTTAAAAAAGCACGCTTTGTAAATTCACCCGGCTCCGCTGCTCTTGCACCATTTTTCAAAACCGTCTCTAAAATTCTTTTCATAACAAGAACTCCGCCATGACAGTCAATCTCTATTGTATCTTCTCTGGTATAACTATTGGGCGCTTTCATCAGAAGAACCATAACTTCATCAATCACATCTTCTTCATCCATGATATATCCATAGTGAATCGTATGGCTGTCCATTTCAGATAATACCTTTTTACCATTCTTAGAGCGGTAAATTTTATCAATTACAGAAAAAGCTTCCTCACCGCTAATTCTGACAATCCCTATTCCAGAAACTGTCATCGCTGTTGCAATAGCTGCAATTGTATCTGTCTTCATGTTCATCCCTCTCTTTATTCTAACGTATAACTAAGGAACTTTTCTAATTATACAAGAATGGCAAAACAATTACAACGGATTGTTTTGCCACTCAATAGAATACTTTTCAATTTAAAATCTTATCTCTTTAAAGTTACTACTACATGACGATATGGTTCATCACCTTCACTATGCGTAGAAACATATTTATCATTCTGTAAAGCTGAATGAATTACTCTTCTCTCAAACGGATTCATCGGCTCTAAAGATACCGGACGTTTTGTCCTCTTTACTTTATATGCAATATTCTTAGCAAGATTTTCTAAGGTATCTCTTCTCCTCTTCCGATAATCCTCGGTGTCCAACTTCACCTTTACATAAGTATCACTCTTCTTATTTACTGCAAGATTTGCAAGATATTGAAGAGAATCTAAGGTCTGTCCACGTTTTCCGATCAAAACACCCATATCTCCGCCCTTTAAGTCAACATCAACAACATGACTCTCTTCATTATGATTAACCGTAATCTCAACCTGCATATTCATTGCATGGAATACATCATTTAAAAAATCCTTCACAGTATCTTCAATTGTAAACTTCTTCCATACCCTTATAATCGCCGGCTTACTGTTAAACCCAAAAAATCCGGAAGAACCTTTTTCAACAATTTCACACTCAATCTGATCACTGGTAGTACCAAGAGCAACCAATGCATCCGTAAGCGCATCATCTACAGTCTTTGCCGTAAATTCCCTAACTTCCATAGTTATACCTCCTACTTATTATTTCTCTCATTAAATTCACGTACCATATTTGCCTTCGCCGTCATACTTCCCGCTTTCGCACTCTTTCTCTTCTGATTTGCCTCTTCCAGCATTTTTTCTTTCTCTGCATAAGATAACTCATTGGAAAGATGTGTTTCTCCCCTCGTATTCATTCTTGCAGCATTTGAAATCTGATTACCGGAAATCCCCATCTTTTCACGCTTCTTCTTTGCCTTTTCCCGATTTTCTGCAATAATATCATCCAAATTAATTTTTTCCATATGTTTATTCAACAAAATCTGCTGAATACTTCGGAATAAAGCGCCTGCAATCCAGTAAATACCAAGACCAACCGGAACTGTAAAACACATTACAAAAGAAAACAAAGGCATCATCGTATTCATTGTCTTCATCTGACGAGCCATCTGATCATTATCACTGCTTGCTGCAGAAGGCATCAGCTTCATATTCAAAACCTGTGTCAGCCATGAAACCACCGGAATCAAAAGAGCTCCAATCAATAACAGCCACGCTTTATCAGAAAATGCCTCCCTCATAATATACCAAGGTGATTCACCAATATTTAAACCTAAAAAGAAATTCACATGATTTAAAGACTCTTGTGTAGAAGTTAATACATCCGATAACCCGGTAAAGGTATTCCGTAACGCATCCCATCCACTTTCACCCATCTTGTATAACACATCAATAATGGAATTAAACAAAACACCATTGTCCGTTGATTCAAAATTAGCAGCTACCGCAATACGGTTGTCTTCAATAAACTTTGCCATCGTATCGGCAAAGCCTTCCGTTGCCATAATCCCATTCACAGAATCCGTAAAAATATCTTTTACACTTCCGATATATGCCGGTACATTGTTGATTACACGATACAATGCAAGCAAAATCGGAAAAGAAATAAACATGTAAAGACAACCGCCTGTTGGAGAAGTTCCATATTTCTCATAAATTGCCTGTGTTTCTTCCTGCATTTTCTGCATGGATACCTGATCCTTTTTCCCCTTATACTTCTTTTGCACTTCCTGAAGCTCCGGCTGCATTTTTTGTGTAAGCTTTGAAAACTTCTGCTGCTTATATGTCACAGGGAACATACATAAATAAATAACCAATGTCAATATAATAATGGCAAGACCAATGTTCTGGATACCAAATACATTCTCCATCACATAATAAATACCGCTCATAATCCAGCCTAATAATTTTGCAATAGGCCCTAAAATTGCGCCATCATATTGTGTTAAAATAATATCTGTCACGAAATATACCTCCTAGTTTCCGTTCTTGTGTGACCTCACAAGCAAAGCTCCTTCATTTTATGGAACAGGATCATATCCACCCTTGGAAAAGGGATTACACCTTAAGATTCTCCATGCTGCAAGCGCCCCTCCCTTAATTGCACCATACTTTTCCACAGCTTCTAACCCATAGGTAGAGCAAGTTGGATAATAAGGACACTTTGTTGTCTTCATCGGTGAAATATACTTTCTATAAAATTTTATCAAAGCTATTAAAATTGTTTTCAATCCATTTCATCTTCTTTTCTAAATGATTTTAAAATATTTAAAGGACCTCCAAGATGTAACAGCGCACTCTCAATTTCATGATACGTTGCAGATTTTGCTGCTGCTCTTGCAATGACTACAATGTCAAAACCACTATTAAACATGTCCTCATGCAGCCTATAAGTTTCCCGTATGAGACGGGTCAATCGATGTCTTATAACACTATTTCCTACTTTTTTGCTAACTGATATTCCTATTCTGTTTTTCTCTAAATCGTTTTTCAAAACGTACATAACCAGCCGCTTATTCGCATAAGACTTCCCTGACTTATATACGTTTTGAAAATCCTGATTCTTCTTCAATGATTCCATTCGAGCAAACCCCTTCTGCTACTGCTTAAGAATTGCCAAAATAAGAAGAAAGACCACAAATGATGTGGCCTACGCTGATAATCTTTTTCTTCCTTTTAATCTTCTTGCAGCCAATACTTTTCTTCCGCCTGCTGTGCTCATTCTTTTACGAAATCCATGAACTTTGTTTCTTTGTCTGTTTTTTGGTTGGAATGTCATCTTCATTTTAAATCCACCTCCTCTATGTTAAAAAACATCATTTCAATTATAACAAAAAAATGTCCTAAGTCAAGCAAATCCTTCTATAAGATGTCCTTTTTTTCAAAAAAACAATCTATTTTACTATTTTTCCATCATTGGAAACTCTTTGATGCTGCCATGCTCCATTTCATAGACACGGTCGCACAAAAGCTGAATGTCCTCAAAATTATGTGATGTCAAGAGTATCGTTCTTCCCTGCGTACGGAGTTTCTTAAAAAACTCGCGCATTTCTTCAATCCCTTCTTTATCCAATGCATTCATTGGCTCATCCATAATAATCAATTTCGGTTCTTCCATAACTGCCTGAGCAATACCAAGACGCTGCTTCATTCCCAGCGAATATTTTTTTACAGATTTCTTCATTGCCGGATCCAATCCGACAAAACGCATATAAGTTTCAACCTGCTCCCTCCCATATTTACCGCGTAAATCCGCTAAAAGTTTCAAATTCTTGTAACCATTATAATAAGGAATAAAACCTGGCGCTTCAATCAAAATTCCTGTATCTTGCGGAAAATCACGTTCTTTTCCAATCAATTTTCCATTAATTCGGATAGTTCCGCTCTGCGGGCGTAAAAAACCGCACATACATTTAAATAACATGCTCTTTCCGCTCCCGTTCTTACCGACCACACCGTAAATCTTTCCCGGTTCCAATCGAATATTAATGTCCTTTAAAATTTTTTGTTTTGAAAGCGTCAGATTTAAATGCTCAATTTCTATAATGTATTCACCCATATAATCACCTCTCACCATCTTTCTGCACCTGCCCCCAACGGACAAGAATCAGACAGCATACAAATAACATGGCGCATAACACTCCAAAATAAATATAGCTAAAGTTTTTCGGAACCAGACGAATCAATTGCGTCGCCTGCTCCCCAAGCATTACATTTGCTACCGGAAGCCAGCAACAAGAGGGATTTCCCGTCTGAACAAAAAGAAAACCTCCTACAATTAAGATAAGATTACACAGCAGACCTTCCAGCTTCGATTTGCTAAGGCTTGCCGCCGTCATAACTAGTCCCAGCGCACATAACAGCCCAAGAAGAAGAACCAATGTCTTTCTAAAAGCCGCATATGGAAGATAATGGTTAAAAATATCCTCTCTTACAACACATATAATTTTATATATGTCACCTTCTAATGAATATTTCTCCATATAGTCTCTCATCAGATAGCTCCAGCCATTTGCAAAAAAACCGCTTCCTAAGGCGCGCGCAGTAAATACAATCACCAGTTCTGCAAGATAGACGATTGCACCAAACACAAACGCCAGAATCTTCCCTATCAGCCACGTAATCCGATTAATCCGGATTAATATATAACCGTTATTTCCCTCCATCTTTGGATAATCACTGATTAACACCAACCAGCAGAATAAAATAATCAGGATAATATAGACGGAATTTATATTTGCAAGAAACGGCTCTAAAATATTAATCGGAACATCTTTATCTTTTGACATATTCACAAGCGGCATAACCGTATAATTCGAAATGCAGATTAATACTGCTAACACAAAAATCTGTCGGATATCCATCAGCCAGTCGATAAACGACCACTTCGCAACCTGAAAAATCTGTTTGATTGCCTGCATGTACTTACCTCCCCTTTTCAAATTTTTTCTGTGCCGTCAGGTAAAACCCTCCTCCAGTAAGTATCAAAAAGAAAAATACAAATAAAATATACCATCGGACCGGCATTCCCGCCGCGACCGGATCGAACAAATTTTTCATCGAATAGCTGAACCAGAAAAAGGAAGCAGCCGCTGTACACATTTCTGTCCATAATTCAAAAAAAAGAACCGGAAAAACTAACGAAAGGAAGCGGCTCTCCGTGACAACTGCTGTAAAAAATCCCATCCATCCGCCAATAATAGACAGTATACAGGCAAAAAAAACTTGACGCAGGCATGTTCCAATTCCAACTCCCTCCACGATTCCAATCGCTGAAGGAAGCTTTGCATACAATACTATAAGTATCAGTACAAACGAAACTACAATCGTTAATATACTTAGGAGTGCAGAGGTCATCAGTGTTCCAAGCAGATACTGCCTTCTTCCAATCCTTCCGAACATCATCCGGTCATAGCCGCCATAACGCTCATCACAGAAGCGCAGAAGAAATCCTATCCCGGAGAGCGGCATAGCAAGATACATAAACTGCCTCAATCCAAAGGAAAACATCGCTTCACTGCTGTAGCTGTCAATGTTTTTCATAAATTTCTCCCTCGGGTAACGAAATATCTCCTGTATGATAAGCGGTCTTTGCTGTACTTGAACCATAAGCTCTCCCCTGCCTTTACTAAAGAAAAAAATTCCGACAATGATGAGGATTCCATACAAAAAATAGCGGCTTTTTATACTATTTTTTAAATTAATTCCCGCATATCTTAACATAATACCCCCTTATTCTAATAAAACCTGTTAATTTGCAGAAACCTATGTTTATTAACAAACTTCTAACACAGTCCGATAATTTGCAGAAACCTGTCCGGTCAGAGCATCCACATGGTATACATAAGAAGCTCCCCCATTCTGATAACTGGTAAATCTCCACACCGGAACGGCAAAAAGCTCCGGAACTTCTTCCATATCATTCCACCACAATTCCGCCGTATCTCCTGTCGGTTCATAATAAACACTATATACTAAATCCGCCCGGTCAATCACTACCTCCTAGTATAATAATGATGTAGCCAAGAATGACTACTTGTTAATCAGTTTCTATAC
>CAJTSH010000049.1 GCA_910578885.1 uncultured Lachnospiraceae bacterium
ACTGAACCATTTCCTGCTGGTACTCGCTCGGCTTTAACACGATATTTTCATAATCTGCTTCCGGCACAGGAAGTTTCAGCATATCCGGCGTCTGAATGTCCGCACTCTCCTTAAATAACGCAATCAGCTCCGGAAGATTGAAAAACTTTGCAAACCTTGTTTTTGCCCTGTATCCAGTCCCCTCCGGCGCAAGCTCAATCGCTGTCTGGGTTTCCCCAAATGATGCCGCCCAACTATCGAAATGCCCCAATCCCAAACGCTGTAAGGTGTTGTACTGGAGATAACGCATATTGGTGTATAATTCCGTCATGCTATTTGAGATTGGCGTACCCGTCGCAAATGTGATGCCTTTCCCTCCGGTCAGTTCAGGGACGTGTTGTCAAGTGTGTTTTTAAACTTTTATAATCGTAAACTCTTAATTTAACCGATTGCTCTGCTTTGATTGGCTTCCATAGACTATCAGAAATTCCATTCTTGTAAAGCCTGCTAACGCACCGTAAAACGGCTTCGGACTTGACCAGAATTCCATTTCTGATGCAGGACAATCAAGCCAATCAATGGCGGTTTCCGCGTCCGGAACACCGGTTTCCAAAATTCCGGAATGGAGGTTTCTTGAAGCAAGAATATTCATTTGAGTTTAGTAATTAATTATTAAGCCAAATAAAATTAGTATTTTCATCATATACAGCATTATAAATTATTTCTGCTAGCTGTTCTTCGCTTGCTGTTTTATTATTTTCCCCAATAATTCTACCTTCTGCATTATTATGTATGTCCATATTTTTATGTTCTAATTTAGTATGCCCATCTACCTCCAAACCCGTAATATCCTTATCCTCGTGAGCCGTTGCAAACATTTCTGCTTTCTCACTTCCGATTAATATAACCATTTCTGCATTCCACATACCATGTCTAAATGCATCACTCCTATCACCAAGCCCATTATAACCAAACTTTTTTTCTGTCTGTGTAGTTGCAATATTTTTGGCTGTATTTACTTTTAATGCATCAAGTGGATATCTAATGACTAATTTTTTTTCTGTATCCGTTAGAGAATTCCAAATATTACTTACACCACTATCTCTTCTCATAGAAACCTGTCTTACTATAAGCGTTTCTATTTCTTCATTTCCCTTTTCTGGATTTTTCGATTTAATTTCAATAATAATCTTTATCAGTTCACCAAAATCATCATTTACTTGTATTGCTAAAGCATTATTTGCTGCCATAGCCTCAATATTAAATCCGATTATCATCCATATGCATATTACAAATGTCAACAGTCTTATTTTCTTTTTCATTGTATTCCTCTCTATACTTGTCGAATTATTTCTATTATGTTAATTTCCTTAACTTTTTGCAAAGGCATCAGTGATGATACAATTGCTGTAAATATAGTAATTCCAATAATTGTAATTATCATTTCAACAGGTAATCTCCATACGGTATTAAAATACTTAGCAACTAGATGACTATAAAGATAATAATGTAAAGGTACACCAATTGCTATTCCTAACGCCCCACCTCCACATGCATATAATAGAGCCTCCAGTATTACTATCTTTTTACATTGTTTTGTCGTCCCACCTACAGCACAAATCATCCCATACTTTTTCATATTATTCCAAACACTTATGCTCATACAATTTATAATATTAAAGATAGTTACCGCTATGATAGTTCCACAAAATCCATATACAAAGACTGCCATTGTTAAAAATTGGTTTTTGCTTTCTTCTTTTTTTTGTCGGTAATCAAATATACTAAATTTTTCTGGTATAATTTTAGTCATTAATTCCCATACTTCCTCATTTCCCTTACTAAATCTTATATCCAGTATGGAATAATCCATATTTCCTACTACCTGTTGAAACAATGCTTCTGCAAGCAGGCATCTCACACTGTCAGCCGAATCATATGGAAAATTCCTTAATACTCCTCCTACTACACACGCTATTGTATTGCCTCCATTACCTTTAATCAGTACCTCATCTCCTACTTCTAAACCACTTTCTTCATCAACTAATATTTCTTCTCCTTCTAATAACCTGCCTATATTTAATTTCCCAGAAATTATTTTGCTTTCTATCCATTCAAATTGCTGTTTGTCATATGATACAAGCAACGTAGAAAATACATTTCCATTTTTTTCCAATTCTGCATTGTTTACTTTACGTCCAACAACACTTTCTACACCACTTATTTCTTCTATTTTCCACTTTACTTCATCATGAATATAGTACTTACCTTCTTTATTATAAATAGAGGCATCCGGATTATATGGCTTTGTAAAATATGAACCTTCATAAATAAAGTTAATCATAACAGAAAAAGCAAAAATCAAAACAATATTCATTGCAAAAGAAGCTATCATAAGCCCAAGTGATTTTCTATTGCTTCCTGTCTGTCTAAGGCTAATTAGTAATTCTACTGGAATTTTTATCGTCCTTCTTTTTTTTCGGCATTTTATATCTTTCTGATAAGTTTCTTCATTTATCGCTGTTAATGGCGGAATACTGCATACATATCTTACCGGACTCACTGTCGCTATCATAACTGCTGCCAAACCAGTAAATATTCCAATCACAATCCCTGCTATACTGACTTGAAACACAAAAATATTTTCAAACATATCTTTATTAAGAAGTCGTAGCAATAATAAACAGCACCATGTCAAAACCACCCCGCTCCCAATCCCTGCGGGTATACTATGACACCATAGTATTTTTCCTTCTTTCTGCACACATCTTCTTAATTGTTTTGAATCTGCTCCTATACACCTAAGTAAGCCATATAATTGCTTTTTCTCATGAACACTTATATTCAAGCAATTTGTAATCATCAGAATACTTACAAGAAATACAAGACAAAATAAAATACCCGCTATCAAATATAAATTAGCGGCTAAGACAGATTTCCCCTTTCCCATAACTGCCAACAATATTTCATTTAACTGTATTCTGTTTTCTTCCAAATGATACTCTTCTATAAGTTTACATTTTACTTCATCGATTTCTTCCACATTTTGACATGTAATATAATAATCCCCACAACTATTTCCCAGTATCCTTCCGCCTTCTACAGACAACAAAAGACCATACACATCTCTTGCTGTAAGGGAAGAAAAGGTATCGCATACCCCTACAATGTCCAGGTTATACGTCTTTCCTTCCAACCTAACTGGCAGGACATCTCCTACCTTCAAAGCATAATCCTTCTTAACCTTTTTATCAATAACAACCTCTTCTCCGGTCTTTGCATATTGTCCTTCTAAAAGTCTGACATCAAACTGCTGTATGATATCCGCATCTCCGCATAGTATCCTGCACTCTTTCTCTTTCAATTCTCCTGTTGGTAACTCAACCAACCAGCCTGCATGACTTATTCCTTCTATTTTTTCTATATCAGTAATTTCAAAAGAAAGATTTTCCACTTTCATATGATAGTTTCCATAGATGTTCTTGACGGCCTGTATTTCAACATCTATTCCAATATCCGCCAAACTAAATACCGTTGTAATCATGCAAATAGCCGCCGCAATACATGCCACTGTAATAGTTGTTTTCTTTTTATGCATACGATAATATTTATATATGATTTCTAAATAATTATTCTTCCACTTATCTTCTTTCACTAACACAACCATCCTTTACATACAGTATTCTATCTGCTACTTTGGCAATATCATGATTATGAGTAATTAGCAAAACTGTTCTGCCATATTCTTTTGATATTTCCCACAATATTTTAATAACCTCCTGACTATTTTTGCTATCCAAATTGCCTGTCGGTTCATCTGCTAATATCAATTTCGGCTCTGTTGCCAATGCCCTGCCTATCGCCACTCTTTGCTGCTGCCCGCCCGATAACTGTGATGGAAAATGCTGTTTCCTTTTCTCCAGTCCCAATTTATTTATAATACTATCTATTTTCTTTCTATCCGGCTTATTATGCCCTAATGAAATGGGAAAAATTATATTTTCCTCAACGGTTAATTCCTGAATCAAATTAAAGGATTGAAAAATAAAACCTATGTTTTCTCTTCTAAATACTGCTTGCTGATCCAGTGTCATCTCTCTTTGTTCTATCCCATCAATTACTATTTTTCCGTTGGTCGGTCTGTCTAACATCCCTACAATATTAAGTAAAGTACTTTTTCCAGAACCCGATTCACCTATAATAGCAATAAATTCCCCTTTGTGTACTGAAAAACTTACATGATTCAGTGCCTTTACCTCACTATCCCCCGAACCATATATTTTATCGACATTCTCCATTTCCAAAATATAATTATCCGCCATAGCAACTTTCCTCCCCAAACAAATACTTTTTGTCTATATCAGTTAAAGAAATATATATTTTTAATGCTTGTTCCGTTAAAAACTTTTGCAATTTGCAATTACATTCTGCCGGTATATTTATATTTTTCATTAACAAAAGATTATCATGCATACATCCTCCAGAGCATATAGACTGACATATACAATATTTACATTTTTCCGGAATTTTATATAATTGATTATATATCACATCATGTTCAAATACATTAGTGGAAACATCCCCCATGCAAAACTCCTTATCACCCACAAATCGATGACATGGATATATATATCCATCAATATCTATAGATA
Organism: uncultured Lachnospiraceae bacterium; assembly: GCA_910578885.1. Classification (GTDB taxonomy): domain Bacteria; phylum Bacillota; class Clostridia; order Lachnospirales; family Lachnospiraceae; genus Roseburia_C. The sequence continues at coordinate 4,632 of CAJTSH010000049.1, forward strand.
TTGCTTTAAAACCTGCTGCACAATAAACATTTCTCTTCTTTCCTTCATGAATTTCTCTTAAAATACTATATAGATTATGTCTTGCAATACACTCTTTATATTTATGCTCTAATAATAATTTTTCAAACTCTTCGCAATATAAAAAATAATTTTCGATTATTTTTTCAAAATCATTTTCCTTTAACATATTATTTGCTGGTGCCAAATGTACATATGCAAATCCTTCCTCCAACAAATGTGTAACATTTTCACTAACATTCAAACCAGCAGGTGTAATTGTACCCCTTGCTCCTACAACCATCTTATCTTGTAAGGCTTTTGCACCTTCAAGTATTCTAGAATACGCACCTCTTCTATGAATATCAAACCGATTTGCATTAGTTGTATAATGATTCATTTGTTTTTTTGATAATATCATATTTTCATATCTTAATTTTCCAAATGGCGAAATTCATATATATTAGGGCGAAATTTGTACAAAAAAAGCCTCTCCATTGAAATAGGTCTGGTAAACCTAAACGATGTGAGGCAATAATATGTAAGTGTCTGTTAAATTTTCTATTTCTACAATAAAGCATATAATATAATTTTTACATCAAAAATATTATCTTTGTCTGATATCTGCATATCCCCCTTGTAAGTATCAACCACGTTCTTGACATTTTGCAATCCGATTCCATGAATCCGCTTCTCTTTCTTTGTGGTAATATAAATTTCTCCTTTTCTTTTTATTGCATTATCATAACTATTTCTGACACGAATAAAAAGCATACCCCGTTCATAATTTAAAAATAGTTCCAACCATCTTTCCTTTGACTGCTCAGCTGACTCTATCGCATTCTCCAATAGATTCCCGACAATGACATTTAAATCAAAGGAACGAATTGCCAATTCCTTTGGGATATTTATCTCGTAATTAACATGATTAAGAACTGTCTTTGCTCTGTTCAGCATATAATTCATCAGACTGTCTACTTCCTGATTTCCACTGCTGATATACTCATGTGGATTTTCAAGATATGCCTGCATATCACAAATATAGTCCATTACTTTATCATCATTTTGATGCCTCGCTAAAATCATTAATTCATTTAAATGGTGCTTCATATCATGCTTTAGTGTTCTTACTTTTTCTTCCGTTTGTGTCATAATATTTAATTGATTGGCATAGCTAGCAATCTGTCGTTCAAATAATGCTCTTTCCTCTAACTTTAAATAAGCATCAACTAAAACACCATATAAATAAAATATTAATAGATTAATAAGCAAAATCCCAACACTTACAGAAATTAGTATCATTCTGCTATTCAGGTTGTTCATAACCAATATTAGTAAAATCATTATACTAATAGCAGGGATAGCAATTAATATGTTTCCGTGAAATGGTATAAAATCCTTACTTTTATTCTTCACCAAAAATCTCTCTACAACAAATTCACAAATAAGTATTAAAAAAGTAGTAATGTATACTGTCATTCCATTTGCTTCTTCACCTACCATGTAATTACCAAAGGAATATACTGCTATAATGTCACAAAACATATTGATTCCATATATCAAAAGAGTAACCAATACTTTTTTCTTCTCTACCCCCACATATAATCGTGTAATAAAATAAATCAATAATAAATTAGTTATGATGTTTAATACGGGAAAGTGAAAAAACGAATGAACTAATACTGTCAGTGAAAAGAAAACAAAATAACATATCCTCTCCTTTCCCTTTTCTTCAATATTTATTTCAAAAAATATTGACATGAATCTTTTGAGAATGAATGTTCTAAATAAGTTAGTGCTTAAAACCGTAATCATTTCTGCCACATTATTTTTCCTCCCATTTATATTTCATAATCTGTTCCCTTACTAATTTTCGATATGGAATACTAATACTCAATAAATTATCTCCCTGCATTCTGATTGCTTCATAGGAACACTCTACCATATAATCTAAATTTATAATATAAGACTGATGAATCATGATAAAATTATGTGGTAATTCTGAAGCTATTTCTTTCAGTTTTCCATTAAACTGTCTTTCGCCCTCTCTTGTAACAATATTAATCTTCTTATTCTGGCTATAGAAAAATATAATTTCTCGAAAAGAAATCTTGTAAAAATAACCTTTCGAATAATACTCAAATTTTTGATTTTTCAATTCGTAAAAATGAATGCTCTTTAAAAATACATTTTCTACAGTTTCTGTCTTTAATGGTTTAATTAAAAAGCCTATCGGTTGCACCTCAAAAAGCCGCATTGCATAACTGCTTTTAGATGAAATATATATGATAATTAATTCTAAATTTTTCATTTTCTCTCGTATAAAATTACCTACCTGAATTCCGTCTGTGGTAATTAAGTCTATGTCCAAAAACAGCATATCTAAAGTATTTTCCCTTTTTAAAAAATCACAAAGACTTTCTCCGGAAAACCATACACTTGTTTCTAGCCCTACCCCATGCTTTTTTCCCAATTTATAAATCATATCTTCCAGTTCTGCACAGACTTCTTTTCCATCATCACATATCCCTATATGAAACACATCATATCCTCCCCCAATTTTTGTTTTATACTCAAACTTCGCACTTGAATAAGTGTTTATGCACCTTGAACATTCAATAATTACTGGCATTAAAATAGCATGAAACCATCTGGTTTGGTATAATTGAGTTGTTCAAAACAATTAAAACACCACAGGCTCATGCCTCAAGTAGATATGGGGATTGCTCCCCATACCCCTCATTAGAACCGTACATGCACTATTAACGCATACGACTCAACCCAATATTCTTTCATTGCAAGGTGTGCCCCTTCCCTCCACCGTTATTAACGGTTTCTTTGGTACTATGAGCACTTCAGACTTCCTATTATCCATTTAATTTCCTCTCTTGTTCCCTTAATTGTACATCATACCCTATGCCAGGGGGATAATAAGACCCCAACTGTTCTGTATTATATATTTCTCATCAACCTCTCCAAGCTCTCGGACTGGGGGATGCCCCTGTCCCTCACCATAGCGGTTACAGAGATGTTGTCTGCTACGAACGCAAACGCATCGACCATTTCCGACCTCATACTAATTTGCAAGCTCTATCACTTCACTTTCGTTTCGGCTCTGTTGCCTCTGTCCTATGCTTAAATCTGATGTTGCCACTTCGACTCCAAGGACTTGGTACGGGCGGTTGATTAAACCTTTCCCGACAGGATTTTCCTGCTATATAATCAGCTATGCTGATTTCTCAGCTCGCACTATGAATAAAAGTATAACACAAAACAACCAAAATGATAAACAAATTTCTAAATCTATCCGAAGATTTTTTACTATTTTTTACTAGATTTCATGTTTCATCTGTATTAAAAACGGCTAATGCGTATAAAAAGAAGGGAACTCCTGCAGTGGAAATCTTTCAGTACCTGTTTCTTTTGATTTTTTCAAACAGAGGCATATAAGAACCTTATTTCATGAAGAAATACTCTGGCTTTTGCCAAGGATACTGTATACCGCTTTATGAAAATGGTCCAGATCAACTGGATCCGTTTTACAACCATTCTTGCAGGCAGAATCATCAGAGAGGCAATCCTTCCGCTGGATTCACAAGACCGCGCCAACGTATTGATCATCGATAATTCTATGTTTGAACGCAACCGTTCAAAAAAAACGGAACTTCTTGCAAAAGTATATGACCATGCCAGACACACTTATAAATTTAGTTTCCGTATGCTCACGCTTGGATGGTCTGACGGAAGTACTTTCCTTCCGATTAACAGTGTGCTTCTTCCACCTGAAAATAAGAAAAACTGGATCAATCAAGCAGAGCCTGTCGAAAAAAGAACCGTTGGTTATAAACGGCGTGCACTTTCTATGCAGAAAGGAACACATGCCATGCTGGAACTCCTGTCATCTGCTAAAAAAGCAGCCATTCCTGCAAAATATGTCCTTTTTGACAGCTGGTTTTCCTCTCCAAGCGCCCTACATTCCGTTAAGGAAACTGGGTATGATGTCATCGGAATGATAAAGAAAACCCCGAAAATGTTCTTCCGTTATAATGGGGAAGTCTAATGCTGGAACATAGACTGGATGTCCCTGCTCACACTCTCTCCCACAAGCAGACCACCATCTGCCTATTCTACCTCGCCCCTTTGTCATTTTGCCTTGCCTGATGCACCCTGCCTGCTTCTCTTTCTTTTATAGCCCTCTCTTTTTGCCTAAGCCTGTCTCTGACGCTCTTAGTATCCACCACTTTTTCTCCATAAGTTTTCTCGTACTCCGCACAAGCTGCTTCATAATTCTGATTCTCTCTTTTTGCCACATCAAGTTCCTTATAGAATGCCTGCATAGAATCAAAATGATGTTCTTTCACAATAGAAGAAAGCCTCTTTTTCATATTGAAAATCTGATTATCAAAGCTGTCGATCTCCTGCTGTAACTCCCTGCGCCTGCCGCCTTTGAAGATGCCCGTACATTCAGACAATTCTTTTTTCAGCATATCCCTCTGTTTTTCACGCCCGAATATTGCCTTGTTCTGGTCTTTCAGCCTGCCCTCAATCTCTTTCAGCCGGGGATATTTACTTGCCAGTACGGACGGTTTTGGCTGCGGCGGTCTTTCTGCTGGCTGCTCTTTTTCAACCAGAACAGGTTTTCGCTCCGCCTTTACCTGTTTAATAATGCTTTCTTTCTCTTTGGAAGCAGTCATTGAATATTCTGTATTCTTTTTCATATCGAGTTTTCGATGCGGATCTATGGGAAATGGTATCTCCTTTCTTTCCGGCTGAAATCCTGGATCATCTCCTGCATGGATACGGCTGTCCGTTTCTTTTGATGTTTCCTTTATGGCACTGACACCATTTCCGATCACTTTCTCCACTATATCAATCACCTTCTGCATGGCTTTCATAATCAGGAGTTCTAACAACAAAATCGCTGCCCTGACAATCTCCCCGAACAGCTCCGGCCTTTGTCCGTTCTGCTCCACGGATTCTTTTACTTTATCCGTTATCTCCGTCTTTTTAAGCTCCACAATCTCCGCTTCTGATACGCCGCTTACAATCGCACGGTCAACGGTTCTGTTCCACTCCATGCGTATTTCATTGTCCGATTTGATTTCCTCCGCTTTCGGATTATTTTTGCCAACCTTCTTTGTCGCAAGGTACGGACCGTTTTTATCAAAAATACTTAACCTGTCCCTATCATCAAGCACCATCTGGTTGATTAAATCCGTATAAAACACTTTTACCCCATCTAAAAAAGATTCTTGCTTAAAGCGTTCATCTTTGACAGTGAAAATTTTGCGTTCATACACCTCACCTTTTTTAATGATTTTACAGCCTTGACGGATATTCCCATCTCCGTCAAGAATCTCTTTCTTTGTCCTCACATGACGCCCCTGCTCATTGTAGAACATATTCCGAGTGGCAATTTTCTCTGTCGGCTGTTCCAGCCGCTTTCTCTCCGCAAATACCATATGGATATGCAGATTCGTTTTACGTTTATTGTGGTGGAGCGCAGCAAAGCACTCCACGCCGTACTTTTCCTTAAATTCGTCTGCCATCTTTTTCAAAAGATAGTCATGCTCATAGTTGATAAAACTCTCCGGAAGTGCAATCATCAGCTCCCTTGCCTCAATGCACTTCCCATTCGTGCCGCTTTTTTCAAATTCCTCCTGATTACATTTGGCAAGCTCCCGCCAGAATGCCCTGTCCGGCTCCGTTGTATAGACTTCATAGAGATGCTCCTGCTTGGCGTGGCTTGAAATATAAGTGATGCGCCCTGATAAGTCATGCAGCTTTGCCATTTCTATAAATGAATTTCTTTTCATAAACGCTTTTCCTTTCTTTTGGCGGATAACCTGCCACCGCATTTTTTGTGAGCAGCCATTATAGGACGGCTGTCTGTGAACCGATGCCCGTATCCGGGCAGTCTACGGCTGTCGCTTTCTGACAGCCGCAGGGGGCTTTGTTTTGTGAAGTCCCCTCTGCAATGCTGCACATCTGTCCTGAAATGTAGCCGTAAGCAGCAGCGCCATCTATGCGCCCGTCCTCTGGGCGGCATGGATAAATACAGTCCGGTTTTTTCGGACTGTATAAATTCACACTTGCGTGAATTTGCCCCCGGCAGGGCGAAATCCCCGGAGCATAAACCGAAGGTTTGTGCGTAGGGTGTATTTCGCTCTCAAACGCCGAGGGCTTAGGGGAGAGCTTGCGCCCTCCCCGGAAATTAGTTGCTGACACTCTCTGAACCACTCCGAAGCAGTCCGTGGAACAGATTCTTTACAGGCATAAAAAAGCCGCCTGCCTGAAAACTGGTATTCCAGTCTCAAAACAGACGGCTACATTTGCACCCTTATTTGCAGCCTTCCGGCTGCTTTCTGCCCTTATTTTGCGGGCTTGAATGCCCGCCCTTTATTATGCAGCCTTTAATGGCTGCCCCTTGTCCTTGTTTTGTAGCCTTTCGGCTACCTTTTGTTAGTCTTTTTTCAAAATACGGCTACATTTATACTTTGATATAAAAAATCCGCAAAAATAAGGCTACAGTAAACCTAATTACCGTAGCCCTGCCCTATAAATATATTAAAATGCGTCAAAATCAATCAAATCATTGTCCGGCGGCTCTGTGGCATTCTCTGATACAGCTTCTTCCTGCATATTCCCCGCATTCCGTATCGTTGCTTTCGTAGCAGCGGGAGAAACTGTGCCGCCCGTCACATTTCCACTGTCTGCGCCGTTTAATGATTCCTGCCCGCACACCATGCCGCCCTGCGCCGCCTGATAAGCCCCCATAGGAACGGATAAAGGAAAAAGCTGCATCTGTGCCATATACATACCAAAAAGCGCCGGGAGATTGGACATTACTTTCTTTTCAACCGCTTCCACGATACGCTCTGCAAAAGCATCCTCTTTCTCCCGTGTTTCCAGATAGGGATCATACTCTGCCGCCATGCGCCTGTTATAATAATCATTGACCGCCTCTATCACAAATTTATTCTGCGACTTGAACATCTGCCGTATCTTTGGGGAGTGCAGAAGCTCCCACGCCCTGCATTCGTCCCCTTTTTCCATGTTAAAGCGGATATTATGGTTTTTGTTTTTCATTCAAATGCGCCCCTTATCCGGCTGATGCCATTGCTTTCTGCCTGCGGAGTTTCATATAACAGAAATATTCGTAGCCTTTGGCGTTTGCCCGTATATCATGGTTAAAAGTAACATTATCGCTGTCATAACTGCCCACAAGCTCCACAACCTTCGCCCCACCGCCCATGACATACAGTTTCATAAGATTAGGATTGTAACCATGCGCTTTCAGTTCTGCAAATATCTTATCCACATAGGATTTTGCCGCTTCCTCCATGAGCTGCTGGTATTCCCCGCCCACTTTTGTATCGCCGCAGCGCAGATAATTCTCAATAATTTCCATCGGAAGTTCCTCCGCTTTTCTGTCTAAGATGTGGTCACGGATCACCTTAAAACACTCGCCCACGCCAAGCCGCACTGTCCACGATTTGCTTTCGCTTGCCTTGCCATTATTGAGTATCATCACGTTCATCGTCCCATTCCCAATATCAGCTACCATGTGCATACCCTTAAAATCCGGCAGGCTCTCCGCTATCGCTGCATAGCACTGTGGCATGACCGTACAGTCCACAATGTCAATCAAATAACGCCTGCCCGCATACTTATAATCTACATGACGGTTCTGCATCATATACTCCCGGAACGAATCCCGCTGTGTCTGAACCCATTTTAACGGAAGTCCCACCGCAAGATGAATCTTTGCCGTTGACAGCCCTCTTGCGTTCAGTTCCTTTGCTATGGCGGCAAGGGTAATGATATAATTATCGTCATCCATGCTCTTTTCCGCCACAAAATCCTTATGCCCCTCGCCTATGGTGTAATAGCTGCCTTCATATTCCAAATAATTCCTTGTAAAAATAGGCGGCTGGTCGCTCCTGCTCACGGAAGTCGGGAAACAGCACCTTGCCGTCTTATAGTTCCCATAGCCTGCATCCACGCCTAAAATAATTGTCCCGTTCATGTTGTAATCCCTGATCTTTGTCATATAAAAATCCTCTCTTTCATGGTTTGTTTTTAATAAAATTATCTGCCATACTTGCGTTTCACTTCTTCTTTCGTCGGAAGGCTGCCGTCTACGATAACTTTATTTTCCCCGGCTGTTATGGCTGCAACCTGCTCCGTGCTGTCTGTAAGCAGAAGTCCATCCGCTGACTGCCTCGCTTCCTCTATCTGTTTCTGCCTGTCTGCGGCATTTGCACCCTCAATCAGCTGCCGGATTTCCGGTCTGTGCTTCTTGCGGTATGCTTTTTGGTACTCCCTGCTGTACTGGCGGCGTTTCCGTTTCTTTTCTTCCTCTGCAATTTCTTCCTCCGAAAGTTCCTGCGCCGGAAGATCCACCTTCCCGATATAATTTAAGAAAATCTCAATCTCCTGCACACGGTCTCCATCCATTTTCTCTATTTTGTGTACCAGAACCTTGTCCACAAATTCATTGACGATGGCAGGCGTAAGTTCCTGAATGTCAGTGTATTTATGCACAAGCAACAAAAATTCTTCCGTCCTGTCCGTATCTTCTTCAAACTGCATGAGTTTTTCCTGAATTTCTCTCATGGAAATCTCAATCTCCTGCTGTTCCTTTTCATAATCGGAAGAAAGCATTTCGTATCGCCTGTCCGGCAGCTTTCCCATTGCGTTGTCCTCATACACCTTTTTAATCAGCAGGTCAAGGTCTGCAAAGCGTTTCTCTTTTTTCACAAGGTCTGATTTCAGCTTTTTTACCTCGCCTTTGTCCCTGACCTGTGATGCGCTCCGCATACTTTTTATAAATGCCGCCTCGTCCATGCGGACGCTTTTTAAGGCATACTGTATTGTTTCAAGGATAAGTTGCTTTGCCGTGTCCTCTTTTATGGAGTGGGAACAGCACACCTTCCTGTTCTGCTTTCTGGCGCTGTTGTAAGTGCCGCAGTTAAAGCCTGCGGATGTCCGTTCTGTCCCGCCGTTTGGGATTCCACGCCAGTCCCTTTTCGCCCTCGTTGTGCTTCTGCGGTAGTGCATTTTGCCACCGCAGTCAGCACAATAGAGCTTTCCAGTCAGCATACTTCCTTCCCCGCTGGTATCAACCCTGCGGACGGTTTTCCTTAATTCCTGCACCATATACCAAGTCCTGCGGTCTATGATTGCCTCATGGGTATCCTGAAAAACAAGGATGTCCTCACTGCTGTTTTTGACCGCTTTCTTGTCCTTATAGGATTCCTTATGGCTTCGAAAATTCACGGTATCTCCCATATATTCCGGTCTTTCCAGTATCCGTGCAACCGATCCGCCCGTCCAGTTATAAGGAGTTTCAAAATTACACATAGTTTTATAATTCCCCCTGTTTCTGGTCGCCTGATAATATGATGGTTTCTCAATCTTTTCTTCCGTAAGCTGCTTGGCAATCTGGAACGGTCCCATGCCATCCACTGTCAGCCTGAAAATCTTCCGCACAACCTCCGCAGCTTCATCATCGACAATCCAAAGATTTTTGTCATCAGGGCTTTTTACATAGCCATATGGCGGATTGCTCGTAATCGGTTTTCCCTCTTTCCCCTTTGCCCGCAAAACTGCGGTGATCTTCCTGCTGCAGTCACGAAGATACCATTCGTTCATGATATTCAAAAAAGGGGCGAATTCACTGCTGGTGTTGTTGGTACTGTCAACACCGTTGGAAACAGCAATAAAACGGACACCCTTCTCCCGGAAGAATACCTCGGTGTAGAATCCTACCTGAAGGTAATCCCTCCCGACACGGCTCATGTCCTTTACTATGACTGTGCCGATGTCGCCGTTTTCAATCCGGCTTAACATCTGCTTCCATCCCGGTCTTTCAAAACTGCCGCCGGAAAATCCGTCATCCGTAAAATGCACCGTGTTCGTGTACCCGTTATTTTTTGCGTAGTCTTCCAGCATTTTCTTCTGGTTGACTATGCTGTTGCTGTCCCCCGCAAGATCATCGTCCCTTGAGAGCCGCTCATAAAGAGCTGTTATTCTGTTGTCACCAGCCGTCCTGTTGTTCATTCCGAACTCCTTTCCGGCGGCTGGCTCATCTGTGGTGAATCCATCTTAACATAACTTTCCGTGCCTGTCACCATTTCATTCAAAATTAAACGGGGAATTTTTTCATCCAGCGTGTCTGCATATCCCGAACCCGTATACACCCTGACCTTGAAAAGCGTCCCGCCGATTCTTCTGTAAAAAAATCCAGCCTCGCGGGGGCTGGTGTCCATCATTCTTTCATTATCCTTTTTTACCGTTTCCATGCATCCTCCCTTGCGCTTCCGGCTCACTGCCGTTATAATGTTTCTTGTGCTTCCGTATTCCGTAATTGGTTTTGCATTTTATCCGTATCCCATAATCCCATCCTCCTTCTTGTAACTGATTTTCATATAAAAAGAATTACTCTTTTCACTAATGGGAGAAAAACGGCTACAAAAACGGAAGTGTTTTTGAAAAAACTGCTACAAAATTTTATTTTTTTGCAAAGGACTGACCATAAATGCCAAAATACGCTGAGTTCCAAGCATTCAGGGAACAGAATTTCATAACGGAAGCTGACGGGGATATGCTGCACCGTGAAGCCCGTGCGCTTGCCCTCCGGCGTATCGAGGAAAGCGCAAGGACAGAGGAAGATTTCAGGGAAGTCATCCGATGGTGGGATAAGCTGGACAGTAACAGGGAACGCAGGGAAAGGGATCATGAAAAAGGGCGCTCCGACATTCCTCTGGAATGGGGCGCAGACGAACAGTATCTTTCCGACAAACCTTCCTATGACACGGTTTTAAAAAGGCTCATGCTTTCGGGCGATTTCATTGACCTTATATTTGACCGCCCGGAAACGCTGCACGAACTTGTCACGGATGCGGATTTATCAAAAATATTGAAGGAACTAAAGCCACACCTCAAAAATATGCTCTATTATCTGTTCCTGCATGATTACTCTGCTGCGGAGTATGCAGAAAGCATCGGGCAGTCAGACCGAAACATCCGTGGAATCAGGGAAACAGCACTGAAAAAGATACGGAAACTTTATGGCGGCATACTCGCATACAGACAAGAGAACAGCCTTCCGATGACGATTGATGAAAAATATTTCTTAAACAATGGCGTGCGGAAGAAAAAGGACAGCAGACAGCTTGACCGATAACAGGTAACTGCTTATAATATAGGAAGTATTACATCAGATGATGCAATGAGCGCAAGAGAGGAAAGAGGGAGCTTGCTCACTCTTGACGAACGGCGAATGCCGATCATGAACGAAGTTCATGATATGATAGATTGATGGATTGGAGCAGATTTTCTATGAAGAATTTATTTGAACATACCAGCGCACCGTGGATTCGGTACAGCAACTACGAATATAAAACAGATAATAATGACAATCTTTACATAACCGTTTCCAAAGATGCCAAGCCGGAAATGTACCGCCCCATGCAGAAAGCAGGACAACTCGTTATGGATGCCGTAAATGTCGGACTTGCCGCCATGCACAAAGTCCCGGAAGAAGAACTGAAAGAATCTGTCCTCGGTTTTGTGCGGAAGTACGGTTTCCTCGGCTTTATGACCGCCCTGCCGACAACAGCGGATTTTATCACCTATGAATCCGTGTATCTGCCTAAAAACCACTTTATAAAGGAAGAATCCCTCTCCACCGAGGACTATCTTTCTTACTTCTATCCCTTTGACAGATTAGGTTTCAGAAAGAACGGCATAGAATCGGGATGGTCTGTGACTGACCGTGAGGGCATTGCAATCGCAATGGCTATGGGGAATGCGCCGCAGGCTGTGGCAATGGGATTCCAGAAAGAATATGCGGAAAGGTATGACTGGATTGTAAAAGAGTTTACTGACCTTGCGTTTACGTTTATGACAAGTTTCCTTTATTACCTCGATTATGATTCGCTTGACGAAGATACCCGCAGCCTGTACCGTCAGGGCATTTCCGCTTTCGGCGGTATTGCCCCAACTTACCGGATCGCACTTGAAAAGGATGCGCCCGTCATTGTATGGGACTTCCATTCCCTACTTATCATGGTTCAGATGTGTTTCTCCTTCATGCTCACGGATAAGGACAGCGATATGCGGATGTGCAAGCACTGTAAAAAAGCTTTTATTGCAAGCAGAAAAGGAAATGAGTTTTGCAGTCCGCAATGTAAAAACCAATATAATGTATACAAATCAAGAGAAAAGAAAAAGGGGAACAAAAACGATGATTGAAAACAGGAATGTAAATATCATAACCGATGCTGACGGTAAAAAGCTGGCCTTGATTAACGATATACGTTTCAAGGGCAAACGGCAGATTGACTGGGATGATGTAAAACAATATCTTGAGGGATATGTCGGTGACTATTACGAAATTGAAGAAAGTGCAGAACGTATTTATATCGGAAATGAACTTCCGGAAGAATACACGGAATCAGAGAGCCGTAAAAGCCTTATGGGGGCTAATGCGAAAGCTAAGGCAAATGCCGCCACTGCAATACCGGAGCTGATCCAGATAGCATCCAATCCGGCTTATGAGGAAAACCGCAAGGAAAAACACAATAAAAATGCCAAATTCGGCTGGTACAGGTATGATGTCCGTTTTGCCCTCCCGGTCTATGAAGAAAACGTACTCGTCAGATACAATATTTTCCATGCCCGGCTTCTAATCAACCACGCTGAAAACGGCAAAAAATATCTGTATGACATTTTGGCAGTAAAAAAAGAAACGAGCAAGCCGTAACAAGATGTACGGTGAAAACCCATTTCTTATTGTCAATAATAAGCTATTTTTCCCGTCCTGTCAATCCCCGATTTTGATTTTTTCAAAATGCCGCCATTGGCATTTCTAATGCAATGGGGGAACTTTGTTCCCCCTTAACTACCCCATAGCAGGAAGCGCAGAAGATGTCAAGACCGCCGCAGGCGAGGCAGAGCCGATGTCTTGACATCTTCTGCGCTTCCTGCTACCACCTGCGGGATTTCCACAAAATTAAAGAGAATAAATCAAGTCATGCAGCACTATTTCCTCCGCCCTGCTCCTGATGCTGTTTGTTTTTTGAATCCAAAGCAGCCAGTCATCGGATTTTAGCTGCTCCGTCACACCCTCGTTTTTTGCCATCTGTCTTACAAGCCTGTCCATCATTTCATTACATTCCTCGTCAATCTCTGCAAGATGCTTCCATAAGGTTTCCGACAAAAGCATATAAGAATAAATGCCCCTGTGGTTTTCTTCCAAAAACCGCTTTCTCATTCTCCCATACTTCCCGATCTGATATTCTATTGTATCCGAAAGTTTGAGATCAGGGATTAGATAATCGCCTTCCCAATGATATGTAATCTCCATATACAACCGCCTTTCTTTGTGCTAAACTGTTTACAGATACGAATAAAAAGAGCTATCACCCACTTTCTTTACCACAACATCTGCAAGTTTCCATTCACCACAAATGAGCCAGCCGCATATGTTGTATTTTAGCAGATGCCCCATTTCCGCTAAAATACTGCGTTTGCCGAAAATGTTTACATCTACAGTTCACAACATATCACATCGTCCATATACTGGCACTTGGCAAACATATCCGAAGATTTCTGCGCTTCCGTTTGTGCGATGCCCGCCACGTTCCGCATTTTTGTGTAAAGGAACAGGTTTTTATAATTATGGCTTTCGTCTACAAACAGCCGATCCACGCCCAACTGTTCAAAGGTCACAACATTGTCCTTCCGGCTGGAATCATTTAACCGGCTCAACCTTGCGGACAGTGATTTCTTTGTTTTTTCCATCTGTTTAATGGAGTATCGCTCGCCGTTTTCCGCTTTGAGCGCTTCGATTGCCATTTCAACTTCCGTTATCTGCCTTTCAATCATCGCCATCTGTCTTTCGGTGGAAAGCGGGATTTTCTCGAATTGGGAATGTCCGATAATCACAGCATCGTAATCCCCGGTTGCGATTCTGGAACAGAACTTTTTCCGGTTGGCGGGTTCAAAATCTTTCTTGGTTGCCGCTAAGATATTCGCACCCGGATACAGGCGCAGGAAGTCACTCGCCCACTGCTCCGTCAGGTGGTTCGGCACAACAAATAAACTCTTTTGACACAATCCTAATCTTTTACTTTCCATTGCTGCCGCAATCATTTCAAAGGTCTTGCCTGCCCCCACGCAATGGGCAAGCAGCGTGTTGTCCCCGTATAACTGATGCGCCACAGCGTTAAGCTGGTGCGGTCTGAGTACAATGTCCGGTGTCATGCCGGGGAATTTTAAGTGCGAACCGTCATATTCCCTCGGTCTGGTGGAATTGAAAAGCTCATTATATTTTGCGCATAAATCCTGCCTGCGCTCCGGATCACGAAACACCCAGTCCTTAAAGGCTTCCCGGATTGCTTCCTGCTTCTGGCTTGCAAGCATGGTTTCCTTTTTGTTGAGGACTCTTTTTTCTTTCCCGTCCTCTGTCACAATGTCAAAAATACGGGTGTCACGCAGATTTAAGGAATCCTCTAAAATCCTGTATGCGTTTGCCCGCCCTGTTCCGTAGGTCATATTGACAAGTGCGTTTCCCCTGTCCGCATTTTTCCCCTTCACGTTCCACTGCCCGGTCACGCCTGAATACTGTATGCCCATTGTCTTACGTTCAAGCAGGTATCCCGGCGTTTCAAAGGTTTCACGCATGAAGTCCTCAATATATTTTGTGGAAATCCATGTTGCGCCGATACGCACCTCAATCTCCGATGCGTCAAGCTCCTTCGGCTGTACGCTTTCCAGAGAGGATACGTTAATGGCATATTCCGGGTGGTTTTCCGCAAAGGTTCTCGCCACTGACAGCTTCTCCCGCACGTTCCC
>CAJTSH010000050.1 GCA_910578885.1 uncultured Lachnospiraceae bacterium
CTAATCCGATTCAGAAAAATCAATTTATACTGAATGAACATTCTGACGACCCGTTTGTACAATGGTGTATATCAAACAGACAAAATGCAATAGATACATTTAATTTTAATAAAAGCAATATAGAAAAACTGATGACAGACGGACTTATGGGAGGAGAAAACGAAATAGCCGAATATGAAAAAGGAGGCGCTCCGTGGTGTATAACATATACTTTTATGCCAAATGAATTAGAAGGTTTACTCCGTCGCTTTGGAGTGAAAAATATTGAGATGGCAGGTCCCGGAGCATATGCAAGAACAGTTCCGCATGAATTACTTGTAAAAATAATGAATGATTCAAATCAACGATCAGATTTTTTAGATGTCTGCTATAAATATGATTCAAATCAATATGTTTGTGGTATGGGTAAAGACAATTTGTTGGCAAAAGGCGATTTATAAACTATAATTCCTACCACTAGTTATGCCACTACATTAGTAATGATTATTTAGTTTTTTGGTTAAGAAACGTAAATTTATAACATTGGTGTAAATTAGGGGCGATTATCTCGCCCCTAACAAATAGAAGAAATGATAGACCAGATTTGGTCTTTATGGGATATTCTACTGCCTGATTAGGACTAAAAAAGATGCCAACCTCCAGACCGAACTCTGGTTGATTGGCATCTTGTATGTTTCTGGCTTTTGTTAAACCGATTATACGGTATCAGCATAACGGGCGCTTCCCTGTACATTATATGCTCCGGCAGATGTATAACCATTAGCAGAATTCGCCTGCGTAGTCATATAAAAATCTGTAAGTGATGCGCTGGTGGCAATTGAAGAACCATAGTCTTTGAAAAATTTCTGTACCTTGGACATATCTGATTTTTTAAATGTGTCCTCATCAATTTTCATTTTACCCTTCTCATCCACACTGATTCCAAACTGTTTAAGTGCATCCGAATTCTGTGCAGTCTTTTCACGGATTCGGGACAGATTTGCTATTACGCCGGAATTTGAACTGAATTTGGCTGCATCGAACATACTGTTGTAATTGCTTACAAAGCTCTTTGCTGTAGCAAAAATCTTATCAATATCGTAGGTCTCATTGCCGTCCTTATCTTTTACCATTTCATATAATGCTTCAGATGCGAGCGCTTTGCCGTCTGCCTTGAGGGAGGCGGCAGCAGAAACTGATGAAGTGTTTGTCTCTGTACTGTCGGTAGTGTTTGTATCCGTACGATTGACAGTATTTGTACTGGACGTAGTGCCTGCAAACTGAATACGCGACATAATTTTGGAACCATAGCTCATGATATCATCCGTTGAAAACAGATCCTGCACTTTAGAGATATCTGCTGCCTTCAGCTTACTTTCATTGAGCTGAAGCGTTCCGTTGGCATTGATTGAAACACCGATTTCCGACAGCTTATCGGCATTCGCAGATGTGCTTTTCATCATATTGGCTACATAAGATGTCTGGCGTGTTAACGTGGAACGTTTTGCCGAGCTCACAACATTATTGTAATCCGACACAAAAGCTTTCATTGCAGAGACTACCTTCTTTTCTGCACTCTGACCATTTTCCGTGTCTGTATAAGTTTTGTCACTCTGTAACGCTGAAACAGAACTCTTCAGATTTGGAATCGCCGCTGTCAAATTATCATTTGCTTCTTGCACATCCTTGGAAACCTTCGGATTCTTCTTCTCTTCTAGAATTTTATCGAGGACATAGTTTGAATTGCTTTTCGAACTAGTCGCTGATGTACCTGAATTTTTTACTCCGCCGTAATAAGCCTTCATAAGCTTGGAATAGCTGCCGTTCTTAATGCTTGCATATTCTGAGAAAAAATTTGAGCTTCCCATGCTGCTTGAAAGACTCTGGAACAGATTAGAATAACCCTGATTCATACCTAAGTTAATACCCATTGTCATCACTCCTTTGAATAAAAATATGAACTTCCATGTTCTTACGTCTGATAGATATAATATATCAGCGCAAATTTCCTTATACTTATTATTAGTATAGCATGCATATCTAGGGATTTCAAGATGGCTAACAAAAAACATGGAATAAATTTACAACATTTTTTTGCCGTTTGAGACTGTTTGTTTTATGTTATAAAGATTATAAAAATATATTGAGGTTCAGCATAGAATATGTTAGGCGGCAATAAGATAAATGTGTGATACCTTTTCACGAAAATAAAAACTCCTTGACAAATCAGCCAAGGAGTTTTATATTAGACATAAATCATATCAAATAAGTGGGAAATATATGGAATCACAGGAGGGAAATAAAATGGCAAAGATTTATCAAGGAACTTTAGGCTTAATCGGAAACACACCGTTGATGGAGGTAGCAAATCTGGAAAAGGCGTACCGGCTGGAAGCAAAGGTGCTGGTAAAATTGGAGTATTTTAATCCGGCAGGCAGTGTAAAGGACAGGATTGCAAAAGCAATGATAGAAGATGCTGAGGAAAAGGGACTGTTGAAAGAGGGTTCAGTAATCATTGAGCCGACCTCCGGGAACACCGGAATCGGTCTTGCGGCAATCGCAGCTTCCAAGGGATATCGGATTATCTTGACAATGCCGGAAACCATGAGCGTGGAGCGGAGAAACATTTTAAAGGCATACGGCGCAGAAATCGTGCTGACAGAAGGAATCAAGGGAATGAAGGGAGCAATTGCAAGAGCAGAAGAGCTTGCAAAAGAAACGCCGAACAGTTTTATACCGGGACAGTTTGAGAATCCGGCGAATCCGGAAATCCACCGCAGAACAACAGGTCCGGAAATCTGGAACGATACCGACGGAACAGTGGATATCTTTGTAGCCGGAGTAGGAACCGGAGGAACGGTAACAGGAACCGGAGAATACTTAAAATCAAAGAATCCGGAAATAAAAGTCGTAGCGGTAGAGCCCTCGGCGTCTCCTGTTTTATCGCAAGGTAAGAGCGGTGCTCATAAGATTCAGGGAATCGGAGCAGGCTTTATTCCCGGCACGTTAAATACCGAAGTATATGACGAAGTATTTCCGGTAGATAATGAAGATGCATTCCGGCTGGGCAAAGAAATTGCGGCAAAAGAGGGCGTCCTGGTTGGAATTTCATCCGGTGCAGCGTTGTATGCAGCGATTGAACTGGCAAAACGGCCGGAGAATAAGGGCAAGACGATTGTTGCGCTGCTTCCTGACAATGGAGACCGTTATTATTCGACGCCGTTGTTTTTAGATTGAGAAAATGGCAGATAGACAAAGAATAGAAAGGGACTTTCCGAAATGGGGAGTTCCTTTTTATGTGCATACAACGTATTTGCAAAGGAAGAAAAATGTTGAAATTTTTTGAGATTGCGGATAAGATTGTGTAATAAGAGTGTTTGGGTTTTGATGAGGCGAGCGATGGAAATAAAATATCGAATGGGACAATTAGAAGATTTGGAAGAAATATCCAGCATGGTTAAATCGGCGATTAAGGTGATGATAGAACAGGATATTTATCAATGGGACGAGTTCTATCCCGATGAAGAAATATTAAAAAAAGACATAGAGAAAAAACAGTTATATGCAGGAGTAATTAATAATCAAATTGCAGTTATTTTCGTTTTAAATCAACATTGCTTCGAGGATTATAAAAATGGAAAATGGAAGCACAAAGATGAACCTTATTATGTTATTCATAGACTATGTGTCAATCCCGCGCTTCAAAATAAGGGAGTTGCAAAATGGACGATGCATTACATTGAACAGGAGTTGCTGACTGCGGGGATTCAGGCGATTCGGCTGGATGTATTTGCACAGAATCCATATGCGATTCGCTTATATGATAAACAGGGGTTTTCAAGAGTTGGATATATGGATGGACGGAAAGGCAGATTTTATTTAATGGAAAAATATTTGAAATAACTGGATTGTGGAGGTGGTATAACCAAGCCATTATTTTATGAGACAGCTCCTAAATCACTGGATATTCATCTGTTTTTGCAGAAACAGTGCGGGAAATTCAGCAACCACAGGTTGCATCAAGCTCTCAATATGCACGCACCGAATGGTTGAAAATTGCCTTTCTTACTAGGTATACTGATTTTACGATTCGAACGCCGGCGTATCCTGTTAAATAAATATGAGTATCATCATACGGAGGAAACATATGAGCTTTGGTAAGAATTTACAATATTTAAGAAAGATGCATAACGGTATGACGCAGGAGAATTTGGCCGAGAAAATGCAGGTGAGCAGACAAACGATTTCCAAATGGGAATTAGATACAGTATACCCTGAAATAAACAAAGTAATTGAGCTTTGCCAGTTATTTTCCTGTTCGATGGATAATCTGTTTCGAGAAGATATGAACATCTGTGACGAATCTTATTCGGATATCAGAATAGAAGAGGTGGAAGCCTTCAGATATGCGAAATATGCAGTCATTAGCGTGGATCCAGAGAGAGACGCCATAAATCATGTAAAAGAGTGGGCATTTAGCCGCAAGGTGGAACAGCCGCAGATTATAGGCTGGGATTTTCCGATGTTATCACAGGAGCAGGTCAATGTGTTCCATATGCATGGTTATGCCGCTGCATGGATTTTACCTCCCGATATGAACTTTCAGGAGGAAAATGTAGAGGTCATGACGCAGGAAAAACAAAAGTATGCGGCAATCACTATAAAAGAACCGTTTAAAGATGCGTTTCGAATAATTCCCAATGCGTACAAAACACTGATGGCATACATGGAAATCAATGGATTGGAGCATGTACAGGATAAAGATATCATAGAATGCTTTGAGAAGGAATATAGCGTAGACAATATAAGCTATATGGATGTATATATTGCGATTAAAAAAGAGTGAGAATCAAATGGTACGCAGTAAGATTGCGGATACGGAACTGACAGCGGGGCAAGCATTCCTGAACGGATTTCCTTATTCTTTGGAAAAAAATAGTTGACACCGTCTACAAAAAGAAGTATACTCTATCCATAAAACATACTAAATTGATAGGAATACTTGTAAAATAAAAAAGAAGGGAGTGTCTGTATGAATATCAAAAAAACGCCAACGAGTATTGTCATCGAGGAAAAGCGAATGTGCGGTTGGTACGGGCATTGTTGGGATTGAGAATAGATAGAAGTTACCGAAATAAACATCGTGCCCTGTGGGTATAAATATGAACGGTCTGACTTTCTTTTTCCACGGGGGTCTGAATAGTCATAAATAAAAGAGAAAGAATGAGGAAAATATCATGGCAGATAAATTACATAGAGAAGACAGAAATTTAAGGTTTGAAACATTGCAGTTACATGTTGGACAAGAGCAGGCAGATCCGGTAACCGATGCGAGAGCGGTTCCGATTTACCAGACCTCTTCGTATGTGTTCCATAACAGTGAGCATGCCGCAGCGAGATTTGGTCTGAGTGACGCCGGCAATATTTATGGCAGGTTGACGAACCCGACCGAAGATGTCTTTGAAAAGCGCATCGCTGCGCTTGAGGGCGGTGTGGCTGCATTAGCAGTAGCTTCCGGTGCGGCGGCGATTTCCTATACGATTCAGAATCTGGCGCATGCGGGAGAGCACATTGTGGCAGCGAAAAATATCTACGGCGGAACCTATAACTTGCTTGCGAATACTCTGCCGGATTATGGAATAACAGCGACTTTTGTAGACCCCTTCAATTACGAAGAGGTGGAAGCGGCAATTCAGGAAAACACTAAGGCTGTATTCATTGAGACACTGGGCAATCCGAATTCGGATGTAGTGGATATTGAGAAGCTTGCCGGGCTTGCACATGCGCATCAGATACCGTTGGTCATTGACAATACATTTGCAACGCCTTATCTGGTTCGTCCGATTGAGTATGGTGCGGACATCGTAGTTCATTCTGCAACAAAGTTTATCGGCGGACATGGTACGACAATCGGCGGGGTTATCATTGACAGCGGTAAGTTTGATTGGGAGGCTTCCGGCAAATTCCCGTCTCTGACAGAGCCGAATCCGAGCTATCATGGAATCAGCTTTACCAAAGCAGCGGGAGCGGCTGCATTCGTGACAAAGATCCGTGCAATTCTCCTTCGCGATACGGGAGCGACCTTATCGCCGTTCCATGCGTTCTTCTTTTTGCAGGGGCTGGAAACCTTGTCGCTGCGCGTAGAGCGGCATGTGGAAAATGCGCTTAAGGTAGTGGAATATCTGAATAACCATCCTCAGGTAGAGAAGGTAAATCATCCTTCCATTTCACAGGATGAGAGTCAGAAAGCGCTGTATCAGAAATATTTCCCGAATGGCGGAGGTTCTATTTTTACTTTTGAAATAAAGGGAGGCGAGGAGAAGGCGAAGAAATTCATTGATAATCTGGAGATTTTCTCGCTGCTTGCAAATGTTGCGGATGTGAAATCTCTGGTCATTCATCCGGCTTCCACTACTCATTCCCAGTTAAGTACGGAGGAATTGGAAGAGCAGGGCATTAAGCCGAATACGGTTCGTCTTTCCATTGGTACAGAGAACATCAACGATATTATTGAAGATTTAGAGGAAGCATTTAAGGCGGTAGAGAACGACTAGAGGCATGCTTGCGTGAATTGGGGGGCTGCACATTGGCTGATAAAATATAAAATCAGCCAATGTGCAGCCCTTTTTGTATAGGAAGATAAACGATATATGATAAAATTCCTCCGGGATAGGGAATAAAATTAAAAAAATCATACTATTACTCTTGACAAAATAATATTATATAATGTATAGTATTGATTAAGAAATAGTAATGCACTAAAAATAATATTATGCGAAGCAGAAGCGGCTTAACATAATCAGATTGACGGCGCAAAAGCTGCGCCTTTTATGAAGGGAGTGTGATTGCATGGTATTTAATACGGGCGCAGCTCTTTTGGATGCGGTAGTTCTTGCGGCTGTGTCAAGAGAAGAGGATGGTACTTACGGCTATAAGATAACTCAGGATGTAAGAAAAGCAATCGAGGTTTCCGAGTCCACCTTGTATCCGGTGTTAAGGAGGCTGCAAAAGGATAGTTGTCTGGAAACGTATGACGTGGAGTGCGGCGGAAGGAATCGGCGTTATTACAAAATAACGGAGACCGGAGAGAATCAGTTAAATCTATACAAACAGGAGTGGAAAATATATTCTTCGAAAATATCGGCAATGTTTTCGGGAGAGGAGATAGTATGAATCGACAAGAGTTTATGAAGAGGCTGGAGGAACTGTTAAGCGGTATTTCCCCAGAGGAAAGAGAAGAAGCCCTTGCGTATTACAGAAATTACTTTGAGGATGCAGGGGTGGAAAATGAAGAAAAAGTTCTTCGGGAACTGGAATCCCCGGAGAAGCTGGCAGAATCTATACGGGCAGGCCTGCAGGAGGACGGCGTATATGCGCAGCCTGTAGTTCTTGAAAAAAGTGAGTATGAACAAGACCAAAACACGCAGAAACAAAATATGCAGAACCAAAGCGCGCAGAATCAAAATGAGCGCCGGCAGAATGCATACAATCAGGGAATGTCCCGCACGGCACAGCCGGCAGGCGGAAATCAGGGGACAGACGATAATACCGCATTGATTGTGGTACTCGTTGTAGTTGCAGTTGTCACCAGTCCTATTTGGCTGGGATTGTTAAGCGGTATTTTTGGAATGCTGGTCGGAGCTTTTTGCGCTTTGCTTGGGATTACCATTGGTTTTCTGGTTGGCGGTATCGCCTGTGTCGGAGTCGGAATTTCTTATTTTTGCGTTGCGGATATTTCGCTTGGGTTTTTGTCGCTGGGCTGTGGAAGTCTGTTAATCGCTGCCGGTCTTCTTGCCTTGCTGCTGTTGGTACAGTTTTGCGGAAGATTTCTCCCTTGGGTGATTCGTGGGATTGTCCATCTTTTCCGGAGCATCTTTCACAGTAATAGAAAGGAGCAGAGAGTATGAAGACATTTACAAAGGTATGTTTGATTCTTGCCGGTACGCTTGCCGGGGTCGGTGTGATTTTTTGTATTATTGGAGGGGCTATGGGTGCATCTTTTGGCAAAATGGGAAATGTAAGCCGTACTGATTGGGGTATTGGATGGCTGGATATCGCCAGTGATTGGTTTAGCTGGGATGAAGATGATTTTGAGGAATTTGAAGATTATTTATCCGAAGATTTACCGGTTACTTCCATTGAAAATAGCGATGGCGCGGCGACTTATGCATATGGTGCGGATGAAATTAAGAATATAAGTAATCTGGATATCGATATCAAAGCGGGATCGTTAAAGATTCTTGAGTCGGAGGATGAGCAGATTCGTTTGATAGTAGATGCAAACGGAGGAAGCGTAAAACAGGGAATAAACGGTTCCACCCTTACGGTGAAGGATACAACGAAGGGACTCTTTGGTGGATGGGGACTTTTCGGATGGAGAAACAAAGGGGTAAAAGTAGTGCTGTATCTTCCGGCAGATATGACCTTTGAGCAGATTGAAATAGATGTGAGTGCCGGAGAGGTCAATACAATAGGAAGTGAGTTGACTGCCAAGGATGCGGATTTAAGCGTCGATGCAGGTTCTCTCAAGGTTGGCGTGTTAAATGTCAGCAGGAAATTAGAGGCGAATACAGGCGCCGGAGAAGTGAAGATCGGTGATCTTACGGCAGAGGAAGCGGAACTGGACTGCGGCGTGGGAGAGATGGACATTCAGGGTACGATTTCGGGCAATATTAAGGCGGACTGCGGCGTGGGCGAGTTGAATATAACCTTGTATGGAGAGGAAGAAAGCTTTAACTACGTTCTTGACTGCGGCTTAGGAGATGTGAGAATCGGAAGTTCTTCCTATACTTCGCTCGGTAAAAAGAAAAAAATTGATAATAATGCAGAAAAAACAATGAATTTAGATTGTGGAGTGGGCTCAATTAAGGTAAAATATAGATAGAGGTTTTGCTAATCTCAAATCCAGATAAAGGAGCAGTCTACTTATGGAGAAAATTCCACGACAAAAAATACATCTGGTGCCATTTGACCAGATTGCGGGTTTTGATGTAAGACCTGGGTTTTATGATATTTACGGAGCGACAGCAATTCCTGGCGGGGTGAATTTTACGATTCACTCCAATCAGGCGACATCCTGTGAACTGCTCCTGTTCCACCGAAGGGAACAGGAGCCGTTTGCGGTTTTAAAATTCCCGGAACATTACCGTATCGGAAATGTTTATTCCATGATTGTTTTCCAATTGAATATTGAAGAGTTTGAGTATGCTTATCGGATGGACGGTCCCTATGAACCGGAGAAAGGGATTATTTTCAACAAGAACAAATATCTGCTGGATCCATATGCCAAGGCAGTAACCGGACAAAGTGTCTGGGGAAGAAGGCCTCAGATGACCTGTTATAAAGCGCGGGTGGTGAAGGATGACTTTGATTGGGGAGTTTTTAAGCAGCCCTTGATTCCGATGGAGGATCTGATTATTTACGAGCTGCACGTCAGAGGATTTACTATGATGGACGGCAGTATTACGACGGTTCCCGGAACTTTTGCGGCATTGCTTGAGAAGCTTCCTTATTTAAAAGAGCTTGGCGTTAATGCGGTGGAACTCATGCCGATTTTTGAATTCGATGAGGTAAAGGACCGCAGAGAATATAAGGGAAAAGAGCTTTTGGATTATTGGGGATATAATTCCGTTAGCTTTTTTGCACCCAATACCAGCTATTCGGCAGGTGTGGAATATAACAGAGAGGGAAATGAACTAAAACAGTTGATAAAGATTTTCAATGAGAACGGAATTGAGGTCATTTTAGATGTGGTATTCAATCATACCGCAGAGGGAAATGAAAACGGACCTTTCTTCTCCTTTAAAGGAATCGACAACAATATCTATTACATGCTGACGCCGGATGGTTTTTATTATAATTACAGCGGATGTGGTAACACCCTAAACTGTAATCACCCCATTGTGCAGCAGATGATACTCGAATGTCTGCGTTACTGGGTAACTACATACAGAGTCAATGGATTTCGGTTCGATCTGGCGTCTATTTTAGGAAGAAATGAGGACGGAACGCCGATGAGCAAGCCGCCGCTTCTGCAGAGCCTTGCTTTTGACCCGATTCTTGGAAATGTAAAGCTGATTGCCGAGGCATGGGATGCCGGCGGATTATATCAGGTAGGAAGCTTTCCGTCATGGAGCCGTTTTGCTGAGTGGAACGGCAAATACCGGGACGATCTGCGCAGTTTCCTAAAGGGAGACGAAGGAATGGTAGGAGCCGCTGCGGCGAGGATTACAGGTTCGTTGGATCTGTACAATCCGGAGGTGCGGGGGAGAAATGCATCAGTGAATTTCCTGACCTGTCATGACGGATTTACTCTGTATGACCTGTATTCTTACAACCAAAAGCATAATGAGGAAAACGGTTGGGATAATACGGACGGCGCGAATGACAACAGAAGCTGGAACTGCGGCGTGGAGGGCGAGACTACCGACGAAGAAATTTTGAAGCTCCGCAGGCGTCTGGTTCGGAATGCCTGCGCGGTGCTGCTTGCGAGCAGAGGGACGCCGATGTTTTTTGCGGGGGATGAGTTCTGCAATACCCAGTACGGAAATAACAATTCTTACTGTCAGGACAACGAAATTTCATGGCTGGATTGGTCAAGAAAAGAGCAGTTTGCAGAGATTTTTGAATTCTTTAAATTTATGATTGCCTTTCGGAAGGAGCACACCGTTATTCGTAAGAGGACGCAGAGCTGTTCCGTAAACTTCCCGGAAATCAGTCTGCACGGACTGCATCCGTGGAATATTGATTACCACTGGAGTTCCAGAGTGGTCGGCGTCATGTTCGCCGGACGCAGTGAAGATTTATTGCAGAATGACATTGTATATCTGGCTGTCAATGCTTATTGGGAGGAGCAGACTTTCGAGCTTCCCCTGCTTCCGGCGGGAATGCGCTGGCGCGTTGCGGTCGATACCTGGCTGGAATCCGGGCTGCCTGAGAACCCGGTCTACGTCGAAGATAAATGGATCCGTCTGCATCCTCGGAGCGTACAGATACTCGTGGTGGAGGAAGCATAATTTATGCTGCGATCCATTTTCGGATATCTTCAAGCTGTGAGAGAATAGGAAGCAGCAGAAGGCTTATGATAATGCCGACAACGCCTTGAAGGATATTAAACGGAATTCCGGTCGCAGAGGCTGCGAAAGCTGCGGCAAGAGCGATTCTGGTAAACGTACCGTTTGCAAAAACCGTAACGAGCGCTTCATACAGAAAATATCCGATGACCATGACTGCTTCGCCCACAAGACCGCCGAGGATGATACTGACGGGACGCGTATATTTGCCCTTGAAGGCGTGCCGGAGTTTGTGGAAAAGCAGTCCGGCAATCAATGCAGTCAGAGCTTTGATGACGAGGGTTGCAGGAGCCCAAGAGATATAACCGGAGAAAATATCGGCAAACATAGAGCCGATTCCGGCAGAGAGGGCTCCGGCAGCCGGACCGAGGATGATGCCGCAGAGCAGTACCAGACCGTCGCCCATATGAATGTATCCAAAGGTTGGTGTCTGGAATTTGATAATCATGGTAGCAACACAGGTAAATGCTGCCATCAGTGCTGAAATTACAAGCTTCTTTGTGTTTTCCATAGCGTTTCTTGCCGGATGAGCCGGCGTCTCCTTTCTTTCTATGAAATAAGAAGTGCGGGAAGATGCAGACTTCTGATTTCAATATCTTATGTTCGTTCTGCTTATCATATGAGAAAAGTGTCTTTTCTGAAATGTCCAGTTTATATAAAGATAACCATGCCAGTTTTGTGAATTGGCTAAATATAGGAGGAGTCCAATGAAAAAACATGTAATCGTTACAATAGGTGTGCTTCTGGTGTTTTCCGTTCTGCTGGCGGGACTGTTTATATGGAGAAGCAGAATGGATGCGGGAGATTCCGCAAATCCCCCGGTTCAGGAAGGAAATGTAAATGATACACTGTCCGATGGAAAACAAGACGGGAGTGATTCAGAAACTATGTGGGGTACGGAACATACACAGAATATACAGGAAATATCGGGTACGGAGAATACCTTGGAAAAGGAAGAAACGGATATGCCAATTACGATGATATTTGCGGGAGATGTACTGTTTCGTTCTTATTTCAGAGAGCATTATCCGTCCGAGGGAATCGGCTGTGCGATATCAAATGATCTTCTGGATTCGTTTGTGAATGCGGATCTTGCGATGGTAAATCAGGAATTTCCGTTTAGTACCAGAGGCGTACCGATGGAAGGGAAGCAGTACACGTTCCGCATAGACCCATCTTATGTTACGGCACTGAATGATCTTGGAATTGATATTGTCACGCTGGCGAATAATCATGTTCTGGACTACGGAAAAGATGCGTTAAAAGATACCTTTACCACACTGGATGAGGCGGGAATCCGTTATGCGGGAGCAGGTGAGAGCAAGGAGCGCGCAGAAGAATTACAGACTTTTGAAATTAATGGGAAGACGATTGGAATTCTGGCTGCCTCCAGAGTGATTCCGGTGGTGGAGTGGAATGTGGAAAACGAGGTTCCGGGTGTATTTACCACTTATGACGGTACGGCGCTCTGCGAAGCGATTCAAAAGGCAAAGGAATGCTGTGATTTTGTGGCGGTCTATGTGCACTGGGGCGTGGAATACAAAGAGTATCCGGAAGAATATCAGAGGGTTTTAGCGAAGCAGTATATTGATTCCGGTGCGGATTTCGTAGTGGGAACTCATACACACTGCTTACAGGGCATTGAATACTATAATGGAAAGCCGATTTTCTATGGACTGGGAAATTTTGGGTTTGGCGCAGGAATAGAAAGAACGCTTGCTATACATGTGACAATTTTGCCGGACGGAAACGTGGAATATATGCTGATACCGGCGAAGGCGGTCAACGGCTGTACCGTTCGGATGGAGGAGGAAGAAGGGCGGATGCTTTACCGCTATATGGAAGAGATTTCCGAAGGGATTGCGGTGGAGGCACAAGGCGTTGTTTCTCAGAAGGAGCAGCTTGGTAACGGCTCATGAATCTGACTTGCCTAAGGGGCAGTAATGGAAGCATGTTTTGGCACCAGAATCCAAGATTGGAATATATAAAATTAGAATATAAAATGCGGGTAATGAAATGGACAGTTCGAAACGCGAAAATCTGTTGAATCTAGCTTTGGACGCGACACAAGAGGAACGTGAGAAATCTCTGGAATTGAATGTGGGATATTCTTTGGAGGATCGTACATGGGATGTGATTGTGAAATATTCAGGAAGCCTTTCGGAATTGGAAGAAACGTTTCCGCAGATGCAGATTGTAGAGCTGAGCAATGAGTATGCAATTATAACATTACCGCAGTACCTGATGGACGCCTTGTCTGCAAGAATAGAAATTGAGTATATCGAGAAACCGAAGCGTCTCTTTTTTTCAGTGGCGCAGGGAATCCGTTCTTCTTGCATCACCCCGTTATACGGCTCGGATTTCAGGTTGAGCGGAAGGAATTGCCTGGTCTGTATCATTGACAGCGGCATCGACTATTTTCATCCGGATTTCAGGAATCCGAACGGAACGACGCGGATTGCTTATCTCTGGGATCAGACCATAGCTCCGAGAACATCTGACGGGACGGAGGAAGAAGAGTCTGATTGGCAGCCGCCGGAGGGCTATCGAAGTGGTGTAGAGTTTAATGAAGCACAGATTAATCTGGCATTGCAGCAGGCGACGAGGCAGGAGGCATATCGCATTTGCCCCTCGACAGACAGCAGCGGACACGGAACTCATGTGGCAGGAATCGCCGCGGGAAACGGGCGGGGTTCCGATGGGCAGTATCGGGGTGTGGCATATGAGAGCACTTTGCTTGTAGTGAAGCTGGGAACACCGCGGGCAGATTCGTTTCCGCGGACGACAGAGCTGATGCAGGCGGTGGATTATGCGATACGCAAGGCGAGGCAGATGCAGATGCCTGCAGCTATCAACATCAGCATTGGAAATAACTATGGCTCCCATGACGGAACCTCTCTTTTGGAGACTTTTTTATCGGATATTGCAAATTACTGGAAAACGTCCATTATAGTGGGAACCGGAAACGAGGGGGCTGCAAGGGGGCATACGGAGGGGCGCTTTACTGAAACAGTGCCGGCGACTCAGACGACGGAGCTTCTGGTAGCGGAATATGAGACAGCTTTGAGCCTTCAGATATGGAAGTCTTATTCGGATACGATTGGAATCACTCTTGTTCATCCGAACGGAAAAGTGATAGGCGTAATCCGGCAGGAACAGGGAGTTCAGCGGTTTACAATTGAGGGAACAGAGCTCTTGGTCTACTTTGGGGAACCAAGCCCTTACAGCCCGTATCAGGAAATTTATGTAGATTTCATTCCCGTGAGGAATTATATTGACAGCGGCGTCTGGAAAATACAACTGACTGCCGAGCATATTGTCTATGGCATTTATAATATGTGGCTGCCGTCTTCTTCTGTGATAAGCAGTTCTACGGGGTTTGCAAAACCTACGGAAGACATTACCCTGACGATTCCTTCAACTGCCGAGAAGGTGATTTCGATTGGGGCATATGATTCCGATTATAATCAGTATGCCGCCTTTTCCGGCAGAGGTTATACCAGACAGACAAACCAGATTAAGCCGGATATTGCAGCTCCGGGCGTAGATATCACGTCGGCGGCGCCGGGAGGAGGATATGTGGCAAAGTCCGGTACGTCTATGGCGGCGCCGTTTGTGACCGGAGCGGCCGCTTTGATGATGGAGTGGGGGATTGTAAACGGAAATGATCCGTTTTTGTATGGGGAGAAGATGAAGGCATATCTGATTCGGGGGGCGCAGCGGCTGAGGGGATTTGAGGAGTGGCCGAACCAGCAGCTTGGCTGGGGCGTGCTCTGCGTGCGGGATAGTTTGCCAGGGTAACAGCTGTTTTATAAAATTAGGTTGATGGGTGAAAAAAATATATAATAGTTTCCGATAGTAACAAAAAAGGATAATAGTAGTCGTACATTTTGGCTAAACGTAACAAACGAAATACTATAAGCTGATAGGTTATTTATCAGCCTATAGTTGAAAAGAGATGCTACAGGTTTAAATGAGAAGATCAGAATCGCATGCTGAAAGAAGTGCAAATGCATACTTTTTTGCACAGTTTATAACTAATTTTTTTGTAATAACTAAAATCCACATTAATAAATATAATACAGTGAAGATAAAACAAAATAAAACGGAAGCATGATTTAAGTTTAAATTGCCCCAAAATGATAGAATTAATAGAGGTATATCAAACATCAATAGAACTATGCACAAAAAGATGCCATAGTATTTTATACCTAATAAATTGTATGCAAATCCTAAGTTTGTGTTTTCTTCAGCAATGAGAGGAAAATCGGTGGTATTTCGGGTTCTTGCTATTAACCATTTAATGGCGCTTTCGGATTGTATTTTCATTTCGGAAGCATTAGTTGATACTTGAAAATTGTTCAAATGTTGTTTGAAAAAATCGTAGTAGCGTGCTTGGGTTATTTTGTCAAGAGTTTGATTTTCTGGTAGAAGGAATTGTTGTGCTGGTAAACCATTTGGAAAACATTTGTGTAGAGCTTTTCCGCCATTTATTCTTGAAGTGACAATAACTAAATTTGATAGTGCAAATGTAATGAGAGTAACAATAAATGTGCTTGAAAGGCTGCGAAGTTCAGGAATAAACATATAACCCTGAAATAGTATCGGTGCTAATAAAACAAGTGCAACACTGATGCGGGAACGTATATTATATACTCCAAAAATATTTGTCATCTTAAATCTCCTTATGTATAAATCTCATTAGATTTTGGTGAATGCATGATCTAAACGTGAAAATATATCTCCGATATATTCATTGTTATAAAAAATAATTTCAGATTCAGTTAGATCGAAAGAAAAACCATATTTTTCACCATTTAGAAGTTCAGCCATACTATTTTTGTTTTGGTGAGGAAGATATAATTCTTTTTGTGCTTTTTTTATTGATGATAAATTAATTTTACTGTTACATGTGATGGAAACAATAGTGCTTTCAGAAAAAGAGGAGTGGTGAGCAGTTAAAAATTTTTCGACATCTACATTATGCCCAACAATAAAGACGATATCTAGAGAGCATGGTGGAATGCTCTCTAGTGTTGTAAAGTCGTTTTCGCAGGGAAGTCGTTTTGTCCATAAATGCATTGTATTGTAAATATATTTCTGACGAGCGGTAACGTTTGTAGAAAAATATTTTGATATTAAGTATCGCATTAAATCCCTAAACTCCTTCCAGTATGAGGTGATTCGGTGGTAAAGAATAAGTTGTTGAGCATAATATTCTCACGATTTTTGGTATTATACACCCTATGTCCCACGGGGGTTAAATCATCAGACCCCCCATTTGAGCTCCCAGTATTGTCAGAAACTATGTAGATGGTGTTGATTTGGTCGCTTTTCTTTTCGAAAATTTTGTCTGCTTGCTTTGCTTTACCATGATGGGGCAGTTGAACAATGTCATAATTGCGAACTTTGTCTTCAATAGCGGAGTAGGAACAATCACCGCATAGAAGTAGAGTATGACTGCAAATTTTAACTGATAATTGAATACTGGTAGCGTTTATCGCTGTTTCGCCATCTACAGTGTTTCCTTCACGTCCATCAAGACGCTTAGCAACGGTGTCAAGCATATAATCAAAATCAGGACCGACAATAGAGATTTCATCGGTTAGAATTGAATCGCATTCGAAAATATCTTCTAAATTACATCCGGATAATGTTGCAATATTGTTGTACGTTTCTAGAATCTCTTCTTTGACTGAATTACGGTTTCTTCGTTTATCGTCAATACGTTCAAGTATTTCATCCACATACTTAAGAAGTAGGGTGGTTCGTATAGAAGAGATACGGTTATCTGCCATAAGAGTTGGAATGCCATCAAAATGATCTGAATCATTATGTGACAAGATAAGTGTGGCTTTATCATAGCCATTTTGCTTCATGTACTGAATTACCTCTTCGGCGTGTCTTGGAGAACCACAGTCGTAGACAAATAATTCGATGCCAGTATTGATGATAATACAATCACCATAGTTGGTCGTTTCTGAATCTTCATAGTGCTTAGCGCTTAATATGATAATTTCTTTCATAAATTATCCTCCTTTAATTTTGTTATTTATGTGAACAATAATTAAAGAATCGAATATATTTTCTGATTGAAACTATCTCGAACCCATGATATCATAAAATAGTGTAAGGCTTTATGTACTTTTGGGAACCGGCAGTTGGTAGCTGCTGGTTTCTTTAATTATTGAGATTGTTAGCAAATGATGAATGTGAGTGCTAATTCAATGATAGAATAGCACATGATATGGGGTATGTCAATAAAAAAAGGAAAAATGTAATAGTTTGTTACAAAAAACGAAAAAAGTGTTTGCGCTCGTTGACAAAATAGTAAAAAAGTGATATTTTTATGAAAAAATATGGTGGTGAATTATGTTTACATATTTAAAATTGAAAAATTTTAAAACATATAAAGATATAACAATTAATTTTCAAAATAAAAAAGATGATTTTAAACAAGTGATTGCTATCTATGGAGCAAATGGAAGTGGAAAATCCACAATAGTTCAAGCATTTTTGACATTAGAAAAAACGATGGGAACGATGCAAGTAAAAGATTTACTTATGGATTTATTAAATAACAAAATAACTCCGCCAGATGATATTCCTATAAAACAAGATTTGATGTTAGAATTTATTAAATCTAGATTGGCAAATAGTACAGTTGAAAAAATAATTGATGAGTATAAAATGATTAATTCGAATGCGCCAATGGTATTAGAATATGGTTTTTTGATTAATGAATCATCTGGAAGTTATTTTATGGAGTTTGATAATAGTAATCTTATAAGGGAAAGACTAGAGTACAAAATACTAAAAAATAAGGGTTGTTGTTTTAATATTGAAGAAGATAAAGTAGAAATTAATTCAAATATATTTGAATCCCATGAATTTTTGGAAGAAATAAAGAAACAAATACAGATGTATTGGGGAAAACATTCCTTTCTTTCAATTTTGCAGCATGAGATGGAAGAAAAATCAGCAGCATACATAAATTCTAATATTTCAAAAAACCTAATGAATGTACTTACAGCGTTCAATAGCATAAGTTATAAAGTGGCTAGTAATAGAGAAGACGGAAGTATTTTGGCTAGTTCGATTTTGACTAATTTAGAAGGCGGGGTAATAGAAAAATCTGAAGAAAAAAGTCTTGATAAAGTAGAAAAGGTTTTGAATAGTTTTTTTGTTACACTTTTTGATGATGTTAATAAAGCATTCTATCATAGAGATGAAAAGAATGGAAAAATTCGGTACTCGTTATTTTTTAATAAAAGGATTGAAGAATGTAATTTTGATATAGATTTTAGATATGAATCTAGTGGAACACAGGAGATATTAGATTTGTTGCCGTATCTTATGGTAGCTATTACTGGAAAGTGCGTAATAATTGATGAGTTTGGTAATGGTATTCACGATTTGTTAGCTGCAAAATTGATTAAAGCTATTGCGAAGAATATAAAAGGACAGTTAATTATTACAACTCATAATACATTGATTATGGATCATTCTGATATTAAGCCAGATGCGTTATATTTTATTTTTACTGAGGTTTCTGGTAAAAAAGTGAAGTGTGTGACAGATATTGAAGAAAGATTACATCCTAATTATAATTATCGGAATCGTTATTTTAACAATGAACTATATGCTGATGGATTGCCTAAAAATTTAGATGTAGATTTTAGCGAATTTTCAAAACTGTATGTATGATATGAAGTATGGGTTACGCCTATAGTCAATTTTAGCTCTTTGCCCCAAATAGTGTATAAGAAGGTAGCACATTTATGAAATATGAAGAATTAATATTTAGAAGTTTTAAATAGAGTGGAATCAGTAGATATACGAACAGTAAATATTGAAGATTTGACTAATAGATATAGAAGACATTCATATTGACACAAAATTATCTGTTGAAGATAGTATCTTGAATTTGCAGACCATATATTTCTTATGTGAATGGAATAGTAATTAATGATTTCAATTTATCAAAAATATTTTTGGACAAAATATATGCTATTTCAGGTGAGACTGTATGTAGAAGAATAAAGGATGAATTGGATATCCATGTGATATCTTTCGTTATAAAAATTGATACAGTTGAAATACGTCAAATATGGACAGAAACAGGCAGAGAATTAGGGATTTTGGAGCATATAAAATACAGATTGCTGAGTTCAATGAAGCTTATGATAAAATGAATGGCATAAAAAATAAACCGGATTTTATTGAAGTATGTCATCGAGTTAATAATATAATATGTGATTTTGAACTTCAAAGAAAAGGGAAAGTTTGTAATGAGAAAAAGTCAAGATAATGTTTTGTTAAAAAAGAGCTTATAGGTGCTGGACATTAGGCTAAAATTTAGTCTAATGTCTTTGGTATTTTAGGAGCATTCCTGTAATTCAGAAATAACGCCAATTGAATAAAAGAAAACC
>CAJTSH010000051.1:0-366 GCA_910578885.1 uncultured Lachnospiraceae bacterium
TGTTCACTGTTTTGTACTCCTTAATAAATCCCGATTGTGATTTGATAATTTTCAAGGGAAATATTAGCTGTTATATTTTGTTATTAAAATACCCGCTAACCCATGAAAATACTAAGTTTATCGCAGGTGAGCTTTCCCTTAAAGTTTCCCTTGTGTTATATCTTCCCACAGGGCATTACGAACCCTGATAAGGGAAAAATGAGGGAAACAAAATCACATAAAACATTATAACACAAAATGAACAGGTATGATGAACTGATTGAAATGCTTTCAAAAGTTTTAAAGAAAGAAGATAAATAAAATTGAATATTATTTATGCAACATATAACATCAACCATAACAGCATTGACACATATACTTATGCAG
>CAJTSH010000051.1:409-19135 GCA_910578885.1 uncultured Lachnospiraceae bacterium
ATCCCCCTGATAGGAAAACATTGCCCCCTCATACATATCCGCATCGCCTGAGCTTAAAAACATGGCGACCTTTTTCAGATTTTTCGGTTTTCTCGGATAAGCGGCAGAATAAAATCTGTCCAATACGCATTTAAGCTGTCCGGATACGCCATGATAATAAATCGGAGAAGCAATCGCGAGCATTTCCGCTTCTTTCAGCAAATCATAAATTTCCTGCATATCGTCCTTTTGAATACAACTGCCGTTTCCTTTGCTATGGCAGTATTCGCAGGCAAGACAGCCGTTTATCTTCATTCGGCACACGTCCGCCACATCGACCTGATGCCCGGCAGCTTCTGCCCCTGCCCGAAACGCCTCAACCATTTGCTTCGTATTGCCCTTTGAACGGGGACTTCCGTTTAACACAAGAATACGCATATTGAGTCTCCTCTCGTTTCTGTTGACAGATAGGACGCTGCCCATATGCGCTGCGCCCTATCATAATGAAATTATTTTAGGTTCTTATGAAAGAATTCTTCCAGCTTGTCAAATGGGATAATATCTGTCTGATCGTACAAATCTGTATGGCTTGCTCCCGGAACAAGCAGCAATTCTTTGTTATCCTGATACTTGTTTCCGTTGATCATATCGGCATAAGCGTCCTTACCAAAATAGCAGGAATGCGCCTTATCCCCATGAAGTACCATTACCGCACTTCGGATTTCATTGCTGTACTGGAGAATCGGCATATTCATAAAGGACTGACAGCCAATCACATTCCAACCACCGTTTGAGTTCAGAGAACGAGGGTGATAGCCACGCTCTGTTTTATAGTAAGCATGATAGTCCTGAAAATACCACGGAGCATCTTCTGGCATAGGATCAGCCACACCGCCACCGAGAGCATAGGTGACGTTTTTGTAATCTTCAAGTCGCTGCGCATTCATTGCCTTGCGTTTCTCGTAGCGGACTTCCTCGCTGTTTTCGCTGTCGAAATATCCGTTGGCATTGACACGGCTCATATCATACATTGTAGAGGCAACCGTTGCTTTGACAAGGGTATCGAGCGCCGCTGTATTGATCGCCATGCCGCCCCAGCCGCAGATTCCGATAATACCGATTTTCTCCGAATCAACAATATCCTGTAATGAAAGGAAATCCAGACAGTCTATCTGCTTTTGTCCGTCATGCACCGAATCCAGCAGATTGATTCTTTGTTTGGCGAGCAAAGGCAAAAGGCGTTTCCACTTATTTGCTTTTGCAAGTTCCATACAGGTTTCAATTAAATCTTTGCTGCACCCTGCGTCAACCAGATTCTAATGCAGGATTCCCGTTGTATCTGATGCCTCTGACATTCTCTGCACCTCCTATACCTGTTATTATACGCATATTTTCTGATATGTCTAATACATATATTTCATATCACGATATTCCTTTTAAGAATATCATGGCTGTGTTATACTGGATAAAACTACCAGCGAATTCCGGGAACTTGATAACATTACCGGGGGAGAGGTTCATATAGGGTGTGTCGAATCACATCAGATAAAATATCTGGCATGGGTAATTAAGGATTTCAAAGAAGCCTATCCCCGTTTCCGCCCTCTCTCTCCACGTCTTGAAACAAAAATGTATATTATTTGGAAAAAAAATCAGGTATTCACACCGATTGCAGAATTACTCTTAGATGAGTTGAAAAAAATATTTCATTAAAATACATATGATTCTGGCTCATTTTTTCCCCCTTAAGCTGTACCTGCTTTTCGACAGCCTCCACATTCTGCGCTAACTGTTCTATTGTGCCTGTGCGGTTTTCAGGCTTGATTTCCGGCTGTATCAGTTCCTTTGGGTATTCCTGCCTCAATATTCGCCCCACGCTCCACATGGTTCGTAAATTCCTCAATCAGCGGCGCAAAGGGAAGATATGACTGTATAAACTGTTTTATCTGCCTGAGCGCTTTTAGGAAGATATTGGAACTTTCAATCTCCCCGTCCAATTCGTCCAATTTTTTCTGCTTGACGGACTTTTTATGGTTTAGGACGAGAATATCCGCCTCCAATCCTATTTTATCCGTTGATAGTTTTTCAATCTTTTCTTCCTCTTTTGCAACTTCCCCCCTTTCTCCCACTTAAGGCGGACTGGTTTTGCTACCTCATTTAGAGGTATTTCCTTTTGAAGAAAGTAATAGATAGTACATAGGATAAAGCAAAAAGCAAAAACATAGAGACAAAAGCTATCCACATGCTGGCTTCAAAATGTTCAACGATAAACCACATGATTGCATTATCTGTTAGCTTTGACCAGATACCCAAAACAACGAGCAGTACTACCAAAATAATCATTGCTGCAAATCCGGCGTTTACCCCCAACGAATAATTAGACGGAAGCGTAAACGACAGAAATAGCAATGTTACACAAAATGATGCTATAGCTACAAACAAATACAAGCCAAAACGGTATACAGGAAAGCAGAAATAGGAAATTGTATTTACAGTCAATGAAACGCCCAATCCAATTAAAGCCATGCTGCCTGCAAACGCATATCGGCCTTTAACAATCTGCGTTTTAGATACCGGCAGGGAAATAGCATATTTTCCCCACTTCCACTGTTCATCACATGTTGTCAAAGAAATAACCATAGAAGTCACCTCAAGGGGTATTAATAAAAAGCTGATGTAAATTGCGCCTGTTCCCTCTAAAACAATCATCAGCGCAATGATGATTGCAATGTCCATGACTAATCTTTTCATTCCATATTTCTTTTGAATGGTTAAGAAGTCTTTTGTCAAAAGTCCTTTCATTGCATTTCCCCCTTTACATAAAACAACATGATTTCTTCAATCGTTGCCGGGCTTACAATCGCTTTTGGGCAGTCTTTAGCCGTCTTGCTCCGATTCCTTACTAAGACTTTGTACTGGTAATCCTCTTTTCGATAAGCTATAATTTCCGTTTTATCAAGCGTATCAAAAATAGCAGCACCACAATTCACAATACCATAATTATCAACCAAATCATCTTTCTCATGGCTGAAAATCACTTTTCCCTTATGCAGAAACGTAATATAATCTGCCACTTTTTCCAAATCGCTTGTGATATGGGAAGATACAAGAACAGAATGATTTTCATCCTGCACAAAATCAATCAGCATATCCAGAACATCATCCCGGATAATCGGATCAAGCCCGCTTGTGGCTTCGTCCAAAATCAATAGCTCCGCTTTATGTGAAAGTGCAACTGCAAATGCAATTTTTACTTTCATTCCTTTTGAAAAGTCTTTGATTTTCTTATCTTTTGGCAGTTCGAACTTTTCGAGAAATTGGCGATAAGTAACCCATTCCCAACCGGAATAAATACCAGACATATATTTGCCAATTTCCGTAGGGGTAAAAATATCCGGGAAATGGTTTTCATCAAAGACAACACCTAATTTACTTTTAATTTCAATTTCATCAGAAATATGATCTTTTCCAAAAATCAAGACTTCGCCGCTGTTTTTCTGTATTTCATTCAGAATACAGTTAGTCGTGGTTGACTTTCCGGCTCCATTTTCTCCGATTAGTCCCATGATAACGCCCCTTGGAAGCGAAAAGCTAACCCTGTCAAGAACAAAATCGCCATAATCTTTTGACAGGTTGTGTATCTCTAAAATGTTGTTGGTCATTTAGTCGTCCTCCTCATATAAAATTGCTAGCAATTCAATCAACTTATCGAAAGAAATTCCACTTGCGCGGGCTATTTCTATTGCTTCTGAAAATCTTTCTTCAATTTTCTTTTGCTGTTCTTCTAGATAAAAATCCTGATTTTGTGCCGATACATAGCAGCCTTTTCCCGCTGTGGTTTCAATAAAACCATCCTCCTGCAATGTTGAATATGCTTTTTGAACGGTTAAAATGCTGATATGCAAAGATTTTGCCAACGCCCGTACAGAAGGAATTGCTTCGCCAGCTTTTAATTCTCCGCTCATAATCGCTGCTTTAATCTGTGTAGCAATCTGCTCATATAAGGGGCGACTTGCCTTATTACTCACTACGATTTCCAACTTCTCACCGCCATCCTGTTTTGTACTGTTATGTTTAATAAAGTACAGTATAAAACAGAAAGCCTTAATTGTCAATGGGAGATTAAAAAAGCAGAGCAAACTGTTGTGTTTGTCCTGCTCCTTATTGGTTATGAAAATTCGGAATAGTAGTGCTTTTTTCCATCAAATCTTTGCGTTACTTTACCGCACATGAGCATTACTCCAAGGAATGTCACACACATTCTCTCTATTCCGCCTTCAAATCCGCTTTCTTTTTATCGCATTTCTTTCCTTTGAATAAAATGCGCTGTTTATAAGATGTTTCGTTGTATAGTCTGCGCCTCTTTTATTTGACTTGCACCCATCGCCATTGAGCCAGCTTCTCATCGTGCATGTTTCCCATGTGACCGGTTCGTTAATAGCCATATGATATTCTAGACAGTCAAGTCCTCGTTCCGCAAGAAGAAATGCCGTTTTCCTCCGCAATTTCTTCTCCCCCCTTTGGCAGCCACCGCTCCCGATATAAACGTATCAGAAAAATGACTCCGCGAAAACACAGCTCTAAACACATAGCAATCCATACGCCCCTCAGACCCAAACTGCGGGATAAAATAATTGCCAGCGGAAGTCGCACGAACCAAATACTGATAAAATTCATCATGCTTGGACGTAGCGTATCCCCAACTCCCCTGAGTGCACCGGATGCCACGATAGAAGCCGCATACATCGGCTCTGCAAATACCTCAATCCGCAATATCTCTACTCCTAACATCTGAATTTCGGCATCCGGCGTCAGAAATGACATCATCATAGGAGCTGCAAAAAACATTGCTGCGCCGGCAGCTGCCATAATCGCTATTCCGATCCAGACTGCCATTCTGGAAAATCTTCTTGTCAGCTCGTATCTCCCTGCCCCAAGGCTCTGCCCGGTCAGTGTTGCGGCGGCGTCGGCAATGCCGTAACCCGGCATATAACAAAGGCTCTCCGCAGTGACTGCAAAAGAATTCGCCGCAATCGCCACCGCTCCAAGCGGTGCGACAATCCGGGTTGTAGCAATCATCGCACCGCACATCATCACATTTTCCCAGCCTATCGGCACTGCCAGACGAACCGCCTTATATATGCAGTTTTTTTGCAATTTCCAACTCTCTCCCCGCTTTACCCGAAACGTATCCGAATACAGGCAAAGATAGCCCATCATCAATACCGCAGTTACCAGCTCCGCAAGAGCCGTCCCAAGCGCCGCTCCCATGACGCCCAGATCCGCTCCCGGTATCCAGAGTGAAGCTCCGGCAATAGATATGAAGCGTGCCGGAAAAATCAGCAGTCCATTAAAAATCACATCCAATAAACACATCAATATATTCAAAGCTCCCGGCGTCCTCATATCTCCACTGCTTTGAAGCATACTGCCTGCCAGCCGGTTAAGCTGAATAACCGGAAGCGAAAGTATAAA
The DNA here is from genome assembly GCA_910578885.1 of uncultured Lachnospiraceae bacterium. Classification (GTDB taxonomy): domain Bacteria; phylum Bacillota; class Clostridia; order Lachnospirales; family Lachnospiraceae; genus Roseburia_C. The sequence continues at coordinate 5,864 of CAJTSH010000051.1, forward strand.
GACAAGAAAATAAGCGGATGCATTCTTTTGAATTTCCGTTGAAGCGCCGAGCCACTTCGGAAGACTGCCCGCAATCAGTGTACCGCCTAGAACCAGACACAGACTAACAATGGCTGCCGCCAAAACTGACTGTCTCATGATATTTCTGGCTTCTTTTATTTTACCGGCGCCTATACAGCGTGCCGACTGAATGGAAAAACCGGAGGCAACCGCACCACAGATACCGCTAAACAGCCATGTGCTGCTGGACACTAATCCAATTGATGCAGAAGCTTTTGCCCCTAAGCTCCCTACCATCGCGGCATCTATGTACTGCATGACAATAGACGTAATCTGTGCCAGAATTGCCGGGATGCTCAAAAAGCATATCAGTTGAAATTGTTTTCTGCCCGACAGCTCTTTTCCATCTTTCATCTGCGTCAATAAAAACTGTGAATTCATTTCATTTCCTTCTTTCAATTTATAATACAAAGAAAAAACAGTAACCATATGTCGGCTACTGCTTATGATAGTTGCGGGGACAGGATTTGAACCTGTGACCTTCGGGTTATGAGCCCGACGAGCTTCCAGACTGCTCCACCCCGCGCCATTTATAACTGCAAAAGCCATTATATACCTTTGCAGTTTATTTGTCAAATATTATACTGCCCTTTTCCCTCTCTTTTTATTCACCCTCAAACAAAGGCGTAGAAAAATAACGTTCTGCCGTATCAGGAAGCACCGTTACTACGGTCTTGCCTTCACCTAACTTCTCTGCCAGCTTTAGCGCTGCCGCCACATTGGTTCCACTGGATATTCCGCACATAATCCCTTCTAATCTTGCGAGGTCTTTTGCCGTCTGAATGGCTTCCTCATCTGTAACAATATAGATGTCATTATAAATTTTCTGGTTCAGATTTGCCGGAATCACTCCGTCGCCGATACCCATCTGAAGATGCGTTCCCACCGTTCCTCCGGCAAGGATTGCCGCATGCTCCGGCTCTACCGCCCAAATCTCAATATCAGGGTTCTGCGCCTTTAAAACCTCACCGATTCCGGTAATTGTTCCTCCTGTCCCAATGCCGGAACAAAATCCGTCAATCGGTCCTGCTATCTGCTCTAAGATTTCCAATCCGGTATGATGACGGTGCACCATAGGATTTGCCGGATTCTCAAACTGCTGCGGCACGAACACATTGGGATTTTCCGCTTTCATTTTCAGTGCGGTCTGAAGGCATTCCTCAATACAGTCTCCAATATTACCTGCGTCATGAACCAGAATCACCTCCGCACCATAGTGCTGAACCAGCTTCCTGCGCTCCTCACTGACTGAGTCCGGCATGATAATGATAGTCTGATAGCCCCGGACAGCTCCGATTAACGCAAGACCAATCCCTTGGTTTCCGCTGGTGGGTTCCACAATAATGGTATCCTTATGGATAATCCCCTTATTTTCCGCATCCTTTATCATATTATATGCCGTTCTTGTTTTGATAGAACCGCCGACATTTAGTCCCTCGAACTTGACAAGCACCTGCGCATTTCCCGGCTTATTCATATGGTTTAATCTAACGATCGGTGTATGCCCGATTGCGTCTAAGACATTATTATATATCATTACATCTGCCTCTCTTTTTCAGTAATAGTTCAGCCTTCGGCTTTACGGTTACCGTTTTCAATCCTTCTGCATTGTAGCACAATATACAGAAAGGGTAAATACCAAACCGAAAAACTTTACATCCTTCCGGCTAACAGGATACTTGCCGCCATTCCGCCAAACGTGGCGAGAAGCGCTCCCACCAGCGTGTACCGGGTCTTAGTAACCTTCGCTGACATAAAATAAATGGACATGGTATAAAATATTGTTTCCGTAGAGCTTAGCATCAGAGAAGCCGCCAGACCAAGGAAAGAATCTGTTCCATGCTGTTTGTAAATATCAAGAAGCAGACCGGTTGCGGCTGAGGATGAGAACATCTTCACCACGGATACCGGAAGCAGCTCTGCCGGAAATCCAATCCTGTCGGTAACGACCGAAAGGATTGAAGAAAAAAAGTCCAGAAATCCGGAGGCGCGCAAAACGCCCACTGCCACCATCAGTCCAATCAGTGTCGGCATGATTTCCAATACTGTATGAAATCCGTCTTTTGCACCTTCAATAAACTGGTCATATACCCGCTGCTTTTGTAAAATTCCATAGCCCACAACGGAAAATATCAGAAGAGGAATGATTGCGTCCGATAGAAATAATAGTATTTTCATTTATGTACCTCATTTTACTGCTATTCTATCTTATGCGGAAGATTTTGAATCATTCGTCAATTCTTTGCTGGTTTTGATTTATAGAAGTTGATTACTTAGGGTGGAAAAGCCCTCAAGCTCTCCGCTTCCCACCCATAATCTTACAAAACACCGCCGCCGCTACCGTGCTCACACACGTCGCAAGCAGCGCCGGACCGATAATCACCGAAGGATTCACGCTTCCATACTGGCTCCGATAAGCAATAATATTGACAGGAATCAACTGCAAGGAAGAAATATTGATAATCAGAAACGTACACATCTCATTACTGGCAATCCCCCGTCCCCTCACCGGTCCGGGCAAGCGTTTCTCTCTTCGCTCCTCTTCTATACTCTCCAATTCCTCCATCGCCTTAAGCCCCCCTTGTGTCAAGTTAGTGACACGAACTTTGTGAAAAATATCTTGTAATAATGGTTTTTTCCTTTCTCTTATTGTTGAATAATACCAAAACAAGAAAATCAATATAATAAAAGCAGGATTTCTCCGTTTCATGAGTTCCTGCTTTCACAATCCACCGCAAAATTCATTATGCCAGTTGTAAATCATTCTCAAGTCTTTCCACTACACTCAATGGCAAATCTAAATCCTCTGCAATTTCCTCTTTTGTCATTTTTCCTCTTTCCAGCATACGCTTTGCTGCTTCAATTTTTTCTTCATTTAAAAGCTGCTCCATGATTTTACTCATAATTTTTCGTCCTTCCTCATCTTTCTTGAAATATCTTGCCCGGTCTGCTAATTCCTTATAATTCATATCGTCTGGATCAGCACAGCTTAAATCGTGCATCAACCGCCCTAATGGTGTATCATCTTTAATCTCTCCGTTTACATATATAATATGTGCTTTATCATTAAACAACGCCCCTGTTTCTTGAATTGTCCTGTCAATATGATAAATCGGGAGATTACCTTCAAGCACATCATTCTCTGTAATAAATACCACATACGTTTCCGCCAGCATTTCCGTATCATCTCCCGGAAGAATGGAATTTGCATCCATTAAACTGCTGTTATATCTCGCACGTTTCGGCTTTGCCCCACTGTCGGCTCGTTGCAGTTCTACATCGTACTGTTTCTTTGACACATCATTTGTCTTAACATCCATTCTGATAGAACGCCCTTGCAGGTTCTTTATTACCGCCTGTACCTGTGCTTCTTTTACAACTAACTTTGCATCATTCATAATAATGCGCAGCATCAGTTCTACCCCTTTGGAATAATCTTCCAGACATTTTGTCATAAATTCGTCATCAAATTAACTCATTTCCTGTAAGCGTTCTAAAAGCAGCTTCTGTTTCTCTTCCCTTTTCTGCTCATTTGTCATATCCTATTCTCCTGTCCTTATAATATCATAAAAACCTTAATTTTTCAATGTTTCCACGCTTTTGTCCTGAAACTTAAAGACAACCTCAACCCGGTTGCCGCCATATACATAAACCGCATCTACAAGCTGTCTGACAACCTCTTTTGTAAGGTCTGTTAGATTTTCTTTTCCTTTTAACAAGTTTAACAAATCAGACTTTTCATCCGGTACTGCTGTTTCTTTTGAATGGCAAGCCCTAAGTTCTGCTTCATATATTTCTATCTGCTTATTGTTATTTTCTTTTTTCTGTAAAAAACAGTCAGCATCAATCTCACCTTTTGCATAGCTTTCATACAGTGAAAAATTGCTATCTGTAAGTTTTTGAATCTGTTCCTGAAGCTGCTCCTTTTGCTCCTGATCCGCCTTGACACGCTCCTGGAACTGATTGTTATATAAATCCTGTAACCTTCCCATTTCCCCTGCCAGCATTGCCTGATTCCTGATTGCTGACAAAACAACTGCTATGAGTTCCGTTTCCTTGACATTCTCCGGGCAACATCCCTCCTGCTTCGTTTCATAGTAATATCTGCAATAATAAGACGCATTTAATCTGCTTCGACGCTGCATATTGTGTCTGCATCCACCGCACTTTACCAATCCCTTAACAGGCGAATCCGCACTTCCCCTTTTTCTCTTTTCTCCCTCACAATATACCGTCTTATCTAAATTTTCTCGATCTGCCAGTTTTTTTATGCTGCTTGTCCGGGCATCCATGCTGTTCACATATTCAAATAATTCCTTTGATATGATTGGTTCATGTGTGCCTTCGCAGACTTCCCATTCATCTTTCGACAGGCATTTCGTTCTTCTTGAACCGACCTCAATAGTTTCCTTTTTGTGAAAAACTGTATTTCCCACATATATCTCATTTTTCAAAATTCTTCCTATGATAGAGCCATTCCACACCTTTTTTTCGCCCTGATATTTCCATTGGTAGGTGCTGCCGCTTTTCACTGCATAGATTTGTGGCGTAGGAATATCTTTCTGGTTTAAATATCTCGCCACCTCCGCCTTAATTCCACATTCTGCATACTTCTCAAAAATCATGCGTACAATAGCCGCCGCTTCCTCATCTATTACTATACGGTTATGGTCAGTAGGCGATTTTTTATAACCAAACGCCGCAAATGTAGCAAGGTATTTTCCTCTCTTACGCCTTCCCATCAGGTCATTTTTAATTTTAACAGAGTTTTCTTCGCTAAAATAATCATACATCAGATTCTCAAACGCAACATCCATATCTGGTGTCGTTCCTTTATAGTCTTTGCTGTCAAAGCTGTTATTGACAGCGATAAATCGAACATCCAATAATGGAAATATCTTTTCAATGTAATTACCGACTTCAATATGGTTTCTTCCAAAGCGTGAGAAGTCCTTCACAATGATAATGGACACTTTACCGGATTTTACATCTTCCAATAGTTCCTGAACCCCCGGTCTTTCAAAATTTTTACCGCTGAATCCGTCATCTATGTATTCCTTTATCTCAAAACCCGCAAATTCCGGTTTTTGCTCCACAAACTTGCGTAGAATGAGCCTTTGATTTGTGATACTATTGCTTTCATCAACCATATCACCATCTTCTTTTGACAGCCTTAAATACAGTGCCAGAATCATAAACAGCATAAAATCACACCTCCTTTTGCATCCAACTATCAAGAACCGAAAAGCAATCCTGATACCTTAACTTTATTTCCACCCGGTTATCATTAAAAAGCTCTATTCTGTCAACACAGATTTCTACCATTGTTTCCGTCAATTTCCTTGTATTCTGAAAGCAAAGCCAGTCCGACAATAGTTTTTGCAAAGCCGCCTGACACTTCTTTATCCCTTTTACCTCTTTAGCACAAACATTCTCCTGTTTCCCGCATAGTTCTATTTTCTCATGATAGGTACTTTTATATTGCAGAAATGCCGCCTGTGAGATACTTCCTTCCGCATAATCTGAATATTTCTGCATATACTCTTGCTCCAATAGGTTCTTTGTACTCACAATCTTTTGTCTTTTCCATTCTGTCTGTTTCAGATTTTCTTCAAAGGAATAACGAATATCTTTTTCTATCTTTTTCTTTATCCCTTTTATCAAACTCAAATGCCTGCGCATCGTGCCATACAGAATATCACACAGCAAGTCCTCTGCAATCCACCTTGTATCACATAAATCGCAGTGATTTCTATGAGTACTGCACTTAAAAATCTTGTATTGCTCCTTTACCCCATTGACAGAGCGATAAGCGCCTACCCTGACCATATTTGCCTTACAAGAGCCGCAGAACAGCTTCCCTTGAAATATATTTCTCTCAAATACAACCGTTTGGCGTTCACAGGCAGATTCGGTTTTTTTATCCTTTGTCTGACTTAGTATCTTCTGGACAATCTCAAACATCGACTTTTCAATAATCGGTTCATGGTTATTCTCAATAACAATCTGCTCCTGTTCCGGTACTGGACCTGCCTTTTTCCCCGCAAAAAAGCTCTGCTCTGATTGATGTCTTATAACCCTTCCGATATAAACAGGGTTTTCCAGAAGCCGCTTAATTGTAGAACAATGCCATATTTTCAGCTCTTCTTCCGGCTTCCTATATACACTGCCTGTCAAAGCATATTGCTGTGGTGTATAAACATGGTTATCATACAGCCATCGGCTTATTGCATAATTAGAAATCCCCTCGCCGCACTGTTTAAATATCTCCCGTACAATCGGAGCTGTCTGCTCACAGATCATATAATTCGTACCACTTCCATTCATCTTATATCCATAAGGAATCGTAGCACTGCGATAGAACATCCCTTTTTCCTGTTTCGTCCGAAAGGTGCTTCCTACTTTCTTGGAAATATCCCTTGCATACATCTCATGCATAAGGTTTTTAAGAGAAATAAGCAAAAGTTCTCTACTGCAATCTGCATCAGCACTATCATACCTGTCAACAATGGATATAAAGCGCACACCTAAGAACGGAAATACCTTCTCAATATAATTGCCGGCTTCTATGTACTCCCTTCCAAACCGGGATAAATCCTTGACAATCACACAGTCAATGATTCCTGCTTTCATATCTGCTATCATCCGGCTAAATGCCGGACGTGAAAAATCTGTTCCTGTTTTCCCATCATCAACATATTCTCTTACTATATTCAGGTCAGGACGTCTACTTATATATTCCTGTGCCAGCTTTCTTTGATTTTCTAAGGAGTCGCTCCCTGTATAGTCACTGTCCACCGATAGCCTTAAATAATCTCCAACCTGATATACTTTGTCAGTTTTCTTTGTTTTAACATAGTTCTTTCTATACCTGTCCGCTGTCCTAGCCATTGATGCCCGCCCCCTTCATAGATGCCGGAATGTGCCCAGTAGGATTGCAGGCAATACTACTTGTAATTTTACATAAGGTTTCGTATTCATCCTGATACTTAAAGGTGATCTCAATTCTGTTTTCTTCATAAACAGTAATTTTCTCCACTAATGACAGAACGATACTTTTATCTAACGATGTGATATTTCCTTTTTTCGTAAATGTATCAATCCATTCATTCGCAAACAGTCCTTCTTTAAAAACTGTTTCTATCTCCGCCTGCAATTTTCTGATTGTTTCCTCTATCTCTGCGGACTTACGAGCAAAATTTTCTTTAAACTGCTCATATTCATCTATGGAAATAATCCCTGCCGCCAGATCTCTGTGCAAAGCCATTTCCACCTTCTTACACTGTTCCAGCTCTTGATACTTAGCAAGGATTTCCCGGTCATTCGCCACCACATCATCATAACAGGCTTCATTCTCTTTCATTAAAGTCAAAAGTTCATCCAGTTTGGCAACGTGTTCAATATGCCTTTTGATTGCATCCAGCAGTATATCTTCTACCACTGACTGGTTTATGCTGTGGCGGCTGCACCCTTTTCCTTTATTATAAGTGGCACATATATAGTATATGTTCTGTTTCGCTTTATAACGGTTACAACGTCTGACCATACTCCTGCCACATTCCCCACAGAACATCAAACCGGACAGCATGAACAAAGTTTCTTCATCCGGAGATTTACGGGTGTCAAGATTTAAGAGTTTTGCCACATTTTCAAAATCCGCCTTACTGATAATCGCTTCATGGGTATTTTCTTTTACCGCCCACTCTGTTTCCGGCTTTTCTATAACCTTATTCAGCTTATAATTGACTTTTTCACGTTTTCCCTGTTCAAGCACACCTATATAAATCTTGTTCTTTAATATGCGGTTAATAGATACCGCCGACCATTTTGCTTTTGCATTTTTCTGAAAACCGCATTTATAATTTCCCCCAAGTTGTCTTTTGTACTCGGAAGGCGCTGCTACACCAAGTTCATTGAGTTTTTCAGCGATTGCCGCCGAACTCATACCTTTCAACTTCCAGTCGAAAATCTTGCGTACAATATCAGCCGCATATTCATCTGGTATGATTTTATTCCTGTCCGTTTCCAGTTTTTTATAGCCGTATGCAACATGAGCGCCGATATACAGCCCGCTTTCACGCATAACCTCCTGATGACTTCTCACTTTGCCAGATATATCCCGGCTATAATTATCATTTACAAAATTTTTGACCGGAATCAGCAGATTTACATCGCTTTGCGTAGCTGTCAGGCTGTCAAAATGATCCAGTACAGATACAAACCGGACATGATAGGACGGGAAAATTTTTTTCACATAGCGTCCAGAATCAATGTAATCACGTCCTAACCTTGACAAGTCCTTAACAATGACCATATTCACCTTACCATCGTAAATATCCTGGCACATACGCTGAAAACTTGGACGTTCAAAATTAAGTCCTGTAAATCCATCATCTATATAAATGTCATAAAGGGTAACATTTGGCATAGATTCTATTGCTTTTAATATCAATGCCTTTTGATTGGCGATGCTGTTGCTTTCTTTCTTGTCCTTGCTCTCCCGCAAATCTTCATCTTCTTTTGACAGACGCAGGTACACAGCAGCCAAATAAGATATGTATGAAATGTATTCACCCATACCGCTTCCTCCTAATTTTATAGTGCTGACAAACCATAAAATCAGGGTTCCACATATGAATTTAGTCCTGAATATAGTTTAGCACAGATTCCCGCTTTTGTCCAATGAAGAAATACGCAATTTCACTTGTGAAAGTTTCACATTGCACTGGCAGTTTTTAATATCAGCTCCTGCAGCCGATCCGTAAGTGTCACTGTTGTATCCTCAAAGCCAATCTTAACAACATATTCCCCATATCTATAACAGTAAGGATTCTTAATCTGTTCGAGATAGTCCTTAATCTGTCCTTCCCGGCTTTTCCTTTTATTTACTTCCACTTCTCTTATATCTGCAAGTTCCTCCCTTTTTACTGTCCTTACATCCACATTTTTCATTTCTTCTATGCTCAATATACATACACCTCTTTCACTTTTCCACATTCCATTATATTGACATCTGCTTGTCCTATATGTATCATGTCCCACGCCAAATCATTATTTTTTGATATGTTTATCAATGAAAATTCGTCTGTAAGATAAACTTTCATTGATAAACATATTAAAAATATCCTCACAGGTGACATGCGGGAAACCTGCCCACATTGGACTTGCACCATCATCTTTTCTATGTGACTGACTTTCGCCAGAAGTATCATTATCACGAAACTGTTTCTTCGCCAATAGAATCCCCTCTTCCTGTATAGGAAGTTTTCTACTCCAACACTGATATTTTTTCGCTCGTGCCTTTGCTTCAACATCATCAGATGCTTCTTCACTTTCAATTCCTTACCGGAACAGACAGTCATAGCGTATCTGCTGCGTAGCTCCACAGTTTCTCACGTCCTGTGAGGTTATTGTATATTCAATTTTCAAAAAACGCCCGGACAGGCAAAATGCCCGCTGGACGTTATTCATATCTGTTATTCTTTTTTCTCCATACGCTACGGGAGCGTATAATTCACTTATCAGGGTATATCCTGCTTCACTGCCTGTAAAACACCTTATAAAAGAGCCTTTCCACGCCAGAAGCCGGACAGGTTCAAAAAGTCAAAAAAATATCCCTCAGACCGTTCAGAACACATAAATTCCCCTGAACGTACCCAAAGGATAAAAATTCACGCAAAAAACCTCTGGATGGGGAATTTTCCATAAGGATATTATTGCATAGACTTAAATATAATAATGATGTAGGTGTCGAAAGTAATTTTGGTCTTCACCACATACTGTATATAGTATATATGTGATTTTGAAAGTACAAAGTATAGTGCGTTGATTGGAAAACTCGGACTTTTGACACCCACATCATAATAATGTGATTATGTAGATAGTGTAGCCCTGCGGCTACGCTGTTTTGCTGCTCTGGCTAGATTTCCTATTCCGCATATGCTCTTGGAAAAGTTCTTCCATTTCTTCTGGCGACGGCTCTCGGACAATGCCCACGCCGTTATAATATATTTTTAAATTCTGGTAGCGTTTGCCGTCAATATATTCTGGATTGGACACGACAATCTTTTCAATAAATTCGTGTACGGTTTCAGGTGTTAATTCCGTAAGCTGTGTGACGCATCTTACCCTGTCGATAAACCGCTGAAGGCTGTCACTTTTGTTTGTTTCGGTTTCAAGGTACTGCTCCATGTCGGGAATAGACGCTTTTAACCGTTTCTGCTCGTCCTCAAACGCCATCGACATAGTGGCAAAGCGTTCATCAGAGATTTTCCCGCTTACATTGTCCTCATAAATCTTCTGGATAAGGCTGTCAATCTCTCTGACACGTTTCTTTGTCTTTTCAAGTTCCCTCCGTTTCATGGAAAGCTCTTTTTTCTTTTCCTTACCGAAAGTCGCCATCTGCTTTCTTGCAAAATCCTTTTCAAAACTCTGCACATACCAGAATACCCTCTGCATGCTTTCCAATACAATCCCTGCCACGACTTCTTCACGGATATAGTGGGCAGAGCATACGTCAGAGTTTTTGCGGTAGCTGGAACAGAAAAAATAGGGATGCTGACGCTTGCTGTCCATTGCATTGTAATACAGTTTTTCCCCGCAGTCGGCGCAGTAGAGCAGTCCCGAAAATATGCTGATAGTCCCGTGTCTGGTCGGTCTGCGGCGGTGTTCCCGAAGCTCCTGCACAAGCAGGAAAGTTTCTTCGTCAATGATAGCGGGGTGGGTGTCCTTAAATATCTGCCATTCCCCCTGCGGGCGTTCCAAACGTTTTTTGTTCTTAAAAGATTTGCTTGTGGTGCGGAAATTGACAGTGTCCCCGATATATTCCTGCCGTGAGAGGATATTCCCCACGGTGTCGGCTGACCAGCCGTATGGCACGGTAGAAAGCCGACGGTACGGTTTCCCGATGCTGCGCCAGTATTCCGTAGGCGTCATCACCTTGTTGGCTTTCAGTTTTTTTGCTATCTGTGTCGGTCCGAACCCTGCCACGCACATATCAAAAATCCGTTTTACAACTTCAGCCGCAGGCTCGTCAACAAGCCATTCTTTTGGGTTGTCTGGATTCTTTTTGTATCCAAATGGCGGGATGGTTGTAAGCGGTGCGCCCGACATTCCCTTATTGCGGAGGACATTCCGCACTTTCTGGCTCGTGTTCTTGGCGTGCCATTCGTTGAATAAGTCCTGCATGGGGACAAGGTCGCTGATGCCTTTCGCTGTGTCAATGTTGTCCATGATGACAATATCAAAAACTGCCTTTACAAGAAACAGAAAGCTTTCATTCCAGGACATAATGTATTTTGTGCTGAGTATGCCGCAAAAGTCACTGACTACAGAACTGGATTTGTTTTTTGATAAAAAAAACTTTTCCATTTCCAAACAGGCTTTTTCAAAAGCACGCTATAAAATATCACCGCTTGCTTTTGAAGATATTTTTCATTTATCGACCGAACTGTTCCAGTTCACAAACCATCCCAGGACATGGGATGGATACCGTGTATTTGCCGTTGACGGTTCCGAAATTGCCGTTGACCACAACAAAAACAACGAGACTGAATTTGGCTTAAAAGGTGGTAATCAGCACTCTTATCCTTCCGCGAGGCTGACGGCATTATATGATGTTACAAATGACCTGATTGTGGATGCTGTATTTACGGGAATATCCGTTGGCGAAAGAGAACATGCCCGCAAACTTCTCTCATCAGAGGCACTCATAAATGGCAAAGGATACAAAAACTTAATCCTGTTTGACCGTGGCTATCCATCTAGAGAGCTGATATACGAACTTGAGGATAAGGGATTTTTTTACCTGATCAGGTGTACGCATTCCTTTCTCTCATGTGTCAATGAATGCCCTGACGGAGAGCACAGCGTATCAGACATCCACAAAGGCAGAACAGTCAGCCTGCGCGTAATAAAAGACACCTCCGGGGAAGAGCCGCATATACTTGTCAGCAATCTTTTTGAAGAATATCAGGATATGCATTACCATCAGTACCTTTACCACAAAAGATGGTCAATAGAGACTAAGTATGGGGAACTTAAAACAAGGGTACGGTTGGAGAATTTTTCCGGGAAAAATCCCCAGGCAATTCGCCAGGAACTGTATGCAGCTTTATTTATATCAAACCTGTCTGCACTGATTAAATCCTCTACAGAAAATGAAATCAGGGAAGAATTGAACAGGGGCAGACATAGATACCAATTAAACAGAAGCTACATCATAGGCGCAGTTTCCAGATATATCCGGTGTTTAATAAATATCCGGTGTTACAAGGATAAACTGCAGCAATTGATTCAGCGCGCCAAAAACGTAAGGTCCATTATCCGTCCAGACAGACATTTCAAAAGAAAAGTGAGTCATCACGGAATAACAAATGGTTTTTTCATACGCGTAAATTTATAGTTAGCGGATTTTCGGCTTAAGTTGACGACATTGTTTCCCCCTAGCCCCCCCTCTGCGCTCAAAAATCCATGAAATGCCCTGCCGGAATTTCTGATTTTTTCACTCATTTTTCTGCACGAATATCCCCCATAACGGGATAGAAGATTGTGTAAAATACTTTCATCAATCCATTACAGAAAGGACGTAAAAAATGGCAAACAGAGAACGTAAAAACGAGTTAAAAATATATCTGAGTGACGATGAGCAGTACATACTGGAACAGAAAGTAAAAGCCTCCGGCATGAAAAGCAAATCCGCTTTCCTGCGCCGCCAAATTTTGTATGGTTTTGTTTATGATATTGACTATTCCGAGCTTCGGGAATACAATGCCGCACTCGGAAAAATTGGCGGCAATCTGAACCAGATAGCAAAGCGCATGAATGCCACAGGAAACGTCTATGCCGCTGATGTAAAGGAGGTAAAGGAACTGATGAAAAAAGTGTGGGATACACAAAAAGCCATGCTCTCAAAACAGCCATACATAAAACAGTAAACCGTATCAAAATTTCTGCCACAAAACGGAACAGCAGCAGTCAAAGCGAAACTGCAATAACATCTAAAATCAGACAAATTTCACACCAACAAAAAAGGTGTACCGCAGGTAAGTTTCAACCTTCCTTGCAGTACACCTTGATGTGTATAACCATTCCGTATTTTTCGTTTTTTGCATATATACAGTTTTTGTTTTTTTCTAAACATGACCTGTCCCTCTCTGCCATCTTTTACAAAAAAAGAGAACAGCGTTTTATACTCAAATAAAACCACTATTC
>CAJTSH010000052.1 GCA_910578885.1 uncultured Lachnospiraceae bacterium
TTGAGTCTGCCTCGTCTGCCAATTCCGACACTTCCGCAAATCGCCAACACGTTATCGCGACGACTTAAAAATAATACCAAATCAAAGTTTGTTTGTCAATGGTTTGAGTTAAATTTTTGTAAATATTTTTTTGCTTAAGAATAAAGATACATAATAATAAAAAAATGTATAAAAAACATGAAAAATAACACTTGACTTTACCATATGGGTTATAGTAAAATATCATTTGTTCGCAGGAGTGGCGGAATTGGCAGACGCGCAGGCTTCAGGTGCCTGTGGTAGCAATATCGTGTGGGTTCAAGTCCCATCTCCTGCATCGTGAATCGGGAATCGAAAGGTTCCCGATTTTTTGTTTGTGTGAAAGGAGAACCGGCAATGCAATACAGAATCAATCAGAAAGATGGAAAAAGCCTGTCCATTTTAGGGTACGGCTGCCTGCGCTATACCAAGAGGGGAACAGCGATTGACCAAGAGAAGGCGGAACGGGAAATGGCGTATGCCATAGAGCATGGCGTGAATTATTTTGATACGGCGTATACCTACGGCGGGAGCGAGGTCTGCCTTGGGAAATTTCTTGCAAAGGGGTATCGTGAGAAAGTTAATATTGCAACGAAGCTGCCGCATTATTACATCAATAAACTGGAGGATATGGAGAGGTATTTCAAGGAGCAGCTTGAACGGCTGCAGACGGATCGCATTGAATATTATTTGATGCATATGTTAAATGATATTGCGGCATGGGAGCGTCTGGTGGGGCTTGGAATCAAAGAATGGATTGAGGAGAAGAAAGCCTCCGGCCAGATTGAGAACATCGGATTTTCCTTTCATGGGGGAACGGTGCAGTTTAAGCGGATATTAGATGCTTATGACTGGGATTTTACACAGATACAGTTTAACTATTTGGATGAACATTCACAGGCGGGGCTGGAAGGATTGAACTATGCAGGGCAAAAGGGAATACCGGTCATTATCATGGAGCCGCTTCGGGGCGGCAGATTGGTACAGGCGCTGCCGGAAGGGGCAAAGAAAATATTCGATAAGGCACAGCCTAATCGCTCCTATGCGGAATGGGGACTGCGCTGGATCTGGAATCACCCGCAGGTGAATGTCATCCTTTCCGGGATGAATGATATTGCTCAGGTAGAGGAAAACGTGAGAATTGCAGAGGACGCCGGAGCGGAAGCATTTACCGAAAAGGAGCTTGCAGTAATCCAGAGTGTTAAGGAAGAGATAAACAAACATATGAAAGTGCCGTGTACCGGCTGCGGCTACTGTATGCCCTGTCCGAAGGGCGTGGATATTCCGACCTGTTTTGCTGCATATAATACCAGATATACAGACAGCTGGTACAGCGGAATGAAGGCATACTTTATGTGTACTACCTTAAAGACGAATCCGAGTAACGCCTCCAACTGCATTGGCTGTGGAAAGTGTGAGAAGCATTGTCCGCAAGGAATTCACGTAAGGGAAGAACTGAAACAGGTGAGAAAGCATATGGAAAATCCGATTTATAAAATGGCGAGGTTTATTGCGGCAAGAATTGGTAAATACTAAAATTAAAAGAATAATAAAGGAAAAGTCTGTTGAACACAGAATATTTATATTAGGGGAATATGTTGTATCATAGGAAAAACCTTGTTGCTGTGAAGTGCTAAAGTCTATGGCTTTCCTATGATATATAACAGGAAAGGGGCGGTGACAGGTGACGATTCGGGAAAGAATGGAGAGAATGGAGCATTCTACATTAAGTCCATATGCGACCTTCAGCGAGAATTCCATTGGCAGGGACAGACCCGAACCACAGTGTGACATCCGGCCGGTCTTTCAGCGTGACAGGGATAGAATCCTGCACAGTAAGGCGTTCAGGCGTTTGAAGAATAAGACACAGGTATTTTTGACGCCGAAAGGAGATCACTATCGAACCAGACTGTCACATACTTTAGAAGTATCCCAGAATGCAAGAACGATAGCGAAAGCATTGAGACTGAATGAAGATTTGGTAGAAGCAATCGCACTTGGACACGATTTGGGGCACACGCCCTTTGGACATGCCGGAGAAGCCGTTTTGAACAAGCTCTGCGAAGGAGGATTTAAGCACAATGAACAGAGTGTCCGCATTGTGGAAATTCTGGAAAAGAACGGCGAGGGCTTGAACCTTACATGGGAAGTGCGGGACGGTATTTTGAACCATCAGACCCGCACGATGCCCAATACGCTGGAGGGGAGAATCGTCCGGTTTTCCGATAAGATCGCTTATATCAATCATGATATTGATGATGCCATTCGCGGCAGAATATTGACAGAAGAAGATATCCCTTTTGAGCTGCGGGCGATTCTGGGGAATAGCACGACAGAACGGCTGGATACATTGATACATAATATTATTACCAACAGCATGGATAAGAACGACATTATAATGTCCGCCGACGTGCTGGAGGCGATGCAGGACTTGCGAAAATTCATGTTTACCAATGTGTACAGGAATTCAAGCGCAAAAGGGGAGGAAGTAAAAGCAAAAGAATTACTGGAACGTTTATTTGAATACTACATGAAGCATCCGATGGAGCTGCCGGCGCAGTATACCAACATGATGGCAAACGGCGGCAAACAAGACAGAGTTGTCTGCGATTATATTGCAGGCATGACTGACCAGTATGCGACAGCAAAGTTTTCCGAATATTTTGTTCCAAAGGCTTGGCAGGTGAATTAATAGATGGCATATTATTCAGATGAGCTGGTGGAGGAAGTTCGCTCCCGGAATGATATCGTAGATGTGATTTCCGGATATGTCAGGCTGCAGAAAAAGGGAAGCACCTATTTTGGGCTTTGTCCGTTTCATAACGAAAAGACAGGTTCCTTTTCCGTAACTCCGAACAAACAGATGTATTACTGTTTTGGCTGCGGAGCCGGCGGGAATGTATTTACCTTTTTGATGCAGTATGAGAATTTTACGTTTCCGGAGGCATTGGGAGCATTGGCGGAGCGTGTAGGAATAGAGCTTCCGAAGGAAGAAGCGACGCCGCAGGCGAAACGGGAAGCGGACAAACGCCAGCGTTTATTAGAGATTAACAAAGCGGCTGCAAAATATTACTATGTCATGCTGCGGAGTGACAGAGGAAAACGGGCGTATGAATATTTTCATGGACGCAGTTTGAGCGACGCCACGATGCAGAAATTTGGACTAGGGGCGACAGATCAGTACAGCAATGGTCTGTATCAGTATTTAAGGCAGCAGGGATATGAGGATTCCATCCTAAAAGAAACCGGATTAGTGACGATTGATGAGCGGGGCGGAAGAGATAAGTTCTGGAACCGCGCCATGTTTCCGATTATGGATGTAAGGGGGAAGGTCATTGGATTTGGCGGACGCGTCATGGGAGACGGGGAGCCGAAGTATCTGAATTCGCCCGAGACGAAGATATTTGATAAGAGCCGGAATCTGTATGGACTGAATTTGGCAAGGGTAAGCAAACGTCCGCAGATACTATTGTGCGAAGGATATATGGATGTGATCGCACTGCATCAGGCAGGCTTTGATAATGCAGTGGCGTCTTTGGGAACCGCATTTACGATTGGACATGCCAATCTGCTCAAGCGTTATACAAGCGAGGTGTATCTGACCTTTGACAGTGACGGCGCCGGTATCAAGGCGGCGCTTCGGGCAATTCCTATATTAAAAGAAGCTGGACTTACGGCAAGAGTCATCAATATGAAGCCGCACAAAGATCCGGATGAATTCATCAAAGCGCTCGGCGCCGAGGCTTACCAGAAGCGGATCGACGAGGCGGAAAATAGTTTTCTGTTTGAAATTCGGATTTTAGAGCAGAATTATGATATGAAGGATCCCGAGGGAAAGACGGCATTTTATAATGAGACCGCAAAAAAATTACTGGGATTTACCGAGGAGATGGAGCGCAATAACTATATTGAAGCAGTTGCGGAAAAATACCAGATAGGTTTTGAGAACCTTCGGAGGCTGGTCAATCACTTCGGGGCAATGGGCGGCATTGTAAAAGGAAGAGAGCCGCTAAAGGGAAGCTTCAAAGAGAAAAAGAAAAAAGAAGACGGAATGAGGCAGTCGCAGAAATTACTGCTTACCTGGATGATTGAGAACGAGAAAGCGTTTGAAATTATCCGGCAATATATTTCTCCGGAAGATTTTACAGAGGAGCTTTTCAGAAGAACCGCACGGATTCTGTATCAGCAGAAGAAACATGGAGAAATCAAGGCGGCGGACATCATTAGCACGTCTGAAGATGAGGAAGAAGCAAGAGAAATTGCGGAGCTGTTTCATGCAAAACTTAACGAGATAGAGACAAATGCAGAGAAAGAAAAAGCATTGAAAGAAACCATTGTGAGGGTGAAGCAGAACAGCCTTGATTATCGTTTTAAACATCTTTCACCGGATGATTCAGAGAAGGGAAATCAACTGTTAGCGGAAAAGCTTGAGAATGAGAAGCTTAAGAATTTGCATATTTCTATTGATTAAGGACAAAATAGTAACTAGCTTTGGTGAAAAACCTGAGAGGAAGAAAGTATGGAAGAGAAAAAGACAAACAAAAGTACCAGAAATGAAAAAGGAGCAAGGGCAGACAAGAGCCAGGAAGAGAGAATTGCAAAATTCAATGAGAAGCTCCAAGAGCTTTTGAGCCTTGCGAAGAAGAAGAGAAACATTTTAGAGTATCAGGAAATCAGTGATTTTTTCAAAGAACTGGAGCTGGATGCAGAGCAGTTCGAGAAGATTTTAGATTTTCTGGAAACCCACAATATTGATGTGCTTCGTATCACGGATGACGATGATGATGTGGATGACGACATCATTCTGGATGAAGAGGACGAGGTAGAGGTAGAAAAAATCGATTTGTCCGTTCCGGACGGCGTATCCATTGAGGATCCGGTGAGGATGTATTTAAAGGAAATCGGTAAGGTTCCGCTTTTGAGCGCAGAGGAAGAGATTGACCTTGCCAAGCGCATGGAGCTTGGAGATCAGGAGGCGAAGAAGCGTCTTGCGGAAGCCAACCTGCGTCTTGTGGTCAGCATTGCCAAGCGGTATGTAGGACGTGGAATGCTGTTTCTTGATTTGATTCAGGAAGGAAACCTGGGTCTTATTAAGGCTGTGGAGAAATTTGACTACCGGAAGGGATATAAATTTTCCACTTATGCAACTTGGTGGATTCGTCAGGCGATTACCAGAGCAATCGCAGATCAGGCGAGAACCATCCGTATTCCGGTTCATATGGTAGAGACTATCAACAAGCTGATCCGCGTTTCCAGACAGTTGCTGCAGGAATTAGGGCGTGAACCGACCCCGGAAGAGATTGCGGAAGAGATGAATATGCCGGTAGACCGTGTGCGTGAAATCTTAAAGATTTCTCAGGAGCCGGTTTCTTTAGAGACCCCGATTGGCGAGGAGGAGGATTCCCATCTTGGAGATTTTATCCAGGACGACAATGTTCCGGTTCCGGCAGATGCGGCGGCGTTTACCTTATTGAAGGAACAGTTAGAGGAAGTGCTTGGAACCTTGACCGAGAGGGAGCAGAAGGTGCTCACCCTGCGATTTGGTCTTGAGGACGGACGTGCAAGGACGCTGGAAGAAGTTGGAAAGGAGTTCAATGTAACGCGTGAACGTATCCGGCAGATTGAGGCGAAAGCGCTGCGTAAGCTGCGTCATCCAAGCAGAAGCCGTAAATTAAAGGATTATCTGGAGTAGAAAATGATAAAGCTATCAAGAAGATTAGAGGCGGTAGCGCGTCTTGTGACGCCGGGGAACAGGGTCTGTGATGTGGGAACAGACCACGGATACATCCCGATTTATCTCTTGCAGGCAAAAGTCAGTGAATCGGCTTTGGCGATGGATGTAAATGAAGGTCCTTTGACGCGTGCAAGGGAACATATTGAGGAGAATGGGCTTTGTGATTACATAGCGGCAAGACGTTCGGACGGGCTTCGGGCAATGGAAACGGGGGAGTGTGACTCCATTGTGATTGCAGGAATGGGCGGCGGACTGGTGATAAGGATTTTGGAAGATAGTTTTACGAAATTAGGGGCTGTAAAAGAACTTATTTTGCAGCCTCAGTCTGATATAGAGCAGGTACGCCGCTTTGTGGGCTTGCATGGATTTATCATAGACAGGCAGGATATGGTGGAGGAAGACGGAAAGTATTACATGATGTTCCGGTGTGTTCACAGAGATAAATCTGCCGCTTGTGGAATGGAGAAAAAAGAAGCGGCAGATTTTGAATACATGCAGCGGGAGTTTTTGCAGACTGCATATGACCGGTATGGAGAACAGCTTTTAAAAGAGAATCATCCTGTATTGCGGGAATATCTGGAAAGAGAGGAACATTTGATTCGTCAGATACGGGAATCTCTGGGCAATCAAAAGGACAGCGCTGCAGCGGAGAGAAGGCGCCGTGAGTTAGAGGAAAGGCGGCTGGTGTTAGAAGCGGCGAGAGCCGTGATGGACAAGACAGAAAAGCAGGCGGTCGGAAGCAGAGAATAGGAAGAGAATCAGGCGAAGGCGGGTGGCATGGATGAAGTGTAAGGAGATAATAGAGAGTATAGAAACGGTTTATCAGCCAGGAAATGCAATGGATTGGGACAATGTAGGGCTTTTGGTCGGCGATAGGGAAGCAGAGGTACAGACGATACTGCTTGCAGTGGATGCTGCAGATGCAGTGATAGAGCAGGCGGTTTCACTTGGAGCAGATATGATTATCACACATCATCCCATGATTTTTCGGGGGATGAAGCGTATTACGGCGGAGGATTTTATCGGAAGACGTGTTTTGAAGCTGGCGCAGAACGGGATTGCCTGTTATGCCATGCACACGAATTTTGATGTGGGCGATATGGGATTTGCAGCAGCAGAGAAAATCCGAATGCAAAAGCAGGAAATTTTAGAGATTACTGGAGAAGCAGACGGGAAGACACTCGGAATTGGAGTAAAGGGAGAATTGCCGGAAGCTATGACGGTTCTGCGTGCGGCTGAATTCGTTAAGCAGGTCTTTGCAATCGAAAATGTCCGTATATTTGGAGAGCCGGAGCATATGGTAAAAAGAGCGGCGATTGTGCCGGGGTCCGGCGGTACAGAAATTCAGTACGCGCTTGAAGCGGGAGCAGAAGTGATGATTACCGGAGATATTGATCATCACGAGGGTTTGGATGCGGTGGCGCAGGGGCTGCATATTATAGATGCGGGTCACTTTGGGCTGGAGCATATTTTTACGGATTTTATGGAAGCGTTTTTAGAGGAAAGACTTGATGGTAAAGTAGGAATAAAAAAGGCGCGGGAAGCGGCGCCTTATGTAGTCGTATAGGGGGTGAACAGATGAAAGAACAAATGATTCATTTACAGATACGGGGAGAGAAAAAGGATTATCCGCTTGGTACGACATATATAGAACTTGCGGAAGAATACCAGCAATATTATGAAGAAGATATTGTTTTGGTATTACTGAATAATAGGCTGCGGGAGTTATCGAAGACAGTGGAGACCGATGGGGTGGTTGAATTTGTCACAACAGGAAATCGGATCGGAAAAAAAGCATATCGGAGAAGTGTGTTACTGCTGATGCAGAAGGCGGTTCATAATCTCTATGGAGAGCAGGGAGTTACGGTACGGATCATGCATTCCATTGGACAGGGAAATTACTGCGAGCTGCGGGGGGATATGGATGTAACGCAGGAAGTTGTGCTGAAGCTGAAAATGGAAATGATGCGTTTGTGTGACGCCAATCTGCCGATTGAAAAGAGAAATATGAATACGGATGAGGCAGTGGCTCTTTTTGGCAGACTGGGCATGAGGGATAAGGAGCGGCTGTTTGGCTATCGGAGAAGTTCACGGGTAAATATTTACGAGCTGGATCATTACAAGGACTATTTCTATGGATATATGGTTCCTTCCACCGGATATTTAAAATACTTTGACTTATTGCCCTATAAAGAAGGATTCATGCTGCTATATCCGGGAACGAACTCGAAAGTCATTGATGCGTTCGTGCCATCCGAACAATTGTATCAGACCTTGTCGGAAGCTTCCGCATGGGGGAAAACGATGGGAATCGGAACTGTGGGAGCTTTAAATGATGCGATTGCAGGCGGAACAGTGCAGGACATCATTTTGGTACAGGAAGCATTGATGGAGCGGAAAATCGGACAGTTGGCAGAGCGGATCGCAAGTGAAAAGGATAAGAAGTTTATTATGATTGCAGGTCCGTCTTCTTCGGGAAAGACCACGTTTTCCCACCGATTGTCGATACAGTTAAAGGCTCTGGGCTTAAAGCCGCATCCGATGCCGCTGGATGACTTTTATCTTGACCGGAAGTATACGCCCCGGGATGCAGACGGAAATTATGACTTTGAATGTCTGGAGGCTTTGGATGTAGAGCGGTTCAATCATGATATGGGTGAACTTCTGGCAGGCAGGGAAGTGGAATTGCCGATTTTTAATTTTAAGACCGGACGGCGGGAAGAGAAGGGAAGGATGATGAAGCTCGGGTCAGAGGACGTTCTGGTGATAGAGGGGATTCATGGGTTGAATGATAAGTTGTCCCACTCCCTTCCGAAATCCAGTAAATTTAAAATTTATATCAGTGCATTAACGCAGCTTGATATAGATGAACATAATTACCTTCCTACCACGGACGGACGTCTGTTACGGCGGATCGTACGGGATGCCAGAACGAGAGCTACCTCGGCAAGAGAAACAATTGCTATGTGGGACTCGGTGCGAAGAGGGGAAGAGAAATATATTTTCCCATTTCAGGAAGAAGCGGATGTAATGTTCAATTCCGCATTGATTTACGAGCTGGCTGTCTTAAAGCAGTATGCGGAGCCGTTGCTGTTTGCAATCGAGAAGGATTGTCAGGAGTATCTAGAGGCAAAACGCTTGTTGAAATTTTTGGATTATTTCCTTCCGGTTCCCTCTGAAGGGATCAGTCCGAATTCAATTTTACGGGAATTTATCGGCGGAAGTTGTTTTCATGTATAATTACTACAATTTTATTTGCCAAAAGAGAATAAAACGTGTATAATGTAACAGTGCTTCCAAATTTTTTTCGTTATGAGGAAACTAAGTAGGATGGATGATCGCGGCTGCATGGCAGACGAGGAAAGTCCGGGCTTCACAGGGCAGGATGCCGGATAACGTCCGGTGGAGGTGACTCCAAGGAAAGTGCAACAGAAATAAACCGCCGTTTAACGGTAAGGGTGGAAAGGCAGTGTAAGAGACTACCGCTTCTCTGGTAACAGGGAAGGCTCTGTAAACCCCATTCGAAGCAAGACCAGATCAAAGCGTTGACGTGGCCCGCCAGCTTTAGGTAGGTCGCTTGAGGTAATTGGTGACAATTATCCTAGATAGATGATCATTCACGACATAACCCGGCTTACAGTCCTGCTTAGTTTTCAATAATGCATTCAAAGAGATACATCTGTTTTGTACATGAAATGGTACAAAACGGATGATTTTTCTATTATAGCGAATTTTTTTGCAGAGAAAGAACATGAGAAATGGAGAAGTCTATGGGAAAAATAGAACAATATTTACAGGAAGGCGCTAAGAGAGGGGCATCTGATGTTCATCTGGCAGCGGGTTATCCGGTGATGTATCGAATAGATGGAGAGCTGATTTCGGCAACAGAAGAGAAGCTTTCCGAGGAGGAAATGAAGACGCTGTTGCAGGAGCTGTTAACCGACGGGCAGATGGGAGAACTTAGGCGGCAGGGCAGATGGGATAAGGCATGTTCTATTTCAGGAACTTTCCGTGTCCGCCTTCATGTATTTTGCCAAAGGGGAGGCTATGCAATCACACTTCGCATGCTATCAACGGAGGTTCCTGATGTAAAAGCGCTTGGAATTCCGGCGTCAGTTGTAAAATTGACAGATAGAAAGAGCGGGCTGATTCTGGTCACAGGGTCGGCGGGTTGCGGCATGACAACGACGCTTGCGGCTCTGATACAGCGATTATCTTATACATATCCACGAAATATTCTTACTCTGGAATATCTGTCTGAGTATTTGTATTCTTCCGGGAAATCTCTAATTTTACAGCGGGAAATAGGAAAGGACTGTGCGACCTGCGCTGATGGTCTGAGAGCCGCGCTTTTTGAAGATGTGGATGTAATTCTGGTTGGAAAATTGCAGGATGCGGAAACAATTGAGCTGGCAGTTGCGGCGGCAGAGCTGGGACATCTTGTACTTGCGGAAATAGATGGGGGAAGTGTGTGCGGAGCCGTTGAGCATATGGTTGGCATATTCCCCGAATATATGCAGCGCCGTATCCGGCTTCGTTTATCCGAAGCATTGGCAGGAATCGCCTGTCAGCAAATGATTCCGAAGGAGGGCGGCGGACGTGTGGCGGCATTTGAGGTGATGCTGACTGAGCCGGCTATACGGAATCTGATTCGGGAAGAGAAGTATTTTCAGATACCGTCTGTGATGCAGAGCAAAAGGGAGGCAGGAATGCAGACAATGGATGAAGCCATATATGATTTATATATGAAAAGCCTGATTACGACGGAAAATGCGGTTGCATATGCGAAGGATACTTTGATGATGGAGCGGAAGGTAAAGCTGTTTTAAGCTATGGAAGAAAAATATTATTGATCACGGCTCCCAGAACCGTGAATTGTAACAGAAAATCTAATCAAAGTATAAAATGTTTCTTAAAAGATAATAACTCTATTGACGGTTTTTTTTGTAAGAATTATGATAGGCTGTAGAGAGTTGTTACTGTTTAAACGATGCCGTTGCCGTAACGGCTGAAGGGAGTAATAGTAACACAGAATCTGAATACAGGAAATGAAGGTGCGGACAATGAGAGAAAAGTTACAAAGATTTATGGCTGGCAGATATGGAGCGGATCAGTTATCGCGCGTATATCTGGCATTGATACTGATTTTACTGGTATTGTCGATGTTTGTAAAATTTCTGCCTTTATACTGGGCAGCCCTGTTATTGTTGATTTATACATACTATCGTATGTTTACAAAAAATGTGTCTAAGATGTACGCTCAGAACCAGAAATATTTAAACTGGCGTTACCGTAAGGTTGCAAAATGGGCAGCATTTAAGAAACGCTTTGCACAAAGGAAGGACTACCGTTTTTTTCGGTGTCCGACTTGTAGGCAGCGTGTGCGTGTGCCGAAAGGGAAAGGGAAAATCTGTATCACCTGCCCTAGATGCCATCATGATTTTATAAAAAAGAGTTGATAGAGTATTAAGGCGGTGTAAGTCATGTTTGGTTATATCAATATCAATCAAAAAGAGCTGTCAGATGAGAATAAAAAAATATATCAGGCATATTATTGCGGGCTTTGCCGGAAATTAAAAGAAATTGCAGGGCGTAAGGGGCAGATGCTGTTAAATTACGATATGACGTTTCTGATAGTTCTGTTGACCGGGCTGTATGAGACTGAGAATGATAAGCAGGAATTTACCTGTGGACTGCATCCGACAAAAAAACGTACTTCTTACATCAATGAGGTAACGGAGTATGCAGCAGATATGAACATCATACTTTCCTATCAGAATTTTGAAGATGACTGGAAGGACGAACATTCTTTTACCAAGAAGGCGTTTGCAAAAATGCTGGGGAAAGACTATGAGCGTATCATGAAGAAATATCCCCGTCAGGTTGCCGCTGTGGAGACTTATATGGAGCAGTTAGGAGAAGCGGAGAAGCGCGGTGAATCAAATATAGATGTGATGGCGGGATTGAGCGGTACGATGCTGGGAGAAATATTTGCATGGAAAGATGATATGTGGTCAGAGGAACTTCGCTGTATGGGGTTTTATATGGGAAAGTTTATTTATCTGATGGATGCATATGAAGATATTGAGGCGGATCGGAAGAAAAACACTTATAATCCCCTTGTGGTATTGGCATCAGAAAGCGGAAAGGATTTTGATACTTTAAGCAGACTTATGCTTACAAGTATGATGTCGGAGTGTGCTAAATCATTTGAGAGGCTTCCAATTCTGCTGCATGCAGAGATACTTCGCAACATACTATATTCCGGGGTATGGTGCAAATACGAATATAACCGTTTGAAAAAACAGAAGAAAAACGCCGTCTCTTCCAAGAGGAATAAAAAAGAGAATGGCAATGAAAGTAAGGAGTAAAAGATGGATCCATATCAGGTGCTTGGAATTTCACCGGGAGCAACCGATGATGAAATAAAAAAAGCATACCGGAATTTGAGCCGGAAATACCATCCTGACGCGAATGTCAATAATCCCAACAAAGCTCAGGCGGAAGAGAAGTTTAAGGAAGTTCAGCAGGCTTATGATTCGATTATGAAGCAAAAGCAGCAAGGATATAATTATGGAGGCAATGCGCATGGAGGCGCTTATGGATACGGCGGCTTTGGCTCAGGAAGAAGCAACGGCGCTTATGGCGGCGGATATGGACAGAGCACCGATTCAGTTGAGATGCAGGCGGCAGCGAATTATATTGCCCACCGCTGTTACCGGGAAGCGCTGAATGTGTTGAACAATATCAGCAGCCGGGAAGCGAAATGGTATTATTACAGCGCTATGGCAAATGCTGGCGTAGGTAATAATGTGACCGCAATGGAGCATGCAGATACGGCAGTCAGGATGGAGCCGAGCAATATGCAGTATCGTCAGTTGAAACAGCAATTGGAGTTTGGTGGGACTTGGTATACCAATATGGGAAGTACCTATGAGCGTCCGTATGCAGGATCAGGCAGTTTTTGCTTGAGTATGCTTTGTATGAATCTGCTGTGTAATTGCTGTTGCAGACCATTCTAATTCTATATGTGCTCTGTCAGTTTTGTGAGATTTACATTGCAGACAGAGCGTGTATGGAACAAATCTTCCCAACTCGATTTCAGATTTTAATTCTAAAAATATTCTATGATTTCTTGATTTATCCCAAACGATGAAAATATTATTTTTTCTGGCTATAATAAATATTACCTATTGACATACGTAATAATACGTACTAAAATGGAAGAAAGGAAAATACATGCCAATTAAAACAAAACAGATGATAAGACTATTGAAGAAAAATGGCTTTGTAGAAGTCCGGCAGAACGGTTCACATAAGTTTTTTGTTAATGAAAGGACGAATCGGAGGACAGTAGTTCCGGTTCACTGCAGGGATATTCCGAAGGGACTGGAGCTTGCAATCAGAAAACAAGCAGGCTTGTAAGGAGGTAAGAGATGAATAAGTTATTTTATCCAGCAGTATTTGAATTGGAGGAATCCGGTGGATTTACAGTCACTTTTCCGGATGTGAAGGAGTGTATGACCTGCGGAGATAATATGGAGCAGGCTTATGAAATGGCAGTAGAAGCGCTGGGCTTGGTACTTTCTTATATGGAAGATGAAGGGGAAGCATTTCCGAAGGCTTCATTGCCTCAAGATATTACTGTAAAGCAGGGACAGTTTGTGGTTGTAGTGGAGTTTGACATGCTTGCATATCGTAAGAAGATAAATGGAAGAGCGGTGAAAAAGACTCTAAGCATTCCGGCATGGCTGAATGAAGAAGCGCTGTCGCAGAATATCAATTTTTCTCAAGTGCTGCAGGAAGCATTGATGATGAAGCTGGGGCTGTAAAGATATTAATAAAGAGTCAAAGACCCCATAGCAAGCTGACGAGGTTTTTGACTCTTGCAAAAGCCGACAAATAGATGTGCAACCAGATGGTTCTTTATTTCTGTTTGACGTTCTGATTCGGGTTTTTATAGGTCTCTTCGCAGTATTTGCAGCGGTATCTCTCCTTCTTTTCGTCGGCAAGAACGAAGATATGATCCAGCCCCTGCTCAATAGAGGTAATACAGCGTGGATTTTTGCATTTGATAACGTTAACGACCTGCTTCGGGAGATGAAGCTCTTTTTTCTCTACAATTTTGTCACCCTTAATGATATTTACCGTGATGTTGTGGTCGATAAAGCCTAAGATATCTAGGTCAAGAGCATCAATAGGGCATTCTACCTTGATGATGTCTTTCTTTCCCATTTTATTACTTTTGGCATTTTTTATAATGGCAACACTGCAATCCAGACGGTCTAATTTCAGGTCATGATAGATGGAGAGGCTCATGCCCGCCTGAATGTGGTCTAATACAAAGCCTTCATGGATACCACTGATATTTAACATTTAATGTCGTCTCCTTTCCATTTCAGAAGCGTAAGAATTAAAGCCATGCGGACGTATACGCCATACTGTGCCTGCTTAAAATAAGCGGCTCTTGGATCGTCATCCACGTCTACAGCGATTTCGTTGACACGGGGCAGCGGGTGTAAGACCAGCATGTCCGGCTTTGCAAGTTCCATTTTCTTTCTATTGAGAATGTAGAAATCTTTCATACGGATGTAATCTTCTTCATTGAAGAAACGCTCCTTCTGTACTCTTGTCATATAGAGGATGTCAAGCTGCGGCATTGCCTGCTCTAAACGCTCCACCTCTTCAAAGGGAACCTTGTTCTTCTTTAATACATCCTCGCGGATATATTCGGGAACTTTCAGCTCCTCAGGAGAAATCAGGACAAACTTTACATTTTCATACCGAATCAGGGCGTTGATCAAGGAATGTACGGTACGTCCAAACTTCAAGTCACCGCAGAGTCCGATTGTAATATCTCCAAGCCTTCCCTTTAAGGAACGAATCGTGAGCAAATCTGTCAGAGTCTGGGTCGGATGCTGATGTCCGCCGTCTCCGGCATTGATAACTGGAATCTGGGATTTCTGGGAGGCTACAAGAGCTGCGCCCTCCTTCGGGTGACGAATTGCAGCAATGTCTGCATAACAGGAAATGACACGCATGGTATCAGAAACGCTTTCGCCCTTAGCGGCGGAAGAACTGTCAGCACCGGCAAAACCAAGAACAGAGCCGCCAAGGTTAAGCATAGCAGCTTCAAAACTCAGCCTTGTACGCGTGCTGGGTTCATAAAAGCAGGTAGCAAGTTTTCTTCCATCACATGCATGAGCATATTTGTGAGGATTATTTTCAATATCGTTCGCTAAATCTAAGAGATTGTCCAGTTCCTCAACGGACAAATCCAGCGGACTCATCAAATGTCGCATAAGATTCCTCCTGTGTTGTATTGTGTTGTTCAAATATTTGACGCTTGTATCCTATCATATAATACTTGTTCCTAAAATTCAAGATAAGCCATATACAAAATGTAAAAATATGATATAAAATGAAAAACAAAGGAAAGAATAGAAAAAAGTGGAAAATTTATTGACATATGGAATTCTGGCCGTTAAGGGTGGTAATTTCATTTGCTTTATTGTAGAATGGAGAAGAAGATAAAGCACAGAGAAGAGTATGCTGTGATATGCATAGAACGGAGGAAAACATGTCAGATAATAAAAATGTGGAAACAGAAAATTTGGATCAGGCTCAGCCAGTATTTACGGAGCGTAAGCGTCTCTTGTTTTTCGGGCTGCCGTGGACATTTACGAAATATATCATTAAGCCGGATATTATTACAAGGGATGCCGGATTATTTAAAATCGAGGAAGATGATTGTTACATGTATAAGGTGCAAGATGTAAAGCTGACGGTGACATTGATGGAGAGAATTTTTAAGCTGGGAACAGTAATCTGTTATACCGGTGATGTGACAGATAAGGAGCTGACGCTGGTACATATCAAGCATGCCAGAGAAGTAAAAGATTATATCTTAAAGGCGTCTGAGACCGCAAGACGGAAGCGTCGGACATTAAACACGCTGGATATCGGTGCAGGAGATTTGGAGGATTAATTTCATCGGTCAGCCTGCATAAATCGAGAAATAGGCAGAAATACCTGACAAAAGCAAAACCCTTTTGTTCAGCCGTAAAGCTGAACAAAAGGGTTTTTGCTTTTTTATGCAGCCGTTTCTGTAGTGTCTAGAATTTTTTCAAAAATCAATCCTGCAGCCATCCAGAAAGGCGCATAGTCAAGGCGAATCAGACCGTCTACATTCGCTTTGGAATCACTGTAGTCCCAAGGACAGAGGTTATGGCGTTTTAGAAGAGAACCGCTCACGTATTCACAGGTGAAGATGCCGGCGGAATAAATACCTCCTCGACAAATCGCCGGCAGATTTTTGATAAGTTTGTGAACCGGGCAGATAATTGCCGCCATACCATAAATGGGAAACATCCAGATAGAAGTTTGCCCTATCAATTTTCGGTTGCTTTTGCAGAGAGAGCCGATGGAGGTGAAGAGGATTTCCATACACCATCCGGTCAATCCGCAGATTAAAAAATTCTTTTTCATAATATTGAAGTATTTCCAGTGGCAAGAAAAACATGTATGGGATTTTTTTGAAATGAAAGTTATCAGAGTGAAAATTTCCTGTTTACATTTAGGGCAAAAAAGAGGAAAATTTTTTAATTCTGTGTCTGCCCGTGTCTGCAACCTCGTTTTATTTCCGCAGACAGGGCAATATATCCATTGCAAAGTTTGCATTGAACTACTCCTTCTTTCAGACTACTTCTTAAAAATATCAACTGCATGGCTCGTAACTCCTAATAAATCTTCGCGCTCACAAATAGCAAAGTGATATTTCAGATATAGTTGAAATGTTTCACTGTCCATAGCGTCAATAGCTTCTCGCATAAGTAAAGAGCAACCGTCCGCCGCAATATAGTGAAGTCTGGTTGTTGGGAATATTGACATTAAATCATCTATATCCTCTTTACGGACAAGTTCAAACAAATCCTTTGGTTCCGATTTTGCGGCAAAAATTATACCCCCCTGCTTTGTTACGCGGATTGCTTCACGGATTGCCTGTTCCTTATCCTCTTTCGTATAAAGATGATATAGAGGATCTAACAGAAGTGTAATGTCATACTGATTGTCTGGAAAAGCAGACAAGTCTAAGGCATTTCCTTGAATAATAGAAATAATTTCATGTGGTAAAGTATTTCTTTGGAAAACCTCTATGTTATGTTCTATCAACTCTACTGCGTCAACTGTATAGCCTTGACGCGCCAACGTATGAGAATATCTACCTTTCTTGCAAATCTTATTAAATGTTTTTTAGCCACTAAAAGCAGATAAAAAATTTAACAGCATTTCTTCTATATCATCATTTTCCAATGACATTTTTCCTCTTTTGCAAACGCTATGTAGGAAAGTGGCAGAAGCAGACAAGGTTTTACTTCCGTAGACATCTTATAATTCGCAACATACTGATTATAGTATTCAAAAGCAAAATCAAGAAAATCCTTTTTCAATTCCTCCATGTTTTCATAACAGGTAAACATGGGATGTGTAGAACATTGTAACTTATTTGCTATCCTCCTTGCATTTACGCTTTCAAATCCTGTTTCCTGTGTAATTTTCAAAACAGCGTTCAAAATCATGGATTTTGTTATTTTGACTTTTGGTGGCATAATATTTCCTCTCTTTACAGTTTTGTTATGTTACGAGTGTTATGCAACTGTTGTTATATATTAAAGCGGATATGTCAATATGATTTTCAAATTTTCACCGACTTTTCGCCTTTCTGCAAGGCAGTATATAAGATAATATGCTCTATTCTGGCTAATAGATGTCCTCGCAGATTAAGGCGATTGTATTTTTATTTAGTGATTTCTGTTCCCGCGTTGTGAATTTTAATCATATAAATGCCACAAGGCGATAGTTTCATATTTTCGGTAGACAAGCTATTTGCAAGTTCAGTGGACTTGTCTATGAGCATTTTTTTAATATCGCCGCCCACAATTTCTTCTTCACTTAGACCATTCAAGTAATTTTGCATTTCTTCTTTGAATGTCAGCAACGCCTTATCTCGCTCCGCTACTGTAACAAGTTTTGGGGCGTTGATAGAATACGCGACATTCGCCTCAACGAAACAGGAAAAATTATATACTGTTTCCCCGTCCTCGTCCAGATAGTCGCATGGTCTGCTTTGTTTGGAGAGTGGCATAGAAAATGTAAGTTCTTCTTCCATATGCTCGCAGTATAATTCCTGAGACGAAAAGGTTATCGTGGTTGTGAAAAAGTCGTAGTTTTCGTCACTTGGGGATATGGTGCTACCCACATCAGCTACTGCGGCAAGGAACTCTGTCAATTCATCGGGTGTCGGTGCAAGCGTCGTGTTAAAATCGGCTATGCTATGCTCCCCGTAGTTCTCGGTCTTGTATGCAATCAGCTTTTCATATGCAGCAGACGCAGTAGGGGAAACAGTCGGGCTTGAAGCCCCGGTGGTTGACGTTACAGGTTGGCTAATAGTAGTTTCGCCACTCGGTGCAGTAGCATTGTTTTGTTCGGGCGAAGAATTTCGTCCTGCGCACCCTGTTAGCGCACTTACCATTAAGAGGGCGGCAAAGATGATGGGTAAACATTTTTTCATAGCAGAATCTCCTTTCTGTGAACAACGGTTTTTTTGTTACCTTTTCCGAGTACAGTTAAAGAATACCGTCCTAACTTGAATCTACTTTGAATTGAATATGTTTTTTGTGTGGAGATAGAAAAAGCGGCAAGCTAACTGCTCGCCGCCTTTGAAATATAAGTGCTAAAACTGTACGGAAACGATAACACCTTGAATAGTATTAGCAATTTCAATTTTCGCACCATGCAAATCAAAAATTGTTTTTACAAT
>CAJTSH010000053.1 GCA_910578885.1 uncultured Lachnospiraceae bacterium
GGACTTAAAATCCTGTTGTGGTGACACAGTACCGGTTCGATTCCGGTCGCCGGCATTGATACTAATTTAGTATTAATACAATTTTATATTGTATGTGTGTGTAGCTCAGCTGGATAGAGCACTTGGCTACGGACCAAGGTGTCGGGGGTTCGAATCCTCTCACGCACGTCATAAAAACCTTTGAAGATATATGTTTTCAAAGGTTTTTATTTGTATATGCAGGAAAATCTTCTTTGGTTGTAGAAAGGAGTATGTTATATATATCTTGTGTAAACATCAGAATTGATATTTCGTTAACAAATGAAGGGAGATTACTATGAAGAAAAAAATGTTAACTATCAGCTTGGGAACTATTGTTTTTATGCTTTCAGCATGTAATAGTCCATCAACAGAGAATCTCAATAATACAGAAATAGTAGAAAGTAAAGTAGTCGAAGAGAGTGAAAGAAATAGAGAAGAGGAATCTGAAACGACAGAAAATATTTTAGTGGAAGAATCAGAAACTGTCAAAATAGAAACTAACCAGATATTAGATTATATGAGGGAATATTCTCTTGGCATAATTAATGATGAGGTTAAAATCTATTTTTGGAATGTATGGGGGAATACGTATGGATTTCGTAATTTTGATGAGGACTGTGAATATGTAGGGTCTAATCAGGAAAAATATAATCTCTATTTTTCAGCAGATTATGCCGGTGATAAAGAAGCACTTACTTTCGGGATGCTTTTATCAGATATGGATGGCTCTGATATAAATGCATCATCTTTGATATTTAAAAATGGAATAGAGAGCATAGAATTTATATCTGCCCAATTTTATGCCTACGGCAGTTTAATTACCTTAGATATTCTGGAGATTTCAGATAATACAGTACAGGATGAGCTGGAGAAATGGAAAGAATTTTTTGAATCAGACACAATAACAATTACTGTAAAGAAAACAACAGGAGGTGAATCCGTTCTTGAGCTGACAAATAATACAATACAGGGAGTCCGGGGGGAGTTAGATATTCTTGAAGCAACTATGAACGCTGCTTTTTAAGGGAAGTTCATAATTTAAGAACTGAGAGGTTTAAAAATATTATTATATTTAAAATTTTCTCTGGAGAGGAAGAATATATATGTTACAGGAGATTACACCCAAGAAATTTTATTGTGAATATGGGGAGCATTTACTGGACGAAGAGAGTATACTTCTGATTTTTCATGGAAATGATATATTGATAAGTCCTGACAAAGAATCTATATTTCCCACATATGGGAAAATGAAAGAGGTGTTGGCTGGGAAAGCGTCAGAGATTTCTTATCTATTTTCAATTGACGAAAAAAAATATTTTCTTTTTGAAGCTTGGTCGGATATCAGCCACGAAAAATGCTTAAGAGCAGATGGATATTCTTATGTGAAAGTGCGGAAGTTACGGGATACCGTTTCTCATGAGGACTGCTTTGCGGCTGCAACCGGCTATCATTTGCATGTGTGGTATCGTGATCATCGCTATTGCGGTAGGTGCAGCGGAAATTTGCAGAAGGACAAGCGAGAGCGGGTGCTATATTGTCCAAGTTGCGGAAATACGGTATATCCGAGGATTTCACCTGCTGTTATAGTAGCGGTTTTCAATGAGGATAAAATACTCATGACAAAATATGCAAATCGAGAATACAAAAAGTATGCACTGATTGCGGGATTTTGTGAAATTGGAGAGATGGCAGAGGATACAGTGCGTAGAGAAGTTATGGAAGAAGTTGGATTGAGAGTAAAAAATATCCGTTATTATAAAAGCCAGCCCTGGGGATTTGACAGCAATCTTTTGTTGGGGTATTTTGCGGAATTAGACGGTGCAGATACAATAACTATTGAGGAAGCGGAGCTGGCAGAGGCGGAATGGAAATATCGTCATGAGGTGCAGGGAATGGATGATGGAATAAGCCTTACTAGAGAGATGATAGAAGTATTTGCCAAGGGAAAAGAACACAGCAGATTCCTTGACAGTTAGTAGAAGAATGGTATATCATGTTTAGTAGTGTTAAATGATGCTTATTCGTTAGAAAATCAGGAGAAGGAATGACAAAAGCGGAATTTTTAGAGCAGTTGCGCCAGGCTTTACAAGGGAATATAGGTCAGGCACTGGTGAATGAACATCTGCATTATTATGAGAATTACATCATAGAGGA
Source organism: uncultured Lachnospiraceae bacterium (assembly GCA_910578885.1). Lineage (GTDB taxonomy): Bacteria > Bacillota > Clostridia > Lachnospirales > Lachnospiraceae > Roseburia_C. The sequence continues at coordinate 2,176 of CAJTSH010000053.1, forward strand.
ATCACGCAAAGGAAGAAGTGAGCAGGAGGTCATAGATTCTTTAGGGAATCCTAGATTGATTGCGCATACATTGATTGAGACAAGTGAGCATGTAGGAAATGGCTATGATGAGACTTATTATGAGGAAAGTAATGCGGGGCATACAAGGCGGCAGATGGGATTTCATATAGATGTTTCCGAAGATGGAAAATGGGATATTCGGTATGGGCATTTCAAACTGAATTCATGGTATGGGATTCTTTTGTTTGCAATTATTTTTCTTATTGTAATAGTGATTGTCGGTCATTTGATGGTCTTATTGCTGCCGATTATTCTGGTAGCGATAGGAGTAAGTTTATTGATTCATTGGATTTGGGGAAGGAAAGAGTAGCACAGGAGTAAAATTATGGGAATGGTTAAGGTGCCAAAAGGAAAGTGGTTTGTTAAGAAGAATGAAAAGATGAGTCAACTGTATCTGGTTGTACAGGGAAAAATACAGATGATTTGTGAAAAGAATTCTTATCTATTGCAGAGTGGGAATCTTGTAGGGCTTGACGGGTGTAAAGAAGGAATTTATCTGAATGATTATATTGCGTTGGAGGAATGTGTGCTATATTCATTCCCGTATGAGAGCCCGCAGGATTTTAAGGCTATATTTGAGAGTCAGCCGAAATATGCAGTAGCGTTTTTACAGGCGGCAGTCAGACAGGCTGTGGGCGTATTGGAGATGTATCAAAAGCTGGTACGGCAGGGACAGGAATTCTATACTTTTTGTAAGAACGCCTATCAACAGTATAGCCGGTTCTGTCAGGCATGTGAAATTCAGGAAAAGATGCCTCAGGGAATGGAAGCATTGGAGCAGCCATATATGGAAGGAGAACTGGGAGAGTGGGAAATTGCATATTTCCGTGAGCTTACAGGAATATCTTCTATGGGTATGGAACAATTTTATGGAAAGAATTATACGCTTGTAATTGGCGAAATCATACGTACTGCAGATGTAATGAATACGGCAGCTCATTTGATAGAAAAAGTGCTTAAATACATAAATCTGAATCGGGAGATATTATTGGGGGAACATAAATCTGATTTATTTGAGTCGTATCAGGTATTGGCGGTAGCGGCAGCGGAGAAAGACATGAATCTGCAGGAGATTCTTTCTGTTGCGGAGAAAATGAAAAAGTATATCAGGACATGCGGTTTATATCGAGAAGGACTGATTATTCAGAGATTTCAGGAATTTGATGATTGTGATTATGAGGAAATCAAACAAGCAGCTCAAAAAGAAAGAGAAATGTTAGACCAGCAGAGTCAGTCGGATGAAGGGGAGGACTGTCTGGAACATATACTTACCTTTGCGGGATATGAAGAAGAGAAGAAAGCTCATGTAAAGGATGTTCTGTCAACCTATCAGAAAATGGAAGACGCTTATTCTACGGATGACGCATCAAGAAAAATTCGCCGGGAAATTACAACAATATTCTATGATGTGTACAAAAAGGTGATTCATGCTTCTTTGAAAGATGAGAAGCTGTCTACAATTATAAGTATGTTTTTGAATTTTGGTTTTATGGATGTCCAGTTAGCCGGTGAAGAGAATGCAAATGATTTATATGACTTAGTGGATAAGTTGGAGCAGTGCCGCTCGGATCACGTATTTACGATGTATGATTGGCTGCAGGCGATTTACAAGGGTGAGCAGGAGCCAAGCAGAAATGAGTTTGATTTGGACTATAACGGATATCTCCATGAACAGAAACGTATGGGAAGGATTACGGAGAAAGAAGAGTTGCTCCTACGGGATGACAACTGGGAAAAGGTTGTATATGAAATTGACAATATGTTTTCGTCTGCAAACAGAGCGACTTATGGTAAGTTGGCGTTATTCTGTCCGGTTCTAAACAGCATAGATGTGATTGGCGATGTGAAAAAGATGTTTGTGACTGTTGAGAAGCTGGAAAATGCCATGAATGCAGTTCGAAAGATTGATTTTTCATTATTTAATCATGAAGTGATGTTTTCAGACCCAGAACATGGCGTGAATAAAGAGATGATTGACAAAGAAATTCTCCCTAATTTTATTTTAATGCCAAATATTGGCACGAGAGCTATGATGTGGCAGGAGATTGCAGGTTTGAAAAGAGATACGCCCGCACGCTTTGTATTTTCAATCTTGACAGCAGAGAACTTGGAAGATATGATGCTGACGGTCTGTGCGCGTTATCGTTGGGAATTTTGCCGAAAGATTCAGGGTATGCGCTGGAATGATATCACAGAGCCTTCGCTTACTTCAGAGTATTGCGATTACATTCAATTTTATCGTAAGAACCAGAATTTATCGGTTGATGCAAAGGAAAAAATTAAAAATGCCTTGATGCGTGCCAAAAATAATTATCGAGAAGTGTTTGTCATGGATTACATCAGTTGGATTCGGTATGAATCGAGTGGAAGTTTCCGTGTGAATAAAGTTGCCAGAGAAATTCTGTTCCGTTATTGTCCTTTTAACAAGCAGATCAGGGGAAGTCTTTCCGAACATCCGATGTATCAGGATATTTTCCAGAAATATCGGATTCAGATGGAGCGAAAAATCAGGCATATAAAAATATTTACAGATAAATATATAAAGAGCGGCGGAACATTGACGCCAGAGCTTCAGGAAGCAATGGAATTTTTTGATAAATAATTTATGAATATTATTGTTTGATTTCAGCCATAATATTTTTGTACCAAGGAAGTTTTTCTTCTAATGAATTTTAAGGAGGCAGCATTATGGCTAAGAATAATGAAAGTGCAAACAACAAATCAACCAATAGCAATTCACAGAACAGTTATTCACAGAACAGCAATTCACAGAATGATTATTCACAGAACAGTTACAGCAATTCCAGCTCTAACAGCTCTAAGAATAAGTCATCTAACAAGTCTGAAAATTGCAGAAATTCCTACTAAGCAGGGAGTTTTGCGGCAGGTACCAAATCTCTAAGAAGCGCATATAATAGGGTAAAGGTAAATAAACAGATTACAGAGTACACTCTGTAATCTGTTTTTCTATCATGAGAAAAAGCTCTCTTGGGGGATATATATGAATTTTCAGACTATCAGTGTTAGTGAACTTTGGAAAATGGTGCGAAGAAATGATGTGTACCTGATTGATTTGCGGGATAGAAATGACTACCGGCGTTTTCATATAGACGGCGCTAAAAATCTGCCTTATGATGAAATGGAAAAATGGAAGGATACGCTGCCGAGAAATAAGAAACTGGTCTTGTATTGTGAGCACGGAAGTACAAGTATGCTTGCGGCAAAAAAACTCATGCGGATGGGAAATCAAGTCTACACTTTGGTAGGAGGAATTAATGCGTTAAATGAGTAGGCTGACGGAAAATTAACCGCAACTATTCAGTTTTGGCTGAAATAGTTACAATTAACTTGCATTGAGGCAGAAAATTACATTGACAGTGAAGTGGGGAACAGATAAGATAGGAGTATATATGCGAAGCAGAATCAGCTTCACATAATCGGTATTATGAACTAACGGAGAAATGAAATGAAAAAGTTTGAATTAATTGCACCCTGTCATTTTGGACTGGAAGCAGTTTTGAAAAGAGAGATATATGATCTTGGCTATGAAATTACGTCAGTTGAGGATGGCAGGGTTACTTTTGAGGGAGACGCAGAAGCTATTTGCCGCGCAAATATTTTTCTTCGGACGGCGGAGCGTGTTTTATTGAAGGTTGGTAAATTTAAGGCGGTTACGTTTGATGAGCTGTTTGAGGGGATTAAGGCGCTTCCTTGGGAAGCATATATACCGGAGGACGGAAGATCCTGGGTAAAGAAGGCGTCATCAATTAAGAGCAAGCTTTTCAGCCCGTCGGATATTCAGTCCATTGTAAAAAAAGCGATGGTTGAGCGGATGAAACAATATCATAATGTGGAATGGTTTGCGGAAACGGGCGCCAATTATCCGGTTCGGATTTTTCTTTATAAGGATGAAGTGACGGTTACGATAGATACTTCCGGGGAGTCACTGCATAAGCGTGGATATCGGACTTTGAGCAGCAAGGCGCCGATTACGGAGACGTTAGCGGCAGCGCTTATTATGCTGACGCCTTGGAAACGGGACCGGATTTTGGTAGACCCCTTCTGCGGAAGCGGGACATTTCCAATTGAAGCGGCACTAATCGCTGCGAATATTGCCCCTGGGATGAGCAGGGAATTTCTTGCGGAGCAGTGGACAAACCTGATTCCCAAGCAGCTTTGGTATGATTCGGTTTCAGAGGCGGAGGAGTTAGTGGATACCGAGATAAAGGTCGATATTCAGGGCTATGACATTGACGGAGAGGTTGTAAAGGCGGCAAGGGAGAATGCACGACGTGCAGGAGTGGAGCATTTGATTCATTTCCAGCAGCGTGAGGTGGCGGATTTGAGCCATCCGAAAAAGTATGGCTTTGTGATTACGAATCCTCCTTATGGAGAACGTCTGGAAGAGAAGGAGACGCTTGGTGCATTGTATACTCAGATTGGAAAGGCATACCAGAGACTTGACAGCTGGTCCATGTATCTGATAACCGGCTATGAGGACGCACCGAAGCATATTGGAAGAAAGCCGGATAAAAACCGGAAGATTTATAACGGCATGTTAAAGACATATTTTTATCAGTTCTTAGGTCCAAGACCGCCAAAGAAGGACAAGCAGGCATGAGATGTTCAAAAAAATACATTGTATTTATACTGGTGCTTGGTTTAGCGCTGGTTTGTAAATTTTATAACGGAAAAGACGTTTATGTAGAAATAGATGATTTTCGCGGAGCCATGTTGGATGAGGGGGATTGGAACCCATTAATTGCATCCAGTGTAAATGAAAAAAGGCTTACGGCTGCAATTGACAGTCGTGTTTATTCTAATAATGATTCGGGAATTTATATGGACGAGAATCTGAATGTGATGATCCCGGTATCTATTCTTCGGGACAGCTTTAATTGCAGCGTTCATTTATATGATTCCAAGGAGCTTTTGATTGAAAAATATAGTGCCAGCCTTTCTATGGCAGTAAATGAGACAAGCGCTATTTTTGATGAAGAAGAACTGGAGCTGGACTCGCCTATGATTTATAAGGCGGGGGAATATTATGTGCCTATGGAAGTGATTTCAAAGGAACTGGGATATTCCTATAACTGGGATATTGACGAGAATACCGTGACTGCGGCGAATACATCCGGGGATACGAATATTCTTCCCTCTGCCTATGATTTGCGTGAGAAAGAGCGGAGTTCGTCGGTAAAGGATCAGGGAAGCCGTGGAACCTGTTGGGCATTTGCGGCATTGACAGCATTGGAAACTTCGCTTTTGCCGGAGGAAAGTTTTGAATTTTCACCGGATCATATGAGTTTGAAAAATAGTTTTGCCAGTAACGGAGACAACGGCGGACAATATACGATGAGCATGGCATATTTAACCAGTTGGCAGGGACCAGTGTTAGAAACGGATGACCCATATGACGGCGTTGGGGTTGATAATCTTACAGCAGTAAAGCATATTCAGGAAGCTCAGGTGATTGAGAGCAAGAATCTGGATAAAATTAAGGAAGCAGTGTTTAAATATGGGGGCGTGCAAAGCGCTATTTATAGTACGCTGCAAAATGCAGGAAGCCGCTCTTCTTTTTATAATAATGTGACAAATGCTTATTGTTATGTGGGGCAGGAAAAACCGAACCATGATGTGGTTATTATTGGATGGGATGATAATTATTCTAAGGAGAATTTTTCTGTTGGACTAGAGGGTGACGGCGCATTTATCTGTCAGAATAGCTGGGGAGCGAATTTCGGTGACGACGGCGTATTTTATGTTTCTTATTATGATACTAACATTGGTGTGCATAATGTGGTATATACTGAGATTGAAGATATAGATAATTATAACAATATTTACCAGTCTGATTTATGCGGATGGGTAGGGCAGTTGGGATATAACAAGGATACCGTATATGGTGCAAATGTTTATACGGCTGAAGGTGATGAAGCTGTGGAAGCTGTAGGGTTTTATGCAACGGGTAAAAATACCGAGTATGAGGTCTATATCGTGCCGGAGTTTAAGGACACTGACAGTTTGCAGAAAGGACAGCGCGCCGCTTCTGGGAAGCTGGAAAACGCCGGATTTTATACAATTGATCTGAAAAAAGCGGTAAATGTAGCAAAGGGAGAAAAATTTGCAGTCGTCATAAAGGTGACAACACCGGATTCGGTACATCCGCTGGCGATTGAGTATGCAGGAGATGAGAGTACTTTGAATGTGGATTTGACGGATGGAGAGGGTTATATCAGCTCCTTAGGGACAAGCTGGGAAAGGGTTGAGGAAACGCAGAATTGCAATTTGTGTATCAAGGCATATACAAAAGAGCGTTAGAAATAAATTTGGAGGACTGTTAGTGATGGGTAAAAAAATCGTTTTTGCAACGGGAAATCAAGATAAGCTGGAAGAAATACGTATGATACTTGCAGATCTGGATGTGGAAATCGTTTCCATGAGGGAGGAAGGGGTTTCAATTGACATTGAGGAAAACGGAACCACCTTTGAGGAAAATGCGGTGATTAAGGCGAAGGCAGTTGCTGAGTGTACGGATGCAATTGTTTTGGCGGATGATTCCGGCCTTGAAATTGATTATCTCAATAAGGAGCCGGGAATTTATTCCGCGAGATATATGGGAGAGGATACTTCTTATGAGATAAAGAATCAGAATCTGTTGGACCGCCTTTCGGGGGTTCCGAAGGAAGAGCGGACAGCGCGGTTTGTCTGTGCGATTGCTGCCGTACTTCCCGATAAGGAAGTTATTGTGAAAAGGGAAACGATTGAGGGATATATTGGCTATGAACCTGCCGGAGAAAATGGCTTTGGATATGATCCGATTTTTTATGTGGATGAATATAATTGTTCTACCGCACAGCTTCCGGCGGAAAAGAAGAATGAACTGAGCCACCGTGGGAAGGCTTTAAGGGCAATGAAGGATGCGCTGCGAGAAAAATGCGAATAATAAGGAAGAATATTCATGAGAGAGATGAAAATACTTGTCGTGAGTGATACTCACAGGAAACATGGAAATTTAGAGAAGGTGCTAGAGAGAGAGGGATCTTTGGATTTGGTCATCCATTTAGGGGACGCCGAGGGTTATGAGGAGTACATAGAGGAAATTTGCGAATGTCCGCTTGAAATTGTATCAGGAAACAGCGATTTTTTTTCCACGCTTCCAAAAGAAAAGGAAATTGAAGTCGGCGGATATCATATTTTAATCACGCATGGGCATTATTACTATGTGACAGCCGGGATTGAGGATATCAAAAAGGAAGCCTATGGAAGAGGTATGGATATTGTTATGTTCGGACATACCCATCGCCCGATTGTGGACTATGGGAAGCGAATTATTGCAGTGAATCCGGGAAGTATTTCCTGTCCAAGACAGGAGGGAAAGCTGCCATCCTATGTGATTATGAAAATTGATTCTAACGGGGAGGCGAGTTTCACAATAAATTATCTAAATTCATATTGATTTTTGTGCAAAATATATTGGCGTTTGGGTGTTGACATTTTGGACATGCTAAGATATAATATGTCTTGCGTCACGAAAAGGCAGAATTTGACTGTCTATTTGTAACGGGGTGTGGCTCAGCTTGGCTAGAGCGCCTGGTTTGGGACCAGGAGGTCGCAGGTTCGAATCCTGTCACCCCGATTACATGCGGGTGTAGTTCAATGGTAGAACACCAGCCTTCCAAGCTGGATACGTGGGTTCGATTCCCATCACCCGCTTGCATGAAGCACTTAGCAAGATTCATTCAAGCTTGGTGTGAATGCACACCTGAATGCTTAACAAGATTTTTAAGTTTTACATAATGGTGTTTTCTTATGTGTTCGTAGCTCAGCTGGATAGAGCAACGGCCTTCTAAGCCGTGGGTCGGGGGTTCGAATCCCTTCGAGCACATTTTCCCGTTATGGGTAAAGGAGAACGGTACGCAGTTGAAAGGAATTTTAAATGGGTCCGGAATCTTTATGGTGGGTATAGCGCAGTTGGTTAGCGCGCCAGATTGTGGCTCTGGAGGCCCAGGGTTCGAATCCCTGTATCCACCTTGATGCGATCAGTTCTGAGTTTTAGGCATCTACTGTTAAAATAATGGGCTATCGCCAAGCGGTAAGGCACAGCACTTTGACTGCTGCAGTCGCTGGTTCGAATCCAGCTAGCCCAGTTTCAAAGTGTAGTTCTTACAAGGAAAGTTTATAATTGAATTGTATGGGATATTAGCTCAGTTGGTAGAGCACTTGACTTTTAATCAAGTTGTCCGGGGTTCGAATCCCCGATGTCTCATTGAAGAAAAGCCTATAAAATCAAGGGTTAGAGCGAATAAAAGCACTCCAATGAATGGGGTGCTTTTTATAATTGACTAACAAATGACTAACATCATGCTTTTTTGATAAGCAGTGATTCCAGCGTGTCCGCTGCTGCCTCGTCTTTCTTCTGCAGGCTATGGCTGTATATGTTCATGGTGGTACTGGTCTGTGCGTGTCCTAATCGATTCGATACGGTTCGTACGTCAATATTTTGACTAATCAGCAGCGTCGCAGACGTATGCCGTTACGGTATAATAACGACAAACGGAAAAAGCCTTTATTTTCAAGGGGTTTGAGCGTTTGCCGTCATTTATTCAATTCCTTTTCCAAGTTGAAACATGGCGAGAAAAATATCGAAAAAAGGAGGCTGTTTCATTAACGACAAAATTTAATAGTGCCAGCGGTCCGGTGTATTGCCTGACCGCTGGTTGCCGTGGGCGTTTCATCTTTTTGGGTGGACTTAGGACTTCAATAAGTATTTTGATAAATGATTAGATGGCTTGGACTCATCAAATTGAATAGAAACTCTTAACATTATAGGTTTTAAACTTCCTATGTGTTTTTTCTCTCGGACGCTGTTCCATTTTTGTTATTCTTTATGTTTTGGAACATTTTTATTGATTTTTTATTGTATTTATAGTATAATTTATCTGTACCAAAATGGCATTTATGAGGTGAAATGATGAACAGTGATGAATTAGTACCAAAACTAGTACGGGCATGTTTAGATAATGACCGGAGATTGGTTGAAGAAATTTCTACTATGTTGGTTAAGTTATATAAAAAAAAGCAACCCAATATTGCTCAGGAAATTTCTCAATCTTTAACTTACTCCAGAAATGGAGCTTCTGCCATAAGATCTGCCGATGTACAACCACTTCCAATCGATAGAGAAACTCGTTTTACTCTTTGCAAAGCAGAAGAACCTTTAGAAATCGACCCTCCCATATTATCATCAGAGTCCATGGAGGAACTAAACAATTTCATACTCGAAAGGACAGAAATCGAGAAACTACTTATTGAGGATATTACTCCACCAAATAGTTTACTTTTTATTGGTGAACCGGGCGTAGGAAAGACCTATTCTGCAAAATGGCTTTCTTACAAATTAAATCTACCTTTAGTAACAATGGACTTAGCTACTTCTATTTCAAGTTATCTTGGTCGTTCAGGTCAAAATATTAAAAATATTTTTGATTATGCAAAATCATTTCCATCAATTTTACTTTTAGATGAGATTGATGCAATTGCCAAACGTAGAGATGATGCTTCAGATTTAGGAGAATTAAAACGATTAGTCAATGTCTTGCTAAAAGAATTAGAAACGTGGCCAAGTCAAAGCATTATTATTGCAGCAACCAACCATCCTGATTTATTAGACAAAGCCATATGGAGACGTTTTGATCGAACAATCACATTCATAACTCCAGAAACAAGTGAACGCAAATTATTATTACAAAGATACTTAGGCAAGTATTATGATATGCTATCGCCAAAAGCGCTTTCTTTTGCAATACAACAAACGGCTCATATTAGTGCTGCCGATATTTGCAAACTATGTACACACGTCAAAAGAAAGATTGTTTTAGCTGGAAATAATTCCGATTTAATTGTTTTTGAAGAATTTTGCTTAAATCCCTGCGATAGTAAAACACAGAAAATAGAACTTTGCAACTTGCTCCGAAAGGCAGACCCGTCTTTGAGCATACGTGATATATCAAAAATAACAAAAATCCCAGCAACATCTGTAAGTCGTTATTTACAGAACGGAGGTATATTAAATGAGTAACAAACATCCTATTTTAGGACGCGGAGAATTATATGTAAAAGATATTGAAAAACGTTACTATGGAGGACCTCAAAAACTCCCCCATACTTATCACGAAAATAAGATAGCTTTAATCAAGGATATTGCTTCTATTCAAGAAGAAGTCCAAAGAAATGACGAAATTTTTTTACAAGAAAAAGTTGTCTGCATTCGTATGGAACCAAAATTTGAAGCTAAATCTTATTCACCTGATATGATTTTATCGGTGGATGGTATTACTCCTATCGGAGGTCGTAAATATATAATTTCAAAGTCTGAAGAAGGTCTGGTTAAATCGAAATTATATTTTGCAAAAACCAGTGATCGCGGACTAGAAAACCTAAAATACATATTGGAGTCTGGACAAAAAGACAACACTGTTACCTGGCAAAATCAAATTTCAACTATTCGGACAATTGATTTACTTGATTCTACAGAAAAAATTTCAGGCTTTTCAGGTACATGGGATAGCGGGTTAGTTGAAATTGTTTTACACCCATTTATATGGAATGACACTTTTGCAATGCAACAATTCTTAACCCTTTTAGATTTAGAAACAGATAAATATAAAATATCCAGTTATGAAAATGGCCCTTTGTTCTGTGCTGCCGTATGTAATCACGAAACATTAGAAAGATTGATAAAATTCAACCCCTTAAGAACAGTTCATCCTTTAGGAGAACTTAATATACCCAATATGCGTGGCAACTCTTTTTTTGACGCACCAGTTCCACCATTATATAAAGAGGCTCCTCAAATGCGAGTAGGCGTTTTTGATGGTGGTGCAGATTCAACATTACCTCATTTAAAAGGTTTTGTCACCGCACATGAACTGACACCTATCTCTGGACATCCAGCACTCACTGCACACGGAACTGCTGTTTGTGGTGCTGTTTTATACGGACTGTTGAATTATAAGCCATCAACCGAACAGCTTGAAACACCGATTGTTTCTGTTGACTCATATAGAGTATTACCCCAACAGCAAACGGGAAATCCTATAGAAGATAGCGGACTATATCCTGCAATCGACCAAATAGAACAAATCGTGCATAACCATACGGAAACTGCATTATATAATTTATCTTTTGGTTCTCGTGGTGCAATTGTAGATGATGACATTAGTCGTTTTACCTATGCATTGGATAGACTTTCCATGCTTCCTCATCATCCACTATTTTGTGTTGCTGCCGGAAATGACGGAGATTTGCCTTATCCTTTTAATAGGATACAGGCTCCTTCAGACTTGGTTAATGGTTTAGGAATTGGTGCTTATACATTTGACAAAAATGGAGAAAAGATAAGAGCTAGTTATAGTTGCATTGGCCCTGGACGTGAGGGGTGCAAAGTAAAGCCTGATGTTCTGGAATTTGGAGGATCACCAGAAAATCCAGCTGTTTTAATAAGCACTATACCAAATAAAACAACTGTAGAATGTGGAACCAGTTTTGCCTCCCCTATTGTTACTGGTAAACTAGGAAAAATGATGGCCTTATCCTCTGAAATCTCTCAGCACATGGCTAAAACATTGCTTATTCACACGGCAGAAGATTCAGATGAATATAGCATCGAAGAAATAGGATTCGGATTCTGTATTGATGATGTTACAAATATCCTAAATTGTGAAGACAATAAAGTTGTTGTTTTATATGAAGGAAATATTGCTCCTAAACAAAATATAGAACTCCCTATTCTTCTCCCTGACATAAATGGACTTAAATGCAATGCCAATATAACATGGACGCTTTCAACATTATCTGAATTAAATCCAAATGATGTTGATTCTTATACTTGTAATTGTGTAGAAGATTATTTTTACCCGCATGATAAACATTACAATTATTTCAAAAACACAATACATGGTAGAAAGCAAAAAGCAGCCTTTGTGGGAACAGACTCAGAAAAAGAACTATATGATTTAGGATATAGTCGTTCTGATCTACCAATCTCTAAACCGCCAAAGCAATTTTTGAGTGAAGATGAATTACGGTCACAGCATTTAAAATGGGATACTGTGACCAAAAAAACTATTACTATGAGAGTGTCTTCTTTGAGCAATCCTTTCTTCATACTTCATGGAATGAATAGAGATATTGTCGGGACTACACCCATGAAATATTTTGTTGCCATCACAGTAGAGATTCCAAAATATCCTGGAGTTTTATATGACGATATTTTAGCTCAATATCGAAATCTTGTACCAATCAACATAAAAGTAGAGAATCAAATTTTTGTCGAATTATAAACTGTATAGAAAAGCGCTATAGACACAACCTATAGCGTTTTTTAATACATTTAATCTTTGCTACCTGGATAGCAAAAAAGAAATAACATAAATGCTCCATAGCATGTACCTATCCAAATGAATACATGACTTTAAATGAAGTCTACTCGTTTACGCTAAGCTGATGACAAAACCACATTCAATAGATATTTGAGTATAATTTAAACCATAAGTACAAGAAAAACGGTTAAAACACCATAAAATATTAGTGAAATCAAGTGCAAAAAGGTGAAAAAGCAGAAAAAAATAGTTGCGTGGGAATGCCGCAGACCATGCAGCGGGATATCCGGAAGCGTCTCTTCGTGCGTTTCATTGTACCTGCGGAGAATGTTCTTGAATATGCCATAGGGTGTGGATGGATACATCTGCAAGCCGTTCCACTGGATAAAGAGGAACTCCCCGCCTTCCCATTGGTTCCCGATTGACATCCTGTATGTATTGTATTCTATCCGGTAGCGCTTAAGCAGGGCTATGATATGCCTTGGCACTGCGATCGTGCGTACAGATGTATGGTTCTTAGGGGTTTTTGTGTATGGTTTCCCATGAACCAAGCCGGTGCTTTTGGTAATGCTTACGGTGTTCTCCTTAAGGTCGATATCCGACCAGAGGAGCGCAACAGCTTCGCCGCGCCTTAAGCCGCAGAAGAGGGCAAGCTGGAAGAATATATTGTGCTGCAGGTGGATTATGCCCGCCTTGGTTTCCGCATCCAGCGCACCAAGGAATGCTTCCGACTGCTCCGGGGTAAAGAACTGCACATCATTTGTGTTTCTGGTCTGCTTGGGCGGTCTGACACGTTCACAGGGGTTCTCTGTGATGATATTCCATTGTACCGCCGTAGACATGATAGAGCTGGTTACCGCATGTACACGCTTAATCGTTGTGGGGGAATATCCGCCCTCTTTCCCGTCCTTGCCATAATTACATCATCCTTTCTAAAAAAGGGCATAAAAATGCCCGGTAGTATTGAAATTACCGGGGAAAGAATGGTATAATTCACTTGTCTAGAGAGGATTATACCAGTTGTTCCCGGTATATCTATAAAATTCCGTTCCGGTGGTGGTGCACTGGGACGGTTTTTTATAATTCATGAAAACTGCTGCCAAAAGGTTATACTAGTGCAATTTCCCCAACTAGGCCAGAGAATAATTCACTGGCCAGTTTGCATGACTTGATTGCTTTTCTAAAACTTAGAATTGCAAAATGCGTATGCTTGATATATAATATGCTTAACAAGGGAGCCGATAGCCAGCGTATATCTGGCACCCGGCAAAATATGTATTGCTTAAATAGCGCCTTACTTTACCAGAGCAGGGGGCTATTTTTTGTGTTTGTTATTGGTTACAAGGGTTATAACTGCACAAAGCATAATGACAAAGGTAAAGATATCAGACCATGTTATCATTAGCACCAACCCCCTTTCTGCTGGGTGGCTGGCATATCGCCCCATCGGCTCCCTAGGTAAAGGGCGTCTATAAAATCCTGCTTCGGGTCGTCATCATTGATCCCTTTCGCATAAATTCCGTAAGTGACCATTGCCTTGACCGCGCGGGATTTCACGACCTGACTGCTCAGGTTGCGCGCATAGGTACGGACAAGCTCCCGTTCCACGGACGGGATATAAAAGCAGTCCACCCGGCAGCTGCGCAGCCGTTCCCCAAAAGCGCAGTTGTCCCGCCTCGACTTATTCGAATCGTTCTTTCCGGGAACGTGCGCTTCCGCAAGCCGGAACACCTTGCTTGTCAGGTAATCACAGATGATCTTGCGGTTATCCAGATAATCATAAATGCGTTTAGAATGGACAGGACGAATGAATAGTATACGGGCTTGTGCGATGGAGATTGTGAATGAGGAAATCATTTACGCATAACTGACTGGCGGCAGAGGATAAAAGCTCTGTCGCTTTTTTTTCAGGGAGTAATGTTTTATCTCTGAAAATGAAAAGTTTCATATAGAGTTGAAATATTTAGAAACATTTCAACTTAGAGATTGATTTTTCAAAGTTATTTAGTATAATTGTTCTATATAGAAATGTTCTGATGGGAATTGATGTGATATATTTGGAAACGAAGGGTGGATTTTATTTTACACAAATTAAACAACTTCAGGATAGGATTATTGAACGGTTACTACTTGAAAATGGCATTGAAATAAGTGGTGGGCGGCGGCGAATCAGACGGAAACGCCAGACCGCTTGATTATTTCTGGGGACTTGTCATACGGGAGCAATGTATCACCCATAAAGCACATTTTGAGTTTCGGCAGTGTGGGACACATTTGATCAAAGACGGAAAATGTTACATACTGTCCACTCGTGACTTATGCAGCCAAGCTAGAAAAGCAAATATCAATTATTGAATAGCTTCCTCTCTTTTTTGTGCAGGGATAGAGAGGAAAAATTTAAGAGTAAGCCTTATAATGGTAAAGACAAATTTATGTCCACAAAGCACAATATGTGCAGATAAGGAGGTATCTCATGGAATGGGTTGAAAGATTAAACCAAAGCATGAATTATATTGAGGAACATTTGACAGGCGAAATGGACTATGAACAGCT
>CAJTSH010000054.1 GCA_910578885.1 uncultured Lachnospiraceae bacterium
AGGGCGGATTGGGGACTTTCACCCGTTAGAAACGTGCGCCGCTAGGCGCACAATAGGGCTGCCACATATCAAAATACGGCAGCCCTATTCCTCTCTGCTCCCCTCCTCCTACGGTCTTACAGCCGTACCATCCTCCATCCGGCTGAACATCCATCCGAAATCCATATCGATAGGCGGATACTTCTTCGCGGCCGTCTCATCAAAATCAACGCCGATTCCGGGCTTGTCATTCAAATAGGCATAACCGCTGCGAACCACCGGACATCCCGGAAATACTTCCTGCTCCGCATCGTTAAAGCCGGCAAACTCCTGAATGCCGAAGTTCGGACTATTCAGATCCAGATGCATCTGTGCCGCCATGCCGACAGGCGACAAATCGTTTGGTCCATGCCAAGCTGTCCGAACCTGAAACGCTTCACAAAATGCGGCAATTTTCCGTGCAGGCGTCAATCCTCCCACATCGCTCAAATGGCAGCGGATAAAATCAATCCACTGATTCTGCACAACGGTCTTCCATTCCAGAGGATGGGTGAAAAGCTCCCCCATTGCCAGCGGAACAGTCGTCTGATTGCGCAGAACCTGAAAATAATTCACCTGTTCCGGCGCAAGGGCATCCTCAATAAAAAACGGTTTAAACCTTTCCAGTTCTTTTACAAAATCCAACGTATCCGCTAAGGCCAGACGTTCATGGATGTCATGCATAATCTCCAGATTCCATCCTATATCTGTTCGGATACGGTCGAACAGCTTAACAACACTCTGCATATAAGCTCTGGAAGAATAGTAAGCGCCTGCCGGGGCATTGTCCGGCGGCACCATCTTCTGAATGGTTCCGTCAAAATTTCCGCCATAGGTTCCCATATGGCAGCGGATATAGCGGTATCCTTCCTCCATAAACGCATAAATTTTTTCTTCCACTTCCTCCGGACTCTTACCGTCTGCATGACGGTAAACAGCAATTCCTTCTCTGGCTTTGCCGCCAAAGAGACTATAAACCGGCATCCCTGCAAGTTTGCCCTTAATATCCCAGAGAGCCTCGTCCACACCAGAAAGCGCATTGTTCAGAACCGGTCCGTTTCTCCAATAAGAGCTGCCCATCATGGACTGCCATATATCCTCAATGTCGTGAACAGATCTTCCTTTCAGCATCGGGCAGAGATATTCTTCAATTGCGGTAACAATTGCCTTATACCTCCATGTAAAAGTAGCGCATCCCACGCCATATAATTCCGGTTCTGAGGTTTCCACCTTTACTACTACCAGATTATTGCCATGGGGCGCTGTAACAAATACTTTCACGTCTCTGATTGTAATGTTTTTCATCGCATTTCTCCTTTCCTTTTACTGTAGATTTTGCTTTTTTTATAATTTTAGGCTTACCTAGATGCTTCCAGCACTTCTACTTTACACCTATGCTTCTTTGTCTCCTTGAAATAGCTAATACCAACAGCTAATATTCTTCCAGTATATTTCACTTTTTCACCTAATTTTCCCATGAATCGAAGCGCATACTTCTTATCCCTGATTTGGGCGATCGCCTCTTCCGGCGTACTATCCACTTTTAATTCGAGGATTATGCAATCACCGCTCTTTCGCTCAGGATAAAAAATAAAGTCTACAAAATCTTTTCCTGCCTTATCCTCCCGTTCAACCCGATACTTATTTCGGGCAGAAAGATAGCATAAATTAACTACCGCAGACAATTCAACCTCGCTGTTATAGGACAAAATAGGAGATTCTGTATCATGCGCAAACTGAAGGATTTCCTCCATCACCTTTGTATTACCGGATATTGTAGCCTGAAGCATTTGTTCGGATTTTTTTGCCAGATAGTACACATATCCCAAAGAATCCTTGGATAGCAATAATTCATTAAATTTATCCATCAATTCCTTATTGGGAATCAGAACTTTTCCCTCTTCATAGGTTAAAAGACCATAGACCACCATTGCTGAATATATCTGCTCTCTGGAATTTATTTCCATAGAAGCAGCCGCAAACTGCCCTATATCTGATGTAACCCGCTCCCCCGACACCATAAGAACTAAATCATCCCTTACATCTTCAACATTATTTCGAATATAATAAAATAACTCGTCATATGGACCCGAGCTGGTCCAATAATTTCGGAGCTGATTATCCGACAGTGCCAAAACAATAGAATGCGGATTATAAAGCCGGTTGCCCATAGCAGTATAATAACCATCATACCAAATGCGAAGATCGCTGCGGCTAAACCTGGGAGCCTCTACTCTGTTTTTATAAATTTCATAAAGACAATCCACTTCCTCATCCAAAAATCCGAAATATTCACTGAACTTTTGAGATGTAACCATATCATACTCCACAAACATATTCAATTCGGAACCGCTGGAATACTTGGCAATCGGAAGAACACCCGTCATATATGCAAACTCCACATACGGCTGATCTTTTAGCATGTTCCTTAAAAATAAAAGATAGTCTTGCTGCCCTTCTTTAAAGATAAACGGTATATGAAAAACCGCATCCCATTCATCCATCACAAATAGGAATTTATTCTCTGTTATTTCATAAATCTTTTGGCAGGCATCCCATACAGAATCAGTTTTGCTTATGCCACAATCAGGATAAGCAGCTATCAAATCTCCTACAATGCCATCCTGAATACGGGCTATATACTGTCCATAATTTTTACAATCCCTTGGGGTTTTGCTAAAATCAATATAGATAATATCATGCCGGTTCAAATGAACTTCATATGCGTCTTTTTTCGAAATTGCCAGACGATCAAATATCCGGTCTCTTTTATCTGTTTTCCCAAAGAACGCTCCCACCATATTTGCCATTACCGTTTTCCCAAAACGCCGGGGTCTTGTAATACAATAATAACAGTTTATTTTCTCAATTGCAGGGATTAGTTCATCTAACAAAAGCGATTTGTCAACAAAATACGTATCCTGCATGACCTTTCTATATGCTTCATATGGAACCTTACTATTTAAAAACATTCCCATATCCGTATACACCCCCTCTAGCTCCCCTTCATTTTAACAGAACCGATAAAGAATGCAACATATTTGTAACTGTTCAACCAATAGCCGAACCGTTAAAGATATTTGCATTCTTTTTCATGTACTATTTGCATATTACAATAATTATTGATATACTAACTATAACTTTATCAGGCAATCTTATGTCTGTATGATTGATTGGAGGTACCCATGAAAAAAATCGGACGAATTTTATTTTGTTTTCTACCGTTTCTCCTTGCCTATGCGATTCAAATCCTTGTATCCATCCCAATTACAGGAATTGTTTTTCTGGACGCCATTATGAAGGCTCCCCAGAATTCCAACTTCTGGGATATGTATATGGATTTTGCGGAAAGCCTTATGAATCAGAATTTTACCAGCGTGGTTTCCCTGTTCTATTCCGCCTCAGTTGTCATCGTATTCGGTTTCTGGTATCAGAAAAAGTTTCATGCGCTGGATATGGGCAGTATCCCTTCGCATTTCAATCCGATGATTCTGCTCGGTCTTTTGCTGTTAGTTCCGGGACTGCAGTACGTCACCAGCTATGTGGTGTCCCTTACCGCAGCCATTCACCCGCAATGGCTGGAGCGCTATGAAAGTCTGGTGGAAACTGCCGGACTGACCGATGCATCCCTGCTTTTAGTCATCTATGCAGTTATCATTGGTCCAATCTGTGAAGAATTGATTTACCGCGGCGTTACCCTTGCTTACGCAGAAAAGGAAATGCCATTTTTCCTTGCCAATTTCCTTCAGGCGTTTTTGTTCGGCGTATATCATCTGAATGTCATCCAAGGCGTATACGCATTTTTTATCGGTCTGTTCTTTGGCTATATTTTTCACAAGACTAAGAGCATATTTCCGACGATGCTGCTGCACATCTGCTTTAACTGCTGGGGATTATTTGCAAACGAAAACTTCATGTACAAATCAGACACACCCTTTTTCTTTCTACTCTGGTTTGTGCTCGGAGTTGTCCTGACAGTTCTCGGTCTCCTCTCGGTAAAAAAGGGGGCAGATATACTGAATCGGAAAGCAGAAGCTAAAGTTTTTACAAATTCTTCCGATATTTAATTTGTAGGAACTTGTTTTCCGGCCAGAAACAGGTACACAAAATAATATCGGAACGAACCACGGACGGTTAGATATTGGGAAAAAGGGATTTTTCCTGATTCAGCCGTCTTTTTATATAGCCGGCAGGGAGGCTGTCTCTATAAAAGGGAACGTTTCTCAAGGGGGAAATGAAATGATTATTCAATCCAGCAACGTAGGGATGAATAGCAGACACGTTTACAAAAAAACCGAAGCCTCCATTACCTCATTAAATGTATGGGGAGGCGTAAAAAACGAAAACAGCACAAACGGAGTTGTCATCACTTCACGCGACGGTGAACCGGAACAAAAAAACGACTCTTCCGGCAACAGCTTTACCAGCTCCATGCAGGATATCTACAACCGCTTCCAAAGTTCCCAGCGCGTCAGTGCTTCACCTGTTTCAGACCTTAGAAGCACGATACATAAGATGCAGACGGAAACCTTAAGCTGGCTGTTTCGCCTTTTCTTCGGCGGCAAGGCGAAATTGATGGATCAATCCGAAAATACGGAATTTGTAAGCCAGATGCAGCAAGAGTTCGGCGGGCACTATGAGAGCACATACTATTATGATGAAACTGAATATACAAACTTTAAAACGACCGGAACCGCGGTGACGGCAGACGGCAGGGAAATCAATTTCAATGTCAATTTGCAGATGTCAAGGCAGTTTATGGAATATTCCAATACAGTAATTGATTTCGGCGCTGCACAGCTGACCGACCCGCTCGTAATCAATCTGAACAACAATGTTACCCAGGTATCAGACCAGACCTTCCGTTTTGACATTGATGCGGACGGAACCTTAGATACAATTTCCATGCTTGGTCCTGGCAGCGGATATCTCGCCTTAGATAAGAACGGAGACGGTATCATCAATGACGGAAGCGAACTCTTCGGCACAACAAACGGCAACGGCTTTGCAGATCTTGCAGCCTATGACTCTGACGGTAACGGATGGATCGACGAAGCGGATGAAATTTTTGACAAACTGCGCATCTGGAGCAAGGACGCAAGCGGCAAGGATGTCTTAGTTGGGCTTGGTGCGGCAGGCGTTGGCGCTATTTATCTTGGAAGCGCTGAAACAGAATTTTCTTTAAATTCAGCAAAAACCAACAATACAAATGCGGTCATTCGTCAGACCGGTATCTTTCTTTATGAAAACGGCAATGTCGGTACGATTCAGCAGATGGATGTCGCAAAACAGTTTACCGCTTCCAGCTAAAGCAACGCTTGGACAGGCAGAATATTGAAACACATGCGAAGGAAAAGACTGTCATATTATGAAATTTTCATTGTATGACAGTCTTTGCTTTACCCTCTGTCTCTTTAAAATGAACATGCTGTCTTCTGCACTAATTATTCAAATACCCTTGTTTTTCCTCTGCATCTGACCATATTCTTTCATAGCGGATTCCAATATTTTCAAATATATCCTCCCATGCAGAAAACTTTTGCATCTCTTCTATATTTTCCCGGTTGTTCTGCAGCCATTGATAAACCGCCTGACAGGTATCTTCCGGAAATAAAACGCCCCAGTTATTTTTATGGTTTTCGTTATCATTATAGGACATTCCGTTATATCCCCAAGATAGAATTCCCTGATTCGTTCTCTGCGCCAAGCCCTTAAATTCTAAATCTGCCCATATGTAACCGGCATTTTTGTCCCCTACCAGATTCGGATACTTCCTGTAATACTCTTCTGCCAATGCCTCATATTGTTTTCTATCCGCTTCGCCCTGTAAAAGGACTTTTCCTCCCCTTCCTTCTTCACCGTCTCTTACCAGATACTGTATCCCCGTACCGGAATGTCTTTTTAACGTAAATCCCTGCAGCTCTTCCACTTCCAGCGCATCTTTTCCCATGACCTTTTGTAAATCCGCTTTCAATTCCTGATCCAAGACCAAGGCGTCATAACTCATAGTTCCATGTTCTGAAATCAAGAACTGTTTCCCGGTTGCAGCATCCTGCCTTATTCTGATATCCGAATAAGAAAATGCTCCCAGACGTTCGCCCTGCTTATTATAAATATCAAAGCATTGCGATTTCTGATCCGGTACAATCCTGTAATTTTCGGATTCATACGTTTGATATGCTGTTTTTATCTCATGCGTGCCGCAGGCTGACGACATTAGATAAGCATCTAAAATCGTTCTCGCATCTGCTGTTTTTGCGCCGCTCTCATTCTCAAGCGAATCCCATGCTTCTTTTCTCGTATCTGTGATGCTGTCCATTCGGCTTGAGAAGTTCCCGCCAGATGTGCTTTTTCCTGCCCCGCCTGCCGGATATCCTGTCAGATTACTTGTTGTTTTAATCCCGATTATGCTCATGTTTTCCTCCATTCTGTGCGTTTTTCAGCACACCCTGTAGCCAATATCTGCATGGCGGTCTGTATATCCTCTTCTGCCAGACAGACGCTTAACTCACGATACTGCCAGCACAGCTTATCTAAGGATTGCTCTCCTACAATTATTTTCTTATTCTTTTCATTTCCCAAATCATCGGGATAACCCTCAAGCCAATACAGCGTACTTCCATCCGGGTAAATCATCATGCCCGCACTCTTCACCGGGGGCTGCAGGGCGTTTACTTTTGCCTGCTGCTGCGGACTGCAAAATTCTGCAATTTCACTCAGGACCTTCTTTTTTAACGCCGGGTCTTTTTCCATTTTTGATAACACTTTCGGGGAAATCCTCACATAATTCTTACACCGTATATCGTAGGAATCAATAATCTGTTGATAGCTCCCTGTGCTTCCGACATCTAATACCACATTGTAATTTCTGTGGATTTCCTCTGCAATTTTTCCCCCTGTCACCTGATTCATCCACTCTCCGAAATCGATTTCCTGTGAATTTGTGACTTTTGGCAGAGAATCTTTTAGTTGTATATGAAAATAAATTGCATGAATATCCATTCGCCGTTCCTCTCTTTTCCCTAGTCTACCATTTATATCGGCAGATTTTTTTGATTTTACGGCGAAATGGAACGAAACCGCTTGGTATTGGAACGAAAACATTCCCTTTCTTACTCTCCTGACAGCAACGCCCTTGGAGCAATTTTCCTAATCTTCAAAGATAACAGGCACGCCATTGCAAAGGCAAACAGGATTAGTCCGGCTCCGGCAGCAGCGATAAAGCCGACAGGAACCGTAAACGTACATTTCACAATCCCTATTCCACTTAAAAATACAGCGGTCAGAGGATTAATCACCAAAGAGCTTACAATAAGTCCCGCAATCATTGAAAGTATGACCGCCGGCATAAAGCTGAGCGCCGTCTGCAAAATAAGCTGTCCCGTCGTAAAGCCAAGCGCTTTTAGAATCCCGTAATCACGCTTTTTGTTGTTCAGCATGGTTCTTACAAGCAGATACAGCACAAATACAATTACAACTACACTTAAAATGAGAACAGCAATTACGATGATTGTCATAAGCGCAACATAAACGCTAGCTGTGCCATCCAATACCGATTGCATATTGATTGCCACATTGATATCGTTTTCAAACCACTCATTCACTTCTGTATGAAATGCATCAATATCAACTCCATCCTCCATGTTGATATAGTAGCTCACATTTTGCAGTACGCCCATACGTTCATAACCACTGCGCGTCAACAAGCAGTCTTTACCGAGATTGTTGGAACTTTGCGTAAATCCGGTAATGATATATTTCGCCTCATTCCCATCAGCCGTCAAAGTGATTTCCTCCCCAATCTTTATGCCTTTCTCTTTTGCGTATTTTGCGGCAATTGCCATTTCGTTATCATATTGCGGGAAACGACCTTCAAACACAATATCTGGATTATTCATCTTGGAAAAATCCTCCGTCATCCTTGCCAACAAAGCCGTTCCGTCCACATGGCGCACTTCCTCCGCCTGATAAAGATAAACTTTTTGAATCCGGGCATCTTCCTCCATTCTCTGCAAAAATTCCTTTTCAATTTTCGTATTCACGTCGATACAGGAATCAGCCATTTCTCCCACAATCAGATTGATGAACGGCTCCATATTTACAATCACATTTTCCACCATAAGCCCGGAAAAAGCTACAACCAGCGATAGTACAAGCATTGTTATGCAGACTGTAGCATTCTGTTTGATTCCCGAAAAAGTTGTTTTGAGCGCAAGCGCCAGATGAAGCGGTGCATGTGTCTTTTCAAGCGGAACATGATTACTTTTAAAGCTGTGCGTCAAAATGCCCTGACGGAGCGCAACGATCGGCTCTATTCTTTTTATTCTGCGTGCGGACAACCATACGGCAAGCGAGACCGTCCCCCCAATCAACGCAATCGTAATCACAATCGGCAAAGGCAAAACTCTTATGGCATACGGAATTCCCGTCTGCGAAATCATCATCGCATTGACCGCAGGAAACAGGCAATAGGAAAGTACAATGCCGGCTGCAGCGGTAATAATTGTTACGCTTAAGAATTGCAGCAGAAGAGCGAAAATAAGCTGGCCGCTCCTGTACCCGACTGCCTTTAACACACCGAGATTTTTCATATTTTCCTGAATGTAATTGATCACATTTGAGGCAATCACAACCAATGCAATCAGAGTTACAAAAAACGCCATTGCACTGACAATGCCCGAGCATATCATCTGCGAAATATAACGGGAAGAAGATACAAGCGCATAAGAATTACTGGTGGTGCGAACAGTCGGATATCGTGAAGATACCGCATTTTTCAGCATCGCTTCGAAATCCTCGCTTTCCGCTTTGTTATGAATCCGTACCGAAACCAATGTAGACTTTGGTGCAAATCCTTTTTCTTCCAGCTCCTCATATAAATCTGCCGTAAGCAAAAATTCACACATGCTGCAATTATGGGTGCCCGCCATTACGCTGTTAAAAAAACCGCATACGGTATAGTTTACCACATTGTTTCCGATTGTAATTTCAATGTTTTCCCCTATTGAATGGCTGTTATTTACGGCATAAATCATAGGAAGATAGATACCTCTTGAAAATTTGCTGTCTTCTATAATTTCAACCTTTCCCACCAAACGATTCAAAGCTGCTTCTTTTTCAAGAATTACTAACTCTGTATTTACCTCGCCGCCGTTATACTCAAATGAACCGACCATATGCAGCGCATCATCCATACAATACTGCTCTGTCTGTTCCGATTTCTCCAATGTTTCCGAAACAAAATCTCTTAACTCTCCGTTGGCCCCGCCCAATGCAAGCGTCACATGTTCTGCATTGAGTTTCTCATGATAGCGGACAAAATTCCGCTTATAGTCCATAGACAACATCAGCCATAAATTCAGCATCAGAGACGCACACAATACAAGCGCAACGATTGCAGCGGTCTGCCCTTTGGCTCCCCGGAAATTGGAGCGGGCAATCAGAAAACTCTTTTTCATGTTACCACCCCATTTCCGAAAGGAAGGCAGACAGCTTTTCGTGCCGCTCCATATCCCCATGCACATATTTTCCCAAATCGCATTCACCTAAAATCACACCGTCTTTTAAATATAAAATCCGGTTTCCCCGCCGGGCAGAACGCATATCATGCGTTACCATGACCACGCTTTGTCCCTGCTTGTTGAACTCTGTCAGTGTATTTAGAACGTCCAATCCTGTTTTTGAATTAAGCGCGCCCGTCGGTTCATCCGCAAAAAGAATTTCGGGAGAATTGATTAGTGCGCGGACTATTCCAATGCGCTGCGCTTCTCCGCCTGATACCTGCGTTGGAAATTTCTTCTGCGTCTTTTCAGAAATATCCACCGCCCGGAACAATTCCTTTGCCCGCTCAACCAGCGCCTTCTTATCCTTATTTACGAGAAGTCCCGCTGCAAGCACATTATCCATTACGCTCATCTGGTCAATCAGGTAAATCTGCTGGAACACAAACCCGCAATGCCTGCGTCTGAATACCGCAAGCCCATCCGGACTTAAATCTGATATCACCTCACCCCCGAATGTAATCGTGCCAAGAGATGGCGTATCCATTCCGGAAAGCGCATATAAAAGCGTAGATTTCCCCGCGCCGCTTGCCCCCATGATAACCGTAAAATCACCCTTGTATATCTGCAGGTCAATATTTTTTAGAACGTGCTGCAATGCCCCTCCGCTTGAAAAGGACTTGCTTAAATTATCGGTTTTTAACAATGATTCTTTCACAGAAAAACATCCTCCTTTTTCCTTTTTACACGTTCTACCTTACTTTTTCAATTCTTAAATGCCTTTATGCAACCCTTAAATAATTCTTAAATCGTGCCGCTCAAAGCAATCAGCACCGTTACCTTCAGTCCATTTCGTCCATTTTGGGTGATGAGTTCTCCCCGCATTTCTTTCACAAAATAGTCGGAGATATAGAGTCCCAGCCCGGCGCCTTCCTTATCCTTTGTATTGCTCCCGCGTTTGAATTTCTCTTTTAAAAGCGGCAATTCCTCGCTGCTGACGCCGCCGCCATAATCCTCAATACTCACTGCAAGGCGGCTGTCTTGCCTATATATCGTTACATCTATTTTCGTATTTACATATTTGTAGGAATTGGCAAAGATATTATCAAACACCTGCTGCAGACGAAGTTTATCCGCATACAAAAGACAATCCGGAACCTCAGGTACGATTGCATAGTGCAGATAATCGGAGCCTTCGAGTATCATTTTCAATTCTTTACTCTCCATGTCTTCCGGCGTTACCGAAAGCTGTGCAAGATCCTCCAGAGTCGCCGTAAACAAGTTCGTTACAAGCGTATTTATCTGGTCGGCTTTGCGGATAATCTGCGTATAATTGTCTCTGATTTTCTCGTCTGGGGCAAGTGCAAATCCCACTTCGGAAGCTGCCTTGATGCTTGCGACAGGCGTCTTGATATCGTGGGAGAGTTTTGCGACTAGTTCTTTTTTACTGGCATTTGCCTCCGCCTCGGCAATCCTCGCCTTCTTTAGTTCTGAGCGCATAATGTCAAAGCTCTCCGTAAATGCACCGAATAGGTTTTGCCTGTCCATCTCAAGCGGAATATCCAGATTTCCGCCTGCAATGCGCTCGGCAAAACCCTTCAATTTATGGAATGGTTTTATCATCATGCGATTCAAATAGATGATATAACCCGTACAGATGCCGCATTCTACAAGCATAGCAATCGCTAGAACAATAATGACCGTCTGTTTCTGCGTCTGTAAGGTCCGCACCTCATCGTTGTAAATAATAATTTTCCCCACAACTGCGCCCTCAGCTTCAATATCGAGAATCGTATCCCTATGGCTGACCGCCGCATTTACACTTTCGCTTAATCCCGTTTTCGTTTGGAACACGACAATTCCTTCCCGATTAATCACAACGTAATCAAGACCCGTTTGGTTCTCATGTTCTTCCATTGTATTCCAGTCATTTTGCACTGACTGCACCGCTTCATTTATCATCACAGTGTCTTGCAAAAGCTTTGGACTTTGTACTGCAAAGCCAATCAATACTGCAATTTCCGCCGCAAAAACAAATAGCAGGCTGATGAGAAAAAGATGTTTTTTCATTGCCTGCCTCCTTGAAACTTGTAACCGTCTCCCCAAACGGTAATAATATATTCCGGTCTGCCCGGTTCACGTTCAATCACTTCGCGTATTTTGCGGATATGCACATTTAGAGTTCCGTCACCCGTAAATTTGTCCTCCCAGACCTTTTCAAATAATTCCTGCTTTGAAACCACTTTGTTTTCATTTTGGATGAGATAGGATAACAGCTTAAATTCAAGCGAGGTCAGCTTGACAGGCTTTCCCTCGACCAATACCTGCCTTGCCTGAAAATCGACGGTCAGTCTGCCATCGGAATATTCGGTGTTTACGCTTTGTCCATAGCGTTTTAAAACCACTTTGACCTTTGCCAGCAGAACGCCAAGTGAGTATGGTTTTTGCACATAATCATCGCCTCCGATATTCAATGCGACAATCTTATCATCATCACTTGTCCGCGCAGAGATAAACAGAATCGGAATTTCCGTTTTTTCACGAAGCTCCTTGCACAATTCAAAACCGCTGCTATCGCCGAGATTGATATCCAGTAATAACAGCTCCGCCGTATTTTCCCTAAAAAACTTACGGCAATCCGAAGCAGTGTATACAGCAGCGGTCGATACGCCAAAGAGATTAAAATATTCCGCAGTGCTGTCCGCAAGCAGTTTTTCATCATCTATAATCAGACAATCGTATTTCATTGCCTATCCCTCCCCTCAAACCGCAGCGGTAGCTCTAGCCCACACTCCTCCAGCAGCCGCTTATCCTTTAAGATTTCCTTCGTATCTCCATCCCTCATGATTTCACCGCCATACAACAGAATCGTCCGCTCACAGGTATCCCAGATCATATCCAGATCATGGCTTGCAATGATTTTCAGATACGGAAACTCCTTCAATATCCGAATCAGGTTCTTTCTGTTTCTCGGGTCTAACGCAATAGAGGGCTCGTCCATCAGAATAATATCCGGCTCCATTGACAGGATTGTCGCAATGCTTACCAGCTTCTTCTCCCCGCCTGACATCTGATGAATCGGCTTATCCCGCAAATGGGAAATATGAACCGCCTCCAGCGCCTTCTCCACCCGCTTCTCTACCTCCGGCTCCGCCAGACCGTAATTTCTCGGTGCAAATGCTATGTCCTCATATGCCGTCGTCAAAAAAAGCTGGCTGTCGGAATCCTGAAATACATATCCTGTTTTCTCCCGAATCTTGGCCAGATTCTCTTTTGTTACATCCAGTCCGCCGATACGGACGCTTCCCTCCTTCGGAAAACATAGTCCCACCAGCAGTTTCAGCAGGGTGGACTTGCCCACGCCGTTTGCGCCGATTAGTCCGATGCTTTCATCTCCCTTTGTATGGAAGGATATCTGATTTAAAATTGTCTCCTTTTCTTTGTACGCAAAGGAAACGTTTTGAAACTCTATCTCTCTTTCGTTCATTTTCTTTTCCTGCCTGTTTCAATTATGTTCAGCACTTCTGCGGGAGCAAGAGCTTGATGCGTTCTGTATATTTCCTGCCGCCACATCATCATATCCATTTTGAAGTTTTGCGTGTAACTGTGCTTCCGTCATTAAATCGGCATTGATTATATTGGGAGCCTTCGGTAATGTTACCGCAAAAGGAATCCCGCCAGTAAGAGATATCTGATTTAAATACATATTTATTGCAGTTGACATAGGCACTCCCAGCCTTGATAACACTTCCTCCGCCTTTTCTTTTACAACAGGATTTACTCTCAAATTTAATGTTGCTGTTTTTTCCATAGTGTGATGCCTCCTATCAAATGCATTGTAACGCTTTTGTTGTTACATTTCAAGTCATGCATGCTTTGTATTTTCCTTGTAAAATGGCTAATAAATGATATGATAAAAATATCTAAATAGCTACGTCCATAATTCTGGCAAAATTATTAAAAAAATTATTTTTATCGGGAACCAAATGCCATATATAATTGTCTAATATATTAAGAGAATTATTTTTCACTGGCAAGCATTTGTAAATCAGATATTGTATTCTTGTAGAATTACTATTCGAGAGAAAAAGAGGGGGAATTTATTTATGAACAATCAACATTTTAAAAAGAAAATCACCCAGAAATTCTGGAAATACCTATTTTTTACCTTTGTATGCTTTGTCTTTCTTACTGCCACATCCATAACTTTAGTGAATCTCTTTTCACCAGATAAATCTGCGCCTTCTGACGTTTTGTCCGAAACTGCCAACAGCAGTGTTACGGAATATCCAAAATCAGAACCATACCTTTCGGAACAATCCTTGACAGAAAATTCTACGGCAACACCAGAAGACTCTACAATTGAGATTGATATGAGCCAAATCCACGTCAATGAATTGGATTCTTACATGCCAATGGATAGGGCAAGAAATTATGATCCACAGGCAGGCGTGGATGCTGTCTGGAACGAAGCTGATACTATTGCCTATTATGGAACAAATCTAATACCTGCTTATATTCCGACAGGCTTACAGCCCGCCGGGGAAAATGCCACACATCCGGTTGTGTTGTCCAAAGAGAATGAAGTGTGGGAGGATACTGTCTCACTACGCCTTGATGATACTAAAATTACTGCCGATCACATTCCTCAAAAAGAATTCGTACTGACCGCTTCCAAGCTTGGAATTTTACATGATGTACTCCATCTTGGAGCCGACTGGGAAATTTCAATCATCCATGATGTGAAGATTCTAATCGGTTACTATCCAGTATCTTATGGTTCTTATGAGTCACCGGATGGATACTACGATTATTATACCGTACATTTCAAATATTACGATATTGAGTATGAACTTGATTTTTCTGGCATAGAGCTTACAGAAATTGTGAAAGTAATCGCCTCCATAATTTATGAAAACAATCAATTTATTATTTCAGAAACATGAAATAATTATTAATGGCGGAAAGTTCTGTTGTACCAAGCAACTTTAAGATTTACTATTCATGAGAAAGGGGGGAGCTTTTGCATTATGAACAAATCTAAGGGAATACATATTACGAAATATATTTTTTAAGGAAAATATATAGTGAAAAAATTATAGGCATAACAATGGCATATTTTATAGTAATTTTTAATGTGTGTGTAACCGTTTTTGCAGCAGGAATGGACACAGGGGAAGAAAATACGTCTCCAATATTTTGTACCGGTCTATATTTACCTGCAGCATACTATGAAGATGATTTGAGTTTACCTTCAATGGCAAGGTATGAGGATGCCACAATCAGTAATCGTGCAGCATTAATTAGGGTAACTGTCCAATCACCACTGGAAAAATCCTGGAGAAATTCGTATAGCGATTATTATTATCAAGCAAATGAAGTAATAGAAACAGCAGATAACTATTTAGCCGATAAGCTTGATATCGATCTCTATACTATTTCGCAACCTTCATGGGACGTAGGTTCCGTCGCACTCCCATCCGTTGCAATGAATGTTTTAAAAAGGGATATTGGTAAATGCAATGCAGATATCATGATTGCATTTGCAGGCTCAATCTTTGACTCTTCTACGAGTGCGGGATTTGGTATGACTTCTGCCCTCAATGAACCATATTGTATTGTGTTTGACCATGGATATAATCAAAATTGTAAAAGCGCTCAACATGAGGTAGGACATGCATATGGTCTTGATCATTGTTACAATACATGTGTTATGAAACAGGGTTGGGATCGCGAATGGAATTTATTCGGACATTTATGTACAACTCACTATAATAAATGGAGTAGTGCAAAAAACAAGTATTAATACATAGCCAATAGAAGGGAGCTATTGTAGCTCCCTTCATGTTACATCTCTTCAATCATAGGAGGTAGGTAATGTTAAAAAGGGGATTTATTCTATTAGTTGCATTTTCGATATTATTATGTAGCTGCAATGATTCTTCCATAGCTGATAGTAAAAGCGAGCATTATGAAGATAGCATTATGTTAATTATTGATGATGAAAAAATCTTGCGCAGTGAACTTGAACGAACAAAAAAGAGTTATGCAGAAACTAGTCTATCAGATGCAGAGTTACTGGAGGGCATCATTCTGGAAGCAATTGTACTTGGGACTGCTAAAGATTACAAAGTAAGCGTTACAGACAAAGAAGTCAATGAAAAATTTGACAGTTTAATAAATCTTGATGGCGGAGGTTTATTTTATAATAAAGCGTTAGAAACATATGGTACAGACAAAAAAATTAAGGAGGCTTATTATTACTCTATCCTTTATGATAAGGTAAAAGAAAAAATATATGAGACATATCAAAATAATTATTCCGCTAATAAAGATATCTTGGCACAAAGAGTAAATGATTATGTGTCAAAATATAATTTGGAAGAAGATAAAAAAGAAAATTTTTCACAAGATGTTTGGAATACTTATGATGAACTTATGCAAATAGAATTATTTGACTTATATTTTAAAGTT
This sequence comes from uncultured Lachnospiraceae bacterium, assembly GCA_910578885.1. Classification (GTDB taxonomy): domain Bacteria; phylum Bacillota; class Clostridia; order Lachnospirales; family Lachnospiraceae; genus Roseburia_C. Next base: position 15,993 of record CAJTSH010000054.1, read on the forward strand.
TGGCAATATAGGGAACTTGATACAACTAAGATAGAATATGTTGATGTTGATGCATCATCTTTATTTCAAAAATACAACTACGAATTGAACGAAAATTCTTTAAGCTACAAAGGAGCTGTTTATGGATTAGAAGAATGGACTTACAAGAAGTTTCAAGAGGTATTTGGAAATATTTTATATTTATCCAATTTGGATCAAGCAAAATATAAAAATATTAAGATAAATGGAATTCTTGAACCTGAAAAAGATGTAAAAGCTATCTATATTAGATTAGAAGATGATTCGTCTAAACCGATAATAATAACAGTAGTTGCTTCAGAGACCGTTTCAAGTTTTGTGTAAACTCAAAAAACAGATGTAAGATTTATGA
>CAJTSH010000055.1 GCA_910578885.1 uncultured Lachnospiraceae bacterium
TTGTTAAAGAAAAATGCCGTATTTATGCGGCTTGTGGCGTTTCGCAAACGCCTAATCATTATTATACTAGGAGGTGAAGTTTTGGGTAAGAGGCAGATAGCTGCTTTGCAGACAAGAAAGAATGTGATTGCTGCAGCAGATAAGTTAATATCGGAGAAAGGCTTTGAAAATGTGACAATCAGCGATATTGCGGCAGAAGCGGGGGTTGCTATTGGAACCTTTTACACCTATTTCAAGCGAAAGGAAGATGTCGTAGGGGAGATTGCCTATTCAAATTTTGCTGCAATGCAAGAGAAATCGCGTTTATCGGATGGGGATGTTACGGATAAGATTACTTCTTTTCTAACGGATTCTATGCGGTATATTGTCGATACTGGACTTCGTATCGCCCAACAGTGGGTAAAAAATGTGGTAGAACCGCAGGAGGAAGACGGGAAGAAAAAACTGCTATACGATTTTGGGGTGATAAAAGAAATTCTGGAGGATGCCGTTTCAAAGGGTGAACTTTCTAAAGATATGCCGATTGATTGGATACATCAGTGGATTGTTGCTGAATATTACGGTATTGTCAGCTGTTGGTGCATCATGGACGGGGCGATAGAGCCCACAGAACTTTTGGAAGGTTTTTGCAGAACTATGCTTAAGAATTCACTGGCTTGCTATGTGCAGCTAAAGAGTGAAATTCCCGGAGAAAAGAGATAATAATTTTGTATGGATTGATTTATTATAGAAACAGACGATAAGAGAAATAAAATAGCAAATAAAGAAATTTTAGGATAACAAGGATGAAAGAAAAGGTATTGGAGGCTTCAAAGAAATTTTGGACGGCGATGGAACAAGCAGATGAAGAAGGTATGAGAGCTGTCGCCGATCCGGACTGTACATTTGTCCACATTGGAATAACCTGCAAGCTGGACAAGGAAATCAGTTTTTATACAGATAAAATCTTTGTTCCGACAGAACTGAAATTCAATGGTCAGACGGTTGACATATTTGATAATACGGCTGTTGTCATCACTGACTGAAATTATGGACTGCTGCTGGACGGCAAACCGACCACACATCATTTTGCGGTAACGGAAGTATTTGTTAACAGAGCCGATGGCTGGAAACTTGTATCATTTTCTTTTACAGCGCTGGTATATTGATTGTTAATAGCCACGCTTTCCGTGTGGCTAATGGAATGCGGCAGAAATACAGAGAATAACACTTTACCCTAGACGGAAGCAATGGAAATTAAATCGGGGAAGTCAATTCTATTTGAAAATTCTTGTTTAAACAGAAGTTTTGAAGTATAATCAAATAGAATGGATCGGACAGTATACAATTATTTAGTCCAATGAATTGTAAAGCATAGGGAGGAAGCGAGTATGTACCGTTGTCATATTCATTTTTATTTCATAGGTAAACAGTGCAGAACGTTTGAACTTATAAAGGAAATGACCCCGCTTGAGCAGTTTACACATGAGTTTCTGGAAAGTGAAAAACCAGAGAAAGAGCTGACGGCTGAGGCGGATGTGATTCTGGCTGACTTACAGGATATGAATGTTAAAGAAGCGCTGCAGACGATTGTTCAGGGCAAGAGGAAAGAAACAGAGCTTATTGTGCTGGCAGATAAAAATGAGATTATGCTTTTGTCAGACGATTTATCAGAGATAAAGGATATATGGACTTGCCCGATGTCAGATGAGGAAATACGATTCCGTTTCTTAAGGTGGCAGCAGTCCTGCAAGCTAAGCAAGGATTTCTGGCAGACGAGTCATTTTTTTGAGAGTACCATTAATAGTGTTCCCAATCTCATCTGGTATAAGGACAAAGAGGGCATCCATGAGAAAGTAAATGACAGCTTCTGCAGAACAGTCAATAAAACGAAAGCTCAGGTGGAAGGACGGGGTCATGCCTATATTTGGGACGTGGAGCATGATGACCCTGCCTGCATAGAATCGGAGCATGAGGTTATGAGTAAGAAACAGACCTGTGTATCCGAGGAGATAATTACGACCGGAGAAGGTATGAGAACGCTTACGACATACAAATCTCCCCTGTATGATTTGGATGGAAGCGTAATGGGAACCGTTGGCGTGGCGATTGATGTGACGCAGGAGCGCGCTTATGAACAGGAAATCATACAAAAGAACCAGACCTTGGAGACGATTTTTACTACGCTGGATTGCGGCGTGATACGTCATACGGTGGATGGGTCGCGTATTCTTAACATAAACAGGGCTGCGCTTAAGCTTTTGGGATATGAGTCTCAGAAAGAATTGATGGCAGACGGGTTTGACTTGATTGCGAAATCTGTTATAGATGAGGATAAAGAAAAGCTTCGGGAAAGTATTAGAACATTAAAAAAAGAAGGCGACAGTGTCAGCGTGGAATACCGTGTGAGGCACAAGGATGGAGAAATACTGCATGTTATGGGGAATATCAAGCTCTTAGAAGAGAATGGAGAACTGTTTTATCAGCGTTTCCTCTTGGATTGTACGGAGCAAAAGCAGCAGGAAAAAAGAAATGAGCACCGCCATATGGAACTGGTTCAGGCATTGAGCGTAGATTATAGTATTGTCTGTTTCTTTGATCTTGATACAGGCATAGGATTTCCAATTCGAAGTGATGACAATGGCGGAGATATGTTCTCATCTGTTTTCAACGGGAAGCTGTCATATGAAGAATGCATGAAGCTTTACATACAGAAGTTTGTACATGAGGATGACAGGGAAATGTTGCAGCAATGGTCTTCTTTAGATAATCTGAAAAAAGGATTGTCGGAAAGTAAGCAGCATCACATGAATTACCGCATTTGCAGAGATGAGGAGATAACTTATTTCCAAATGAAGGTGGTACGTGCGGGAACTTGGAATAAGAGCCACGGCATTGTCTTAGGATTTCGCAGCGTAGATGAGGAAATCCGAAATGAACTGGAACAGAAAAATCTATTGGAGAATGCGCTTTTACAGGCAAACAGGGCAAGCAAGGCAAAAAGTGTATTTCTTTCTAATATGTCGCATGATATCCGTACGCCGATGAATGCAATTGTTGGTTTTACGGCTCTGGCAATTGCGCATAAAGACCGTAAGGAGCGGGTAGAAGAATATCTTAATAAGATTATGACATCAGGAAATCATCTGTTGAGCTTAATCAATGATGTTTTGGATATGAGCCGTATTGAAAGCGGAAAGATGCATTTAGAGGAGAAGCCCTGTAGTCTGCCGGATATTCTGCATGGATTGCGTAATATTCTGCAGGCAGATGTCCATGCAAAGCAGCTCGAGCTGTATATTGATGCCGTAGACGTCCAGAATGAGATGATTTATTGTGATAAACTTCGTTTGAATCAGGTGCTTTTGAATCTGCTCAGCAATGCTGTAAAATATACTGGTGCGGGCGGAATCGTAAGTATGCGGATTACGGAAAAAGCCGGTGCGCCGGAAGGCTATGCAACCTATGAATTCTTAATCCGGGATACCGGCATCGGTATGAGCGAGGAATTTGTAACGCATATCTTTGAGCCGTTTGAGAGAGAAAAAAGCAGTACGACCAGCGGTATTCAGGGAACCGGTCTTGGGATGGCGATTACGAAGAATATTGTGGATATGATGAACGGAATTATTGAGGTAAAGAGTCGGCAGGGAGTAGGTACAGAGGTTCGTGTTGCCTTTACTTTCCGCCTGAATGCCGCCGCAAAGGAGCCGCAGGATATACCGAAATTGAAGAACTGCAGAGCTCTGGTCGTGGATGATGATTTTAATACTTGTGATAGTGTATCCTATATGCTTGGACAGATCGGTATGCGTGCCGAGTGGACGTTATCAGGAAAGGAAGCGGTACTGCGGACGCATCAGGCAGTTACGCGAGGGGATAACTATTGCGTATATATCATTGACTGGCTGCTGCCCGATATGAATGGTATTGAAGTCACCAGAAGAATTCGAAAAGAAATGGGGGAAGATGTGCCGATTATTGTCCTGACGGCATACGATTGGGCAGATATTGAGGATGAGGCAATGGAAGCCGGCGTCACCGCATTTTGCAGTAAACCGCTGTTTTTTTCAGAGCTAAGAAATTGCCTGTATTCTATTGTAAATAAGGACGAAGCAGAGGAAAAGAGCGGCGAGGAATCGGTGGGACAGCGTACAGGACGGATTCTGTTGGCGGAAGATAATGAATTAAATCAGGAAATCGCTGCGGCGATTTTAGAGGATGCAGGATTTACCATAGAAATTGCAGGGAATGGACAAATTGCTGTGGATATGCTGAAAAAATCTGAGCCGGGATATTATCAGCTAGTGCTCATGGATGTTCGGATGCCGGTGATGAATGGTTATGAAGCGACCAAAGAAATCCGAAATCTGGAAAATAAGGAGCTGTCATCCATTCCGATTCTGGCAATGACTGCTAACGCTTTTGAAGAAGATAAGCAAGAGGCGTTGATGGCCGGAATGAACGGTCATTTGGCAAAGCCGATTGATATAGAAGTCCTGTTTGATGCCTTGAATAAGATACTGGTCTAAGACTTGCTTGAATGTGGGCTTATTTATCTACAGCCAGTGTTTGAAACGAAGAAAATGAAATCGTATAGAAAGCTGTTGTGAAAAAAGTCATAACAGCTTTCTTTTTAAGAAAGTAAACAACAAAAAGTGAAGAACATATAAGATATCCCAGAGGAATTTTCATGAAAAAACCGATTCAAGTCATGTTGCACATCATAAAAGGCTGTCTGCTCTTTGCAGCAGCAAACAGTTATACAATAATAACCATACTGGGGAATGCCGGTATCCTTCTGCTGTTGCTTCCGTTTTTTATATATCTGAATTTTATTCCGTCCCTGTTTCACCAGAGATATACAGTGGGGCGGCTCCGTATCTGTGCGAATGGCTGTGAGCTTTTGCGTCTTTTTCTGTTGTCAACGGTATTTTCGGCGGTATATTTTATTACCGGATGGTGCGGGTACTTACCTTGCGGCGCTGTTACGGAGCGCCCGCTGCTCTGGATTGTAAATACTTTAATCGTGATTCTGGTGGAATCCGTTGTGTTCTGGAATGGAATTATCCGAGTCTATCTGGCTTCAGAACAGCTTGGAATCAGATGGCGCATGCTTGGAATCGTGTGCGGCTGGGTTCCGGTTGTGCATTTGATTGTGCTCTCTTTCCTGATAAAAACAGTGGAAAAAGAAGTTCGTTTGGAAGATGAGAAGATGAAGTTGAACCAGCGCCGCAAGGAACAGAGAGTCTGTGGGACAAAGTATCCGATTTTGATGGTGCATGGCGTTTTCTTCCGGGATTTCCGCTATCTGAATTACTGGGGAAGGATTCCGAAAGAGCTTAAGGAGAATGGAGCCGTAATATATTACGGCAATCATCAGTCGGCGGCTTCCGTGGCGGAAAGCGCAAGGGAGCTGACAGAACGCATAGAGGAGATTATAGCGGAGACAGGCTGTGAAAAAGTAAATATCATTGCGCATTCAAAAGGAGGGCTTGACAGCCGTTATGCGTTAGCCATACTTGGAGCAAATAAATATGTGGCAACGCTTACCACAATCAATACACCGCATCGAGGGTGTGAGTTTGCAGATTATTTACTGTCGAAGATTCCGAAAAAACAGCAGGGAATGGTAGCAAGAACCTATAACGCAGTATTGCGCAGATTAGGGGATGCGAATCCTGATTTCCTGACGGCAGTATATGACCTGACGGCCAAGGCATGCAGACAGTTCAACGAGACGGTGAAGGATGTGCCGGAGGTTTATTATCAAAGTGTCGGTTCAAAGCTTAACAGAGCATCGAACGGCAGGTTTCCATTGAATTTTACCTATCGGCTGGTGAACTATTTTGATGGAAAAAATGATGGTCTGGTGGGGGAGGCGTCTTTTCCGTGGGGGCAGAAGTATCGTTTTTTAGAAGTCAGCGGCGGGCGCGGAATTTCCCACGGAGACATGATTGATCTGAATCGTGAAAATTTTGGCGCTTTCGATGTGCGCGAGTTTTATGTTCAGCTTGTGCATGACTTGAAAGAAAGGGGATATTAGAGAACCGTGGAAGCGGTTGACAAAGTGGAAATCCATGTCATAATAAAACATAGTCATAATCTGGAATAGTATATACCTTTGGAGGAAAGTATAGATGAAAGTGAAGACAGACTTATTAAAGGGGAGTATTGCAAAGGCGTTAGTGCTTTTTATGATACCGCTTTTGATTTCAAGGATTTTCCAGCAGTTATATAATACCGTAGATACAATGATTGTGGGGAATTATCTCGGAGATGAGGCGTTGGCGGCGATGGGTTCAAGTTCCGCAGTGTATGAGCTTTTGGTGGGATTTTCTCTGGGCGTTGGGAACGGTCTTGGGATTGTTACGGCGAGGAGCTTTGGAACAGGGGATACAACCCTCCTAAAACGTTCTGTTGCGGGTGCGCTGGTGATTGGTGCGGGAATCACTGCAATAATCATGCTGCTTTCCAGAGTTTTTCTGATGCCTTTGCTTCGTTTGCTGAATACGCCGGTGGAGATTATACAGGATTCTTATTCGTATGTTTCGACCCTGACGCTGTTTGTCGGAGTAATGTTTGCCTACAATCTCTTTGCGGGATTGCTGCGGGCGATTGGGAACAGTGTTATGCCGCTTATCTTCCTTGTAATGTCGGCAACGCTGAATATTGTTTTGGATATCCTGTTTATTACGAGATTTTCGATGGGGATTCAGGGGGCGGCAGTGGCAACTGTGGCGGCCCAGGCGATATCTGCTATACTTTGCCTGGTATACATTGTAATAAAATGCCAGATTCTGATTCCTTCTAAGGAGCATTTCAGGTTTGATAAAGATTTATATAAAGAGCAGCTGGGACAAGGATTTTCTATGGGCTTTATGAGCGCTATCGTATCTACGGGAACAGTGATTTTACAGTCTGCGATCAATGGGCTGGGATATCTGACGATTGCCGGACATACGGCGGCAAGAAAGCTGAACAGCTTTTGCATGATGCCGTTTTCGACAATCGGAATGGCGCTTTCTACGTTTGTATCGCAGAACCGCGGGGCAGATCAGGGAGAGCGGATTCGCAAAGGGGTTTTCTTTGCAAATATGCTTTCGCTGGTTATGGGTGGGATTTTGATGGTAATCCTATATCCCTTTGCACCGTTTTTGGTAAAAGCAATCTCCGGTTCCGATGAGCAGGTGGTATTGGACATCGGAGCCTGGTATATGAGGCTGAACGCGCCGTTCTATGCTGCGCTGGGAGTTTTATTTAACCTGCGCAATTCCTTGCAGGGGCTTGGACGGAAGCTGATTCCTTTGGTATCAAGCGTCATTGAATTTGCAGGAAAGATTTTATTTGTAATTCTGATTATACCAAAGACCGGCTATTTTGGAGTCATTATCTGTGAGCCTGTGATTTGGTGTCTGATGTGCATACAGCTTTTGTATTCTTTTTATCATAACCCTTATATCCGCCGGTTCGGAAGGAAGGAAAAGAAGAAAGCGGAGGTTATTGGGTAGCAGAACAGCTGATAAATTGGAAAGGTGGGAATAAGAAAGATGGGACAAAAGAGAGAAATCACAGAGAAAACATCTCTGTTTTATCTTGCGGGACCGATGTTCTTGGAGATGTTTTTAAACATTCTTCTTAATAATGTAGATACACTGATGCTCAGCCGTTTTTCCGAAAACGCTGTCGGCGCAGTAGGAAATGCCAATCAGGTGATGAATCTTTTGATTTTAATGTTCGGGATTATATCGACGGCAACGGCGGTCGTAGTTGCGCAGTATCTTGGCGCAAAGCGGTATGAGAAGATGAACATGATTTATACGTTGGTTCTGATTGTGAATTTCGTGTTTGGATTTGTCTTGAGTATGCTGTTGGTTGCGGCAAAGGGACCGTGTATGCAGCTTTTACGCGTATCTGATGAGATGATGCCGGATGCGCTTGCCTATATAAATCTGGTAGGAGGCTTTCTGTTTTTACAGGCATGTTATAATGTCATGAACCAGATTTTGCGGTGCAACGGGCATACGAAGGTAGGAATGTATATTTCCTTGGTGATTAACCTAATCAATATTGTGGGCAACTATCTGTTCCTCTATGGTCCGTTGAAATTCTTGAATTTTGGCGTGAAGGGTGTTGCGCTGTCTACGGTGACGGCAAGGATTATTGCGCTTGCAATTGCATTGCTTGTATTTTACCGGTTCGGGATCGGAAAGATTTCGTTGAAGCTGCTTCGTCCTTTTCCCGGAAAGCTTCTGGTACAGATGATACGGATCGGACTGCCATCCGCTGGAGAGAGCATGTCCTATAATTTGTACCAGCTTGTGCTGTTATCGTTTGTAAACAGCATGGGAAATGATGCGGTAAATGCGAGGATTTACTGTAATTCGTTGATCTCCTTTGCAAATGTGTTTTCTAATTCCGTTGCTATGGCGACTCAGATTGTGACTGGGCATCTGGTCGGGGCGGATAATGAGGACGGGGCATATAAGCGGGTGATGGATTCACTGAAAATGTCTCTTCCGATTACAATTGGACTTGCGGGCATTAACTGGATATTATCGCCGTATACGCTGCGTCTGTTTACGGATAATGAACGGATTATCCAGATTGCTTTCTGGGTCATGCTGGTAGATATTGTGCTAGAGGTCGGACGATGCCTGAATATGACCTTTGTGTGCAGCCTGAAAGCGGCGGGCGATTATGTATTTCCGCTTCTTGTAGGGCTTCTGACCATGTGGGGGCTTGGCGCGACGGCAGGATATGCCTTTGGTATCGTGGCAGGGATTGGAGTTGCCGGCGTCTTTATGGGAACGGCAACGGATGAGTGTATCCGCGGACTGATTGTCATGCACCGCTGGAGAAGCGGAAAGTGGCGGGGAAAATCTATCGTAGAGAAGAGCCAGCCGGTAGAAATAGGGGGAAATGAGAAAGGTAGATAAGATGAAGGAAAAAAAGATTTTACAGAACAAGGCATATCTATATCTGACGGAGTTTTTTGCAGGAATGTCCGTAATGGCGGTAGAGCTGGGAGCAAGCAGGCTGCTTGCTCCGTATTTCAGTTCTTCGCAAATTGTCTGGACGATTATTATCGGAACTATCATGATAGCGATGGCACTTGGAAATATTTACGGAGGAAGAGCGGCGGATAAGAATCCAAATCCGGACAGGCTCTATGGAAGAATCGTGATAGCGGCTATCTGGATTGCCGCGATTCCTGTTTTGGGAAAATATGTGATTCTTGCAATTTCCGCAGTATTGATTTTTTCTGTCAGCAGTAATTTCTTGATTTGGGCAGGATTTTTCGCCTGCATGGTGATTTTTGTATTTCCGCTGTTTCTATTGGGAACGGTTACGCCGTCCTTGGTGAAATATACAATGGACAGTCTGGAAGACAATGGAAAAACAGTAGGTATGTTAAACGCCTCTAATACGATTGGAAGCATTCTCGGAACTTTTCTTCCTACGTTTGTTACGATTCCGGCAGTGGGAACCTCTGTGACGTTTTTGATTTTTGCAGGAATTCTTCTGCTGCTTGCCATTTTATATTTTGTAAGTGCGGGAATAAAGAGCAAGAAGGCGGCAGCCGGCATCGGAGTATTTTTAATCTGCTGCATCTTTGGAGCTTCGGACAGCTTTGCTTTCTGGGAAGATAATCTCACCTACGAAGGGGAATCAATTTACAATTATTTACAGGTAAAGGAAGATGAGGAGGATGTCATCTTGTCCACGAATGTCCTCTTCGGCGTGCAATCCATTTTAAAGAAGGATGAAAGCCTGACCGGCATGTACTATGACTATGCGATGGCGGCGCCTTTTCTGGCGGGAGTGAGGGAAAAGGAGCAGTTTGACGTATTGATTTTAGGGATGGGAACCGGTACGTATGCGACACAGTGTGAACGCTATTTTGACAATATGGAAATTGAGGGTGTGGAGATAGACGAAAAGATTACCAAATTAGCAGAGCAGTATTTCAGGCTGCCGGAGGACGTGACGGTTACGACTTATGACGGCAGGGCATATCTGAATGTAATTGACAAGAAGTATGATGTGATTATGGTGGACGCTTATCAGGACATTACGATTCCCTTTCAGATGTCCTCGGTGGAATTTTTTACTCTGGTCAAAGATCATTTGAAAGCGGATGGAGTGATGGTGGTCAATATGAATATGCGGGGAACGAAGGAGGGAAATATTAACCAGTATCTGGCAGATACCATTTCACAAGTATTTGAATCTGTCTATACGGTGGATGTATCCGGTTCTACGAACCGGGAATTGTTTGCATCCAATGCGGCGGATATGCTTGACGTTATGGGGCGGAATGTCAATATGGAGGAAAATGAGGAACTGAAATATTTAATGGAGACGATTGCCGAAAAGCTGACTGCTTATCAGCCCGGGGATTATCTGATGACGGATGATAAAGCTCCGGTAGAGCTGCTCGGAATGCAGGTGATTGACGAACTGATTCAAGATGAAGTGGATTTTTATAAAGTAATTTATGAACAGGACGGAATTTCAGGGTTATTGGATACAATGTAACAGAAGCAGAGTTAGCAGAGAATAAAGTTAAATTGCCAGAAAATCCGAAGGCTGAACTGTTACAAAAAGAGAGAAGGAGGATTTCAAATGAGTTTAGCAGACCAGATATTTATTGATATGTGTAAAGATATATTGGAAAACGGCGTCAGTACGGAAGGAGAGAAGGTGCGTCCCCATTGGGAGGACGGCAGCAGCGCTTATACTATCAAGAAATTTGGGGTAGTGAACCGTTACGATTTATCCAAAGAGTTTCCGGCAATTACGCTTCGAAAGACGGCGATTAAGAGCTGTACCGATGAAATGCTGTGGATCTGGCAGAAGAAATCTAACAATATCCATGATTTGAACAGCCATATCTGGGACGAGTGGGCAGATGAGAACGGTTCCATCGGAAAGGCATACGGATACCAGATGGGCGTAAAGCATTTATATAAGGAAGGAATGATGGATCAGGTGGATCGGGTGATTTATGACCTGAAAAACAATCCTTTCAGCCGCCGGATTATGACGAACCTCTATGTACATCAGGATTTGAGCGAAATGAACCTCTATCCTTGTGCTTACAGCATGACCTTCAATGTCACACAGAAAAAGGGAGAGGATAAGCTGCGGCTGAATGCCGTTCTGAACCAACGATCCCAGGATGTGCTTACGGCAAATAACTGGAACGTCTGCCAGTATGCGGTGCTGGTGCATATGCTGGCACAGGTGTGCGGTATGCAGGCGGGCGAGCTTTTGCATGTGATTGCGGATGCCCATATTTATGACCGCCATGTGCCGATTATTAAGGAGCTGATTCAAAGAGAGACGCATCCGGCTCCGGCATTTTGGCTGAATCCTGAGGTGAAGGATTTTTATGAGTTTACGCCGGAGGATGTGAAATTAGAGAATTATGTGGCTGGGGAGCAGGTGAAGAATATACCGGTGGCGGTGTAGCATTAGAAATGATAGAGAGATGAGTTTGAGAAGAAATTACCAGAAGTTTTTGATGCGGAAAAAGAACTGGCAGATGCCAGAGAGGAGAAGTATGGTATGCAGGTATATTTACTCATCCAAAAACAACTAAATCATTTCTTTTCAGATGGAAGGTCTATGATGCCTTCCATCTGTATTTTATCAGTTTCTTATTTTCATTCCAAAATCTCCAATTTAAAAAACTGCATAAGTATACCACTTGCACATGAAGTTAAAATTAGTTACAATGTCATAATATAGCTTATGAGAATCACGTTTTTGGATTCTCATAAAAGGCGCCGAATTTGCGCCGTCAATCGGATTATGTGAAGCCGGTTTTGCTTCGCACAATATAGTGAAAACAGGAGGAAGTCATTATGAATTTAATCGCGGCGGTAGATAATAACTGGGCAATCGGTTATAAGAACAAGTTGCTGGTGAGCATACCGGAGGATATGAAATTCTTCCGTCAGACGACAACCGGTAAGGTCGTCGTCATGGGAAGAAAGACGTTGGAGAGTTTTCCGAACGGACTTCCTCTTAAGAATCGGGTAAATATTGTGTTGACAAGAGACAAGGGTTATCAGGCAGGCAATGCCATTGTCGTACATGATTTGGATGAGCTGCACCGGGAATTGGAGAAGTATGACAGTAAAGATGTCTACGTTATCGGCGGGGAGGCAATTTACCGGCAGTTGGTGGATGAATGCGAGGCGGCGCATATTACAAAAATTGATTATGCGTATGATGCAGACGCTTATTTTCCAAATCTGGATGAGAAAGAAGAATGGGAGATAACAGAGGACAGTGAGGAGCAGACTTATTTCGATTTGGAATATGTATTTTTGAAGTATGAAAAGAAGAAGGCGAAATAGGAATGGAGAATTTGATATTCAGTCTGAATGTGACGATACCGATTTTTCTGGTGATGGCAGTCGGGTATGGCTTAAAGCAGATTGGAATGTTGAACGACAACTTTGTGACGGTTGCCAACAAGTTCAATTTTACGGTGACGCTTCCTGTCATGCTGTTTCGGGATATTTCTTCCGTACCGATTCGAGAGGTCTTTGATGGAGAATATGTCCTATATTGCGCACTGGTCAGTTCGGTCTGTTTCTGGGTTATCTGGGGCGGAACGAAATTGTTCTTAAAGGAGCGATCCATGCGGGGAGCGTTCGTTCAGGCTAGCTTCCGCAGCAGTGCGGCAGTCATGGGATTAGCCTTTATTGAAAATATTTACGGACAGTCGGCAATGGGACCGTTGATGATTGTCGGGGCAGTACCCCTTTACAATATTTTTTCTGTGATTGTGCTGACCTTTGAGGCAGGGGATGATGCGAGAGACGCCGGAAAAATAAAACAGGCGTTTCTGAATATATTAAAGAACCCGATTATTATTGCGATTGCGCTTGGACTATTGTCCTCTTTGGCGGGACTTAATTATCCCGTTATCGTGGATTCTACGGTAAATAAGGTTGCGCAGATGGCGACGCCTCTTGCATTGATTGCGCTGGGAGCCGGATTTGAAGGAAAAAAGGCTCTTGCAAAAATCAAGCCGACGCTGCTTGCTTCTTTTATCAAGCTGGTGCTTCAGCCATTGATTTTTCTTCCGATGGCAGCAGCCCTTGGATTTGACGGGGAGAAAATGATTGGTATTCTGATTATGCTTGCGGCGCCGACGACGCCAAGCTGTTATATCATGGCGAAGAATATGAAAAACGACGGCGTTCTTACGGCAAGTATCGTAGTAGCAACGACATTGCTTGCAGCATTTACGTTGACGGGCTGGATTTATATATTAAAGAGTGTGGGACTGATTGGATAGGAGGAACCTATGGATATTACAGGACGAAAATTATTTGTAAAAGCATTGCAGGAAGAGGGCGTAACTACCGTTTTCGGATATCCGGGAGGAATGGTTACGGATCTTTTGGATGAATTATATAAACAGGAAGATATTGACGTAGTGCTGCCAAGACATGAGCAGGGGCTGATTCACGAAGCGGAGGGCTACGCAAAAGCGACAGGAAAGGTAGGCGTATGTCTGGTTACCAGCGGACCAGGCGCGACCAATATTATTACCGGGCTGGCGGACGCCCATTATGACAATATTCCGCTTGTGTGTTTTACAGGGCAGGTTCCGCTGTCTTTGATTGGAAATGATGCGTTTCAGGAGGTCGATATTGTCGGCATGACAAGGAGCGTGACAAAATATGGCGTGACGGTCAGGGACAGAAAAGATTTAGGAAGAATTATTAAGATGGCATTCCACATTGCAAGTACGGGTAAGCCGGGTCCGGTTCTGATTGATTTACCAAAAGATATTCAGGTGGAAGCCGGACCGGGAGAATATCCGAAGAGTGTAGATATCCGCGGATATAAAATAAATGAAAACGTGCATGTGGGGCAGCTGAAGAAGGCATATAAGCTCTTAAAGTCTGCAAAGAAACCATTGCTGTTAGCAGGCGGCGGCATTAACATAGCAAAGGCGAATGATAAGCTGTTGCAATTTGCCGAGAAAATGCAGGTTCCGGCAGTCACGACGATTATGGGAAAAGGCGCTCTTCCAACGAATCATCCCCTTTACATAGGAAATTGCGGGATGCATGGAAGATATGCGGCAAATATGGCGGTCAGCGAATGTGATGTGCTCTTTTCCATCGGAACGAGGTTCAATGACAGAATCACCGGGGATTTGAATGAATTTGCGCCTAAAGCAAAAATCGTGCATATAGATGTAGATACGGCGTCCATTTCCAGAAATGTCGTGGTAGATGTTCCGGTCGTTTCCGATGCGAATCTTGCATTGGAGAAGCTGTTGGAGTGGGCGGAGACAAAGGATACGAAGGAATGGATGGAGCAGATCGCGGGATGGGATAAGGAGAATCCGTTGGAAATGCGGAGAGATTCCGGCATGACGCCGCAGATGATTTTTGAACATATCAATAAATCCTTTGGAAAAGCCATTTATGTTACGGATGTCGGGCAGCATCAGATGTGGGCGACACAGTATCTGGAACTGGATTTCTGGCATCAAATGATTACCTCCGGCGGTCTTGGAACGATGGGCTTTGGTTTTCCAGCTGCAATCGGGGCAAAGCTCGGCAGCCCGGATACGCCTGTTGTCTGTATTACCGGAGACGGCGGCTTTCAGATGAATATTCAGGAGATGGCAACTGCGGTTACGCAGGGCTTGCCGGTTATTATCTGTCTCTTCAATAATCATTACCTTGGAATGGTGCGGCAGATGCAGCAGCTTTTTTATGGCAAACGATATGAGATTACCTGTCTGCGGAAACGCAAAAGCTGCCCTGCCGACTGTAAGGGACCGAATGCAGCATGTCCGCCGTATTCGCCGGATTTCGTGGCGTTAGCAGAGAGCTATGGAGCGCATGGAATCCGCGTGGAGAAGGAGGAAGATATTCAGGATGCGCTTGATAAGGCGAAGACTTATGCGGATGCGCCGGTTGTGATAGAATTTATGATTGCGTCAGACGAGCTTGTGCTTCCGATGGTAAAGGGCGGAAATGCAATGAGCCAGATGATTTTAAAATGATAGGGGGATGCGCCATGAAGAACAGATGGATTGCACTTTATGTAGAAAATGAGGTTGGTGTCCTTGCAAAGGTATCAGGATTGTTTTCGGGAAAATCCTATAATCTGCAGAGCCTTACGGTGGGAACTACGGAGGATGAGAGTATTTCCCGTATGACGATCTGCGTGACCAGTGATGACATCACCTTTGAACAGATTAAAAAGCAGCTGAACCGGATGGTCGAGGTCATTAAGGTGATTGACCTTACTAATGTACCGATTCATATGAAAGAGATTTTATTTGCAAAGGTGTTGAACTGCACGACTGCCGATAAGGAGGAGTTGTTCCAGATTGCGCAGGTGTTTGCCGTTGAGGTGACCGATATCGGAACCGACAGTGTCCTGCTGGAGTGTAAGCTGACCGAGCGGAGAAATAACGAATTGATTGCGCTATTAAAGAGTAAGTTCCAGAGGATTGAAGTTGTGCGGGGCGGGGCTGTTGCGGTTGAGAGCATTAGTACGTCTTGCCGGTAGAAGAGACTGGAGTGAGGGGAGGGAGTGAGAGAGGCAGAAAAAGTGCAGGGATGCACTTTTTTTGTTGTTTTGAGGTGGGAAAATGCGTTTTACGAAAAGAAAGTGCGTTTGGCGAAAGAAAGGTGGAAATAATAGAGGTTATATGAGAAAATGTTATATAGAATATGTTATTAGTAATGATATTGAATCTGAAGGGAGAAATTGAGATGGGTAGAACAAAAAATGCAAAATCAAATGAGACATCTTGTTTTAGCAACGCTTGTTCTACGAATGTGATGAGACGAACAGTACCTACTAATCGGACTAGAAGAACTTTGACAAGTTATGATATAGCATCAAAACAATCAATCTATTAGGAGCATTCCTGTAATTCAGAAATAACGCCAATT
>CAJTSH010000056.1 GCA_910578885.1 uncultured Lachnospiraceae bacterium
GCTTAGGCATTGATATCCTTGTAAAAAAAGTGTCAACCAATATTGACAATATCACAAGTTTCGCCTTGCTCTGCGCCCCTTGTTTGAGAATGATGTAAAAATGTATGGTACTCAAACCTTCCTCTGTTGTTGCGTATGTAAAATGGTGTTTGAGAATGATGTAAAAATGTATGGTACTCAAACATAACTTCCTTGAGACGAAGGAGGTGTTCGGTTTGAGAATGATGTAAAAATGTATGGTACTCAAACACTTATTGAGCGAATCATTGAATGGATGGAGTTTGAGAATGATGTAAAAATGTATGGTACTCAAACTTGATTGATACCAGATAAGGACAAATTTTTATTTTTGCAGAAAAGAAATGTGTATCTTGCAATTAAAATTTGCATATGCTATAATGCCATTAGGCAAAAAGAGATGCAAAAGTTCTATGTGAACAGAGAACGAAATCCCCGAACCGTGTTCCAGCACAGTTCGGGGATTCTTCTTTACTTTTATAGTGGCAAAGCACCCACTAGGCTATTTGTTGCTCTTGTCGTCACCGTCTAACCATTTGATGATGTAGTGGCAAGCCACACCAGCCACAACGGCGATTAAAAAGGATGCAAATAACTCCATGTGAACACCTCATCCCTGTTGCGGGTATCGGTGAGCAACGCATAGATTATAGCATACTATTTCATGTTCGTGTACCTTTTCTCAAAGATTTATTCTTGGAATTGTGGCTATCACAATCCGATGCTCGCTATTTCTGCGGACACGCTCTAGCCTTATGGTTAATCTTCTCGTATAGTAAATGCCTATTTTCACATCCGAGAAGAATATTTATATCTTTATCTTTGTTGTGCATTCTTCTTTTTTGCTCAATTATGGGTTTTATCCTTATCTGGCTCCGCATTTGTACTGCCTTTCTACAATCTCTTCTCAGTTTGAGAATGATGTAAATATATATAATCCCCCAATTATACAAAAATGTATATATCAGTTTGGAAATAATGATTCGATGAGACTGTACACCTTTTATACAGTTGCTAGATTGTTGCTCTTTGATTTTGCCAATACCTGTAAGGTTGACACCGCAAAGATTAAGAATTGCTTTCAATGTTAGATATTCCTCTTTTTATCTTACTGTCTAACATATGTTTTTATTGCACCTTCGTCTTTGGCTAACAACATATACTCTTGTATTTTCTTTAAAATCATCCATTGCAACTTCAACGCCGGTCGGCACATAATCATCTGCTTTCTGCTTGCATTGTTGATATGGATATTTTGTTACATGTATCGTATCAAAAAAAAGTTACAAGGTGTAAAGCCTATTCAATAAAGAATTACGGAAATTGAAATTTGATTTCCGTGTTAAAGGACTTTGCGCTGACTGTGTAAGTGCGGCAATTTTTATTCGAAAAAGCCTCCTTAGAAGCGTGTGACAGCTTTGCCGGCAGGTTGGTGGCATGGGGGATGAATAAGTTGCCAAATTTATTAAAATTCCCTAAACCCCTACTATTTCTTTCCCTATATGATATAATGTAATGAATAGAAACCGACACGGTTTCAGCCCGTTTTGGGGGCGCATTATGCGAAGCACGACCGGCTTCCCATAATCAGATGGACGGCGCAAAATCAGCGCCCTTTATGGAATCTCAAAAGTGGGATTCCCATAAGCTATACACTAACACAAATTCATTACATAGCCGCCTATTGCGGCAGATTGGAGGAGAAATGGCAAGATTTACATTACCACGTGACTTGTATCATGGCAAAGGTGCATTAGAGGCACTGAAATCATTTGAGGGAAAGCGGGCAATTATCTGCGTTGGCGGAGGCTCCATGAAGCGTTTTGGGTTCTTAGACAGGGCAAAACAGTATCTGGAAGAAGCCGGAATGGAAGTGCAGCTCTTTGAAGGGATTGAGCCGGACCCGTCAGTAGAGACCGTTATGAAGGGCGCCGAGGCAATGGCAGAGTTTGAGCCGGACTGGATTGTAGCAATGGGCGGCGGTTCTCCGATTGATGCGGCGAAGGCAATGTGGATTAAATATGAGTACCCGGATATCACATTTGAAGATATGTGCAAGGTCTTTGGAATACCGAAGCTGAGAAGAAAGGCACAGTTCTGTGCGATCTCTTCCACATCGGGAACGGCTACTGAAGTGACTGCATTTTCAATTATTACAGATTATGAAAAAGGAATCAAATACCCGATTGCAGATTTCGAAATTACGCCGGATGTGGCGATTGTTGACCCGGAGCTGGCAGAGACAATGCCGCAGAAATTGGTTGCACATACCGGAATGGATGCGATGACCCATGCAGTTGAGGCATATGTATCTACAGCTAACTGTGATTTTACAGACCCGTTGGCTTTGCATGCAATTAAAATGATTCAAAGTGATCTGGTGGCGTCTTATAATGGAGACATGGCAAAGAGAGACTCCATGCACAATGCACAGTGCCTTGCAGGAATGGCATTTTCCAATGCGCTGCTTGGAATCGTACATTCAATGGCGCATAAGACCGGAGCTGCATTTGCAGATTTTGGCGCGCATATCATACATGGGGCGGCAAATGCAATGTATCTTCCCAAAGTCATTGCCTTCAATGCCAAGGACGATACAGCGAAAAAGCGTTATGGTGAAATCGTAGATTTTATGGGATTAGGCGGCGATACTCTGGATGAGAAGGTGGAGCTTTTGATTACATATCTCCGTAAGATGAATGATGATTTGAAGATACCGCACTGTATTCAGAATTATGGAGCGGACAGTTATCCGACAGAACAAGGCTTTGTACCCGAGGAAGTATTCTTGGAGAGACTGCCGGAGATTGCAGCAAATGCAATTCTGGATGCCTGCACAGGTTCCAATCCCCGTCAGCCGAGTCAGGAAGAAATGGAAAAGCTGCTGAAATGCTGCTATTATGATACCGAAGTAGATTTTTAAAAACTGCGCAGTTTGCGAATAAGGACAGAGGAACGGAAAATATGGGAGGTGTATGCAGCCTCCCATAACTTCTCACATCAAATCAGATCGTAAGCAGGAAAATAATGGATTCCTGAGAACATCAATATACATTTCTTAAAAATCGAGCAGTTTTCTAACCGCACTCTGCATGGCAGGATGATTTCTGAACTGGCGTACCAGTTCCTTTTCCAGTGCAGTCAGCCGGAAATTATTATTTTCCGGAACATATCCGAAAGCGACCAGAATATCTGTAATGTTATAAATTTCGCAAAGAAGCATCAACGTATCTGCATCTGGCTGGGATTGTCCGCTTTCCCATCCATAGATTGTCTTTGGGGATACGTTCAAGCCTTTTTGGGACAGCCGGTCAGCCACATCATTTACAGGCAAATGATTCTGTTTGCGATATTCTTTTAATACTTTGGCAATGTTTGCATTCTTCATAAAGACACCTCTTGTTGTATCTTATCCCACTCTTTTCTATACGTCAATAAATTCTCGATTATAAAGAAAAATATTGATTTACATTCTCTGAAACAAAGAATATAATGGAAGTATTAACAAAATATGCAAAATGATAAGTGGGTGGTGAGACTTGTGAAAAGCAGAACGATGACAATGCGTCTGGCAGAGTATATCCGTGACAATCAGATTTCTACCGAACAGGTGGCAGGGGAAACCGGCATACTGGAAGAGAAGCTAAAGACGGATACAGATTCTATTTTGAATGCAACAGAATTTTTGGAGCTATGTGCATATTTAAGTGTGAAGCCGGAAGAACTAAAATAATTTCATTGCTATGATATCTGAAGCCTTTTCTCTTTCTGAAAATTTTCTCTTATATATTATTGATAATATTTCCGAATGATAAATAAATAGTCTTTTATGCCTGTATAAATATACACCTTCCCCTTGTGATTTACGGGAAATTGTGCTATAATCCTTCCATTATGGACATGATGCAGATAAATGTATCATACAAAGGAGGATAATATGAAAAACATGAAAAAGTTTGCAGCTCTGGCGCTTTTTACGGCAATGGCGATTTCCGTAGCAGGCTGTGGTTCTTCCGTACCGGCAAATACAGTATTTTCCGCAGATGATCTTTCTGGGAAGGTGATTGCAGTACAGCTTGGAACTACAGGAGATATCTATGCATCCGATGAAGCCGATGCTCTAAATGAAGCGCTTTCCACAGAGGGCGGGTCTGATGCAGGAGAGACAACGGTTGACCGTTACAATAAGGGAGCGGATGCTGTTCAGGCATTAAAGCAAGGCAAGGCGGATGTAGTGATTATTGACGAGCAGCCGGCAAAGGCATTTGTAGAAAAGAACGATGATTTGATCATTTTGGACGACGCATTTGCGGATGAAGAGTATGCAATCTGTATTTCCAAGGATAATACGGAATTGACAGAGAAGTTCAATCAGGCAATCGCTGAATTGAAGGCGGAAGGGGTTTACGACCAGATCATCTCTAATTACATTGGTGATGATACGAAGGGAACCTGCCCGTATGTAACGCCGGAAGGCACAGAGTATCCGAACGGTACTTTGACAATGGCAACGAATGCCGCATTTGAGCCGTATGAGTTCTATGACGGCGGAAATATTGTGGGTATTGATGCGGAATTTGCAAAAGCGATCTGTGATAAGCTGGGATATGAATTAAAGATTGAGGATATGGAATTTGACGGAATTGTTGCAGCGGTACAGTCTGGCAGGGCTGATTTTGGTGCGGCCGGCATGACTGTAACAGAAGATCGTTTACAGAATATTGACTTTACGGATACTTATGCGACGGCGCGTCAGGTCATGATTGTAAGGGATAAATAATCTGAATAGCTGCTAATCTGGCACAATAGATGACGGAGGTTATATTTTGGACGGTTTTATAAAGTCATTCCATCAGAATTTTATAGAAAAAGATCGGTATATGTATCTTTTACAAGGCTTTGGCAATACGATTGCAATTACATTGTTAGCGGTTGTGATAGGTATCATACTGGGCTTTCTGGTTGCGATTGTGCGGTCTACGCACGACAAACATGGTGGTCTGAAGATTTTAAATGCTATTTGTCATGTGTATCTGACTGTAATCAGAGGAACGCCGACAGTTGTTCAGCTGATGATTATGTTCTACCTTGTATTGGTATCCGTAAATAACAAGATTGTGGTAGCTGCTGTTGCCTTTGGATTGAATTCCGGTGCATATGTGGCGGAGATTGTCCGATCCGGAATTATGTCAATTGACGAGGGACAATTTGAAGCGGGGCGAAGCCTGGGATTAAATTATGGGCAGACGATGCGTCTCATTATCATGCCGCAGGCATTTAAGAATGTCCTTCCGGCATTGGTGAATGAGTTTATTACGCTGTTAAAGGAGACTTCCGTCAGTGGATACATAGGAATTATGGATCTGACCCGCGGCGCAGACATCATTCGTTCGGGAACGTATGAGCCCTTTATGCCGTTAATCGGTACGGCAGTCATTTATCTGCTGTTAGTCATGCTGCTGACGGCAGGGATGCACAAACTGGAAGAGAGGTTGAGAAGGAATGAGCGATAGCGGACAGGTTTTAATTGAGGTCAGGAATCTGCAGAAAGCTTTTGACAGTCATGTCGTATTAAACGGGATTTCAACAGAGATCCGTCAGGGAGAAGTGGTTGCTATTATCGGGCCTTCCGGCTGTGGAAAGTCCACGTTTCTGCGTTCACTGAATCTCCTTGAAGTGCCGACGGGAGGAACCATTCTGTTTGAAGGAACGGATATCACGGATAAGTCGGTAGATATTAACAAGATGCGTCAGAAAATTGGTATGGTGTTCCAGCAGTTCAATCTCTTTCCCAACTATACGGTGAAGGACAATATCATGCTGGCTCCGGTGCAGACCGGACTGATGACTAAGGCAGAGGCGTCAAAGCGTGCAGATGAGCTTTTAGAGCGCGTAGGGCTGTCAGAGAAGGTGGGGGCTTATCCCGCCATGTTATCCGGCGGGCAGAAACAGCGAATTGCCATTGCAAGGGCGCTTGCCATGAATCCGGATGTAATGCTGTTTGACGAGCCGACTTCTGCGTTAGACCCGGAGATGGTTGGTGAGGTTTTGGAAATTATGAAGGAACTTGCGGCGGATGGCATGACGATGGTAGTGGTGACCCATGAGATGGGCTTTGCCAGAGAGGTGGCAAGCCGCGTGATGTTTATTAACGAAGGTCAGATACAGGAAGAAAATGCACCGGAAGAATTCTTTGCAAATCCGAAAAATCCGAGGCTGCGTGATTTCTTGGCAAAGGTATTGTAAACAGCGGAGAACGGACGTATCCCTATGCCGGCAATCTTGTAATATTGCTGGTGTAGGGAACTTCTATATATGCGAAGCGGGGCAGCAAAGGAGTATTGCCCGCTTCATTTTAGTTAGAAATTTGGCGAACTATGTTGAAAAAGATTTTTTAACATGGTACACTTAGAATTCAAGAAATATAGCGAATGGGAGGCATACGCATGAGTAATGGAAGAAAGAAACTAAAAGAAACATGGAAATTTTTAACTTGCCGTACAGGAGAAGAGGATAGTACAGAGGAATTTAAGAGAAAAGTAATTTTGTTGTGTACAACAGTATTTGTTTTCTTTGTTGCCATGACGGTGTTCTATTATCTGACTGGCAGGGTTATCTCTATGAAAGGCACGATGTTAATAGCGACCGGGACGGGAGTTATAAGTCTTTTCTGCACCTACACGAAGGGTGAACTGGCAGTTAGGGTTATAGCTGGCGTAAGTGTTATTGCTGTGGCAACGACCCTTCTTTTTCAGGGGGCTGGCAGAGGGTTTGGCGTTTACTGGGTTGTGGTGATACCTGTCGTTTATCTTTTGTTCTTTGGATTATTGGATACGCTGGTCGTTGGCGGTTATTTCTGGGCGCTCTTTATGCTGACCTATTTTATTCCGATTAGACAACATATTCCCTATTATTATTTCTGGGGAATCCGGTTTTATTTTCCGTATCTGTATACATGGGTATTTTTCGCAATCATTGCGCTCGGGATACATGAGAAACGCAAGATGATAGAAATACATAAGAGGAAGATTCAAGCCGAGGACGCTGTAAGGCGCGTGATGGATTACATGTCATGGATTGCGGCAGATATGCCGGAAGTCATAGAGACCATTCCGGAACTGACGGACATTTGTTGTGCAATTGAGGAAATGCACAGTGGGCACCGGGGCGGAAGATGCTATGCCAAGGAAGAAATTTTAGAGACTCTGGCAGCAGGAGCAGGGAGTAGGTATGACCGGAGGATGGCGGAACTGGCAATCTTGCAGATAGAAGACGGCATGCTTGAGGATGTGGATGACGGTTTGGAGCGTTCACGGGTCGAGTAGAGATGTGTGAAAGAAGAGAGTGGGAAGAGAATGGCATTTGTACATTTGCATACACATACGGAGTATAGTCTTTTAGACGGCTCCAACAAGATTAAAGAATACGTTTCCAGAGTCAAAGAGCTTGGCATGAATGCAGCAGCAATTACGGATCATGGAGTGATGTTCGGCGTTATAGAGTTTTATAAAGCTGCAAAAGCAGCGGACATCAATCCAATCATGGGCTGTGAGGTCTATGTGGCTCCGGGATCACGCTTTGACAGGGAGACGGTTCATGGGGAAGACCGATATTATCATCTGGTGCTTTTGGCGGAAAACGACAAGGGATACGGGAATCTGATGAAAATCGTTTCCAAAGGCTTTGTTGAGGGCTATTATTATAAGCCTAGAGTGGATATGGAGGTATTGCAGGAATATCACGAGGGGATTATTGCATTAAGCGCCTGTCTTGCAGGAGAGGTGCAGCGATATCTGGTGCGCGGTCAATATGAGGAAGCAAAGGCGATTGCGTACCGATATGAGGCGTGTTTTGGAAAGGGGAATTTCTTTCTGGAATTGCAGGATCACGGACTTCCGGATCAGAAGCTGGTAAATCAGCAGCTTCTTCGGCTGAGCCAGGATACGGGTATTGAGCTGGTGGCAACGAATGACATTCATTATACTTATGCAGGGGACGCAGAACCTCATGATATTTTATTGTGTATGCAGACCGGGAAGAAATTAGCGGACGAAGACCGGATGCGTTATGAAGGCGGTCAGTACTATGTGAAGTCGGAAGAGGAGATGCGGACTTTGTTTCCGTACGCCTTACAGGCATTGGAGAATACGCAGAAAATTGCAGACCGCTGTCATGTGGAGATAGAATTCGGAAATACGAAAGTACCGCATTTTGAAGTGCCGGAGGGATATGATTCCTGGACATATCTGAATAAGCTTTGTTTTGAAGGATTGAAGCAGCGGTATCAGGAGAGGGCTGAGGAATTGAAGCCGAAGCTTCAGGAGGAGCTGGATGTCATTCGGAAAATGGGTTATGTAGACTATTTTCTGATTGTATGGGATTTTATCCGTTATGCAAGGGAGCATGATATTATGGTGGGACCGGGGCGCGGAAGCGCTGCCGGTTCACTCGTGTCTTATACCACCGGAATTACGAATATTGATCCGATAAAATACAGTCTGATTTTTGAACGCTTTTTGAATCCGGAGCGTGTATCCATGCCGGATATTGATGTGGACTTCTGTTTCGAGAGGCGTCAGGAAGTCATTGATTATGTTGTGGAAAAGTATGGCAAGCAATGTGTGACCCAGATTGTCACCTTTGGTACGCTGGCTGCGCGCGGGGTAATTCGGGATGTGGGCAGAGTGATGGATTTACCTTATGCTTTTGTGGACAATATTGCCAAAAATATTCCGAATGAACTTGGAATTACAATTGATAAGGCGCTGGTCATGAATCCGGAGCTTCGGGCCATGTATGAAAGTGATGAGACGGTGAAGAACCTGATTGATATGTCAAAGCGTTTAGAGGGGCTTCCGCGGCATACTTCCATGCATGCCGCAGGCGTGGTGATCAGCCAGCAGCCTATGGATGAATATGTTCCATTATCGAGGGCTTCGGATGGAACCATTACTACCCAGTTTACAATGACCACAATTGAAGAACTGGGACTTTTGAAGATGGATTTCTTAGGACTGCGAACGCTGACTGTGATTCAAAATGCAGTGCGGATGGCGGAAAAGAGCCATAACATTGAAATCGATATAGACCATATCGACTTTGAAGATAAAAAGGTGTTAGATTCCCTTGGAACCGGAAAAACAGACGGTGTGTTCCAGTTAGAAAGTGCGGGAATGAAGAACTTCATTAAGGAATTGAAGCCTCAGAGCTTAGAGGATGTGATTGCGGGAATTTCGCTGTATCGTCCCGGTCCGATGGATTTTATTCCAAAATATATCAAAGGGAAGAATGATTCTGAAAATATTACATATGACTGTAAAGAGCTGGAACCGATTTTGGAGCCGACTTACGGCTGTATTGTGTATCAGGAGCAGGTAATGCAGATCGTGCAGAATCTGGCAGGCTATACGATGGGACAGGCGGACAATATCCGTCGTGCCATGAGTAAGAAAAAGCAGTATGTAATTGACGCCGAACGAAAGAACTTCGTTTATGGAAATGAAGAGCAGGGAATCAAAGGCTGTATTGCAAACGGTATTGACGGCAGGGTGGCGGATCAGATTTATGATTCGATGGTGGATTTTGCAAAGTACGCCTTCAATAAATCCCATGCGGCGGCTTATGCGGTCGTGTCCTACCAGACCGCATATTTAAAATATTATTATCCGGTAGAATTTATGGCGGCTTTAATGACCTCCGTATTGGATAATACGGCAAAGGTTTCCGAATATATTTACACCTGCCGCCAGATGGGGATCGGGATTCTGCCGCCGGATATCAATGAAGGAGAAGGCGGTTTTTCGGTTTCCGGGAATTCGATCCGCTACGGGCTTTCCGCAATTAAGAGCATCGGGCGTCCCGTGATAGAAGCAATTGCAGCAGAGCGGGAAGAGCGGGGCAGATTTACGACACTGAAAGATTTCGTGACAAGGCTTTCCGGCAGGGAAGTCAATAAGCGCACGATTGAGAATTTTATCAAGGCTGGCGCATTAGACGGACTTGAGGGGAACCGCAGGCAGAAGATGATGATTTATGGTTCTTTACTTGACAATATCAATCAGGAGAAGAAGAATTCTATGGCAGGTCAGATAACGCTGTTTGATATTGCAGATGAAGAAGATAAAAAGGATTTTGAAATCCGTCTGCCGGATGTGGAAGAATATGAGAAAGAGGTTCTTTTGGGTTTTGAGAAAGAAGTGCTGGGCGTATACATCAGCGGACATCCGTTGGAGGAATATGTAGAGAAGTTAAGAAAGAATACTTCGTCAGTTACGACGGACTTTGTTTTAGATGAAGAAACAGGAGCCGTTAAGATAAGAGACAATGAAAAGGTCATAGTCGGCGGCATGATAACCGATAAGACAATTAAATATACAAAAAACAACAAGGCAATGGCGTTCATTACGCTGGAAGATTTAGTGGGAACCGTTGAAATTATTATATTCCCGAAGGATTTTGAGCGCTATCATGCGAAGCTGGAGATAGACGCCAAGATATTTGTGCAGGGACGTGCCAGCATAGAAGAGGACAGAAACGGTAAGATTATCTGCGAGAAGATTTTTGCATTTGAGGAGACGAAGCGGGAATTATGGATTCAGTTTGCCGATAGGGAAGCGTATGCCGCAAAGGAAGAAATGCTTCTTTCTATGATGAAAAATTATGACGGTAATGACAGCGTAGTCATCTATCTTTCTGCCGAAAAGCAGATGAAACGTCTGCCGGCGAGCA
This sequence comes from uncultured Lachnospiraceae bacterium, assembly GCA_910578885.1. GTDB lineage: Bacteria > Bacillota > Clostridia > Lachnospirales > Lachnospiraceae > Roseburia_C. The sequence continues at coordinate 10,747 of CAJTSH010000056.1, forward strand.
GAAATGTGGCGATAAATGGAGATTTATTAGAAGAGCTGTACGAGTTTATTGGTAAAAATAATGTAAAACTTGTAGAAAAGTCATTGGAAAGCATTGCAAAATAAGGCTTTTGGGATTAAAATAGGAGAGATTAGATAAAAAAATAGGAAAGAGCGGTTACATATAGGAGGTAACAACATGGCTAAAGAGATTAACACAATCGGTGTGCTTACCAGTGGTGGTGATGCGCCAGGTATGAATGCGGCAATCCGCGCGGTTGTGCGTGAAGCGATTGCAAAGGGCAAGAAAGTAAAAGGAATTAAGAGAGGATATGCGGGTCTGCTTCAGGAAGAGATTGTTGATATGGAAGCGAAAGATGTATCCGATATTATACAGCGCGGCGGTACGATTTTACAGACGGCTAGATGCATGGAATTTATTACGCCGGAAGGACAGGCGAAGGGCGCTGAAATTTGCAGAAAGCATGGAATTGATGGAGTGATTGTAATCGGCGGAGACGGTTCCTTTAAAGGAGCGCAGAAGCTGGCAGGGCTTGGAATCAATACTATCGGAGTGCCGGGAACGATTGATCTTGATATCTCCTGTACGGATTATACGATTGGATTTGATACTGCGGTAAATACGGCAATGGAAGCAATTGACAAGGTGCGTGACACGTCTACCTCCCATGAGAGGTGCAGCATCATTGAGGTTATGGGCCGCGGCGCCGGCTATATTGCATTATGGTGCGGTATTGCAAATGGTGCAGAGGATATTTTATTACCGGAGAAATACGACTATGATGAGCAGAAGCTTGTAAACAATATTATTGAGAAGCGTAAATGCGGCAGGCAGCATCATATCATCATCAATGCAGAGGGAATTGGACATTCTGCAAGTATGGCGAAGAGAATTGAGGCGGCAACCGGTGTTGAGACAAGAGCTACTATTTTAGGACATATGCAGCGCGGCGGAAGTCCGACCTGTAAGGATCGTGTATATGCTTCTACAATGGGATGCCTTGCGGTTGATTTGTTGTGCGAGGGCAAGTCTAACCGTTTGGTGGCATATAAGAACGGTGATTTTGTTGATTATGACATTGATGAAGCATTGGCAATGGTTAAAACAGTTCCGGAGTACCAATTCCAGATTTGCAAGAATCTGTCACGTTAATTATGATTACCAGCAGCAGCAATTCACAGGTAAAGAATTTAATACAGTTATGCAAAAAAGCAAAAGCCCGGAAAGAACAAGGGCTTTTTGTAGTGGAAGGCAAGAAGATGTTTTCCGAAGCGCCGCAGGAGTGGCTGCATCAGGTCTATGTATCCGAGAGCTTTTTAAAAGAGCCGGAAAATAAAGCGCTGCTTTTGGGAGCGGAATACGAAGTCCTTTCGGACTCCGTATTCAAAGCGGTTTCGGATACCCAGACGCCGCAGGGGATACTGGCTCTTGTACGGATGCCCGGATATACGTTATCGCAGCTTTTGAAAAAAGAAAGGACGCATCTTTTGATTACGGAGGGAATACAGGATCCGGGGAATCTCGGAACGATGTTCCGTACCGGAGAGGGCGCGGGAATTACAGGAATGATTTTGAATAAGACTACGGTAGATGTATTTAATCCGAAAACGATTCGCTCCACAATGGGAAGCATTTACCGGGTGCCGTTTGTAGTATCGGAGGATTTATCCGGGACTTTGGCAGAGCTGAAAGCGTCAGGCGTACAGTTATATGCCGCTCATTTAAAAGGGAGTCTGTCTTATGATGAACCGGATTATAGGAAATCAACTGGATTTTTGATTGGAAATGAGGGAAATGGACTGAGTGATGAAATTGCCGGATTGGCAGATACCTACATCCGCATCCCAATGGAGGGAAAGGTGGAGTCGTTGAATGCGGCGATTGCGGCAACCCTTTTGATGTATGAGGTAAAACGTCAGAGACGGTAACCAGAAAAAGTATATATGCAGATCTGTTTGGACTGTTACCAGAAGAATCTTTCAGGGTTCTTCTTTTTTTGGAAGAATATTGTACAAGGGACAGAGAAATGATATACTAGACTACTGACAAGACAGATGAATAGAAAGCAGGGAAGAGATGTTTCGATTATGGGCAAAAGAATTTAAAGACAATCGGATGCTTAAAGATATCACGATAGAGGATGACAGGGAGGATACGAGAACTCACAAGGTATTTCAGGCATTGGATAAGGTTTGCTATGAATTTGACTTGAGTAAACCAATCTGGCTGGATACAACGATTGCAGAGTTTAAGCGTCATGCGAAAACGAGGTTTTATCAGGATAATTTTGTGGACGAGATAGAGTTCGACTATTTGGAGATTCATGTAATTGAGGAAGATTGAGAGATAGATTGCGGATGTGGCAGAAGGTGATGAAAGGGAGGAAAATATGGAAGGTAAAACAAGGCGGGAGCAGATTATTGAATTGCTAAATAAGAGCAGCGTGCCGTTGTCAGGATCGGAGCTGGCGAAGCTGTTGGGAGTCAGCCGGCAGATTATTGTGCAGGATATTGCGTTGCTTCGGGCAATGGATAAGAATATTTTAAGTACCAATAAGGGATATATCCTGTATGCTCCGGACCGGGAGAGCCGGAGAGCGAAGCGCACGATAGCGGTGAGCCATACGGATGATGAAATGAGAGACGAACTCTATACGATTGTGGATTATGGCGGAAAGGTCTTAGATGTGGTGGTGGAGCATGACGTCTATGGACAATTGACCGGTGATCTGATTCTAAAGAATCGGCAGGATGTGGACGAATTTATGGAGAAGATTCATAACAGCAGTGACCAGTCCATGCTGACGCTGACCGGAGGGCATCATTTTCATACGATAGAGGCGGATTCGGAAATGATTCTGGATGCAATTGAGCAGAAACTGAAAATCCGGGGATATGCGTTGTAGGATTTTTGTTGACAAGAACGAAATCTGTGGTACACTATACCTTGGCTGACAAGACAGGTGAATAGTCAGATATTGCAATAGTACATACATGGGACAAAAGAAATAAAATACGGTTTGTATGGAAGGGCACGAAGAAGGAGGAAATGTATGGAGAAGTTTAAGGCGTTTTTAAAACGCAAGAACATTGAAATTTCAGCAAAAAGGTATGGAATTGACGCACTTGGAGCTATGGCGCAGGGACTTTTTGCCTCTCTGTTAATCGGAACTATTATCAGTACGATCGGAGAACAGGCGGGAATCGAGCTGCTGGTCACGATAGGTACATATGCTAAAGGGGTAACTGGCGCTGCAATGGCAATTGCGATCGGATTTGCGCTGCAATGTCCGCCGTTGGTGCTGTTTTCGCTGGCAGCAGTCGGATCAGCGGCAAATGCAACTGATGTTGCAGGAGCAGGAGGACCGCTTGCAGTCCTGATTGTTACGATATTTGCGGCAGAGATTGGTAAAGCAGTCTCGAAAGAGACAAAGATTGATATTATCGTTACACCGTTTGTCACCATTTTCGTTGGCGTGGGCTTAAGTCTCTGGTGGGGACCGGGAATCGGGGCTGTAGCAAGTGCAGTTGGTAATGCGATTATGTGGGCAACGGAGCTGCAGCCGTTTTTCATGGGAATTCTTGTCTCTGTAATTGTGGGCATAGCTCTGACGCTTCCCATCAGCAGTGCGGCGATTTGTGCGGCGCTGGGGCTGACAGGACTTGCCGGCGGTGCGGCGCTTGCGGGCTGCTCTGCACAGATGGTCGGTTTTGCGGTATTAAGTTTTAAAGAGAACAGATGGGGCGGTCTGTTTGCACAGGGACTCGGAACTTCTATGCTTCAGATGGGAAATATTGTAAAAAATCCGAGAATATGGATTCCGGCGACATTGGCGTCTGCAATTACAGGACCGATCGCAACCTGTGTCTTTCAGATGCAGATGAATGGAGCGGCTGTAGCTTCCGGTATGGGAACCTGTGGATTGGTAGGACAGATCGGATTATATACCGGATGGGTCAGCGATGTGGCGGCAGGAACGAAGAGCCAAATTACGGCGTTCGATTGGCTGGGCATGCTGCTTGTCTGCTTTATCCTGCCGGGGGTACTGACTTGGCTGTTCGGTCTGCTTTTCCGTAAGGCAGGCTGGATTAAAGAAAATGACCTGAAGCTGGATTTATAATTAGGAATACCAAAGTTGCTGTTTACGCGGTGCGTGCATCATAACGAACCAAATGCTTGTGCAGAATTATTAAAAAAAATTTAAAACTGCGGTAAAAAATAACAAAAATCACAAAAAGTATGCTATAATTATACTGTATTTCAATATGGCAGAGGAGGAGGCGTATCCGATTCCTCACAAAATAAAATTTTTTTGCATATTAAGTGCTTTATTTGCATATATTACTAGGCAGGGCAAATTTAAGATGGCATTTGGAGGAATCACACATGGAACTGACAGGAGAAGTAACAGGGGAAGGAATTGATAGTTGGAATACTGTAATTTTCTTATATAATTCTGCGCTAAAGGAAGTTGGAACCAAGTTGGAGATATTAAATGACGAGTTTCAGCATGTACATCAATATAATCCAATTGAATACATAAAGTCCAGAATTAAGTCCCCGGAGAGTATTGTAAAGAAGCTGAAGCGATACGGATATGAGAGCACGATAGATAATATGGTGAATTATGTAAATGATATCGCCGGGATACGCATTGTATGTTCGTTTACTTCTGATATTTACCGTATGGCGGCAATGATCGGGAAACAGAATGATTTAACCGTAGTTTCGATTAAGGATTATATCAAGCATCCGAAGCAGAGCGGTTATAAGAGTTATCATATGCTGGTGACGGTCCCGATTTTCTTGTCGGACCGGGTTGTGGATACGAAGGTAGAGATACAGATTCGTACAATAGCGATGGATTTCTGGGCAAGTCTGGAGCATAAGATTTATTACAAATTTGAAGGGAATGCTCCGGATTATATCAGTCAGGATCTGCAGGAGTGCGCGGAGATTGTATCAATGCTGGATGCAAAGATGCTTTCGCTGAACGAGGCGATATTGGAAGCGAAAGCGGCACAGATGCAGGAGAGTGAATGGAAGCAGTTGGAGAAGGGGTTCAATAATAGAGTATAAAAAGCGCCGCAAGAGTTCTGGATGGGAACTGTTGCGGCGTTTCTTGTGCGCCTAGCGGCGCACGTTTCTAACGGGTGAAAGTCCCCAATCCGCCCTAG
>CAJTSH010000057.1 GCA_910578885.1 uncultured Lachnospiraceae bacterium
CGATTTAACGGACAGCAATATGATCTAATTACCCAACAGTATTATTTAAGAGCGAGATTCTATAATCCAGTCATAGCGCGGTTTACTCAAGAAGATACCTACCGCGGGGACGGGCTGAACCTGTATGCGTATTGTGCTAACAATCCAATCTATTACATAGATCCGAGCGGATATGCGTCAGACTGTATAAAAGAAGCATACCATAAAGCGATTGCTAATGGAAAATCTAAGTCAGAAGCATTAAAAAAAGCTTATAATAAAGCAATTGCTAATGGAAAATCTAAGTCAGAAGCATATAAGTTAGCAAAAGAAGTATATTGGGAAGATGTAAATGATGAGTATAATTATAATCGAAATTCAACAGTCGGAAATAAAACTGGTAAGAACTCTAAAATACTTGGTGATCATTTAAAAAAAGAAGGACGTTCAGTTGGAAACAATCAAGCAGCAGCACATATTGTTGCATCTACAGGAAGATTTGGTCGTTGGATGGCGGCAGCTGAATCAAGAAAAATATTAAATAGATACGATATTAGTGTTAATGACGCTGCTAATGGAATTCCATTAGGACATCCTAAGCCCCATGGTAGAACTCATACTAGAACATTTCATAATAAAGTTTTTGCCCGTTTAAGTTCTTTAGAAACGAACATGAAAAATAAAGGGTATGGAAAAAATGCAATACGAAGGGCATTGAGAAATGAATTGAGATGTATTGGAAAGATAACAGAACAAAATATTTTCAAATCAGATTTTTATGATTATTTATAATAACTGAACACCCATTAAGCCCCCAGCAGAGCTCTTAACTTGACCCATATTTGTAAAATTGCACAATTATAATTATGAAAAGATACTTTGTTGATTTTATTTCTTCTATACAAATAATATAAGCATAAGTATACGAGAAAAGTTGGCTTATTTTTGTACAAAATTATCTGATTTTAGACGTGTGGGTCAAGTTAAGGCAGAGCTGGGGAGAACAGAGTGAGCAGTAGCGATCCATAAAGTACCAAAAATAAAACCTTCATGTTATTATAGATTTGGGTTTAGGCAACCTAATCAACAATAGCAGGAGGTATCCATAATGGATAATCAGATTTTAGCACATACCAAGTATAATTGCACGTATCATATTGTTTTTATTCCGAAATATCGCCGGAAAGTGATGTATGGGAAGATTGGGAAAGAGGTTGGCGAGATATTGTCCACAGTATGTAAAATCACAGGAGTCGAATTGATAAAAGGTGGGGTATGTCCAAACTAGGTATATCTGTATGTTTCGATTCCGCCCAAGATGAGTATCTCGGAAGTGATGTCAAAATTGAAGGGAAAGAGTGCCCTGATGATATTTGACCGACACCCGGAATACAGGGACAAGTATGGCAGACATTTTTGGGCAAGAGGATATTATGCTGAGACGATTGGGCAAGTGAATGAAGAGACAATCAAAAAGTACATCGAAGAGCAGGAGGAATGCAGTAGAATAGAAGGATAAAGAGCCTCTTTTAAGAGGCAGCCAAGTACCAGAGGTTAGTGAAATACTGCCTATAGGCAGCACCGAAAAAGGGGGTGATTAGACACCGCTTATAGGAGGTACCGAAAAATGCCCCGGAGGGGTTTATCCAAACCACCGGCAGAGCCGGTGGTCAAGTCGTTGATACAAAAGCTTCTCCATTCGCACAACAGCTTTAACAGAGACGAAATAAATGGGTATTTCAATCTGTTTATATTCGTCATTAGCTTGTTGTATGACAACCTTGAGAAAGTAGAAGAATTGGTTAATTTAGCTTTTCAAAAATGAAAGTTGTTGCGCTATCATGACCAATTTGGCTTAAACAAAAGGAATGACAATTAAAATATCAACACTGTGCAATAGAGAGTTTTAAATTTTTAGGTGATATAATAGGTTAATTATATTTTTTATAATGAAATATTTAGATCAAGTCTATAATATCAGGTTTAGGATAAGCGTTTATAATTTTTTATTCGATGTCAGATTTAGAAGTGGGAGATTTTATATAAAATTATGGGTTCAATATCTAAAGGGACTGGGCTGTCAAACGATTTATGAAAAACTGCCTCTTTCAGCCTTTTAGAAACCAAGATTTTTATATTTTACAAATCCCTGTCAGGATTGAAATTAACGGGTTTGATAGGAATTTGGAAACAAAATAACGGGTCATTAAAAAATAGATTCAATATTTAGGAGGAAATATGCATATGAAAAATGAAAAAAGAAATGATGAAGCTTTTGTGAAGTTACTGAAAGAAGCTACAAGAAAGGCGTTTTCAGATTTGTTAGAAAAACATTCAGATGAACATTTTTATTACTGTACCTTGGTGTTGATAGAAGGAGTTGGGTGTCCTACAATTTCGGCAATGTCTAAGGAGGCATTAGAGCAGGTTGTACAAAAATATAAGGAGCAGTATAGAGATGATAGCCCTACAGAAATTCTGAGAAAGGACTTAAAATGGTCTTATGCAGATTCCCCATATTGCTTTTATGGCGAACAATATTTTAAAGAAGTGCAGGAAATGACAAATGAAAGAGATCTGGATATAGGTGATGATGAGGAAGATGATGAAAAATTTATGAAGGAATATGAGTTTCGCTTGGATTCCATGGAAAAAGTTATGTCAGATCTGGACAAGGAAGGCGTATTTGGTAGTGGAGAAAAGCGAAAAAATATAGTGGTAGCAGCAGAAGTAATGCCTCCGGATTATACCAATACAGAAAGAGTATTAAGATTAAACTCAAGAGAAACTTTAAAAGAGTGGCTGGAAGAAGAAGCAGAGCTGGAGGAGGAATTTTAGAGGATAAGAAGAATTCTAATAAGTGTGATAGTAAAATGTGTGAAGGATTGATGTAAACACGAAGAATCGCATGATGGGGAACTATTAATGAATATACTTGTTTGCATTCTGCTGCACAGTTTGAAATGACGGATGTTGTAGTGTATATTTTACCAGATAGTGCAAGAATACATTGCATTCCGATTCCTTTAACTCTTTTCATAATAACAGGTAGTGTCAAATGGTTTATGAAAAAACTGCCCTCTTTCTGCCTCTTAGAGACCATTATATTTATGCTTCGCAAATCCCTGTCAAGCCTGAAATTAACGGGCTTTCAGCCCGGGCTTGACAGGAATTTGGAAGCAAAATAACTGGTCACTAAGAGGTTGAAAGAGGGGGAAAAGGCACCGATAGGCTAAACCCCTTGATTTTACTGGGGTTGAGACAATTTTAGGCACTTAACAATGAAATCTTGCGCAAAATGGCAAAATTTCTGCATAGGAAAAACACCTGTGCCAATGCTGGTATAAGTACAAGATTCCTTACAGCAAGCCCTGCGGCAATGACTTCTTTTCCGTAAGAGGTGGCGAAGTATTTATAAGTTCCCTTTGCGCGTTCGATGATTCCATGGAGCCGGAGCCTTTTAAAGATTCTGGACATGGCTGACGGGCTGATGTCTTCCAGATGTTGACGGATATCTTTTCCCTGCATCTCGAATGTCATGTATTCGCCCCGGCTGATTATTTCCAGTACCCGCAGGTCGCGTTCCGCAGAAAAATTCAACCCACGGTAAGAACGCTCATTTTCCACAGCCGGGCTGGTGGCTTTTGTAAGATTCCCGTTCCCGCTGCTATGGTCATCAAACGATGAGACAAACTCAAGATACCGATAGTTGGCAGCCTTCATGATTGTGAATAGCTGGTAAAGGCTGTAGATGCTTTTCTTCAGAGGGGCTTTCTGCTCCGGTGAACTGCCGTCCCTGTGCTCCACTTTCCGTTTTACCCGGAAAGCCCCGATGTCATTGCAGGTGCTTTCTATCCGTAAGACATGGCCGAACTTATCATACATTTTGATTGATACATCACCCATATGGTGTTTGATCCTCGTTCCGAGAATACGCTGGTTATAGTTGGTGCCGACCTCTTTCTTACAGTTATAGGTAATCCGTTGTCCAAGGAAAGTGGCGATGTTATCCGGCTTTACCGTAAAGATTGCCGTGCGCACGATCTCTTCATAAAGGGGTTCCAGGTCACGGGGCTGTTTAAACATGATATCTGCTGCGCACTCAATCTGTTGGACTGTCCATGTATAACCAAGGCCAAGGGCCTGCGCTACGGGGCAGCAGCGCCCTGCAAGGACGTCCAGAATCTTATGGAGGTCTTCGGGATTGATCCGGTCGGAAAGCTTCTGGGCCGCCTCGATATCAGAGATTTCGAGGAAGGCATTGTCCTGCATACGGTAGGCGATATTCTTTTCCTGTAGTTTATGGGCGAGGAGATTATGGCCATTCATATAGAACTGGAGACGGAAAGGAGCCCATGTGGGGACACGCAGATAACACAGGCCAAGCTCTTTGTCAATGAAATAAAAGTAATAGTGGAGGCATTTGCCCTGATCAAACTTAAGGAATGTCTTTCCGGTGGATTTATCATGCCAGGGCTTATAAGTATTGCACTGTTCCATGGCAGAAAAAATATGTACCAGTCCTTCAGATTTACCAGTCTTGAGAATGATGTCCTGGATGCGGTCATCTTTACGGAAGGCGTGGAGTTTACGGATAAACTCAATCTCAATGCCGTTTTCATCAGCGATACGCTGGGCATTTGAGCGGACTTGTTCCGTAAGGGGCTGAGAGAAATTCGAGAAATCAAAAATACGGATGTTGTTGGCTTTCAGATAGCCGGTCATGCCTTCGGCATGGCTCCAACCAGGGATATAGCCCTGGATGATCATACGGTCATAACAGGTAATCGTACCATAAATCTTTTCAGCATATTTATCCGTGAGTAACATAACCATATCCTCCATGTTTTTTCTTTATTGTACTTGAAACTTGGAGATAATGCAAAAACTTTTCCGGTTTATCCGGGTTAGGAAATACAATCAAATATTTTTATGGCATGCTGTGCAATATCACAAAGGTTGTGCTACCAAACCAGTACGATGACAGGACAGGCGACGGTGCAGGATACATTTATGACTATGACTGTGTAAACAGGCTGGTACAGATCACACAGCACCGGACGGGACTGTGATAAAGCGTTATGTGTATGATGCCCATGGAAATATCATTAAAGAGATGGACGGAGAAGGGTACGCCAGTGCCGATAATGATGAAGACCGGACAGAAACCTTATACCAGTACAATGCCATCGGCTGGCTGACAGAGAAGCGTGAGCCTGTGGAACTGGAAAGCGGCAGGGTGCTCTGCCGCCTGACCCGGTACCAATACGATACCAGGAACGGTATGAGCAGCACAAGACGCTGAATTATTTTGTTCTGACGGCAGTGTGGGTGGTGGTTCTGGCGGGGTATATATTGATCGTAACCATGGCAGGACGCATGCTGCAAAAAACAAAGTGAAAAGACAAAACATAATGAGGTGTTAATATGAAATGTATAAAGGCAGAGGAAAAAATTACTTCTAGTACTTTTTATGACATAATGGTGCCACGAATATTGGAGGCAATTAATAATATGAAAGTAGGAGAAGATATTGTCATAGATTTAAGCAAGACAGTATCAGTGGATGCAATGGCAGTACCGCTTCTCCTAAACACTGCAAGATGGATCATTGGGCAAAAAGGAATTAATCCGCAAATATATATTCCTAATCTGGATGCAAAAAAAGATCTAAAAAATTACTTGGAAAAAGTTGGTTTTTTTAATACCTGTGATTTTTATGATTATTATGGAATTAATACAGAGAGAATATTTGCCAAAATGAATCAGATTAATTTTGCCACATATATTTTTATAGATAATGCAAAAGACGATTCACAAGAAGAACGCGAACGGATTGAAGAATCAGTTTTAAGGAAACTTATTAATAGCAATATAAATAATTCATATGTTTCGTTTTGGGATTATTGGAGAGAGTTTAATGATTCTCAAGCTGGAGGGAATGTAGTAGAAAATGTGATCAGAGCCATCTGTGCTAATACTGGAATCCATACAAAAGAAAATGCTATCTTGACATTACAGCGAAATATAGCACTGAATAGAGTGTGTATTTCAGTTGCTGACTGTGGTCAGGGGTTGTATGATTCTCTTAAAAGAAAAAAAGGTTTTCAACCAACAACAATGTCTTTTGAAAAATTTAAGACATTAAAGGGTGAAGAGGCAGATTTGTATGCGATTGTCGAAGCGGTTGCGTATAGATTCTATGATGAAGAATATGGATTATATCATATTTTAATTAAACTTTTAGAATTTCAAACAGAGCAAGAAAAAGGCCATAGGAGCGACAAGGATAAAGTTTGGAAAATGCGCATTCATACAAACAATAAGCGCATAATTTTTACGGGGAATAATTGCAGAGGACTAGAAAAGGCATCTACAAAACAGGATTTTGTTCGAAAATTATTAATGCTTTGTAAAAGTAAATATGTGGCGAGAACAACTTGTAACTACCCAGGAGTGCATGTCGAAATTGAAATTCCATATGATAAGGAGAAGGTGTAGTATGGATTACTGGAAGATTCAAGGGGATAATTTTGTTGATATTTTATTGGAACACTATATGGAAATGTTCGATCAGAAGAAAGGAGTGCGCGAGCATCTTGCAAAGACTGAAATTTTAAATCCGTTAATAGAAATTTTAAAGAAAGAAGAGAAAGGTTTTATCTTTATCGATATGAAATATGTCCATAGGGCAGTGAGCAGAGCATTTTTATTTCTGGCTGGAGATGATATATTAGATAGAATTGTTTTTTTTCATGTACAGGCAAAAAGTCAGGTTAGAGACTATTTAAATGCGGATTTACATGGAAAGGAAGAAATAGAGGATAAATTTAATGTTTTTATTTATTTTTCAGAGGAAGCTAAGGAGCAATTACAGCAGATTGATTTCATAAAGTTATACCAACAAAAAAGAATCAACATATTACGTCCATATATGAATGGTCAGATTAATTTTCTGCAATCATCGGGGGTTTACAGCAACATGTCATTGGATTATAAAAGAATGTTTGAAAATCCGCAGGATTTCAGATTCATAGTTGGAGAGTTGTATTACAAAATATTAGAGTTAATTGGCCATACAGAGATTGATTGCCTAGTTGCTGCCAGTAAGAATGCAATGGCTCTGACCACGATCTTAAGCAGCCAGTTAAAAATTCCCGTGAGTTATCATACTAATATTGGTCAAAAATATGTGAAGCAAAAATCTGTTGATAAGGTTAAACACCAGAGAGATGACATTCGGGCAAAAAAGCATTTTCTCATGATATTTGATGTGATATGTCTGGGAACAGAAGCGAGAATACTAAATGCAATTATAAATATTCTTGATGGAGAATTGATTGGTGCGGTGGGGTTGGTCTGTGTACAAGATCCGAAGGAAATCCATCAGTATGATGCGGATTCAATCCTGGCAAAGGCACAGTGCCTCGCAACTACTAAAGAAATGAATTTAGGGTATAAAATTGCGCTGACAAGGCAAGAATTAGAGGGGAAGGTAAAATGAAGATTGATAAAGAGTTATATAATTTATTCTGTATTAAGGAAATGAAAGGGGATTACTTCGCGAGGTGGGAAGCAATAAAAAATGTATATGCGCCAAAGTTAGATGAGGGTCCTATTTACCGACCAGTTGCGTATACATACCATGATTATACACATCATTGTTTTAATATTTATAAGATTGTCAGTAAAGATATTTTATATATGCCAAGTTTGACTGCTCAGGAATGGTTTATATTGAATACGGCAATTCTGTTACATGACTTTTCCATGACGTTTATTAATTTTGACAGACTTAAGCACTCCAAACAATCTGCAGAATGGCTTATGGACAGTATCGAGAACGATTCCGTGCTGAGACAAAACCTTTCAAATGATGAAGCTGAAGTGATTGCATTGATTATAATGGCACATAGTGATTGTAAAGAAAAGAGGGAAAACAAGGAGAAAATTAGTGAATATACTTTAGAGAATCCGGAAATAGAAGATAAAATGGAATGCGGAGGAGCCGAAGCGGTTCGGGTAAAATTTTTAGCTGGTATATTAAGAACTGCTGATGAATGTGATGTGACGCGCAACAGACTTGGGACGGCTGAATTTGATAAATTGGATGACAGGGATAGTGAGCAAAGGTATTCAAAGGAGCAATGGCTTCAATTAAAGTGTTTTAAAAGCCTGGACAGAAATCAGGATAGACTGATTTTAACAGTAGATGATTCATATGTGAAAAAATATGTGGATAAGGGTGATGAAATTAGGTCAAGGATTAAGAAAGTGGTTTCAAAGCTTAGAAAACAAATAAAGTATGTCAGGAAGCAATGTATTACCAAGGATGACTATGCAGCAATGTTTCTGGTGCAAAATGTAATAATTTCTTCGTTAGCTTTGAGCAAGAAATTTATAGAAGAAGTAAATAATGACAGGGAGGAGGTGGAAGAGTATCCAGAGATTCATGTGCGTCTGTTGGATGAGGAGTTGGAAAGTATGATTGTTGATAAGATTGATAAGAATGAGTTAAAAAAACAGGGTCACTATATTATCACACAAAATTGTTGTGAACGAGATTGGATTGAGCTACGTGACATTGTAATAAGCAAAGAATTGTCGGATGGTATTATTGACAGGATTACAAATGAGATACAAAAGAAATGCAATGATGCTGCTGATCGTATGATTTTGGTGGCAATGGAAGAGAACAGTCTGATTTTGACATCACAGATAGCCTATCGCCTGAGTCTTCCATTCTCTTATATTATTCCTTGTAATTACAGTCTAAAGAAAAGTAGTAAACAGGAAAGAGACATTAATTTTGAGTCCTATGACAAAATTATTTTGATAACTGATGCGGTGGCCACATTTCAGACATTGGGGCTGACTTGTGAGGAACACAAGATTTGGGATAAGGTCTGTGCCATTTATTCGATACTATATCGAGAACCTTCTGACAAAAGATTTTTTCATGAAAATGCAACGAAACTGGCAGCTGTAATGACAACCTGCTGCAATAAATATCCTAGTGAAGTACATGATAGAAATAAATGTAAAGATAACGAAAACGGTAAATGTATAGCATTGAACAAATAAGGAGGATTTTATGAAAGTTATTGAACCCAGTATTGAAATTTTAAGTGAGATTGACGGAGAAGAAGTTTTAAAGAAGCTAGAAAGAATGGGGCGGGTATGCTACAAAAGCGAGGAGCGTATTACAGAGACATCAGCGAGGGAATTTATCGGCAGGATTCTTGCCAGTGGTCATGAATCAGTGATTGAGCATGAATCTGTCAGCGTGAGGATTATATGTGACAGGGGAGTAACACATGAGATCGTCCGGCATAGATTAGCCAGCTACAGCCAGGAAAGTACTAGATACTGCAATTACAGCAAAGAAAAGTTTGGAAAGGAACTGACGTTTATCAAACCATGTTTTTGGAAAGAGGATAGTGAATTATATGGGATTTGGTTAAAGCACATGCAGCAATCTGAAGATAATTATAATGCGATGATCGAACATGGAGCTCATCCACAGGAAGCGAGAAGTGTTTTGCCTAACAGTCTTAAGACAGAGATTGTAGTAACAATGAATTTGAGGGAATGGAGACATTTTTTCAAATTGCGTACATCAGAGCGTGCCCATCCGCAGATGAGAGAAGTCGCTTTAAAACTTTTTGAAGAGTTTAAAAGAAGAATTCCTGTAATTTTTGATGATATTGGCAGCGGGCAGAGCTAAGATAGTTAGGATTGCATCGCTGTGAGATTGATGTTCCAATGTTGTTTTCTTTGGTTCAATGCAGTGCTAAATGTGCGCCAGAGTATACCTGCAAACAGATGATTGCATGACAGAGAGAAGTTTTCTTGAAATATTTTGGAAATCATTTGTTCATGTTGCATATTTTAAATATATAGTGTAATATGATATTTGGGTATTTATAGGTATTGGGTGCTAATTGCACTATAAAAATATACAAAGAAAGGGTAAGCCGGATGGAAAAATTGGAGTTTTTTCTTAATTATCAAGATGAAAAAGAGTTTATAAAAGATGAATATCGTATTGCTTTGAAAAATATTTGCAGTGAAAATGGTAAAATATTTGAGGCAAATTCCGAAGAAGATTTCCGTTCCGGCAGATTGATCGAAAATGATTATTTGGCTTTTCCAATGTGGAAAGAAGATGTCGAAAAGATAGATGATTATTTTGGAGATATCGTTAAATGGTTCATGGACACTGATCAGGGTAAGGAAGCCAGCAGAGAAAATGGTTTGGATCAATTGGAACATTGGATGACGGTAAAATCATGTAAAATAAGCGATAAAAATATATTTATTATGGCACCGTGTCACCCAGTTGTAAAATTGCTTGACGATGATAGTAAAAGAATAAGGGAAAAGTATAATAGGTCTGTAAAAAATGATAGCTCTAGTATTAGCAGATTCATTAAAAAATCTGTGGTGGAGGATTATTTGTGTGAAAGAGAACGTTTTTATGTGTATGGAACAGGTCAGGTGTATTTGAGCAAGCGAGCTGATGGATGCAGACGAGCGATTCCATGGGAAGATGTGGGAACATTGACTTCTCTTGATTCTTTGCGGCTGCTGGAAAAAACCATATCATGGGTTCGGCGTAACGAGAAGGGTACAGTAGTAACAAAAGACGCAAAGCGGGATGTTTCGATTGCCTATATTGGCACTATTGATAATCCTGAGAGTTTGCAGGATTATTTTGATAAAAATCAGATTCTGATACATGTTTCACTGACACAATTAGTAAAGATTCCCCAAAGAAAGTATGTTTTTATGTTGGCAGGAGATGTTAGCGATGAAAAGCGTATGTTCGATCTTTCTTCATTGGCGGATATGAAAGCACTATTTGAGAGGTATGATATTGTGCTTTTTATGGATGAAAGTTATTTTTATAGGCAGGAACAGGTGCAAAAGAGCTTGTCAGAGAAAGGTGCTGTGGAGTATGTGCAGTGGTGTCAAAGGATGCTGGAGTGGGAACTGCGTTCAAAACATTTTTCAGAAGATGAGGCAAAAGGAAGAAAATCGCATTTCTATCGGGAGATATACAATAAAGCTGGTCTATGGATGAATGGTTATGGAAAGGATATGACAGCCAGGTTTAGTTTTGACAGAGACCTTTTTAGTACAATAGAGCAGGCTGCTGCAAGTGTTGAATGTGATGTATATCTGTATATTAGTCTGGGAGAGACAATTGGAGATATTGATTTATCCAGACAGAGTGTTTGTAATGATGAAAGATATGACGGCAAGCAATTGCTTGTTTATAAGGCGGCGTCTTCAAGGCAGAATGACACAGTCGATAGTGCGGTTATTATGATGTTGCAGGATAAAAAAGCAGATGATTCTGGCGTAAAGAATCAGCAGAGTGATAACATATTGGCAGAGATAGATTTGTGGAAGCTGATCAAAAGTATTGGCAGGAAATTTAGTGATTACTTTTTTGCGTCGCAGGATGTGAGTAAAGAGGATTCCTATAAGGTTATTAATCTGTTGAGACAATCTTATTTGCTTGTGCACATGTCAGAATCTTGTGGGAAAGAAACACAATTATTTTTTTCTTTATACTTGTGTGACGGGCTAACCGATCAGGAATATCGAAGATATTTAAAGTGTTTTGTTGAGAGTTTTTTAAAAATATGTAAAGCTGAAGCAGATATCCCATATGTTAAAAACTATTTGTACGATCTGCTTGTTAATGCGATTCTTTCCCGATCGAATTCTGTTAAAGGTATTTTCTATGCATATCTGATGGAGCAAAAGCGTGTTGTAATCAATGAAGAGATAAATGATATGCAGAATTACAAGAAGCAGAATAAAACGATTATGTTTCAGGCGAGAAGGGCAGTTTATTCAGCAATTAAGGGATTGGATCAGATTGTGGTCAGAGATATGGAAAAACGGTGGGATATATTGCAGTATGAGTTCCGAAATTTGTATTGCAGGGATATCATGGAGCACACATTTACAACATTGTTAGGTCAGATTAATGAGTATTGTGAGGAAGCAGGATATACAGACAGCAAGCTGTATTTACTGACAGAACCAGAAAGGAATATATATGAAAAATAATACAAAAGACATAATTACAATTCATATCATAAATTCTGTTAAGGGAGGATGTGGCAAGACCGCATTCTCTCTGTTTAAGGCATTGGAGCTGGCCGGAAAGGAAAAAGATAATTCTTTGGGAGCAGATATGGAGGAAGCATCAGTGATATGGATTGATGCAGATTTTACAGGTACTGCGTCCCGAGTGCTGTTTTATGGGAAAGACGAGTCATCTTTTCAGACGATAAATGGTTTGTCTATCGAAAAGCTGAAAAAAGAAGATCCAGAGTTGTTTGTAAAGCCTTCTTTGAAAGACAAAAACCAGCTTTCCTTTGGAGAAAAGTATATCCGCTACACGGTCAATGATTACTTGGAGGAGAAGATCCACGAGTATGAAAAGATGATTATTCACGGATATGCATTTTATGCGGAAAAATCAACAGATGAAAATGCAGAGGGGAAAAAATTCAGCTATGGCATTAATGGCGCGATTGATTTTATCTTTTCATCCCCTGATATGGAAAATAAAAGGCTGTTTAATTATGGGGAAGGTTTACCAACTGTTGAAATCGGACGTTTTACATATCTTATGAAAGTCTTAATGACAAATCTGATTGAAATAGGAAGAACAGGTACGAAAGCTTCTGAGCAATCAAATAGAATTTCCGGATATAAACATATTGTGATTGATATGCCGCCTGGTGATGATGCATACTCAGGTGCGTTGCTTTATATGCTTCGACAATTAGCTGAGGATAGAACAGATGAGAAAGATTGCAGGATCGAGATCTGTCTATATACATTGGCAACGAGCGACCGGGGGCATCATTATGCCCTGTTAGAAAGTTTAAAGGATATATTACAAAAACGAGAGAACTATAAACATAAAGAAACAGTTTATGCTGTTTTAGGCGAGATCAGGAACGGGGAATTTGACAAATCCACTTTGGAGAAATATATAAATCAAATTGATGAGATTGATAAAGAAGAAAAAGAAGAAGAAAAAGTTCGGATCATATTATGTGAATATCAGCAGTTTTATTATGAGAATTGCCGGAGTATGGATGGATTAAAGATGAAACCATTTGCTTATAAGTTGACTAAACTGGACAGAAACAAGAAGAAAAATGAGGTGAATTGATGGGCAGGGAAGATAGGATATTGGATATGAGAAATATGGAAAAATATCTGAAACAATATGATGTTTTTCACCAGAAATACTTTTGGGATATCAAAGAGAGCGAGATACCATATGAATTAGCTAGAATGGCGCTTTCGCTGGAAGAGCAGCAGAATTGCTTCCAAGAAAAGTGGACACCCTTAAAGGCGCAAGATGCTTTTCTGACGGTTAGAAAGGTATATGATGATAAGACAGTGGACTATTTGGGAGTGTTGCAGCTTATATTGGAAAAGTTTATCGGAAACTTTATTGATATCGAGGGAATGGAACGGTTATTTAAGTCTTCTTATTTTAACTTTGAGTGGATGATGCATTTGGAGTATAATCCGGACAGGCATGATTACACGAGATATAGAGATCATTATATTCATCAAATTAAAAACATGTATGAAATGCTTGTATTTTTAGATAATTATGGTTTTATGGAGTACTGCATGGAGGCTTATCAAAATAAATCTAATGACATATCAAATGCTATCAAATTAAGTATTCGGAATCAGATTTACTATGCAGATGAAAAAGAAAGGTCATTTTTTAAAGAAATATTGCAGCGCAAGAATAAAGCGACAGACGATAGTGAGTTGTTGTACGAGCGGATGCAGGAACACTATTATCGGTATTTATTGCATACGGTTGCAATTATTTCAGCCTTGATACATGATATAGGATATCCGATTGCGTTTACGTTACGTATGGCGAAAGGTTTGCATGAGTTTTTGCCTCTGTCGGATAATTTTCTGCGGTTGAATGATGCTATGCCGCACCTGGAAGAAATTTTGCAGGAAAGTCTGCTGTATCGAACGACGGACTCGCGTGAAATTGCAGAGCGGATAAAAGAACATCGGGATCATGGCAGTATTTCTGCTGTAATGTTGTTAAGCCAATATTATGAAACTGGTGCGATTTATCATCTGAGTCCGATAAAAAGAATGGCGGTAGAACTATCTGCAGTAGTGGTATACAATCATACTTTAAAGTATGAATACATGACAGGAAAGAAAAAGGATCGATATCGAAATCTGTTTGGTGAAAACCCGATTTCCTATCTGTTCCGGTTGTGTGATGATTTACAAGAATGGGGAAGGGTATATTTCGATATCAGTAAAAGGAGCAATTTTTTGATCTGCTCTAGGTGTCATATGCCGATTACTAGAGCGTGTTTGAAATCAGAAGAGGGGGAACGTATTTATTCTTGTGGCTGCGGAGATTTAGCAATTCGTAGGACAAAAGTTCCATATAGAAAATTAACTAATATTGTGGCATGTAATGCATTGGAAATTATCGATAAGTCAGCGGATAACTCGCAAAAACATAGCATGAAAATTGTAATGAAGTACGATTTGGTGTCTTTGTTACAGCTGTCTTTGTACAGTCCTCGATTCGCAAAACAGAGGGCAGATGATATGTATGAAATTAAAAGAATGCTTGAAGGACAAAGAGAACTGCCGAATATCTATATTGATACGTTTTTATCCAATAACCCGATTGCAATCAAAGTAGAATGTCTGAAGCAATTTTTGCAAGAACAGAAAGACGATTATGTTTTCGATGCAGACGATTTTGTTGCTGTTTCCTTGACAAAGAAGACTAATGGTGAGTTTGTCAAATATGCTTTATCGGAATTAAAGAGTAGTTTTAAAAAGCAAAAGAAGATATGTGATCGTTTGCGTATAGAAACTGTTGTGAAGGAGCTGTGGAGTGACAACGGTCTAAGTGTTGGCAAATATAAAAATCTTCAGGGTGACAACATATATCTTTATGTATGGGGACGGAATCTGGAATTTTACTCATTTATGGCGTTTGTCGGGGAAAATGTAGCAGAATTGCGTAGAGGTGGAGCATTGTCAGAAAGGGATCATGCGATTACTTTTTCGAAGCAGTTAGCGGATGCAATTGCTGACTGTTATAAAATTAAAGATCGTCCGACTCGGACGCTGATGATGGATTATATTTGGCAAAATGTAAGGAAGGTTTCGTTTGAAGAGTTTTGTTCTGCAAAGGCAATGGAGTATTATCTGGAGGCATCGCTTTCTACGGAATATTTGATTAATACAGTTATAGAATATGTGGGTAGTGATGCGTATGATGATGTCAAGAAAACATTAAATGCTGATGATTATAAAGATAAGGCACGCACAACTAAAAGTCTGGAAGGCATTTACGATTTCTATACGGACTATGAATTATTTGCGGCTATGGCGCAGTATCACTCTTTAAATGATAAAGATAGCAAATAAAATAGAACTCGAAACATAAAAAATAGCAAAACTAATTAAAAACCTTTATTATAGGGCATCTTGATTGATCAAAATATTAAAAAGTTACAAACGGGTGTTTATAACTTAGTTACTCTATAATATATGATGACGCATGGGAGAATGACCATAACGGCGACCGCTCTGTATGGTTAAAGGAAAACAGGGATGGATACTGCCTCACAGTCATGGAGGAGC
>CAJTSH010000058.1 GCA_910578885.1 uncultured Lachnospiraceae bacterium
TTCACTTGACAGGTGAAAAGCAATATTCAGTTAAAATACAGCAACTATGTGGCTTTCAGACACTTTCACGGCTGTGCCGTGAATAATCTAGGATCAAGATACTATTCAAATGATACAAAACACAAATCGCAGACAAAATAATCACAAATTTGTAATTTCTCCTCTTAATTAATGTCCAGACCAGAATATAACATGACACAATAAATCCAACAATCGCCTGATGGCTGGTAAGGACTAATATCAGTATTAAAATCCAGTGTTCCCGATTGGATAAAAAGCTTTTCAAAGAGGGGGAGCTTTCAGGCTGCCGCGGCGTTTTTGGGGGTTCTTCCTCACTATCCGCTGCTTTTGTTCCCAGCAGCTCATCTACGGATATCCCGTAAACCTCACTGAGGAGAGTCAGGTTATCGATATCCGGGTAAGCGGCTCCGTTTTCCCAGCGGGAGATAGCCTGCCGTGAGATGCCGAGCTTTGCGGCGACGTCATTTTGCGACAGGTTTCTTTCCTTACGCGCTTTCTTAAGATTGGAGTGTAAACTTACGGATTCTGCCATGGGGTAATTACTCCTTTTCTGGTACTTTTAAGATTATTATAGCTGTATGTCTTTCTTATGTAAATGAATTTTTACTTATAACGGTCTTTGTTTCCTTAAATTAAGAATTCTGTAACAAATGCTTTTCTTATCCGTCTAATATATATGAAAAAACCGGAAACATAAAGGAGGAAGAGGAACATGAGAAAAGCAGTTATTTTAAGCGTGCTGTGCATACTGGCTGTATGTATGGCGGGATGCCGGGAAAATGATATTGACAATCGTAAGCGGACGGATGCGTCTAAGGATAAGACGCTGCCCATCTATGAGGAGAATGACAAAGAGATTGAAAAAGAATCTGACCTTGCGGCGCTAAAGGATGTCTATAAGTCGGAAGTCGTCTGTGAGGAATGGATAAGTCCGGATATAGAAAGTCCGGGCGGAGTTCTCTGCGGTGAAACGGGCGTAATTGTCACGGACAGGGAAAAGAACTGCATTGTCAAGACGGACGATTCGGGCAATGTGATAAAGAAAGCAGGCGGAACGGGGAGCGGAGAAGGAAAGTTCCTAAACCCTGGAGCAGTTGCCGGGTATAAAGACGAAATTTTCGTTATAGATGAAGGGAATCAGCGGATACAGGTGTTTGACTGGGAGCTGAATTATGTCAGGGAAATCAGGTTAAAATCTAAAAAGGAAGTAGACCTTGATTTTAGGCCGGGCTACCTCGCCGTCAGCCGGGAAGGGGTGTATGTTTCAGGAAACTCTCTGAGAAAAACGGTGATTGACAGGTACGGGGAGGGAGAGCCGGAGGAAGTCGGAGATAACTTTATCGGCTCGGTTTCATACAAAGATAAAATATATGCCATTAATTACATGGTCCGGTATTACAGTGAGGAGTATGACAGCTTTGGTGCCGCAACCAACGGCCCGGCATGGCTTTTAGAGGTAAATAAGGAGAAACTCTGCAAATTTGTCAAACTGCCTCACGGGTTTAATATAAAGGGGTTCGTCATGGAGGAGAGCAGGATTGTATGCATTTCAGGATCGGCGGAGGCTGTTTTTGTGTTAAGCCCTGACGGGGAATACGAGGAAACGTTTGCCTATATACAGGGGCTTGTAGATGAAGAATTTCCGCAGATTTCCGGCAGCGGGAGGGGGGAGTATTATATAGTGCTGCCGGATGCCGGGAGGATTTTCCGGTGCCGTACGTCGTGAAAAGCAAGACAAATCAATATGTCAGCATTTTAAAACAGCCGTACTGAGCAGCCAGAACAGAATGATATGCAGAGGGTAGAAGAGATAGAAAGAATATTTCACTTTACGGCCTTGCCTTTGATTATAAGACAGAATCAGGGGCAGGGCGAAAAGCATACACCACTGATAATTGATGAAAATCATGCTCCCTTCCGTGGAGGGCATATCGATTCCAACAAACACTTCTAATATGTATTCTAGGATGCCAGAAAGGGCATCGCCGACTACAGGGATGTAAGCCTGGATTTTGCCAAGGATCGCCGGTATCACATAGGTTGCCATGCTGAAAGTGTATGCTAGGATGTAGACGGCAAATGCGGCGGATAAGCGTTTCTTTTCCCCGGAAAACCAATAGAATATCATGCCGATAAGGACATAGACAAGGCCGCCTTCCAGAGTGAAAATGCTCCCTGACAGGGCGGGCAGCAGATAAAAGCAGAATGCCTCCATGTCCGCGCTGCTGTTTGCAGCCCATATGGCGCAGATGATACAGGAAGATACTTGATAGACAGAAAAGAGAATCAGATATTTTTTTGCATGCTCCCGTATCTCTAAGATTGCAATGAGCACAGCAATTATAAATAAAGTCCTGAAAAAATTAAGCTCTGTCTGCGATAGCATCTGGAAGACTGCCATAGCGGCACTTGCAAGGTAAAGCCTTAAAATATACTTCCTTTTGGACCGGGTGTATTTCATCCCATTAACGACACAGAAAATAAACAGGGGGGCGGAAATCCGCCCGATCCAGTGAAAGATGAGGGCGAGAGGGGTTTCCCCAAGAAAAAAATATGCGATGTGGTCTAAGGTCATTGCCAAGAGGGCGATGATTTTTATCTGGAAAGTGTTCATGGTATTCTCCTTTTGATATATTATATTTATAATAAAACATCATATTGATTTTATTATATGAATATGTTATCATATTTATAATAAAAAAGAAAGGAGAAATTAGAAGTTATGTTGAAAAAAGCAAAAAATAACGTTTTAATTTCAGTTATTGCTGTATTTTGCGCGGCAATATTAACAGCAGTAATGCCTGTTCAGGCATCATCATTTGAAGAGGTAGAAATTCCACTAAGTCCTAATGTAGGGGTGTCTTTTGAATCTCCAGAAACTAACCCAGCTGCAAGAGGCATTTCACGGCCAAGTAAAGTTTGGAATATCAAAGAAAAGGGAAAATATAGTTTTTCTGGTTCTTCAAATCACAAAACAATGTATACAAATTATAAATTTACCGGAAAGACAAGTTATAAAGTCTATGTCAAAAATACTGGTAACAATGCCATTACAGTAAAAGCAAAACGTCTTACCAAAACTTATGGGTCAACAAAAATCAGCGCGGGGAAAACAGGTATAATTGAATTTTCTAATATTAAAAGTGGTACAAAGTTTTATGTTACTTTTGATGGCGCAAAAGACGATAAGTTTTCTTTTGAAGGTTATGTAAAATAAATTATTAAAATTGTTGATTATAGGAGTAAAACAAACATGTGCTGTGCAATAATCAATCGGTGTTATTGCACAGTACTTTTAACTTATGAATTAGATGGGTTAGACTTTTATCCATTTGCCAATCCATTTTCTTGTTGTATAGTTGAATTGACGTTTGTATAGAATGCCGTTGATAATCTTATACTTCCATCCAATATCATTTTTTCGCGTACTTATAATCATAGAAGACACATCATCGGGAACAGAATAATTTATAGAATGTGAGCATGCTCTTACATTTAAAGATAAAGGTGTGGTATAAAAAAGTGTCAAGATAATGAGTGATGCTTATATTCTTTTTGCGTTCATTTTGTAAAATCTCCTTGTTCATATATTTTGTAATTTTGAAGTTCATTCGGTAGTTCGGTGATGGTTCCTGTATATTTTTCATCTATATAAATGTCATAGCCTTTAGAAGTGTGAATCAAATATGTATTTGATATATCCATTTCAAATTCTTGGTCTTCAGTTGTTGAATACGTTCGAAATGTAGGGTCAGTAACAATAAACAGAGAAATAACCACTGCAATGCATATAATTACAGTATGAATCCATAGCATCCCTTTCTTTTTTTTCGTTTCTTTTGGCTCTCTTAAAAGAAAAGACAGCCGCACTTTCAAATCTGAATGATTTTTTCTCACAAATGAAGTCAATTTATCAGAGTATCTGTGTGGTACGGCATCTTTGGATTCTGCAATTGTGAGTATCAGATTTGAATAGTCGATGCAATTATAGCAGGGGTGCTCCTGTATAAGAAGATGGTCATTTGTCAGTTCAAGTGCCAGGGCATATTCTCTTTTCATGATATATATAAGAGGATTCCACCAGTGAATGCAGGAAAGAACTTCCAGTATCCACTTCATCCATAAATCACGGCGTTTATAGTGATTGATCTCATGTATGCAGATATAGTCCAGCTCATCTGCGGAAAAAACATCAAAATATTCCGGGAAAATGATTGTCGGACGAAATATTCCACTGACTGCCGGTGATATATCATAAGGGATGACAGCGACCCTTATTGGTTTTGGGCTGTATTTCCTGATAGACGCAAAGAGCTTTGAATATTGGCTGTCGTCCGTGACCGTATACGCATCCAGATATTGGCGCAGAAGGAAAGAGCGGACACACAACCTTCCTAATTTGATGGCAGCGATAGATAGCCAAAGCATCATCAGGATATCAGAAAACATATAATCAGAATTTCCTATTGAAACAAAAAATATTTCTGCGAGAGGTAGGAGTATCTTTTTTGAATATATTGTATAAGTGAAAGGAAAATTAACGGGAATGCACATCCTCAGAAGGATAAAAGCAATTCCAATGAAAACTGCCTTTGCGCCATATATATAAGGCTGGGCTAACAGGTACAGAATCATATATAAGTAGCCGGTAAGGAAAGCAATACATAAAATACAAATAAGAAAAGGACCCATTGATACAGACATTTATTTTCCCTCGATTTCTGCTTTTCTTTTGTCTATCATTTTTCGCAATTCTTCCAGCTCCGAAAGGTCTGTTTCCTTGTTGATGATGGAGGAAATCAGAGAGGAGCGGGAATCGTCTCCGGCGATATCCCGGCAGGTTTCGGCAAAGTACTCATTTTTTGATATCAGAGGGCGGTAGCATCTGCTCAGGACAGTTCCGCTGTATACTATATCAGCTACTTCGATGGCCTCTTTCTTGACCAGCACTCGAAGAGAGGCCTGCACAGTATTGATATTCAATTCATTGTGCTGTTTGAGTATATCGGATGCTACGAGCGGCTTGTCGCTGTTCCAAAGTATTTTCATGATTTCTAACTGCTGTTTGCTGAGTTTCTTTTTCACAGTATTACCTCGCTTTCAAAGTGGTTGATTGTTTAAATTACGCTTATATTATACTGAATATTTAAAATTAAGACAATAATTTTTATATATAAATTTATAGTTTCATTTCATTTAAAATGACTAATTAATTATATTAAAAGTTTCCCAATCTGTCGGACTATAGACTTCCGGCAGACTGGCTTGCATCTTTCCTCGGCCGTCCCCGTGGACGTTTTGGTTTAGGATTGGGATCTTTGGGCTTCGGTTTTCGCCCCCGTTTTTTCGGCTCTGGTTTCGGCGCCGGCTCTGACAGCCCGAGTGCTTCCAGCTCTTCAAATACG
Organism: uncultured Lachnospiraceae bacterium; assembly: GCA_910578885.1. Taxonomy (GTDB): domain Bacteria; phylum Bacillota; class Clostridia; order Lachnospirales; family Lachnospiraceae; genus Roseburia_C. The sequence goes on from CAJTSH010000058.1 coordinate 5,427, forward strand.
CACTGCAGGGTATGTACCCAGCAGCCATCATCTGACTTTGGGACAGCTGGTGCATCTGTCCTCCGCCACGCTGAGGACAGGTCGTCCATAAGGTCGCCATAAGTCATTTTGTCAAGCAGTCCGGACTGCCTTGCTTTACGGACAATGCGGCAGGTGGCCACGGTGGATATGAAGTTTACGAACTCAGCCCCGATTACCGAAAAATCTCCCTGGACGCCCGTCTGGTCGAGGCACTCATCGCTTTTGTACTGGTTAAACACCAGCTCCAGGAGCCATCTGTCATCATAGCACAGATACGCGGTCCTGGGGTCGAGGTCCTGATCCGACTCGAACACGATCACGCCGGACACAGCCCTCTGCTTATCGTACTTTTGCGTATCAAAAGCTTTGCCTTCCGCCTTTGCGAGGAACGCAGCTTCTTCCTGCGCCGCCTTTTTTGCATCCTTGAAAGCATACAGATAGCGGCCGCCTTTGATCTGTTTCTTCTTATAAAGGACATGGGCGCCTATCCCGTTCAGCACGCCCTCGAAAGAGAGCATCCCGTTGTCGGATATCCGTGCGTCGTTCCTTTTGATGGGCGTCAGGAAATGCAGGTCAGGCCTCTTTTCCAGCTCTTCCTTGATCTTACTGGGAGGAAAGCCCTTGTCCGCAACGATGATCCCTTTCCTGATGTCATTGTCCCGGATGAAGGCAGGGTAGGAGCTTGCGTCGATGCTGTTTCCGGGAAAGACCTCGGCGCACACCGGCTCCATGAGCTCTATGTCATAGGCGTACAGGACGGAGACCTCGCTGCACCCCCGTGTCCTTGCCTTGTATGAAAACGCCGAAAGGTCATTCACGCTGCTGGTGTCCTGCTTTAAGGTGCCATCAATGGCTATATGGTGGTCTGCTGCCACCTGTGAAAGCCGCAGCTGGTAGAAGCGCTTGCGCCGCCTGCCGTCCTGTCCAATCTTCTGCAGAAGATCCGTAATGGAATTTTTGGAAAGGGCAGCGCCCGGGTAGTCCCTGCAGACGAATGTGCGCCTGTAATGGGTGGACATCCTGTTTGCGGTGATCCGGGGCTTCACCACCTTCAGGGTTGCCATGGACATGATGGCATACGCCTCACCCGAATCAAAGACATCAAGGAGATTCGAAAACAGGTCTCCAGTGACGGCCTTTACAAGCGCGGATGCCCCATAGGAAAGCATATCTGCGTCTTCCGATGCCATTGGGCTGCTGACCGGCACATAGCGGTGGTTGATGATATGGCCGATGACCCTGCCGTTGCGCGGCTGAGGGTTGCCGCCGGGCACGTATTTTGACGAAGCCCTCTGCCTTACGGCAAACCGTTTCGGGCCATCCCTGCCGCTGTCATCCACGATGGTGTTCACGGGTCTTGGGACGGCACGGATATCTTGTGGAACTGCCATAAAAATCACTCCTTTATATAGTCCTATTATACAATATCAGGACTATATATACAAGGATTTTAGGGTATATTTTGCAAAGAACTCAGGCCAAAAGCCAGGGATATCTATAATGTTGTTTTTGTGAGGAAAATGGAACGGTAGTTGGCGAATAATCAAAGGTTAGAAAGGCTCTGTGAGATGCAGAGCTTTTCTTATTTGTGTTTTATGAAAAAATGGAATGAATGAGTGGGATTTCGCCGTAATCGGCATTGTGGAAATGTCGTATAACTGGCTATCTTATGGAGTTGTGGGTAACTCTGTTTGCAGGATGTGGGAAAGCTGCACTTTGCTTTTCCATGTCCTGTGAATAGAGTTATCCATGACGGAATAGTCAGTTATGCACATTTCCATGATGCAGTTTTTATGGCAAGTCTGTTCATTTTACAAAAATTTGACATAAGTTATGTTTTTGATTTTACAAGCAGTATTTATGATAAAAAGCGTAGAAGAAAATATCACAAAGAAAAAAGGAGAAAATTATTATGAAAAAAATTGTTACTTTTGTTGCCACTTTATCACTTGCACTCGTAGCTATGACCGGATGCGGGAAGGCGGACAGCAAAACAGTATCTACGGATGGCTCAACCTCTATGGAAAAAGTAATCGGTGCTTTGGGCGAAGCTTTTGAGGAAAACAATTCCGGTGTAACCTTTACATATAACCCTACCGGTTCCGGCTCCGGAATTACGGCTGTGGCAGAAGGACGCTGCGATATTGGTCTTTCCAGCCGTAACTTAAAGGAAGAAGAAAAAGCGCAGGGATTGACTGAAACGGTGCTTGCGCTTGACGGGATTGCTGTCATTGTAAATCCGGATAATCCGGTAAATGACCTTGACCTTGAAACGATTAGCAGGATTTATAGAGGGGAAATAACAAACTGGCAGGATATAGGCGGCAATGATCTGGAAATTGTCCTGATTGGACGTGAAGCCGGGAGTGGTACAAGAGATGGCTTTGAATCCATTACGGACACGGAGGATGCCTGCAAATACCGTCAGGAGCTTACATCTACCGGGGATGTGATTACAACGGTGGCAGGCAATCCGGCGGCAATCGGATATGCTTCCCTTGCATCTGTAAAGGATACGGTAAAAACCCTTTCTGTCGGCGGTATTGTACCTGCGGAGGAAACGGTAAAAGATGGCAGCTATGTGGTGCAGCGTCCGTTTGTGTTAGTGACAAAGAGCGGCGCAGAGCTTTCGGCAACTGCACAGAAATTCTTTGATTATATTACTTCATCTGAAGCAGGTGAGATTATCTCATCTGCGGGTGCAGTACCAGTAAATAAATAATCCGGCGGATTATGAAAGGTTTTGGAAGGTGAAGTCAAATGAACAAAAAACAGTTCATGGAGAATGCCATACATGGCATATTCCTGATACTTGGTCTGATTACAGTTGGCTGTGTACTCCTGATTACTGTTTACCTTGTCATATCAGGGATTCCGGCTATCCGAAAAATAGGAGTTTTGAATTTCCTTTTCGGGAAGAAATGGGCTTCTACAGCAGCACAGCCGCAATATGGGATTTTTCCGTTTATCCTTACCAGTATTTATGGTACGGCTGGCGCAATCGTACTTGGAGTGCCAATTGGCTTTATGACAGCAGTTTATCTTGCTAAGATTGCGCCGTTAAAAATAAAAACCGTTATTGAAACAGCGGTAAGTTTATTGGCTGGCATTCCGTCGGTAGTTTATGGGCTTGTGGGAATGATGGTGCTTGTGCCAGGGATACGGATTGTTTTCCATATCCCCGATGGAGCCAGCCTGTTTGCTGCTATCATTGTACTTGCAATTATGATATTACCCTCAATCATTAAAGTGTCGCTTACGGCATTAGAAGCTGTTCCAAAGGAATATGAGGATGCTTCCCTTGCGCTTGGTTCGACACCGATTGAAACATACTTCCGTGTATCCGTTCCGGCGGCAAAAAGCGGCATTGCGGCGGCTGTTGTGTTAGGCGTTGGCAGGGCTATCGGCGAGGCTATGGCTATTATGATGGTGGCGGGGAACGCCCCAAATATGCCGAAAATTTTTCAGAGCGTCCGTTTCCTTACAACCGCTGTGGCAAGTGAAATGTCTTATGCGGCTGACGGAAGTTTACAGAAACAGGCATTATTTTCGATTGCGTTGGTTTTATTCCTCTTTATCATGCTGATAAATGCCGTATTAAATTTCTTTTTGAAACAAAGCAAGGAGTAAATATAGATGGAAAAACAATCAATTTCCCTTAGAAGGAAAACATATATTACAGCCATGCGTGTGTTGATGGGGATTTCCGTATGCATTACTTGTGCATTGGTATTATTTTTGATTGGTTATGTATTGTGGAAAGGGCTGCCGAATGTATCTTGGGAGCTGCTTACTACGAAACCGAGTTATCTGTCTGACCGGATCGGGATACTGCCGGATATTCTTAACACAGTCTATATTGTAGCGGCAACTTTGGTATTTGTTCTCCCGCTTGGAGTTGGTGCGGCGATTTATCTTACAGAATATGCCAAAAATAAGAAACTGGTAGAAATGATTGAGTATGCAGCCGAAACCTTATCAGGGATTCCGTCTATTATTTATGGACTTGTAGGTATGCTGTTTTTCTGTCAGTTTTTTGGTATGAAAACTTCCCTCTTAGCGGGGGCATTTACTTTGGTAATCATGAATCTGCCTACGATTATGCGCACAACGCAGGAAAGCCTGAAAACAGTACCGCAAAGTTACCGTGAAGGTGCTTTTGGGCTGGGAGCTGGAAAGTGGCGTGTGATTTATACCGTTGTGCTTCCAGGTTGTATTGATGGAGTCATAACAGGCTGTATATTGTCAGTGGGGCGAATTTTGGGAGAATCAGCGGCACTTCTTTTTACGGCTGGTTTTGCCCATGCCCTGAACGGGATTCTTGAAGGGCTTGGCAGTGCAGGGGCAACATTGACGGTCGCATTATATGTCTATGCAAAAGAAAACGGGGAATTTGGTATAGCCTTTGCAATTGCCGCTATCCTGATGATTTTGACCATGTTCATCAATCTGTCGGCTACACTGGCGAGCAGATATTTCCAAAAAAGGAGAAATGTATGAATAATATAATGAATCATGACAAAAATCCTGCCATGGTGGTAAAAGACCTGTGCCTGTGGTATAGCAGTACACAGGCTTTGAAAGATGTAAATATTGAGATTGAAGGACAGAGCATTACGGCACTGATTGGCCCCTCCGGGTGTGGGAAGTCTACTTTCCTTAAATCGTTAAACCGAATGAATGACCTTATCGCTGGTGTACGGATTACAGGAGAAGTGTATTATAGGGGCGATAATATTTTTGATGCAGATGTCGATGTCAATGAGCTTCGCCGCAGTATTGGCATGGTTTTTCAAAAGCCGAATCCTTTTCCTATGAGCATCTACGACAATATTGCTTACGGGCCGAGGACACACGGAGTGAAAAATAAGGCAAAATTGGACGATATAATAGAACGCTCTCTGCGTGGGGCGGCAATCTGGGATGAAGTAAAGGACAGGCTGAAAAAATCGGCATTAGGACTGTCAGGCGGTCAGCAGCAGCGGCTCTGCATTGCCCGTGCATTAGCGGTAGAGCCGGATGTGCTTCTGATGGATGAGCCTACAAGCGCACTTGACCCTATTTCCACATCTAAAATAGAGGAACTTGCAATGGAACTTAAAGAAAAGTATACTATTATCATCGTAACGCACAATATGCAACAGGCTGTGCGGATTTCCGATAATACGGCTTTCTTTCTCCTTGGCAATTTAATTGAGTATGGAAATACGGAAAAGATGTTTGAGCAACCAAAGGACAAGCGGACGGAGGATTATATTACGGGGAGGTTTGGATAATGAGAAGTCGTTTTGATGAACAGCTTGTTATGCTGAATAAAGAGCTTACCCAAATGGGGGCAATGTGTGAGGAAGCGATTGCCGCTGCTTCAAAAGCATTAACTATGGGCGACATAAAGCTGGCAGACAAGGTTTTATCCCTTGATGGAGAGATTAACCGGATGGAGCGCACAATCGAAACACTGTGTTTGAAACTGCTGTTACAGCAACAGCCGGTAGCAAGGGATTTACGGCAAATATCTGCAGCCCTTAAAATGATTACTGATATGGAGCGTATTGGAACACAGGCGGCGGATATTGCGGAAATTATCACGTTTCTTGACGGAAGGACTGGAGGGGAATGTGAACAGATCCGGTTTATGGCAGATGCGGCGAGCCAGATGGTTACAGAAAGCATTGACGCTTTTGTAAAACAGGATGTAGTATTGGCTGGTGCGGCGATTGACCGTGATGATGTGGTTGACGATTTGTTTTTACAGGTCAAGTCATCTCTGATTAAGCTGATAGCAGAAAAACCGACAGACGGAGGATATGCGCTGGATTTACTGATGATTGCCAAATATTTTGAGCGTATCGGGGATCATGCGGTAAATATTGCAGAGTGGGTGGCTTTTTCCGTGACAGGAGAACATAAAGGAGCATGATTATGAAAGTATGGTGTGTGGAAGATGATGACAGTATCCGGGATATTGAGGTATATACGCTTAATTCCACTGATTTTGAAGCAAAAGGATTTTTGGATGCAATAGCCTTTCGTGACGCTTTATCTATGGAAAAGCCGGATTTGATAATTCTTGATATTATGCTGCCCGGAGAGGATGGCGTGGAACTGCTGAAATTTTTAAAAGACAGCCCTGACACTTGCAGGATTCCCGTCATCATGGCAACTGCAAAAGGCATGGAGTATGATAAAATCCAGAGCCTTGATTTAGGTGCGGATGATTATCTTGTAAAGCCTTTTGGGATGATGGAGATGGTTTCCCGTGTGAAAGCGGTACTCCGCCGGTGCAATCCTACAGAGGTAGAACATCTTTTGAAAGCCGGGGGGCTTGTTGTCAATCTGGACGAACATACAGTTTCCATTGATAATGAAAGAATACAGCTTACCTTAAAAGAATTTGAACTTCTCCGGCTGTTCCTTTCCCGTCCGGGCATCGCATTTTCCCGTGACCAGCTTTTTAATGACATATGGGGAGCTGATTATGTCAGTGAAACGAGAACGGTTGATATGCATATCCGTACTCTGCGTGTAAAACTGGGGGATTATGGGAAAATGATTGAAACAGTGCGTGGTGTTGGTTATAGGTTAGAGGTGCAGGCATGACAAAGAAAATTTTTAAATCAATTATGGTTGTAGCGGGGGCTGTCCTGATTGCAAGCCTTGTTATCATCATGGGATGTCTTTACAGTTATTTCAGTAATGTTCAGGGAAAACAGTTGGAGGATGAACTGTCTTTAGCTGCCATAGCCGTTGAAAAGGATGGACGGAACTATCTGGAGGAATTACAGTCAAGGGAGTACCGTCTGACATGGGTTGCTGAAAATGGAGATGTTATATATGATACACAGTCTGACGGGGAAAGTATGGAAAACCATGCGGACAGGGAAGAAATTCAAGAAGCCCTGCGGAATAAAGAGGGAAAAAGCTCACGTTATTCCACGACTCTTTTAGAAAAAACACTTTACTGTGCAAGGCGGCTTAATGATGGTTCAGTATTAAGGATTTCTGTCAGCAGCGTTACGATATGGGTGCTTGTTTTGGGGATGATACAGCCGATTTTAATTGTAGTTGTTGTAACACTCATTTTATCAGGAGTATTAGCAAGCCGTATTTCTAAACATATCATGGAGCCGTTAAACAGACTTGATTTAGAAAAACCGCTGGAAAACGATACTTATGAGGAGCTGGCTCCCCTATTAAACCGTATCAATAAACAGCATAAGCAGATTGATATGCAGTTGTCGGAACTCCAAAGGAAAAATGATGAATTTGCACAGATTACATATGGCATGACGGAAGGGCTTGTCCTTTTGAATGAGAAAAATATAATTCTGAACATTAATCCTGCCGCGCTGAAGCTGTTTCATACGAAACGTTCCAGCATAGGTAAAGATTTTCTGACAGTAGAGAGAAGCCATAATGTGAGCCACGCCATACAGGACGCATTTTCAAGTGGACACAGCGAAATCCGCATAGAACGTGAGGGAAAAGAGTATCAGATCCATGTCAACCGCATTGAATCTAACGGTATTGTAATTGGGGCGGTTGTTCTTGCCTTTGATATAACAGAAGCAGCTTTCGCAGAAAGGAACAGACGGGAGTTTACTGCCAACGTATCACATGAATTGAAAACTCCGCTGCAATCCATAATGGGGAGTGCGGAGTTAATGGAGAACGGTCTTGTAAAATCGGAGGATATGACACGTTTTGTAGGGCATATCCGCACAGAGGCAGGGCGGCTTGTAACATTAATTGATGATATTATCCGTTTATCCCAATTAGACGAGGGATGCGATATGCCGTTTGAAAATGTTGATTTATGTGAGATCGCATCTGAGGTGATGGCAGGACTGGCAGATATAGCAGCGGCAAAAGATATTGAAGTGGCTTTAACAGGAAAAAAGGTTTATATTAAAAGTGTCCGGCGGCTCTTAACAGAAATTATTTTTAACCTCTGTGATAATGCTATCAAGTATAATAAGAACGGCGGTACGGTAGAAGTAGCTATAAGCAGTCAGGAAAATAGTGCCTCGATTACGGTGAAGGATTCGGGAATCGGCATACCGCCGGAACATCAGGCAAGAATCTTTGAACGATTTTACCGTGTAGACAAGAGCCGCTCTAAGGAATCAGGTGGAACGGGATTAGGACTATCTATTGTAAAACATGCTGTACAATACTTGAATGGCAAGATTGAACTGCAAAGCAGCCTGGGGCAAGGAACGGTTATACAGATTATTTTTCAGCAAGATAAAAGTGATGTGGTGCAGTTTTCCTAAAAAACCTGTATTTTACATAAATTATACAAAACATAGCTTTTAGATTTTACAAAGCATTCATAAAATTATCTTTATAAATATTCAAAGCAAACGCTGACGGTAATTTTATGAAAAATATATAGCGCATGAGCTTAAGAATGGCGGTTTTATTTGAATGTAAAACTGCCATTCTTTTTTATAGACTATCAGTAAGGGAAAAGATATGATTAGAAAAAAGCAAAAACTGTATACACACCAAAGACAAAAAATAAAGAATAATTGCACACATAAAGGTGTACCGCAAGGAAGAAATAAACTTCACTGCGGTACACCTTTTTTAATGGTGCGAAATTTGTCTGATTTTGGCTTTTATTACAGTTTATCTGTTGCGTATTTGTGTGCAAAATCTGGCTGGAACAATTTTGATTCTGGAGGGGGATTCCGTTTGGGCTTACTGCTTCATGGTGGGCTGTTTTGAGAGCATGGATTTTTGTGTATCCCACACCTGTTTCATCAGCTTTTTCACTTCCTCCACATCGGCTTTATAGACGTTGCCTGTGGCGTTCATTCGCTTGGCGATCTGGTTTAAGTTGCCGCTGATTTTTCCAAGCGTGTAGTTGTATTCCCGCAGGTCTGAATAGTCAATGTCATAGACAAAGCCGTACAAAATCAGGCGGCGGAGGAAAGTGGACTTGCTTTTCATGCCAGAGATTTTTACTTTCTGCTCCAGTATGTATTGTTCCTTGTCACTCAAGTATATTTTCAGTTCATTTTTGCGTTCTCTGTTTGCCATTTTTTATCTCCTTTCTGCGGCTGGGTTTTAAAAAAATTT
>CAJTSH010000059.1 GCA_910578885.1 uncultured Lachnospiraceae bacterium
ATGGGAGGTGTTGGAAATGTCCTTGCGCCTAAATTGATTGCAGAGATTGGGGATGTGAGGAGATTCCATAGCGGAAAAGCCCTGATAGCCCACGCAGGAATAGACGCGCCGCCCTATCAGTCAGGGCAGTTTATGGGGACAGAGAGGAAAATATCCAAGAGAGGTTCTTCCAGCCTGCGAAAGATTGGATATGAAGTGATGAGATGTCTGAAAACCCATAAAGAGCCAGCAGACGCAGCAGTGTATAGATTTATTTTGAAGAAAGAAAGAGAAGGAAAGTCAAAACGTGCAGCAAAAATAGCGGGATTAAATAAATTCCTTAGGATTTATTATGCACGTGTGATGGAAGTATACCAGAATTAAAAAGAACTAAAGCAGAGAATACGACAGACCGGATTTTCCACCGGTCTAATCGTCGTGGAAAAAATTCATATTAAAAATTTATAAAAAACCTGCTAAAAAGTCTTGACTTTTGTTAGCAGGTTTTTATGGCAGAAAATAAAATACTTTTATCAGGAATGAATAATGCTATAACAAAAGCGTTGAATAAAAAAGCGATATAAAGTACAATATTTATAAGAAAATAAGGTGTTTCAGAAACTGACAGTATCTAAAAGAATTTGAAAGTGGGGAACTGAAGGAAATGAAAATCTATCTGGATAATTGTTGTTATAACAGACCGTTTGATGATCAGACGCAGGAGCGAATTCATTTAGAGAGTGAAGCGATACTGACGGTTTTACAACGGGGCAATCTGGAATATATAAAATTGTGGGAAGTGATGTGTTGCAACTTGAGATAGAGCGCATGCACGATGAGGTAAAAAAGCAGCGGGTAAAAGATTTATACAAAGTTTCAGATATGCATATATTTTATAGCGAACAGATTAAAGAACGTGCAAGAGAAATTAGAAAACAATCAAGAATTAAGACGTTTGACAGTCTGCATATTGCATCAGCAGAGGTGGGGGAGGCAGATGTGATGTTGACTACAGATGATAAACTGGAAAAAATGTCGGGAAAGCTTGACTTAAAAATTAAAGTAATGAATCCGTTAAAGTTTGCATGGGAGGTGATTTAGATGTTGAATATTAATTTAAATAATCCAATTGAGATTCGAACAGTTGGAATGCAGGCGCTCAAAGATGTTTTAGGACCTGTGGGAATGGTGCGGTTTATGCAGCAATTTGATTTGGGATATGGAGATTACACAAAGGAAAGACAAAATGAACCGGATGAGGATTTTGACGAAATTGATGCTTTGTTGAAAATGTAAAAAGAAAAGCTATGAGGTAATTGTGCAACGTGGCATTGTACAATTGCATCAAATTTTTATAGGCCTATGCAAAGTCTTTGGCATTCCATAAAATGGCAGTATTACAGAAAAATGTACTGCTTGCGGTAATATTAGGAGCAATAAAGAAATTTCCTCTGTAAAAACAGTAGCTTTGAAATCTTCTTCATATACTTATAACGGAAAAGCAAAGAAACTAGCCGTTACAGTAAAGGATTCCAATGGAAAGATAATCGGTAATGGCAATTATACAGTTGCATATCAGAACAATGTGAAAGTTGGAAAAGCAACCGCAACAAAAAAAGTGAAAAAGAACTCAACCACAAAGCTGACTGTCAAAAAATTAAAACATAAGAAAAAATATTATGTCAGAGTTAGGACATATAAGGTGGTGAAGGGAAAGAAATACTGCTCAAGCTGGTCAAAGGGTAAAACGGTGACAATCAAGAAATAGGACGTTGGTTATGAATTTTTTTCAAGAAACCGATAGACGACCAGTGCAAGGAAACAGACCAATCATGGCTTGACAAGATACTTTTTCATGATATAATCAAAGAAGCATGTAGCTTAAAGTGTGATTTACAATTAGAAAGGTGTGATCAGTAAGTTGAGAATGTAATGATGACTCGGATAAATGAAGATGGTAGTGAAGTCTTATCAATTATTGATGAGAAATATTTTTTGTACCATTTCGTTCAGTCATTACGTTCTTGCTTCTTTGAAATAGTCATGCGAAGTGTGCGTTTGCCTTATATCAGAGTGCGCTTTGTGAGACGGTAACTGTCTGTGTTGGAATCTATCTGCATCAGACAGTATATGGCAGGAAAGCGAATCTCTTCTGAACGAAATGGTTCAGGAGGGATTTTTTATGGCAGAAAATAAGATACTTTTAACAGGAGTAAAGCTTGAAAAGGAATATGGGGACCGGCAGCTGCTGAACATTGGGCGGTTGGAGATTTTAGACGGCGCCCGGATAGGACTGATAGGCAGGAACGGCGCCGGAAAGAGCACGTTACTAAAGATTTTAAGCGGTGAACTTGAGGCGGAGAAGGGAGTGGTAAAAAGAAACTGCGGTATTGCAGTGATTGCCCAGACCGGAGAGACAGATGGTGAGGCGGACGGAAGATATATCAGTCAGATGCAGCTTCGAGACAGCGCCGTTAAAAGCGGAGGAGAGCGCACAAGGCTTGCAATCGCCGCAGCCTTTTCTAAACACGAGCCGCTTCTCTTTGCAGACGAGCCGACCACGAATCTGGATCTTGTCGGGATAGAACGGTTGGAGAGAATGATGAGTGGATACCGGGGAGCTATTGTTCTTGTATCCCATGACAGAGAATTTCTGGATAATGTCTGCAATCAGATTTGGGAGCTGGAGGATGGAAAGCTGCGGATATTTCCCGGAAATTATTCGGATTTTCTGGAACAGAAAAGACGGGAGCGCACCCACGAGGAATTTGAGTATGAACAGTATCGAAAGGAAAAGCGGCGGATTGAGCGGAATATCATACAGGTGAAGGAAGAAGCACGTCAGATGGGAAAACCGCCGCGGAGAATGGGGCAAAGTGAGTGGAAGTTGTATAAGGATACCGCTTCCATTCAGCAGGGACATGTGCAGAGCCGGGCAAAAGCGATGGATTCCCGTTTGCAGCATTTGGAAAAGAAAGAAAAGCCGAAGGAGCTTCCAAGGATTTCCATGAAGCTTTCGGAGACGGATAAAATCAGGGCAAGGAATGCGGCAAGAATCGAGCATTTGAGTGTTTTTTATGACGGATTTCCTGTATTATCGGATGTCTCCCTTGATATTCCCACAGGAAAGAGAGTGTTTCTGACAGGGGCAAACGGAGCGGGAAAAAGCACGCTCATTCGTGCGCTGATGGAGCGCGGAGAACATGTTTCTATTACTTCCGAGGCGAAAATCGGGTATTTTTCCCAAGGTCAGGAAAATCTGAGGGAGGATAAAACGGTATTGGAAAATGTGGTGGAGACAGCCAAAGCTCCGGCGCATATCTGCCGCGCAGTTCTGAAAAATCTGTATATGGATGAGGGGGATATCGGCAAAAGGGTATCGGTGCTTTCCGGAGGAGAGCGGGTAAAGACGGCTCTTGCAAAGCTGCTGGTATCGGATGTGAATTTTCTGATTCTGGATGAGCCGGCCAACCATATGGATGTATATACGATGGAGGGATTGGAAAAGCTGCTTTCCGATTATGATGGTACTCTTTTAGCGGTCAGTCATGACAGAAAGATGGTGGAAAAGCTTGCAGATGAGATTTATGAAGTTGCAGATGGGATGATTTGGAAGCAGAAATAGCGCTATGCGGTAGAATGAACCATGATTCGGGTGTCAAAAGCGCCTTTGGCGTCAGCTCTATACCAGATATTGCTATTGCGTGCGGACCCGCATATCAATATCTGGTATAGAGCCGGTGCGCTGCACCTTTTTGACACCCGAATCAGTCATAGAAAATAAAATATTACGCTTCCAACCTTCATATACTAAGTATGAAAGAGTATGGGCGTGATGCTATGGATTATGGAAAAAAAATGAAAAAGGGCATCCTGCTGGAATTACTTGCAATGGTGATTCTGGTGGGCGCTGCCGTTCAGACAGAAGCGTATAACAAGAAGAGCGTATCCGTAACGAGTGATGGGTATATTAAATGGGTGGATTTCAATGTCAGTTATGAAGCATTGTCTCTTGCCTATAAGATGGATGTGGATACCTATGGGGAGCCGGTACATATAAACTGGATAGAGCTGCTTGCTTACGCTGCCGCTAAGAGTGGCGGAGAATTTAAAAGCAGCGCTCTGGATGATATGGAGAATGCGAAAGAGAAGCTGGTAGAAGAGGGTGTTACGATGGCTGAACTGACAAAGGATTTGAAATATTATTCCTATTATCTGGAGGCTTATACGGCGGTGCTGTCCGGATACGTGGGAGAATATGAAATTGAGACCGGAGAAAAGGATGGGGAGCCGATATATGAGAAATGCTATGGGCTCAAGGCATTTTCACCGATTGCAAAGGGATTTGAGTACCGGGATTATGATGATTTCGGGGTGGCGAGGAGTTTTGGATATAAAAGGGAGCATTTAGGGCATGATATGATGGGGCAGATCGGTACGCCGATTATAGCAGTAGAATCAGGCTATGTAGAAGCTCTGGGATGGAACCGTTATGGCGGATGGCGCATCGGGATCAGGAGTTTCGACAAGAAACGCTATTATTATTATGCCCATCTGCGTCAGAACTACCCCTATGCAAAATGGCTGGCGGAGGGCAGTGAGGTACAGGCGGGGGATGTGATTGGCTATATGGGTCACACCGGCTATAGTGATACGGAAAATGTTAATAACATTGATGAGGTGCACCTGCATTTCGGCATACAGCTTATCTTTGATGAATCCCAGAAGGATGGTAATACGGAAATTTGGATTAATCCCTATGAATTGACGCGTTTCCTGTGTAAAAATAGAAGCGAGGTACATAAAATCGAAGAGACAAAAGAGTGGGAGCGCACTGTTCACATGAAGGAAGAAATAGAAAAGGAACCGGAAGAGAAGTAGTATCAGGAATAAGGAATCCATTAAAAGCCCCAAAATCATACATTTTTCTGAAGTATTTGTTTAATTAGTCATAAAAATGGGGAAACTTGCATATATAAAAGGTTGTAAGTTTTTTTTTGGAGGAAAATGTATGAGAAAAAAGGGCGTTAAATTTGCGGCAGGAATGTTAGCACTAATGATGATGGCAGGAGTTTTTATAAGTAGACCAATAATGCTGGATGCGGCAGATATACAGTCGGAAGAAACCTGGATTCCTGTAGAATATCAGGAATATTGCGAAGAGATCGGGGCGAAATATGGTCTGTCGCCAGAACTTTTAATTGCGGTTATAGAAAAGGAATCCTCAGGACAACCTCAGGTATACAATAAAAACTGTAAGGGTTTGATGCAGATCAATGAACCATATCACAGGGATCGTATGAAAAAGCTTGGAGTTACAAATATTTATGACCCTTACGGAAATATTATGCTGGGGGCAGATTATCTGCAGCAGTTGTTTGTAATGTATCAGGATCCGGGAACTGTGCTGATGGTGTACAATGGTTCTTCTAAAGCAGTAAGGCGGGGGTTAAATGCAGATTATACGGAATATGCAGACAGTATTTTGAAGCGGACAGCCTTATTAGAAAAAATTCATGGAAAGTAGTTTTAGAAAATAGTAGCAAAATGTGGGAAAATTTGTTACTATAGTAAGTAGAAAGTACGATAGAGAAGGAGCAGGGGCAGAGGATGACATGTAAATCGGCAAATATTATAAGTATTGAGGAACCGGACTTTGGCTGTGAAGGAAGACCGGAGGAACAAACTATTTTAAACCGGATTTTATTGGAGACAGAGGAAGACGGACAGCAGGTGGAACTGGAGGTTGAGGAAGATTGCCTTCTTCGTATGGGATTAAAACAGGGTATGCGGGTAAATCTACTGATACATACGGATGGTACGGCAATGATTCAGAAGCAGGGCTAGTGCATGACGCACCGGAAGACAAGAGCAGGAATATGGCGTATTTTGCGCCATATTTTTTCGTATAGCGATACGTATTTACCTGTATGGTTTTAGGAAAGGAAAAATCTACGTGAGAAAATTACTGATATATTTAAAGGACTATAAAAAAGAAAGTATCTTAGGACCGCTTTTTAAACTTTTGGAGGCTTCATTTGAATTATTCGTTCCGTTAGTCATGGCAGCGATTATTGATGTGGGGATTGCGAATGGGGATAAGAACTATATTTTGAAAATGTGCGGTGTGCTGATTCTTTTAGCAGTCATCGGACTAGTCTGTTCCATAACCGCACAGTTTTTTGCGGCAAAGGCGGCGGTGGGATTTGCGGCGAAGCTGCGTCATGTTTTGTTTGCACATATACAGAGCCTATCCTATACGGAGATGGATGCCATAGGAACTTCAACCATGATTACGAGGATGACCAGTGATATCAATCAGGTGCAGTCAGGGGTCAATATGGTTCTGCGCCTCTTCTTGCGTTCACCATTTATTGTTTTTGGTGCAATGGTGATGGCATTTACGATTGATGTCAAGGCAGCATTGATATTTGTCGTAATCATTCCGCTCTTGGCAATCGTGGTATTCGGTATCATGCTGATTACCATACCGCTCTTTAAGAAAGTGCAGTCGGGGCTGGATGAAGTGCTTGGCATTACAAGAGAGAACTTAACCGGAAGCAGGGTCATTCGTGCTTTTCATAAGGAAAAAGAAGAAATAGAGACATTTCATGAGAAAAATCAGTTATTGACGAATTTACAGCTCTATGTGGGAAAAATATCTGCATTGATGAATCCTTTGACCTACATTCTGATAAATGCCGCATTACTTGTACTCATTTGGGTAGGAGCAATTCGTGTAGATAATGGAGCGATCCTTCAGGGAGAGGTGGTAGCTCTGGTAAATTATATGTCTCAGATATTGATAGAGCTGGTAAAGCTGGCAAATCTGATTATTACGGTCACGAAGGCGGTTGCCTGCGGAAATCGTATAGAGAGCGTGTTTGAGATTCACAGTTCTATGTCCGATGGACATAGAACAAAAAGCGATGCCCATGCGGGCGGGAATCCTGCCAAGAGGCAGGATTTAAGGTCCGATGGACATAGAACAAAAAGCGATGCCCATGCGGGCGGGAATCCTGCCAAGAGGCAGGATTATGCTGTTTGCTTTGACAATGTTTCAATGGGATATCAGGGAGGCGGCGAATACGCAGTATCCAATATCAATCTAAAGGTGAAGCGGGGAGAGACGGTTGGAGTGATTGGTGGAACCGGTTCCGGTAAATCTACTGTTATTAATCTGATTCCCAGATTTTATGATGTGTCGGAAGGCGCCGTGTATGTAAGCGGGGAGGATGTGCGTGATTACAAGCTTTCAGAGCTTCGGGATAAAATAGGAATCGTTCCGCAGAAGGCGGTTTTGTTTGCGGGAACAATTCGTGAAAATATGAAATGGGGAAAGGCAGACGCTACGGATGAAGAGATAAACGAGGCATTGGATATTGCTCAGGCAAGAGAATTTGTTGAGCAGAAGGAAGGAAAATTGGATGCAGAAATCGAGCAGGGCGGGCGGAATCTGTCCGGCGGACAGAAACAACGTCTGACGATTGCAAGAGCGTTGGTAAAAAAGCCGGAAATACTGATATTGGATGACAGCGCTTCCGCATTGGATTATGCAACGGATGCAGCTCTTCGCCATTCCATCCGGGAAATGAAAAATGCACCGACAGTCTTTATCGTTTCCCAACGTGCTGCCTCCATTTTACACGCCGATCAAATTTTGGTTTTGGATGACGGAGATGTTGCGGGGCTTGGAACACATGCGGAATTGTTAGAAAATTGCGAAGTATATCAGGAGATTTACTATTCCCAATTTTCAAAAGAAGAGGGCGAGGAGGTGCATTCTTGATGGAGAAGAAGGAGAAAAAGATACGTCAAAAGGAAACGCTTTACAAGGTGCTGAGGTATATTAAGAAATATTGGTTTTATTTGATTTTGTCAGTTTTATTAGCAGCGCTGAGCGTGGTACTGACATTATATGTTCCGATATTGACTGGTGATGCGATTGATTACATCATTGCAGAAGGTCTGGTAGATTTCGCCCCGATTTTAGTAATTTTAAAGAAAATGGCGGTTGTTATTCTGATTACGGGTGCGGCGCAGTGGGTGATGAACATTTGCAACAACAAAATGACCTATCATGTAGTACGGGATATTCGTGTGGAGGCATTTGAAAAAATCGAGCGTTTACCGTTATCCTATCTGGATTCTCATTCCTATGGTGATATTGTGAGCCGTGTGATTGCAGACGTGGATCAGTTTGCAGACGGGCTTTTAATGGGATTTACCCAGTTCTTTACAGGCGTGGTAACGATTCTGGGAACACTGCTCTTCATGCTAAGCATCAATGTGAAAATTACATTGGTTGTGGTTTTGATTACACCATTGTCCTTTGTGGTGGCATCGTTTATCGCAAAGCAGACATTCTCGATGTTCCGGCTTCAATCCGCAACAAGAGGAGAACAGACGGCTCTGATTGATGAAATGATTGGAAATCAGAAGGTGGTGCAGGCATTTTCACACGAGGATGAAGCGTTAGAACGATTTGATGAAATCAATGACCGATTAGAGAAGTGTTCCTTGCGGGCAATATTCTATTCCAGCACGACAAATCCGTCTACCCGATTCATCAACTCGCTGGTGTATGCAGGCGTCGGAGTATTTGGGGCATTATCAGCAATCATGGGCGGAATCAGCGTTGGACAGCTTTCCTGTTTTTTAAGCTATGCTAACCAATATACAAAGCCATTCAATGAGATATCCGGTGTCATTACAGAGCTGCAAAATGCCCTTGCCTGCGCTGCGCGTATCTTTGAACTGATTGAAGAGGAACCAGAGATTCCAGATGCAAAGGATGCGGAAGTGTTGGAAAATGTGGATGGCAGCGTGAATCTGGAGCATGTGTATTTCTCTTATTCACCGGAGCGGAAACTGATTGAGGATTTGAATCTCCGTGTAAAGCCCGGACAGCGAGTTGCAATTGTCGGGCCTACCGGATGTGGAAAAACAACGGTCATCAATTTGCTGATGCGTTTTTACGATACGGACAGTGGAGAGATAATAGTCAGCGGTCATCCGATTCGGCAGATTACCAGAGAGAGCCTGCGGGATAACTATGGAATGGTATTACAGGAAACTTGGCTGAAACATGGAACCATTCGGGAAAATATCATAATGGGCAAGCCCGATGCAACGGAGGAAGAGATAATTGCGGCGGCAAAAGCAGCACATGCACATGGCTTTATCAAACGTTTATCAGATGGGTACGATACAATTATCGGTGAGGACGGAGGAAATCTCTCCCAAGGACAGAAACAGCTTCTATGTATTACGAGAGTTATGCTGTGTCTGCCGCCGATGCTGATTCTTGATGAGGCGACCTCATCCATTGATACGCGGACAGAGATTCGCATACAGAACGCATTCGCCAAAATGATGCAGGGCAGAACAAGCTTCATCGTCGCACACCGGCTATCCACCATCCGGGAAGCAGATATCATCCTCGTAATGAAAGACGGGCATATCATCGAGCAGGGAAATCACGAGGAACTCCTCAAAAAAGCCGGCTTCTACGCCAATCTATATCAAAGTCAATTTGCACGTTAGCATTGAGCAGTGTGAAACCAGTAAGAGCACATGACCGCCACACGTGAGCGAGTCATGCGCTCTTACTGGTTTCAAAGGGCGAAAGCCCGTGAGTGAAAGAGCCACTGGCTCTTGAACGGCACTGCGTAGTAGAGGGAGGGGTGTGCCTATCCGCCACACGTGAGCGAGTCATGCGCTCTTACTGGTTTCAAAGGGCGAAAGCCCGTGAGTGAAAGAGCCACTGGCTCTTAAACGGCACTGCGCAGCAGAATCTTTGATACTATACTTTCAGAGGCGCTTCGGAATTACAATTTTCCGATGCGCCTTCAGCTTTTTTATCGCCCACTGGTAATGGCTCGCCGTAGCGCTGACGAAATAGGAGCCCAGTGTGCTGCTTCCAACCCAAGGATATACGCCTTTCGAAAATAACTCTTCATTGGAAAAGGTTTCTGCCAGCTTCATTACTTGCTCATGTGATTGATTCAACATTTTTTCTGCTTCATCCAATGCCGTATTCTGGTGCTTCATCCAAAATTCTACGTTCATATCACCATACGTCTTCCAATTATATGGTTCCGGAATAAAAGGCCTATTCGCTCCATTTTGATTTGCCTGAATCCAGTTAAGTAAGAGCTGATGCCATTCGTAGAGATGGATGAAAACATCCCGAAGATTTTTATCCCGTTTCCAATGAGCTTCTTTCTTTTTCTCATCAAATTCAAAGGGTGTTGATAATTCTTTTTCGGTCAAGGAGGAAGCAAGAAGCTTCATTTCCTCGAAATTCTTGTTAGCTGCACTGATTAAGTCAGATTTTGTTGTAGGTCTGCCCATATTGATTCTCCTTTTCTTCAATTCGTAAGAATTGTTACTATCTATATTCTAACAGAGAAACCCTGACATCTTATGTCAGGGTTTGTTTTTTTCATAAATCAATTGTGCCTGTTTTGCCAAAGCATCTCTTAAATAAGCAGGTTCGATAACTTCTGCATTTGCGCCGAAAGAGAGCAGGAAACCTACAAGCCACGAATCTTCGGGCATTTCCGCACTAACCACAAAATCTCCATTTTCCTCCTGCTTCACTTGTGCCATGTCAAATTCATCGTAAATGCGGTATGCCATTTCCTTTGGGAAACGAATCATGATTTTGCTGACTTGCTGCGAAGTGCCTTCCGGCTCCGGAAAAGAACGGGGAGGGAAGTCATGCTTTAAAATTTCATAATCCAAAATACGGGTCAGCTTAAACAAGCGATAGTCCTGCTTTTGGGTACAATACGCTTTTACATACCACGACTTTGATTTGTACGTCAGCTTTAAGGGCTGAATAATCCGCTCACTGATTGTTTCGCAGGAGGCGGCATAAGTAATTTTCACACATTTGCGGTGAATCACCGCGGATTTCAATAATTCGAATTTTTCATTATCATTTGGTTTATCTCCCCATCTTGAAAAATCTACTTCAAGCCAATTTTCTGAACTGATGTTAAAAAGCGCAGAGAGCTTACTGAGCGTATCGCTGGTGTCAATGCTTTGCGTAGCCTGTAAGCCCTGTAAGGCTGTGAGTATTTCTTGCTTTTCTTCTTCGGACAGCACTGTCCGGGTCAGAACAAAATCATTCATTAAATGAATACCGCCGTTCCGGCCCGCTTCTGCATAAATAGGAATTCCCGCGCCGCTCAGAGCATCAATATCTCTGTAAATAGTTCGGGCGGATACTTCAAATTTTTTTGCCAGCTCAGGAGCTGTTGCCTGTCCTTTTTCAAGAAGATAATATACAATCTTAAACAATCTGCTTTCCTGCACGAATCATTTTCTCCTATAACACTTTCACAAGCTTCAAATCCTTGTCAACAAGTAAAATATCAGCTTCTTTTCCGGCGCAAAATCCGCCGATGTTATCAGCGCCGATGCTCTTTGCCGGATTCCTCGTAGCAGCTTTGATAGCAGATTCCAACGGAATGCCGAAGGAAACGGCTGTTCTTACACAGTCAAAGAGATGAGTCGCAGAGCCTGCAAGCGTACCGTCCGCCAAGGTAGCGCGGTTTCCTTTTTTAAATACATCTTGTCCGCCAAGCTCATAGGTGCCGTCCTCCATGCCCATAGCCCTCATTGCGTCACTGATTAAGACGACGCGGTTATCACCGAAAATTTGAAAAATCATACGGACAACGGAAGGATTCAAGTGGATGCCGTCGCAGATGACCTCTACCATAACATGGGGATTGTCTGCGGCTGCACCGATAATGCCCGGGTCTCTGTGGTGCAGAGGAGGCATGGCGTTGAACAAGTGTGTGGCATGGTTGGCGCCTGCCTGATATGCTTTATCGGCAGTTGCATAATCCGCTTCAGAATGTCCAAGGGAGATTGCAACGGCGTCATGCAGCTCTTCAATAAATTGCATGGAACCGGGGAGCTCGGGTGCAATCGTAATAATTTTAATCTGACCTTTGCAGGCATGGTTTAAGCGCGTAAAGGTCTGAACATCCGGCTGGGTAATAAAGGATTCCTTTTGTGCTCCTTTTTTGGCGGGAGAGATAAACGGACCTTCCATATGAATGCCGGCAATCCGGGCATGTTCTGCGTCAGAGGGAACTTTTTGAATACTTTGGAAAATCTGTTCCAACTCATCAATTGGCAGCGTCATAGAGGTCGGGCAAAAGGAAGTAATTCCCTGCGATTTTAAATAAGCAGAGATTTCTGCAAGCCCTTCACTGTCACCGTCACAGAAGTCATGACCGATGGCGCCGTGGATGTGCACATCCACCAGACCGGGGATAACGTACAGTCCTTCGGCGTCAATGATTTCATTGTCGCCCGGATCAGGAACGTCGGCTATTTTGTGATTGGAATTTACCACCAGGTCACGGTTGGTAAAGGTTCCGTATTCTCCAAAAACAAGTCCGTTTTTTATAATCATCTGATACCTCCTAATTAGATGCACTGATTTTCTTTAATTAAGGATAATGCGTCTTCATCGGCAACGATAGATACGTTGTTGTGAAGCTGTAAAATAGAAGCAGGAACAGCCGGAGTAATCGGTCCGAACAAAGCCTTGTACAATGCGTCTGCTTTGGATTTGCCGGAGGCAACTAACAGGATGCTTTTCGCCTGCATAATGTTTTTGATTCCGGTGGAATATGCGTATTTCGGAACATAATCAATGTTTTCAAAGAAACGTGCGTTTGCCTGAATGGTATTTTCGGTCAGCTTTACACAATGGGTTTCTTTTTCAAATGCTTCGCCTGGTTCATTGAAGCCGATATGCCCGTTGTTACCGATGCCAAGAAGCTGCAAGTCAATGCCGCCGAGAGAGCGGATGATATGGTTGTAACGGCTGCATTCAAGTTCTGTGTCTGTTTCCAGACCGTTGGGGATATAGGTATTTTCTTTTTTGATATTTACGTGGTCAAACAGATTGTTGCGCATAAAGTATGCATAGCTCTGGTCATTGTCGGCAGGAAGCCCTTTGTATTCGTCCAGATTGACGGAACGGATATCTGCAAAATCCAGATCGCCCTTGTTGTACCAGTCAATTAACTGCTTGTAAGTTCCGATAGGAGTAGAGCCGGTTGCAAGACCTAAAACGGCGTCCGGTTTCATAATAATCTGTGCTGAAATAATGTTTGCTGCCTTGCGGCTCATCTCGTTATAATCTTTTGCCTGATAAATTCTCATTTGAAAAATCTCCTTTCAATCATGCGGATAGTCAATTATTTTTCTGATTTCATTATAACGTTAATTGAAAGAAAAATCTATAAACAAAAATGAAATTGAAAGAGTATTCATTAACGACCAAAAAAAGCAGGAAAAGAGCAGGGAAAAGCAAAAGAATTGAAAGAACTTTCAGATAATGGATATTATACCTCATCTATGTTATAATATCCACTAAATACGGAATAAGGAAAGAAGGGACATTATGGCAGAATATGAAAACAGCGTTGTGCCGATGATTGAGGCAAATTATGATAGATTTACTTCTGTGGAAAAAATCACAGCAGATTTTTTTATTTCTAATACAAAAAAGATGGATTTTTCGGCAAAAGAAATGGCAAAGCGGCTCCATGTCTCGGAAGCGTCCCTGTCGCGGTTTGCCAAGAAGATGGGGTATGGGGGATATCGGGAATTTATTTATCACTACCAGCCGTCTATTAGGACAAGTATATCTTACGTGGGCGAGCAGTATACAGAGGTGTTGAATGCTTATCAGGAACTGCTTAATAAGACTTATAATTTAATAGATGAGGCGCAGATTGAGCGAATTGTGAAGTATCTTCTAGAAAAGAGGAGAATCTTTGTCTATGGATTTGGAAGCTCGGGCCTTGCGGCGCAGGAGTGCAAGCTCCGCTTTTTGCGGCTGGGGCTGGATGTAGAGGCAATCACGGAGTTTCATGAGCTGGTCATGAATGAGGCAAGAGTCCATGAGGACTGTCTGGTAATCGGGATTAGTTTAAGCGGCGCTACAAGAGAAATTACGGACGCCATGTATGAAGCGGCAGATAAGAAGGCTTCGACCGTCTATATTACCTCGCATAATGAAAGCGGTTGGCAGGAGAAATTTGACGAGGTAGTGCTGACGGCGGTTAAAAAGAATCTGGAGTACGGAAATGTGATCTCACCGCAGTTTCCGATACTGGTACTTTTAGATATCATTTATGCCGGATATCTGGCGGAGGTATCCGAGGATGAAGGGAAGAAGCATGATACTACGCTCTGGTCTAAAATTAAAAAATATCATCTGAAAGGGAATCCGGAAATTCAATGACAAAAAGCGAAGGCACGACAAACGCATGAGTAAACAAATTGTTACAAAACCCTTTTTCTGGTAAAATA
>CAJTSH010000060.1 GCA_910578885.1 uncultured Lachnospiraceae bacterium
TTCGAGGTTTTCTTTTATTCAATTGGCGTTATTTCTGAATTACAGGAATGCTCCTTACTTGGTCTAATATGCCCTTATCATATTAAGGAAATTATTAGTTTTCAAGGAGTTCGTTCCAATATCGTTAAATTCTTCTACAAAATCAAAAAAATCACCTGTTTTCTATATTCTCAATCCTCTGCCCTATTGGGATACTCTGGCTGCATGGCTTCAGTCTTCTATAGATTACCGAGCCTGCACTTCATATTTACGAAAGCCTCTCCGAGCGGTTCATCTGGAGCAACTTGCTTCGAAACTTCCACTGGATCAATGTCAGACATTTTGGAAGGCGCCGGAATAGCATCCCCGTCCATTTGACAGGTGTGGAGATAACCAGCGAGGCATTCAACAGCCATTTCCATAGCCTCCTCAATGGTATCGCCCTGTGTAGCCAACCAATTCAGATCAGGAAAGATAACTGAATAGCCATTCTCCTCTTTGTAGAAGCAAGCGGGATACATTGATAACATAGTTTACACCTCCTAATATATGTTAAGGCAGGAGTGGGGCTCTATGAAAGCCCCGCCTGCTGCCGGATGGAATTTTCGGTTCTTTTATTTAGGTCCTTGCCTTTATAAAAAGGTATCGTGACCTTACCCGGTTTTGTTGGGTGTATGTATTGCTTATGAGAGCCATGTGCTCTTTGAATACCCACCCATCAGCAAGGATTAGTTTTTCCATCTCTCTGGGTTTCATTGGCATACTGTTTTCCTCCTTGCACCATTATAATACCATGTAATACGCACAAACTCAGTGTGCATTACAAAGACACGCATGCAAATAATAGATAACTGGAGTATATTTTTGGATATACGGATATTGGAAAACTATGCAGACAGTCAAATGTACGAATGGCTGAAAAAAGACATGAAGAAACACCATCTATTGCAAAACAGATTTTGAGGGTGTTCGTTATTTGTCTGGGCACAGCAAGACTGCCCGCCAAATATAGCTGATTGCTGCTGATTATTTCTGCAAAATCTACTGATATTCTCCATAGTTCTCTTTGTTCAGCCCTATCAGCAGGCTAACCTTTCAAATACGGATACTACATGTTCCGCTATTTCACAATCCTGTTCTTCTGTTCCGCCCCCAATGCCGATTCCGCCTGCAATTATACCATTCAATAATCTGTAAACAGATTCTATCACCGCTTCATCTGACATAGCCATCTTTTGGCTTTCCAGTTGTTCGTTCATAATCTTTTCGGTCAAATCATTATCTAAACTTAAAACTGTTGTTATAACATCATTTACTGTAAATTCGATAGCAGGAGCTAAAAAATCCTGTTGTTCTGAAAAATTTAAAACTTTCCCCATTAAAGGGGTATCTATTTTTGATACCGAATACTGTCCTGCCATGTAATCCATAATTCCCGAAGGCGTGTGAAGCCTGAGCATTCCATCAAGTACGATATATAAATATGGATTTGTGGCTGATGGCATTTGAACTTTTCCATTTCCGTAACACAAACAAATACAAATCAGAGAACAAAATCCTTTGACAGAGAAAGGTAACTTCCGAACAGAAAACAACACCGCCGAGCGGTTAAGCTGGCGGCGCTAACATAGAAAGAGCCGTTGCCACAAACGGGGCAAAGTATCCAATTCGATTTATCCATAACTACACTTCAATTTTATGATAACTTGCACTTTTTGAAGATAATGATAAATAAAATTGCAGCAATAAGAATGTTTAGCCCAATAACACCTATGTTTTCTACATTAAGCTGCAAGCTGTTTATTTGGTTAAGCATACGGCTAATTTGTTCAGAATATATGACCCGTGCTACTTTTTCTATTGTACTATTAAACAACGACAGCATAGGAACAAAAGAAAAAATCATCATAACAGGCACGGTTATTGAAGTCGCCATCATTTGCGTTTTACTCCAAATGCCTATTATTGCTCCTATCAGCAAGGATGTCAAAACTCCTATTGCTATAATACCCATAAATGCAATACTTGTTTTTAGATCGTATCCGCCAACAGTACAGATTGCAAGGCCTCCAAGCATACAAGCAAACCAAACATAGCTACCAATTCCTAACAGATACTCATGCGGTTTTACATTTGACATAATTAACACTCGAAGCGTGTTCTTTTCTTTCTCCTCAGATATGATAGATGCTATGCTTGTCAATGGTGCCATTCCTATGTACATAGCAGCAAATAATATCACAAAAAAATTCTCTGGCATTTCTTGTATTTTTATTGCGTTGTTCATGATGAGTGTCATTATAGGAAACAAGACAAACTGAATTAAAACCGTCTTGTTCCGCAGTGTATCTTTTAACTGCTTTTTGAAAATTGCAACGATATTATTCATGTCACTCTAACCCCTTTCCTGTAAGTTCAATAAAAGCGGTTTCAAGCGTTGGCTCTGTAGAATGGATCGCTTCAATCAAATTTTTTTCAAGATACTCTTTTATTGCGGAAGCGGAAGTACTGTTGTTTTCTAACATGAGCTCCATTCCGTCTTTTAGTGTTACATGGAGCTTATTCAAGCGATTGTATTTTCTGCAAATATCTGTAGGTTTTCCGTATTCTATAATGTGACCTTTGCTTAGCAATATAACATAGTCACAAATACTTTCTGCTTCAAACATGTTGTGCGTTGTAAGGAAAATAGTGGTTCCTTTTTTCTTTTGTTCCACTAAAATATCATGTATTTCTTTTGTTGTGGCAGGATCAAGCCCAGAAGTCGGTTCATCAAGAAAAAGTATTTTCGCACTGTTCATCAATGCTCTGGCTAATGAAAGTCGGTTTTTCATACCTTTTGAAAGTTTTGAAACGGCTGTATTGCGAGCTTCATACAGACCAATACTTTTTAATATGTCAATAATCGTGCTATGAGGAACACGGTAAATATCTGCATAAAAAGACATATTGTCATAAACAGATAGTCGGTCATACAAACCATAGTTATCCATCATTGCACCTATCTGCTCATGCTCCAATGCAGTTAATCTTCTTGTATCTTTTCCGAGAAGTTCGGCAGAACCATGAGCTTGCTGAAGCTGCCCTGTCAGTAGTTTTATAAGAGTAGTCTTTCCTGCTCCAGATGGGCCTAATAAACCAAAAATAATTCCTTTCTGTACTTCAAAAGAAATATTATTCAAAACCCAGTTATCAGCAAATTTGACAGAAAGACCATTTGCCATTATCGCATAACTCATTTTTTATGTCCCTCCTTTTCCTTCAAACGCTGCAATGCTTCTTCCATACGCTTATTTTCAGCTTTTTCCTTTACAGTTACCACCAAATAGCTTCCAAGAAAAGATAGTCCAAAACAGACCAAAAACATTACCCAAGGTTGCCACATATTTACAGGAAACCAATGAAATATGATTATAAACACGGAAATGATTATAACTATAAAAGTTAACATGCAAATTGTTCTTAACCAAATAGGCATTTTCTGTATAATCACATCCGTAAAGAACACAAAGCGAACCCCTGTTATCAGAGCAGAAATACATAAAAACTGAAAAGCAATCCTCACGGAAATGCCTTGATTTCCAAGTTCAAAGAGTGCTGAAAAATCCTTTGCAGAGTTTCCAAAAGCAAGGCAGAAAATATTTAGAACCAGCATTGAAAATCCAAATACAATCACTACCTGTGCCAGATAATCAAAAAACGTTTTCTTTTCTTCCATTTATATCACTCCCAATCTTTTTTTAAGCTCATCAGCATACTGCCTTGAAGCTATAATTTGTTCTCCATTTGACATTATAATACGAAGTTTTCTGTTAATCTCAGCTTTCAAAGATTGTACATTTTGCAAGTGAATAAGAAATGATTTGCTTACACGAAAGAAACCATATTCCTCAAGTTGCTGCTCCAACTCATAAAGTCGAAAATCAGACTCATATATTTCCTCAGATGTGTAAATAAAACATTTTCTATCCACGCTTTCTATATAAATGACTTGCGAAATATCGAGCAGATGCGTTTCATCATTTTTCTTTGCCACCAGTTGATGGTTCATCATTCGCAATGTTGCCAAGATTTTTTCTATATCTGGCGTTAATTGTTTACAGGTAACTGAGATATTCAAATCTGTTGCTTTTTCGTCAACAAAAATCTCTATCTTCAAAATCCCACCGCCTTTCTAAAATAATTATACTCAATATCATTACTTTATCAATTACCACAGACATATGATGCACTATTTCAAACATAAGTTGCCATCGTATATTGTATCTTTCAGAAGCAAAATTCGAGTCGTATTTTTAGCACAAAAATAGCAGAGTTTTTAACCCCTGCCATCTTTCTTAATATACAGAATAAATTCTTTATTCACAATCTCCCTCGCACACGCCCTTATGTTATTGAGCTGCCCAGTCCATTCTAAGGCATTTTCAGCTTTTAGCTGTTCCATTATGCTTTGTGCTTGTTTCATGTTCTCATGAGCCTGATGGGAGCATTCCTGTGCCTGCCTATCAATATAGGCAAGCCTCCAGATAAAATATTCACTCCACATATTTGTGTCTTCTGCCTTAAACACTATTCTTGAGTTATATCCTTATCTGGTTTCATACTTATAATAGATAGAGTTAAACGAATTATTCAACAAATAACGCCTAAAGTCCAAGCTCCTCTTTAATCTCCGCAATCGCTTCTCTCTCATCAAAGTGATATTTCACCCCTTTGATTTCCTGATAATCCTCATGCCCCTTCCCAAGAAGCACAATCATATCTCCCTGCTTTGCATTCTGAATGCAGTATTTAATCGCTTCCTTACGGTCGTCTATCTCGATATAACTTCCGTTGCTCTTGGAAAGTCCGATTTTAATGTCGTTATTGATGTCTGCAATTTCTTCGTCTCTTGGATTGTCACAGGTAAGTACACATAAATCTGCCATTTCACCCGTCACCTCTCCCATGTCATACCGGCGCAGCTTGGAACGGTTCCCGCCTCCGCCATAGACACAGATTAACCTTTTCGGCTTATATTCCAATAACGTAGTCAGCACGCTTCTGGTACTTACTTCATTATGCGCATAATCGATAATCACGGTAAAGTCCTTAGAAACCGGAACCATTTCCACCCTGCCCTTCACTTGAACCTTTGCAAGTCCCCGCAGGATATCTTCATCGGAAATACCCGCCAGATGACAGGTCAGCATCGTTACCAGTGAATTATATACGGAAAACCGCCCCGGTATATATACCCTTGCATAAACATCCATGCAGCCGGTCGTGGTAAAATGCATCCCCAGACGTCCCTCATCATCGAGAAAGCCAATAGCTCCCGCTATTAAATCTGCATCCTGTCCGCCGGAAAATGTCTTAAGCTCACAAGTATGTCCATGCAGAACGTCTCTCCAATGTTCATCGTCAATATTTGCTATTCCTACCTTGCACTGGCGGAACAAAAGACTCTTGCACTCCATATATTCTTCAAACGTTTCATGCTCGGTAGGACCGATATGATCCGGGGAAAGATTCGTAAAAATTCCATAATCAAATACAATGCCTGCAACCCGATCCATCTTCAAACCTTGAGAGGACACCTCCATGACCACGTATTCACAGCCATTATCCACCATCGCACGAAACATTTTATGAAGCTCATAAGACTCCGGCGTTGTATTTTTCGCCGGAAGCGGCACATCTCCTACAAGTGCGCCAATTGTACCAATTAATCCGACCTTTTTGCCTGCTTCCTCTAAAACGCTTTTCACCATATAAGTAGTTGTCGTTTTTCCCTTTGTTCCGGTCAATCCGATTGTAACCAGCTCTCTGTCAGGATAACCGAAAAAAGCTGCCGACATCAGCGCAAGTGCATATCTGGTAGAATCTGCCTTTAATACCGTAATCCCATCCGGCACTTGCGCTGCTTCTTCTTCTCTTTCTACCACAATAACAGACGCCTTTTTCGCAACTGCATCCGGAATATATTTATGTCCGTCCGTTACCGCTCCTACCATACAGACAAACATCGTGCCTTCTTCTATCTTGCGGGAATCATATATAATGTCCGCCACCTCTGCCTCCATACTTCCCTGCAGACAGGTAAGCTCTATCTCTTTGCAAATCTGTGATAATTTCATGTTTTGCCCTTTCTCTTTCTTGTGCACGTTTCTGCTTCGCATAATATAGCTTATGTGAAGCCGTTTCTGCTTCACATAATCTGGGATACATCTATCTCCGCCTCGAATACCGTATGGCTTGGTCCCTTCATGAACATGTGGTTTGTCTCCTCATCCCACTCAATTTCCAATGGACCGCCAATCTGCTCCACCGTCACCTTTCTGTCACACCGATTCGTAAGCACACCTGCCACTACCGCTGTACAGCAGCCGGTTCCGCAGCCAATCGTCTCACCGGTTCCCCTCTCCCACTCTCTGATTTTCAGGTAGTCCCTGCGGACAAATTCTACAAACGTTACATTTGTCTTATTTGGAAACAGCTCCGTCATGTATTCAATTGACTTTCCGTATTTTTCTACATCAAGTTCCGACACGTTTTCAACAAACATCGCACAATGCGGATTGCCCCACGAAACTGCCGTCATGTGAAACAGTCTGTCATTTACCTGCACCGGCTGTTCCACGAACTGCGGCAGTTCGGCCGCAACCGGAATAACCTTTGTGTCCAGCCTTGGCTCGCCGATATCCGCCTGTATGTTTGCCGCATATCCATGTCCTTCTACTACGTCCTCCCGCCGGATTCCGGGCGGGTTTCCTTCCTCAATAAACAGTTTGAGCTTCTGCATGCCTCCCAACGTCTCAATCACAAGCTCTGTCTTGTCCGTCAGTCTGTGGTCATAGACATATTTAGCCACACTCCGTAATGCGTTTCCGCACATCTCGCCTTCGCTTCCGTCTGGATTGAACATCCGCATCCGAAAATCCCCCTTGTCCGAGGGACAGATTAAAACCATTCCATCCGAACCAATGGCAAAATGCCGGTTGCTTACGAATCTCGCAAGCTCCGGCAGATTGTTCAGTTCCTGATGTATGGCATCAATGTATACATAGTCATTTCCATATGCCTGCATCTTCGTAAACTTCATATGTTTCTCCCTTATCTTTGCTGCCTCACAGCGCATTTTTATGAATTCATCGCACGTTCCAAATCCGCAATAATATCCTCTGCATTTTCAATTCCGACAGACATCCGAAGGAAGCTGTCTGTAATTCCAAGCGCTTCTTTTACATCCTTCGGCGTATCCTCATGGGTCTGGGTGGTCGGATACGTAATCAAAGTCTCTGTTCCGCCAAGGCTTTCCGCAAACATAATCATGTCTACATTCTTCAAAATCTTCTGAACAGTCTCAAAGCTGTCTACCGTAAACGATATCATCCCGCCAAAACCTGTCGTCTGCTTTTTTGTCACCGCATAATCCTTATGATCTTCAAAACCTACATAATATACTTTCTTTACCTTCGGCTGTTCACGCAGCCATGCGGCAACCCTTTTCGCATTCTCATTATGCCGGTCCATTCGGACTGCAAGCGTCTTGATTCCGCGCAATACCAGCCAACTGTCAAGAGGAGCAAGCTGACTTCCGTGAGACTTAATGTGGATATGAATCTTATCCGCAATCTCCTGATTATCTTTCACAACTACGATACCGGAAATCGTATCGTTGTGCCCGCCCAGATATTTTGTAGAACTGTGGGTTACGATATCTGCGCCAAGAGCCAGCGGCTTTTGGAAATATGGCGTCAAAAAGGTGTTATCTACAACTGTTATTGCACCGATACCCTTTGCAATTTCCGAAATAGCTCCAATATCAGCTACCTTCATCATCGGATTCGTCGGCGTCTCCACAAAAAGCATCTTCGTCTCCGGCGTAATTGCCCTTTTTACCGCCTCCAAGTCGGACATATCTACATAAGTATGCGTAATACCGTATCGTCCAAATACATCCCCGACAATACGGAAGGTTCCTCCATAGATGTCATCGGATAATATGACATGCTCCCCCGGATTCAGCAGGGAAAAAACAGCCATATTTGCGGCTTGTCCGCTGGAAAATGCAAATCCCTTGGTTCCTCCCTCTAAGATTGCCATCGTCCGCTCCAATTCCTGTCTGGTCGGATTCTCTAAACGGCTGTATGCAAATCCTGTCGAACACCCAAGCTCAGGATGACGAAAAGTCGCCGCCTGAAAAATCGGCATGCTGACTGCCCCGGTCAAAGGCTCCGTTCCCAATGCGCCGTGAACCGCCTTAGATTCAAAATGTAATTCTTCCTTTAAACTGTAATCTGTGTAGTTGCTGAAATTCTTCATGCCATTACCGCCTTTCCGCCCTCTTAAGACCACTATTATTTCCAATTTCTTCTATTTCTATTCTCATTTGCCTGTGTCTTGATGTGCCTAACGTGCTGTACCGATGATATTCCATAAAACTACGCAGCAACTAGCACACTTTTACGCCTTCATCCTACGATATTTCCATTATATAGGACATTATTTCACAAGGAAAGCGAAATAGTGCTTTCCTTATTGCAAATAATGCTTTATACTACATAAATAAACGATTGCAGAAAGGAGACGTCATGGCAGAATACGAAAAAAAGGGATATTTAAATCAAGACTTCCGCATTTTTCATCTTGTGGATGAATCACAGCGGGAATTTTCCTATCATTATCACGACTTTTATAAACTTGTAATCTTTATCCGCGGAGACGTCACCTACTGTATTGAGGGGAAATCTTATGAACTGGCTCCCTATGATATGGTTCTGGTAAATGCCGGAGAAGTGCACCGACCGATTGTCCACAGCCTGCGTCCCTACGAACGCATCATTATTTATATTTCTCCGCAGTTTCTGCAATCCTACCGGCAGGCAGACTATGACCTCGGGCTCTGCTTTGAAAAAGTCCGCAAAGAGCAATCCAATGTTCTGCGGATGCCTTCCATGAAAAACAGCAAGCTCTATCAGGTCTGCCGTGAATTGGAGTCCTCGTTTAAAGATACGGACTATGCCAGCGGGCTGTACCAGAACATCCTCTTTTTAGAATTTATGATTCAGCTCAACCGGGCGGCAGTTCATGACGCTCTGGATTTCACGGAAACTGCTGCCGCAAATGATAAAATATTAAATATTCTTTCCTATATCAATGAACATCTAACCGAAGATGTCTCCATTGATTTGCTGGCAGAGCATTTCTTTATCAGCAAATATTACCTGATGCACTCCTTCAAAGAAGAAACCGGCTATACCATCGGCAATTACCTCTCTGCCAAACGGCTTCGCTATGCAAAGGAACTGATTTCGGGCGGAATGCCCGTAACACAGGCATGTTTCGAATGCGGATTTAAGAACTATTCCACTTTTTCACGCGCCTATAAAAAGAATTTCAAAGTACCGCCGACACAACATATCGAGTAGGGGGAATGCCCTTCTTCCCTACTCACCGTGCGGGGCGCATATTTCGCTGCAGCAAATTTTACTGTGCGCCCCTGTGCATAAACAGGGCGTTATGCGGGAAATTCCCACATAACGCCCTTCCTTATTCATCTTCGGATTCCCCGCTATAATATGGGAAGAATACCGTACTCTTCTTATCATCGAACAGATTGTTATATTGCAGCATTTCATATTTATGAAGCAAATCCTCCTCCGGAGAGCCGGCCGCATCTTCATAATGACGGTATCTTTCTTTTGAGCTCGAATAGTAAGCTCTTGAATTCATGGCCGGAACCACTTCCATCAGGTCTTTCAAGAAACGGTTATAAGTAGGGAGCTCAATATCTGCCTTCTCCAATGCCATTGTAGAAAGATAGTTGATACTTGTAATCTCCACCTCTTTTTCCTCGCTCTCATAATTCGTCCAGATAAAGAACGGCACTGTGAACAAATCCTGCAATTCCTGTAAACTCAGTCCCGACAATCCTTTCCCGTTCAACTGACGGTAAAAATCGGAATTCAGCCCCGGATGATGGTCGCCGAAAAATACGACTTCCACTTTCTCATCTACATTTTCAAAATACGTAATCAACTTCTCCAACGCCTTGTCACTTTCATTTACCAGCGTCAGATATTGATTTACATCACTGTAATAACCATTCGTCATCTGTACATGATTCGTAAAGTTTTGATACGTATCGGTATATCCGCCGTGATTCTGCATGGTAATGCTCATCACGAACAGCTTCTCCCCGTCATCCTTTGCCTCAAACTGAGCAATGATTTTGTTGTACAG
Organism: uncultured Lachnospiraceae bacterium; assembly: GCA_910578885.1. Lineage (GTDB taxonomy): Bacteria > Bacillota > Clostridia > Lachnospirales > Lachnospiraceae > Roseburia_C. The sequence continues at coordinate 10,207 of CAJTSH010000060.1, forward strand.
TTCCTCGTCTGTAATATATTCGCGCATAATTTTGCTTCTGTCAAAATCATCAATAAAATGCATTTCATCGAATCCCATCATCGGATAAATCTTATTTCTGCTCCATCCGGTCGAAAAATACGGATGCATGGCCAGACAGGTATATCCCCTCTCCTTTAGGGTGCTGACAAGTGAATATGGTTCTTCGGACATATACTGTTGATATGCTACGGAACCGCTGGGCAGAAATGCCATTGAATTTCCGGTCAGAAATTCCCACTCGGAATTCGGCGTCTTTGCACCATATACGGAAGCCAAGGCATATCCCCTTACTGTGTTTTCCGCAAGCGAATCCAAAAACGGCGTTACCGGCTCTGAGGTCTGTATATTTCCTATTATACTCAAATCTGCGAAAGATTCGTTCATGACAACAATAATTGTCGGATCGTCATCCGATCCCTCTTGTGTTGTCGCACCATACGTATCATCCAATGCCTGAATAATCTCTTCACTGTAGCCTTCCGGCTTTGACACAAAAGAATCCCTGATGCTCAATGCAAAGTTTAAAATATATCCGTTCCGATAGGTTCCCTTCTGCTCCCAGGATTCCATAACCGTATTCTCCGTTTTCACAGAGATATAACTGAAAAGTGCAGCTACCAGCGCTGCCGCTCCTAAACGGAATATCCATTTTTTGTTAAATTCAATCTTGATCCGCCTAAGCAATGCAACAAAAAGCATCATCAAAACGATTACATAGAATGCTCTGGGCTGCAGCTTAAACTCATATTTCGACGCCACGCTGAGCCCAGTCGCCGCTGCTTTCACATCTCCAAAGGAAAATTCGTTCCCGCGGAACTGATATACAAAATAGTTGATAAACGCCAGTATCATAAGGCTTAGATGTCCAACAATTGCAGATACTCTCACGCTTGCAGTAATTGCAAATACCACCAGAAGGATTATCAGGCAGCAAAATACATTTAACCATGAGTTCGTATTACTGAGCTTGCCTCTGTTCCCCGGCTCAACTAACAGATACTGTACTGCGCGCTCCGTAAAAAATGCGCTCAAAAAAAGGATAAGAGCTGCCCACAGCAACTTCCAATCCTTCAACTTTTCAAACTTTTCCGGTAATGCGGGCTTCACACTGCAGATTACAAAAAACGCTGCAATTCCTACAAAAACCGCAAAAATATTTGCCTTAGAGTTCACGCCCAATGCCAAGAGAACGGCAAGCACGATACCGGATGCCGTCCAGATTTTTCGATTTATTTCCCATTCTATCTTCATCTTGTCCATTTCCTGCCTTCTTTATTTTGCCGGATTTTACCGCCAGATTACAGCGGCTTTCCTCCGGCTGTTCCAAAGATTACTATAACGCAGAGAACAAGTTTTTACAAGGCAGTTCACAAAATCTTAATATTATGCGAAGCAAAACCGGCTTCACATCCGCTATACTCACTTAGAGTTTCTTTCTCCTTGAAATCCTTCTTGCAACTACAATCGCCGCTCCAATGACAAACGGCAGCACAAAGGTAGCGAACCGATAAAGCAAAGTGGCAGAACCCGCTGCCCCATCTCCTACCAGCACCTCAAACAGCATAGCAAGAACAAATTCTGTGGAGCCGATTCCAGCCGGTGAAGGGAGCACCGCCGCCAACATGACCGATAAGGACGTGACAGCCATTGCCTGCGGCAGCGTCACTGCCCCGGTATCCATCAGAACAAAATAGGGGATACTGTACCAGAATGCAAATTTCAGCAGATTCTTTCCGAGAATCCCCAGAACAAATCTCTTTTCATGCAGCAGCTTAGATGACGCCTGCTCCAAAATAACACATTGGCTCTGCAGCAACGCCCTCTGCTCATCAAACCTTCCTTTACGGTTCAGCTTGTCCGCCAGCCATAAAAGCAAACTGTGAAAGCGTTTTGAACAGCCAAAGAGCAGCAATACTACCGCAATTACTATTGTAATTCCATATCCGGCAATCAGCATCCATGTATAACCGCCATAATGTTCACTCATAAATCCAAAGCTCACGAGAAAGAAAATGGCAGAAAATATTGCAATTCCTACCTTATGCAATACATATTCTACCATATACATCCCGGTTCCCTTTGACACCTCGATGCCCTTCTCATTGAAATAATATACCGCCGCAATCCCGGCGCCGCCGCCAAGAGTCGCAACCCGGTAAAAGCTGCAATAAAATGCGCTCTCCACACCCATCCGATAGGTAAATGACGGGTTATATTTTCTTGCGAAGGAATAGGTAATCCATCCCTCTACCAATTCATAAATTACCGCTAAAACACTGATGATAAAAATCACCCACAGAGAAGTCTCCTTTAGCTCCGCCAGAATCGGTCCCGCAGAATCTCGGAACGTATACACAATAATCGCTATCAATATCAATACGAAGGCAATGCGGACTGCCATTTTTGTTCGATTGTTAATGAAAATCACTCCTTAACTTTTTTCTTTTTGTAGTTACAGTATCCCTTCTGTACAAATGGATGCTCCGCCCACAATTTATCGGCAATTCCCTTCCATTCTATTGCATAGTTCTCGCATTTGCCGCAAAGATGTTCCACGCTCTCCGGCTCCTGCAAATCCGTAGATTTTGCTCCGGTCTCGTGCACCATTCGTTGTAAAATCTCCGGATTTTCAAGCATCGGACACGGGCGCAGCATATTATCATTAAACGGCTGGTTATCCCGATATGCCAAAAACAGCGGCTGCTTCAGGCACTCAAGCAAAGACTTTTCCCGGATATTCGCGCCAGAGTAGTGAATAAACACGCATGGCTCCACATCTCCCTTGGGATTGATATGACAATAATTCCTCCCACCGGCAATACAGCCGCCGACAAATTCTCCATCGTTCTGAAAATCCATCACGAAAATCTCTTTGCCGCCCTCCATTGCGCGGACCTCACGGATTCTATGGTAAATATATTCCCGCTGTTCTTTTGTCGGCATCAGTTCCGGCGCCGCATCCATGCCCACCGGCATCAGATGGAAATACCATGCGAATCTGCTGCCATGCGCAATCAATAAATCAAAGAACTCATCTGAAGTTACTGCATCTAAGTTTTTTCTAGTATAGCATACGGAGTTACCGAACAGCAAGCCATTCTTATGTAACAGATCCATTGCATTGATTACCTTTCCGAATACGCCTTCGCCCCGCCGGAAGTCATTGGAGTCTTCAAATCCCTCCAGACTGATCGACAGCGACAGATTCCCCACACGTTTCATCTCATCACAAAATGCCTGATCCACCAAAGTTCCATTTGTGTAACAGTGAAACGCACAGTCATTGTGTTTTTCACAAAGTTTTATTACATCTTTCTTCCGTACCAACGGCTCCCCGCCCGTCATCATATAGAAATAGATCCCAAGCTCCTTGCCCTCTGTCACGATACGGTCCATTTCTTCAAAAGTAAGATTTAACTTATTTCCATATTCGGAAGCCCAGCATCCGGTACAGCGCAGGTTACAGGCGCTTGTCGGATCCATTAAGAGCAGCCACGGAATATTGCAGCCATGTATTTCCCGCATCTTACGAATGGTCTTGGTTCCATAAAATCCCGCCTGATAGCCCAGATTTAAAGCCGTCATTTTCGCCACATGGGCATCTGTCTCGTCTAGCAGGCGATTCATATAACGCATCCATTTATGCTCTGGATTTCGTATCAGCTCTCTTGCCTTCCCGTAGGATTCTTTCATAAAATTATCACCCATGAAATTTTCCGCTAAATCTACAATCTTAAGCAGTGCCTTTTCCCTATCTTTCTTCATCTTCTTTAAAGCCGTATCAATTGCCAGACTAAATACCTTTCTCTCCACGGACTTCGTGAACTTTTCCATGACAGTTCCTCCTTTATCATTTCATAACTTCTCGGAATCTTCAGCCCTTATTTCATGGGGCTTTCAGAACCTATTTTT
>CAJTSH010000061.1 GCA_910578885.1 uncultured Lachnospiraceae bacterium
TGATACCTGACCTCTTTCAATTTTTCGTAGTAGAATTTTTCATGTGCATCGCTGATAAAAATAATCGCTTTCTCTGCACTTAACGCTGTATTGTTCTTCATAAATTCATTCCTCCTATTATTTTGAATTTGGAAAAAGAAATAGGACTAAGCTAGTTTTAACAGCATTTCTGCCATTCACTAATTTAGTCCTAATCTAAATCATCAATATGAAATTGTTTACCTTCTACCCTCCTTATGCTATACTAAAACCAGTAACTCATTGCTTTCAGGCACTTTGAGTTACATTACTGACATTTCTTCCTATTTTCTTTTGAATCGGCGCCGTCCAAATGAAAAATCTGAAATGCTTTGATGCAAAACTACATTTTTTCATTAGGACTAAATTCGGTGGAAACCCTTGATTTCTCAATGGATTTTTCAACCTGTCACTATAATAACTCAAAGCCCGGCAGGCGTTGCCGCCCACCCAAGCCCAAAGATATTGGCAATCATATTCGTCGCTATGTAACGGTTTGCCGGATGGTTTCTTGGAATATTCGGAAAGAAAAAAGCAAGGATGGGAGACATCTTCTTTGCCGCCCCTTCGATAATTCCCGTTTTTTCCGCAATCTTCATTATCCCGACCCAGAAAGACATGACCCCCATCATGGTGATACAGAGCGTAATCGCTTCCTTTGCAGAATCCATTGCCGCAACCGTAATATCCGGCAGGGTTCCATGAAAAGCGCCATAAATAATCCCGATTAATATCATAAATGCCCAGAGATAATTCATAGGTTCTTTCTCCAGATTCATAGCTTTCTACAATATATGAAGCATTTCGTCCATTTATTTCCTATTTTCGCATTTCATATAGCAGTGCATTGCAGATAGCCGCTGCGACGTTGCTTCCGCCCTTCCTGCCTCTCGCTACAATATAGGGAACATCTGCCTGCATAATCAGCTCCTTTGCCTCCACCACATTGACAAAGCCCACCGGAACACCGATGATTCCTTTCGGTGAAAGTCTCCCTTCTTCTATCAACTCATACAGCCGGACGAGTGCGGTTGGCGCATTCCCTATGGCAAATATCAAATCCTTCCCAAGCGCCGCCGCTTTGTCCATGCTGGCAACCGCCCTCGTGCTCTGGTTCCTTTTCGCTTCCTGCGCCACATCCTCATCACTCATAAAACAAAAAACCTCACCGCCATATCTTAATAATTCTTTTTTGTTGATTCCTGATTTTGCCATCTGGGTGTCGGTCACAATACAGGCTCCGCTGCGGATTGCCTCCTGCAGCTTCAATACGACATTTTCAGAAAAGCACAGGCTTTCCAAATACTCAAAATCAGCCGTGGTATGAATCACCCGCTTGATAAGCGGTTCCTGCAACGCATCCAATTTGACGTCTCCTAATTCCTCTCCGATAATCTCAAAGCTCCGCTTCTCAATTTCTTCCGACAATACATTTTCCAGCTTAATTTTACTCATAGTTCAATTCCCTTTCTTGCTCCGATTCCTTTGTCAAACGGATGCTTTCTCTTCTGTATCTCAGACACATAATCCGCCAGCTCCAGCAAACGCCCGGATGGATTTCTGCCCGTCAGTACAAATTCCAGTTCACCGGAAAAATTTTTCTGGCACTTCATAAGAAAGCTGCACAAATATTCTTCTTCCAATAAATCATAATTACATGCGTGAAGCACTTCATCTAATATCACAACAGCCATAGCGCCGTCCAGCCTGAAAATCTCCTGCTCTATCTCTTTCATCAGATTCTTATAGCATGCTTTTGTTTCTTCACGCTGCTTCTCTGACATATTTTTTACAAACCCAAAAAAAGCCAAGGCATACCTCACCTGAACCTCCGGCAAGGCCCGCAGCACCGCAATCTCTCCGGAACTGTCATCCTTTAAAAACTGCGCAAAAATAACCGGTATGTCATGACCCGCCGCACGCACCGCAAGACCAACGGATGCAGTTGTCTTTCCCTTCCCGTCACCGCAATAAATCTCTATCATATCTTTCCTGTTAAGCTCCCTCTTCTATTATTTGATAAATCCTGTCCATGTCGAGACTGTTCCGCAAAATATCCGCCAGCTTGTCATACTGCTGCTCCTTATACTCCCGAAAAGAAACCGTTTCCTTTTGTTCATAGGAAATCCCCTTCTTTTCGCACAAAAGCCTAACAACTGCCCGGCGGAAATCTTCTTCATCAAAGATTCCATGCAGATAAGAGCCGATTACATTCCCCGCGTAACAGCCGTCGCATTTTTCTCCAAGGTCTATTACATGTACACATTCTTTTCCCCGAAAAGCAGACTTTCCCATATGAATTTCATAGCCGCTTACCTTCTTCCCGGAAAGCGGAGCAAAATTTCCTCTCAGATTTAATATCTGCCCTTCCACTCTCGTTCTGGTTTTTTCCGGCTCAAAACAGGTAACCATTGGCAGCAGTCCCATTCCGCGAATAGAGCCGTTTCCTTCTGCCCCACAAGTGTCCTTAATCTGCTCTCCTAACATCTGATAACCGCCGCAGATTCCAAAAACAAACGTACTCTTCTCTGCCAATCTCTGTATCCGGGCTTCCAGCCCGCTCTCCCTCAGCCATTTCATATCACTGATGGTACTCTTCGTACCCGGAAGAATTATCATATCCGGATTACCAAGCTCTGACGGCTTTTCCACATATCTCACCGATATCATGGGCTCAAATGACAGTGCCTGCATATCTGTAAAATTCGATATTCTAGGCAGACGGACAACCGCAATATCTACCCCGATTCCTGCTGTTTTACGCTCCAGGCTCTCCGCCAGAGAATCCTCCTCCTCAATATCCACATCTATATAGGGAACAACTCCCAATACATCTTTGCCGCAGCGCTTGGTCAGCATAGAAAGTCCCGGCGCAAGAATTTCCTTATCTCCCCGGAATTTATTGATTATCAGTCCCTTGATACGGTTCTGCTCCTCTTCCTCAAGCAGCATTACCGTTCCGATTAACTGTGCGAATACTCCGCCCCTGTCAATATCCCCGACCAACAGCACCGGAGCATCGGCAATCCTTGCCATTCCCATATTTACAATATCATCTTCCTTCAGATTGATTTCCGCAGGACTTCCGGCGCCTTCTATCACGATAATATCATATGCCTTATCCAATTTATCATACGCCTCCCTGATGATTGGGATATAGTCCTTCTTCCTTTTAAAATAGTCCATAGCGCGCATATTGCCCGTCACCTTGCCGTTTAAAATTACTTGAGACCCCATATCCGTAGTGGGCTTTAATAAAATCGGATTCATACATACTTCCGGCTCAATTCCGCATGCTTCCGCCTGAACGACCTGCGCCCTTCCCATTTCCAGATTTTCTTTTGTGATATAGGAATTCAATGCCATATTTTGAGACTTAAAGGGCGCCGCCTTATATCCGTCTTGTTTGAAAATCCTGCACAATCCCGCCGCTATCAGGCTTTTCCCGGCATTTGACATGCTCCCCTGTATCATGATTGGCTTTGCCATGTAATCTTCCTCCATCTGCGAATCAATTCTTCATTTTCCTCTTGAGTGCGTACTCCTATCCGAAAGTATTTCCCGGTTAGATTCCGGTAATTCCCGCAAGAGCGAATCAAAATTCCCTGCCGTAACAGACCTTCCTTCAAATCTGTTCTGCTCTGAAAGAAGATATAATTCGCCGCACTGTCATACACCTTCTCTACAAGCCCATCCGAGAGCTCCCGAATCAAATATTCCTTCTCCTCCGCAATCAGCTTTCTCGTTTTCTTTACATATTCAAGATCCTGAATGGCCGCAATACCTGCCATCTGTGCCGGAATGGAAGTATTCCAAGGCTGAAGTGCACATTTCATTCTGCCAAGCAGATAATCATTCGCACTCATGGCGTATCCCAGCCGCAATCCCGGCATTCCGTACAGCTTGGTAAATGCCCGCAGGACAATCAGATGCGAAAACAGTTCCAGCTCCCGCTTCATGGTAAGCTCCTCTTCCTGCTCCAAAAAAGGAAGGAAGCATTCATCTATGCACAGGTACGTCTTGGACTGTTCACACTTCTCTGCAATTTCTAATAAAAATTCTTTCTCTATCAGGCTTCCCGTTGGATTGTTTGGATTGCATAAAAACAAAATATCCGCAGACTCTGTGATTGCGGATAGAAAATCTTTTTGTATGCGGAAGTTCTCTTCCTCAAAAAGGTTCCAATACATCATTTCTCCGCCCGCCTGAACGGCTGCGGCTTCATATTCCTGAAAGGACGGTGCGCAAACAAGACATTTTTTCGGTCTTAAAGCATTGCACAGCGCATAAATCAGCTCTGCCGCACCATTTCCAAGCAGGACTTGTGATTCCTTCACCTGCTCTGCGTTTGCAATCTCCCTGCACAGCGCCTCTCCCTTGTAATCGGGGTATCTATTTGCAAGCAAAATTCCCTCATGCGCCGCTTGTATACTTCCTTCCGGCATTCCGAGGGGATTTATGTTTACGGAAAAGTCATACTCTACGGGATTACGGTAAATGTCTCCGCCATGCCGAAATTCTTCGTTCACTGTAAGGCGTCTCCTTGTATTTTGTATTTAGGTTGTTAAAGGATACCTATGAATCCTTACACCAACTTCCCTTCATATTCAAATTCTTCATTTGAAAGATATAACGTTGGCGACATTTTATTGATATTGTTAAGCTGCGTAATAAAATTTATTTTCATATCTCTTGCAGCATTGCGATTAACACCTACTGGACTCCCCCCATCTTTCACTCCCATAATAATCCAACCGCCATATCGATTCGAAAACGATGAAACTGTTTCATAGACTGACTCGCTGATTTCATTCGTACAAGATTTAAATTCGACTGTAATCTTCTCATCCTTTGCAGAGAGGAGTTCTTTCATCCTTTCTGTGGTCATACAAACACCTCCGATATCTTATACCAACATTGCCACTACTGCCAAAACCACCACGCCCACACACAATACAATCACTGACGTTCCATATAACAGCCGATTCGCTCTTTTTATATCTTCAGGTTCTATCCTGCGCTTATCGTCCCCAATCGTCGGTTTATGATACAATTTTCCAAAATAATACGCATCTCCAGCCAACTGTATGGACAACGCCCCCGCACACACCGCTTCTGTCTGCGCCGAATTCGGGCTTGCATGCATATGCCTGTCCCTCCGGTAAATATACAGCGCATTTTTTCCGTCAAAGCCTAAAAGAAACGCCGCTCCTATCATGTAGACCGCTGCAATCCTTGACGGAAGAAAGCTGCAGATATCATCCAGCCTCGCCGCTGCCGTACCGAAATAGCGGTATTTATCATTTTTATATCCGATCATAGAATCCATTGTATTAATTGCCTTGTAAAAGAAACCGCCCAGAACTCCGAATAACAGCATATAACAAAGGGGCGCAATTACCCCGTCTGAGGTATTTTCTGCAACCGTCTCCACGGCGGCTCTCGTTATCCCCGCTTCATCCAGACTTTTGGTATCCCTCCCCACAATCATAGATACTGCAGTTCTTGCCTGTTCAATATCTCCGGTCTTTAACGCCGCAAACACCTTCATGCTCTCCGTTTTCAAAGACCTCATAGCCAATAGCTGATAACACCAGAAGCAAGAAATTCCAGTCTTAAGATATGGGTGAATACTGCCTGCCGCAGCTAGAACCGCTGCCGGAACGCCGATAGAAAAAAGCAAAACAACCAATACCAAAAGTGTTCCTGCCACACGCTTTTTCCCGATATCCGTCTCCCGCCCGCTTCGATATTTTAATAACTTCTGCAAGAGTTTTTCCGTCCATGTAATTATCTGTCCGATTGCCCTGACAGGATGATACAGCCAATGCGGGTCGCCAAACAGCAAATCCAGAAAAAAACCGACACATATGATTATAATTCTCTCTATCATCCTTTCCTCTTTCCGGCGTGCCTCTTGCGCCATCTAGTGCGCTGTCTCTCCTGATGGAAGGATTTCATGGATATCCATAAAATTCCATCCCCCAAAAGCGTCTCTTTTGGCATTTGCACAAAATCCCTTTCCTGTTCCAATCTGCCATTCATAATAATCTCTATGAGGATTGGAATATGCGTCCAAAAGCGCCATAATAGTTCCGCCATGCACCACAAGCGCAATGGATCCCTCATCTTCCGGCACAACGCCATTCTCCCGGAACCTCTTGCTTTTCCGGAGCTTCATCGTAGAAGAAAGCACTTTTTCCATGCCATATACACACCGTTTCTGAAATTCACTCCTTGTCTCACCGCCCGGAAATCCGCATTCTCCCATAGTATCTATAAATCGTTGGTAATGAGGGTTTCCATTCAGCTCTTTATAATTGCGATATTCAAATTCCCCGAACCTGCATTCTTTGAAATCCTCTACGATTTCTTGCGGCACTCCCGGATAGATGAGCTCCGCAGTCTCCCTGCACCTTCGCATAGGACTTACGTACACTTTCTGTATCTCCGGCATTTTACTTTGCTCCGCATCCCCGCCTTGCCGCCTCATCCTCACAAGCTTATGCTTCTCCTCCGGCAGCAGTCCTTCATCCGTGCTTCCTACATATCGGCGCTCCCTGTTTCCCTTTGTTGCGCCATGCCTTATCATGTATATTTTCATTTAATTCTGATTCCTATTCCGCTTATCACCCGTATCACCTGCTTGGCCTGACTGGCAAAATAACAATTGACTCTTCCAGAGGTTTCCCGGTAAAGCCGCTCAAATCTGTCAGTCGGAACCAGACCATATCCAATCTCGTCACTGATAATAATACAGTTTTCTTTTTCTTGTAACAGGTTTTCCGCCTCGGTAAGAGGCTCTTTTCCTTCCTTGAGCTGTTCCTTTACCTGTAAATGATATTGGTTTATGATTTGATAACTTTCTCCAAAATTCTCTTTTGCGTAAACAGTCTTTCCCTGACAGGCTCCGCCTATGATAAATATCATTCTTCCACCGCCTTGCGATTCTATTCTATTTGTGCATTTCACTTGCTTTCAGCAAAAAAATATGGAAGTGTCTTTTTTATCTTCTTATCATATTCAGCCGCATGAAATGCAGAAGCATTATCATTCATTTCACATTCTCCTATTTTTCAATCTCCCTCGCAACATCCGCAATCGTATATTTTTTCATTTCATTTTCCATTGCTTCCTGAATATGCATTAACTTATCATCCAGTACTGCATGAATGTTTCTTCCTACCGGACAGTCCGGATTCGGATTTTCATGGAAATGGAACAACTCTCCTTCTCCTAAAAGATCAACTGCAAGATACACATCATAAAATGTTATCTGGTCTATCGGTCTAGCCGCGGTCGTACCGCCTGTCCCGCGCGCCACTTCAATCAGCCCGGCATTTCTAAGCTGTGAAAGAATCTTTCGTATAATAACCGGATTTACATTTATACTAGATGCAAGGAAATCACTGGTAATCTTACAATCTTTTCCAAAAGTCTCCATACAGGCAAATATATGAATAGCAATTGTAAACCTACTGGATATCTGCATAACGCCACCTCCAAACTGTTTGCATTCATTTTATACCTTTACTGATGTAATGTCAATTATTACATTCTAATACAATCGAGCAGGGAAGGCAACTTGTTACTCTCATTGCATAACACTCATCCCCGCATCATCCAACCGGTACTTCGCCCGGAAATCGGTCCAACTGCTCTCTTCCGTCCAGCCTTGGGCAGACCAAAGCAAATAAATATCATCCCGTAGTTGCTCATACTTCCCATTACTCTCCTGAGAATTCAACAACTCACATAGCTTGTCGGGAAGACCAGCAACCTTGATACTTCCATATTTATCAATATCTTTATAAATATCCTCCCATTTATACTGCCCATTGGTTGCTTTTTGAAGAAAACTGCTGATTTCGCGATAAGCGCTTATCTGATTGTACCTTTCTGAGTCAATATCCGACGCCTGCATATAAGTATCCCATAATTGATCTGCAAATTCTTCTTCCAGTATCTTTTCCGTCTTCTCCCTTTCTTCCTCTGTTAAATCTCCCGAAACGGTCACTTTTCCATAAGCCTCTATCTCCAGCTCCCAAGCTTTTCCTTCCAGATTTATGCCTGCATTCTTCAGTCTATCCACAATTTCGGGATACAGCTTATTCTGAACCTTACATGCAGCCTCTGCTCTCTCATAGTCGTGGAGGTTGGCATAAATCTTCAGGTACTCCTGCTCCTGCCTGCTAAGCCTCTCGCCAAAAGCCATCCGCTTCAGTAATTCTTCCAGACTCTCATCACCCTGATAGCGATTTTCCTCTGGCAGGGCACTGTATTGCTCATCATGCAGTCTGTCTACTTTCTCCGTATAACCAGCCTCGCTTTCTTTGCTTGTCTGATCTTGAACTTGTGATTGCCCGTGTGACTTATTCGGCGTCTTTTCCTCTGCAATTTGAATGCGGTAGGCTCCTTCCGCATCTACCGCTTCACCGTTACGGTTCTCCACACGAATCACATAATCCGTTCCATGATCCCACTCTGGCAGCGTCAGCTCTTTATTGCCGTCGCCGTTCTTTTTCGCTATTCCAATCTGGTTTCCATCCTTGTCATAAACGACCAGATCATAATCGCATCCTTCTGTTAAGTTTTCCAAACGGATTGTAATCTTTGAAGAAATACCCATTTTCTCATAAAAGACCCTTTGTTTATACGAGAATGCGTAGCAATCTACATCATCTGCTGAGTTCAGCTTCCCTTCCAGATAACTATCTTTGTGGCTTAACAATATTTCCAAATTGTAGGTACTGAAATAGCTGTCCACCTTATCGTCATACTTGGTTCTCTGCCGGTAACTGTCATTTTTATTTTCTTCACTGTTCTCTACAAGAATCGTCTGCTCCGATAAATCCTTCAATGGGGAGAAAAACTGTCCGCTCCCATAACGCTTACCCTCCCACAGAGGACTGCTGATGTACTGATGATATGTACTTACCATTTTCTTTACCTCCTCCTGTTGTTTTCATTCTGTATAGTGATTAGAATATATTCTCCTTTGAGGATATAACCTATTTCTTTGCATATACATAGTTGCTCCAACTTATCTATATATCGTCACTCCTCCCCAAAATATTAAATTAGGGCATATCCTAGAAATAATCTATGAATAAATAGAAAAAGCCCTGCTTATACAGAGCTTTTCTAACATTTTTATCCTATAACTATTGTTTATTCTTTTAGTGAAAATATGATTACAGACTTAATCCCACTCAATTTCCCCGCTTTCCTCTTGCACAATCCGATACAATTCCTCTTCATTTTCAATCAAAGAACGAATGATTTCTACAAGCTTCTTCGCCCTCAATTCATTTTCCGGTGTCAGCGGATAATGAGCCGCATACATACCTGCCTCTGGATCTGCATCCATTTCTTCCAGTACATCCGGTGCAAATTTTGTAAGATAGTAGCTAAGGAAAGCCTCCCAATTATAACCATTCATATAGGCTTCTTCATTTATAGCATTCATTTTCTCTCCAATAGTCATAATCCTATCTTCTTCAACATAAAAACACACACTAACATATTTTTCATTTTTAATAACTGCCACATAATCACTCATAATATTTAACCTCTTTTCGTTTTAACTCTAACATAGCAACATAGTGTTTTATTGAAAACTCTATCGGTGCAATATCAAGCAGCAACTTTTTATGTTCAAGTTCCCATTTTTCAATTTCTTCCGGTGATAAGGAAGCGCCCACGCCATATAGAGCAGTAATAATCTTCCATCCTTTTTAACATATGGAACAATTTAGGCATCGCCTTTTTATGGTCAAAGTAAAAAAAGCACTGGCAAGCTGTGATTACATCGAATGTATGATTCGGAAAATCTATATCCTCCGCCGCTACTGCCTTGTATTGTATCCTCATGCTTGATTCCTCAGACAGCCTTTCTGCCTGTAAAATCTGATTCTCAGAAATATCCGTTCCAAACCATTCTGCACCATAATGATACATATTTCTTGGAAGTACGCCTGTTCCGGTTCCTAAATCCAAAACTTTTTGACCTTTTATGCAAAGATTGCGTTTCACGATTTTCTCGTAAAATATTTCAGGATAGATGTCACGGTATTTTGCGTAATTACTGGAAGTCCTTCCCCAATCAAATGCTTTGCCATCATCTATTGCTTTATTTATGATTTCCATCTTCACCATCCCTTCTTTCTGAGTTCTGTCCTAACCCTTACGTTAAAACGATTATATCTTTTTTGTTCTTCCAATGCAACGGAATATAGAATAATATAAACGTATAAGTTATTCTGAAAGGTATCATCGTTTATTGAAACCAAGCGTGAAGAAAATATTTAGGTTAAGAAAGGATTTGATGAGAAATGAAAGTTTTAATGATCAATGGAAGTCCAAACTCAAAAGGAAATACTTATGTGGCGCTGCATGAAATGGAGAAAATTTTTGAACGGGAAGGAATTGAAACAGAAATTCTCCATGTAGGCAATAAAGATATCCGAGGCTGCATTGGCTGTCGCGCCTGTATGCAGAAAGGTAAATGTGTATTTGATGACTTAGTCAATGAGACTGCCGCAAAATTTGAAGCATGCGACGGGCTGGTCGTTGGCAGTCCCGTATATTATGCCTCCGCAAATGCAACGCTGGTCGCATTTCTGACCCGGCTGTTTTATAGCGCGCATTTCGACAAGACGATGAAGGTCGGCGCAAGCGTGGTAGCCGCCAGAAGAGGAGGATTATCCTCGACCTTTGATGAACTGAATAAGTTCTTTACGATTTCCGGTATGCCGGTCGCATCCGGTCAATATTGGAACAGCATTCACGGTGCGGCGCCCGGTGAGGCAGAGCAGGACTTAGAAGGCTTACAGGGTATGCGTACACTTGCCGGGAACATGGCGTTTCTTATGAAGAGTATTGCACTTGGCAAAGAAAAATATGGCCTTCCGGAAAAAGAGCCGTTTCAGCGGATGAACTTTATACGATAAAAAAATTCATAACGACAAAGAATGGATAATTTGCCCCATCTCCTTTTATCCTTTTTTCATGTGTGATTGTCCTTTTCTTTGCCCATTCTTATTTGTATATGCCGCCTCCTATAGGGGCATTTTTGCCATAATGTTTATCTGTTCAAAATTTATGGCAGGCGGAAGCATCGGCCTGCCATATCTAAAGAAATCTTTATAGTTCTTACGGTTTTCTCTTTATACTTCCTCTTTATACTGAAATCATCAAATAACAGCATAACACGCTGAATTCATTATATGAGGAGGGACATCCTATGTGGCAGTTTTTAAGAGAATGGGTAAGCGGACGGGAAGTGAAGCTGACGCGCAAGGAGTATGACATTCTGGAATATATGCTGCGAAACAAGGGGCAAGTGCTGACCATGGCGCAGATTTATGAAGCGGTATGGCATGAAGAATTTTTCTGTTCGGAAAATGCGGTGATGATGCATATTGCCAATCTCCGCAATAAACTGAACTGGGATAATGTACATCCAGATTTTATCAACACCTGTTGGGGAAGAGGGTATCAGATATGATGCTATCAAAGATAATTCCAAACTATATTTTAATAAACGGCATTGCCATCGGAGGAACGGTTTTCGTGATTTTTCTGGTTTACAGAAAACTGTCCTCCTCATTCCAAAAACGCCTCACGGCATATTTCCTGAAAGCGGCCTGCGTTTCCCTTGTTATTAGCTTAGTGGTGCTGGCGGTGGTACTGGCCATGATGCAGCTTCTGCTCCATTCAGGGATGTGGAGTATCTGTCTCAGGAAATTCAGAAGATTAAGGAGGAGGGCTTTGGAAGGAGCATGGAACTGCAGGGTGACGATGAAATCACCCTGCTGTGCGCCGTCATCAACGAGATGTCCGTCCAGCTCAGGGAAAAGGAGGAAAGGGAAAAAAGGCAGCAACAGAGTAAGAATGAGCTGATTACCAATGTCTCCCATGATCTGCGGAGACCAGGCCAGAAGCACCCCCCAAAGCTCCGGGCTGGGGCTTGCCATTGTAAAACGCATCGTGGAACTCCACGGGGGCAAGGCCAATGCATCATTACAGGGACAGGAACTGTCCGTCCATCTGTTTCTCAAATAAAAGAAAAATCCCCATTAGAAAAAATCTGTATGTACCGCGGCGAAAAAGGCACGCTGTTTCTGAATAAAAAAACAGTATGCGCATATTGCCGAGAACGTTTCGATGAGGGAACGGCAGGGAATCATAAAAAACGAGGTAGATATGACGGATTTGAAATATCCGGTGGAGAACTATACCTACAACGGCAAGGAGCAGCATCTGTGCTGTAAGGGAGATATCATGGTGGGAGGAGCATGCCTGCAGCTATGACGGAACCTACTGCGAGAGCTTCCTTCAGGAGAGGGCGGGCAAGGATAGTACAAGTTAAACATGGCAAGTTTCAGAAATAACCGTATAATATAAACGGAACAGGGAAGAAAATTCCCATGAGTAAACAGTTTGATAAGAAGTTGACAATATCATTCATATGCTCCGACACACCTTTACCAGCAATCTGCTCTCTAACGGGGCAGCCCCAAAGGATGTGCAGGAGCTTCTCGGACACGCCGATGTAAGTACCACGATGAACATTTACGCTCACGCTACAAGGGAGGCGAAGCGTACTTCCGCAAGGCTGCTGGATAAGGTAGTCGGCGGGGAATATAAATTTGCCCTTATTTCGGCTCGTAAGGGCAAAAACAAGGGCAGATAGATAAGGTTTGAGCGTTAGACAGGCGTAATGCCTTGAAAATGCAGGGATTTCAGAGGGCTTGATAGGTAAATCTGAATTTATTTCTCTTTTTTGCTCATGAGAGAACAACTGATAGCTACAAATAAACCAATTAAAATCCACGGAAATGTTGCTCCTAAAAAATCACTAACCATACTTCATTCCTCCTTCAAAATTCCGATTGTGATTTGATGATTTTTAAGGGAAATATTAGCTGTTATATTTTGTTATTAAATTCGTAACCGCCAAATAATAATGCGGTCAGATAAAAAATTACCCCAGCCCTTTGCGA
>CAJTSH010000062.1 GCA_910578885.1 uncultured Lachnospiraceae bacterium
ATTTTAGGAATATTACTATATTGCACTGGATAACCTATCACAATTTCATTGTCATTTTTTATTTTCTCCAGAGCTTCATTAGCTTCAATAGAAAATAAATTTTTACTATTGTCATATTCTTTTAAAAATTTATCAACACAAAATTTTGTGTTCCCTGTCCCACTAAAATATATTCCTGTCATTACATATTACCAACTTCCGATTTTCTCAGTTTGACTTTTTTCCTATTATACACAAAAACATAGGGTTTTTCAATTCACAAACTGTCGTTGCTTAAGTTTGAATGGCATTGTCGCTTATTGCGGAAACGCTATCATTCACCTATGAATAAATTATCTCATTTTCTACAATTTCTCTTACACACGCCAGAATGTTATTCACCTTTTGAAGCCATAAGAATTGATTTTCGGTTTTCAACTGTCCTGTCACGTCCTGCCTGACGGCATCCGAAGGAATACGAAAAATTCTATCCTGCAGATGCTGCTCTTCGGGACAGCGTTCTCGGATATAATGCAGACAGCGTGGCTTTTAGCCTTGAAAATATCGTGTATTTAGAGCTTTTGGATACACCGTCAATGTGGGGAAAACCAGAGATGGAGAGATTGACTTTGTAGCGGTAAGGCAGAACGAAAAAATCTATGTTCAGGTCACGCAGGGAATCAATTCCGAAAAGACGGAAAAACGGGAGTATAACCGTTTGCTTGAAATACACGAACTACCCAAAATATGTTCTTACGACAGATGAATATGCGGGCGTTTCTCTTTTAAGAAAGGAAAATCTATGAAAACAAAAATTTACTTAATTCTGATTGCGGCGTTTTCAGCTCTTTTTTGCACAAGCGCCTATTCCTTTGTGCGTGCGTCTGTGGTAAGATATTGACGTTGAACAATTTAACAAAAATAAATTATAGGAGGCAAATAAAATGGCTAAGAACGAACGATTTAAGACGGTTTATTCACAAGGAACTTTGGATGTAACGCAAATTTTGGTAGATACAGAGACTGGAGTGAATTATGTGTTTCGTAAAGTTGCATATGCAGGAGGAATGACACCGCTGTTGGGCAAAGATGGAAAACCCGTTATCTCTCCGATTGAAAATAACTAACTTTAGTCATTCAAATTCTAGTTTTGTTGGAGAATACATCAAGACAGAAAAAAGATATGAAAATAGAATATTGTTTACCATTGGTAGCGATTTATCTAATAGTAAATCAGCTACCTTTTTTATCCCCATAAACCCAAACACAGTACGGTTATATGAAAAACTGAAACTGATACCTAAGCCGGAACGACTGTCAAATGGTTATCGTGTATTTACGGAATTTCATATAAAGCAATGCAGGCTGATACGCCTTGCATTTCAAGTAGAGGTTTTGCAGAATGGGCTAAGGAAGAAAATCGCACAGATGATTACGGTATCAGCAACAGGAGATTTTGATACCGCTATTGCGCTTACGAAAAACTACTTGGAGCAGGTCGGACGGGAACGCCGGAACGCGGAAGAAGCCATTGAAGTTGTGAAGCAGATTTTATCCGGCGGTATTGGAGAAAACTTCAGGCATTTGAAGCGAAAAGATGTATCAAAACTGCTTGATATTTCTATGGACACGCTCCGAAAGTATCTTAGGCACAAAAAATGCTGACAGTGGAACAGTATCGGTCTTGGGGTGCAACCCGAAAAAAGATAGACACCGCCTGTTTCAAAATGTGGGCGTTCAGTTTCAAGAGGGCAGTTATCAGACGGAAATTAAAGTTTCGGAACTATGTGAAGAAACAGCTTGTCTTTATGAAGCGCCCGTCGACTGGAAAAAACTTTGTGAACAATTTGGAATCGGCAATAAAATAGGTAATGCGGTAAAGAGTTTGTCCGGCGGGGAGCGTCAACGCTTATTTATCGTACTTGCCTTAATCCCGAACCCGGAACTGGTATTCCTTGATGAATTGACTACCGGACTTGACGCAAAAGCCCGGCGTGATGTTTGGAAAATATTATCTGAATTAAAAAGCAAGGGATTGACTATCTTTTTAACTTCCCATTTCATGGACGAAGTGGAAGCCTTATGTGATAAAATTTGTATTTTTAGAAACGGGAAAGCTGTATTTTTCGGAACCGTTGAACAGGCAAAGAAAGCCAGTAAGTGCGAAAACTTTGAGGACGCTTACACTCATTTGTTTTGGTATCTCTGTAACGTGTTTCAAATGGGAATAAGCCTTTGGAAACATAAGCACCAAATTTATTGCATGTATTTTCTCCCAACAGAATAAGATAAAAGAAAAGAGTAATAAGCGGAGTTATTATGGCAGGAATGCAGCGTTTTGTTACATACCTCTATTCTTATAAGGGAAATGAGAAACTTCAGAATACCGGATTTGCAAAGGTAGAAATCCGGGGAGGAAAGTGCAGTCTGGAAATTCATTTAAAAGGAGCATTGTCACCGGGAAAAACACCGGGCATATACCTCTTTTCCAGAGAAGATGATTTGATACGCGCAGTAGAAATTGGAAGTCTTACCTTATCTAATGGAGGCGGAGACTGTAAGGTAATATTGCCGAGCGGGAAAATAGCCGGCTCACCTTACAGTATTAACGATATGAAAGGAATTATTATACCGTTGGATGACAGCTTTATGTATGCAAGCCAGTGGGATGATGGGGAAATGCTCAGAGAAAGAATTCGGATCTGGAAACCGGAGGGAGAAGACGAAAAAGCGTCAGAGAAAACAGAAGGAGAGACAGAAAGAGAGAAAGAAGCAGAAGAACAGACTTTTGCAGAGAGGAAGAACGAAAAAAAGGAAGCAGAGCCGGAAGAGATAATATCCGACGGAGAAAATGAAACATTGATAGAGGAAGATTCTGATAGAGAAGGGAACACGATTGCAGATACGGATTCTGAAAAAGTAGATGAAACCGCAGAAGAAGCTGCTAGTGTACATGCGACAGAGCTTCCGCTTCAAAAGCAGCCTCCAAAAGAAAATACATCGCAAAAAACATTACTGGATTGTTTTCTGAAATTACAGAAACGGCAGCAGACCGTAGAAATATTTGAAACAGGAAAAAGGCAGATAAGCGGAATTCAAATTGAGCTGCGGGATATCCGGGAACTGCCGAGGAAATTCTGGAATCTTGGAAATAACAGTTTCTTGCTGCATGGTTTCTTTAATTATCACTATCTCTTACTGGGAAAACGGACGGAAGAAGACAAAGAAACAATTTTTGTCGGCGTACCGGGGATGTTTCATAGTCAGGAACATGTTATGGCGTCTCTTTTTGGCTTTTCAGAATTTTTACCGGGACGAAAAGGGGAAGAACGGCAGCAGGATAGAAATACAAATCAAGAATTTCAGGAAATTGAATCCCAGGAGCAGTTGTTTGAGACGCTTCGGGCTGCAGAATTGGAAAGGAAATCCGGCAATCAGTTTGGCTACTGGTGCCACTTTATGATGGATGAACAGAATTTGTGATCAGGCTGTAGCGCAGATGATCCTGCCAGCATCCATGAATATATGCAAAAGAGCGGGCAGTGCCTTCCAATGTAAAACCGAGAGCTTCTAACAGGTGAATAGACGGCGTATTTTCCGGCATTACATTAGCCTCGATCCGGTGCAGCTTCTGGTCTTCAAACATCACTGCAATTCCCATGCACAAGGACTCAAAGGCATAGCCCTGATGCTGGAAATTATGGTCAAATTTATAACCCACCTCGCAAGTCTGATAGACGGAGCGGGTGATATTACGAAAACAAATTGTGCCGATAATCTTATCCGGCTGTTCCTTCTTAAATACATAGAAGCGGACAGCCGAAAGCTTTACAGTCATGTTGTATTCGCAGATTAAAACGGCTTTCTGGTGTGATAATGTATAAAAGTTGTCGGGACGGTCGGGTTCATACCGCTCAAAAAGCTCTTTGTTATTCAGATAAAATTCCAATACGGCTCCGGCGTCGTCGCCCTTTAGAACTTTTAATATTAATCGGTCTGTTTCATAGATGAAATCCATCGTCAGTCAACTCCTCTTAAAACAGTATTTGGAATGAAAGGCTTTAACTGCTCCGCATAGGAGAGAAGCGTTTCCCTGTCGTGGGCGTGAAAGCCGTGGGAAATTACAGTGTCGGAGTCACGGTATGCCTGTAAATAATATGCTTTTGCACCCTTCAGCCACTTGCCCATTCGTAAAATATCCTCCGCTTGGTGTAATTCCCGCACAAGTGTGGTGCGGAATTCATAGGGAACATTTCCCTGCATCAGAAAGTGAATCGAGGCATTGATTCGGGAAATATCAAATTGGCTCATCTGGCAGATGCTGTTATATTTTTCCGGGGTATGCTTAATATCCATTGCGACATAGTCGAGGAGTCCTTGTTCACAAAGGCGGATAAGCGTTTTAGGCTGATAACCGTTGGTGTCTAGCTTTACTGCAAAACCAAGCGAGCGGATCTTTCGGATAAAATCCTCTAAGCCGGGGGCAAGCGTAGGTTCTCCGTCGCTGATACAGACGCCGTCCAAAATCCCTTGTCTGCGTTTTAAATGAGAAATAATCTCTTCCTCGGAAATAAGGGACGTTTCTTCTGGATAAAGGACAAGATCTCCGTTGTGACAGAACGGACAGCAAAAATTGCAGCCGCCCGTAAAAAGAGTGGCTGCTACATGACCCGGATAATCCAATAATGTAGTTTTTAGAAAGCCATGAATCTGCATACAAATCCTTCCTGAAATGTGAAGCTTTTCAATAACAAAGCACCAATTTATAAACAGTGTAGCACATTTTCTGCAAAAAAAGAAGCATTTATATAAGTTGTAAGTAAAAGGATAGTGTGATAAAATGAATTACTGTTCAAGCGGTGCCGTGTACCGCGCCACACGGCATCCGGCTAATAAGGTATCGGAGGCAAAGCAGCCACATAACCTATGTAAAAAAGAAAAGAGAAGGAAATTAATGGAAGAAAATATAAAATTTATGCGCGCTGCTGTTCGGGAGGCGAAGAAAGCAGAGGCATTGGGTGAAGTCCCCATCGGCTGTGTCATTGTGCAAGACCACAAGATTATCGCAAGGGGTTACAACCGCAGAAAAACAGATAAGAGTACCCTTTCCCATGCAGAGCTGATTGCGATTAAGAAAGCGGGGAAAAAGACGGGAGACTGGCGGCTGGAAGACTGCGTATTATATGTTACCTTAGAGCCTTGCCAGATGTGTGCCGGAGCCATTGTTCAGGCGAGAATTCCCAAAGTCGTGATGGCGACAATGAATCCTAAGGCAGGCTGTGCCGGTTCGATATTAAATCTGCTTCAGATGTCACAATTCAATCATCAGGTGGAAATTGAAAAAGGCGTCATGGAAGAAGAGTGTGCAGAAATGCTCACCAGCTTTTTTCGGAAACTGCGGGAAAAGAGCAAACATGAAAAAGCGCAAAAAAAGGCGGAGGAAAAAGCGGACAGCATCATTGACAAAATGCAATAAAACCGTTATACTTAAGTCTCCGGGCAGCCGGGGTGTCAGCGGTACCTTGAACCAGCAATCCGCTATAGCTGGGGTGATATTCCGCAGAGGATTTTTAATTGTGAAGCTGCCCGCTGCAAGTGACGTTGACGTTTGGGTCTTACGCAACAGGAATTTATGAACCGGGTCAGGTTGGGAACAAAGCAGCCCTAAGTAAAACCTCTTGTGTGCCGTGAGGGTGCCTGGGCTGAGTTAACTACAGCGGTAACGTTTGTGGTTGAGGTTCGAAGCGGAATGCCCGGATAAAAAGAGAAATATTATCAGGATTTAAAAGTTTCTGTGACTTCAGTTTTTGTTAGTCATTCTACTAGTTTTCGAATGAAAGTCGTTTTTATATAAATCATATCAGAATCCCAACTGGAAATTAAATGAAAATAGAAAATATGTAGTTTGATTGCATGGCCATAAGATTTGCGAATACAGGGGGAATGAATCAATGAGAATCATACATTGCTCAGACCTGCATCTGGATTCAAAAATGGAATCCAATTTAAGCAGGGAGCAGGCGAGAGAGAGAAAGCGTGAGCTATTGCTGACATTTGAGAAAATGGTGGGGTATGCCGAAGAGCATGAAGTCCGTGCCATTATCATAGCAGGGGATTTATTTGATACAACGCATATCAGTAAGGCGGCGGCAAAACTGGTGGAGGAGCAGATTGCCGGTCATCCGGACATTGATTTCCTGTATTTGCGGGGGAATCATGAAAAGGAACGTTTTTTGGAAGGATTGGAAGAAGTTCCCCAGAATCTAAAGGTGTTTGGTGAGAGCTGGAGCAGATTTTCCTATGGAAATATAACAGTAACCGGAGCTTGTCTGACGCCGGAGAACAGTAAGAATATCTATGACTCTCTGGTGCTGGCGCAGGATGATGTGAATCTGGTCGTGTTACATGGACAGGAATCCCAGTATGATGCGAAGGACAAGACGGAGATTATCAATATCCGGGCATTGCAGAATAAGTATATCGACTATCTTGCACTGGGGCATCTGCATGAATATAAATATCAGAAGTTAGACAGCCGGGGCAGCTATTGTTATTGCGGCTGTCTGGAAGGCAGAGGATTTGACGAATGCGGTAAGAAAGGCTTTGTACTGCTTGATATCCAAGAGAACAAAGTGGTTCCAAGCTTTATACCGTTTGCAAAGCGGACGCTCTATGAAATTTTGATAGACATCTCTGATTGTCATACCACAGGAGAGATCGCCGGAAAAATTGATGAAAAGATAGCAGAAATAGATAAGAGCAGTCTGTTGAAGTTGGTTTTGACCGGTGAAATTGAAATGGATATGGATACGGATGCGGCTTATCTGTTAAAACGGTATCAGCAGCAATTTTATTTTGTAAAGGTGAAGGACAAGACGAGGCTTGCAGTGAATTATGAGGATTACCGGCTGGATCAGTCGTTGAAGGGTGAATTTATCCGTCTGCTGGAGAGAGCAGATTTGCCGCAGGAGGAGAAGGATGCGGTAATACTGACCGGAATTCGGGCGCTTTCCGGAGAGGAGATATAAGATGAGGCTGAATAAATGTTATATCGCAGGATTTGGAAAGCTGCACGATTTTTCCTTTGAATTTCAGGAAGGGTTAAATACGGTCTGTCAGGAGAATGGCTGGGGAAAGACCACTTTTGGAGTATTTATCAAGGCCATGTTTTTTGGGCTGGAATACAATGCCAGAAAAAAGCTGGCGGATAATGCCAGAAAGAAATATTATCCCTGGCAGGGCGGAAATTTTGGCGGAAATATAGAATTTACGGTGGGAGAAAAGGAATATAAGCTGGAACGGTATTTTGGAAAGAGGGACAAAGAGGACACCTTTTGTCTCTATGACAAAAGAACCGGACTGGTAAGTACGGACTATAGCGAGAACATAGGAGAAGAGCTGTTTCAGATTGACGCGGCGTCTTATGAGAGAAGTACCTATATTCCTCAGAATTCCATTGCGGTTTCCATGACAGACAGTATCAATGCCAAGCTGTCCAATCTGGTGGAAAACGGGAATGATATCAATCATTATGAAAAAGCCTATGCCAAGCTGGAAGAGCATTTAAAAGAGTATAAGAAGACCGGAGGCAGGGGAAAGATAGCACAGCTCAAAGAACAGATTTTTGCCAAGCAGGAGGAAATATCCGAATGTAAGAATAAAGCGGCAGGCATGGCATTGCTGCAAGAGCAGATTGAGGAACAGAAAATCAAGAAACGGGGATTAAAGCTGCGCCGGGATGAGATACACGAAGCTGTAGTTCGAGCCGGGGATCAGAAGGAGCAGACGGCAAAACTGGATCATTACTATACCTTGAAAAAGAGGGAGGCAGAAATTATATCCGAGAAAAAGCCCTATGACACTGTCTTTGCCGAGAAAAAACCGGATGCTGATATGATTGCCCGGATAGAAGACGCATTGGAGGAGCTTCATCAATTACAGGATGAATGTACACAGACACAGTTAAGTGAGGAAGAAGCAAGACAGTTAAATGAACTGGACGAATTTTTTGCGGCAGGTTGTCCGGATAGCCCGGAGATAGAGATGTATCTTGGAGAGAGCCGGGAATTTGATGCGGCGAAGGCTGAAATCATCCGCATACAGACAAGGCTGGAGCTGCTAAAGGATCAGGAAGAGCAGGAGAAGCAGCGTCAGGAAGAGGCGCGCAGGGAAGAACAGAGAAAGCAGCAGGATGTCAGGGAGGCAGCGAGAGCGAAAGCTGCACTGTGGCAGAGAGTATTTGTCACGTTAGGAATCCTTTCGATAGCGGCAGGTCTTGTAGGCTTTTGGTTCACAATGCTTGCAGGAATTCCGGGAGTGGCGCTTGGAATCCTGTTTCTGTTTTTGGCGGTGACAAGACGTACGGAGACAGAGACGCCAACCAGTCAGGAAGCGGATGATGGAGGAGCAGAGGATGCAGAGAGCAGGGAGAGGCTGCGGGAAATAGAGGAGCTGAATTTGGAGCTTGAGAAATATGAAGCGGAGCAGGCGGAATCCCATGAACATTATCAGGTATTTATTTGTCAGTTTCCGTTTACAGAAACGGGGGAAAGCCCGGTTCAATTATTGACAAGATTACAGGATAAAGCGGCGGAATACCGCAGGCTGTCTGCAAGGGAACAGGAGCTGACGGAGCAGAGAGCGCGTTTGACGGGACTGATAGAAGAAAAAACGATTTCGGTAAGGGAGCGTCTGGGAGCAGTACATGAGAAATATAGTATGCAGGATAATTTGCGGGAGGCATGTGAATCACTGCGAAAAGATAAAAGCGAATATGAACGCTTGACACAGGAACTGGAAAAAAGCCGTGAAGAATTGCAGGAGTTTGCAAAAAACAACGAAGAAATATGGCAGAAAATATCGGGCGGTGCAATTCAACCCGGGAGCGCTCCTTACCTGGAAGAGGAATTTTCTTTGGAAGAGCTGCAAAATCAGGGAAAACAATGTGAGCGTGAGATTGAGGAGATGGACGCTAAGATTCATTCCTATCGAAAAGACATGGACAATCTCAGCGTAATCGTAGAACGCCAGACGGAATTTGAGGAAGAACTTGGAAATTTGAAAGATGAGCTTGAGGAAGCAGAGTATCGCGCCGGGATTTTGGAGAAAACCATGCAGTATCTGAAGGAAGCAAAGGAGAGCTTTTCCACGCATTATATGGGAACAATGCGCAGAGGCTTTGCCAGATATGCCTCTATGATAAACGGACGGATAAACAGTGCCATCCAACTGGATGTACAGTTAGACGCCCAGTTAGAGGTTGGCGGAGCATTAAAAGAAAGCGAGTATTTTAGCGCTGGTAACCGGGATTTTATCGGAATCTGTATCCGGCTTGCGTTAATTGATGCACTGTTTACACAGGAAAAGCCGTTTCTTATTCTGGACGACCCTTTTGTAAATCTGGACGACAGCAGAGTAGAGAATGCAAGGGAACTCCTTGGGGAAATTGCAAAGGAGTATCAGATACTCTATCTGGTTTGCCATTCCAGCCGGGCATAGACGAAAGATACCGCTCAAATAGAATTTTAATCAGAGGCAGGAGCGATAAACAGTCCGATATCCGGAGCCTGAAAGGTAAATATCACAAAAGCAAAGAGAAGAAGAATCAATATCACAGAGGTCAGAACGATACCGGCCGGGTGGCAGAAAAAGCCATCCGGCTTTCTGTATGCAAAGGAAAATTCTCCGGTGGTGGGTAAGTGCTGCGTCAGTTTGCGGCAGGCGAACCAGTATGCAAAAAGAATGCTAAGAACAAACACCGCAAGATCTAACTCAAAGATATGAAATCCCAAAACACCTGTATAAGTATAAAAAAGTGTAACAGTTGTAATCATTCCGAGCAGAATGGAGCATACTTTTATGGAGAAGAAACCGCAGATGTGTTTCCCATAGAAGAGATACTCTAACATTCCGAATACCAGCATGGGCATAAATATCAGTTTTAAATGCTCCCAGGTGCTTTCATTCACTGCACCGATGATGGAGCAGAATGGGCTGGGAAACCACTGATTGATAAAGTGCAGCAGGGAACCGGCTGTAATAGTAAACAAAATACCGATGATGTTCCAGATATAGATTGATGTCCGTTTCATTTTAAATACCTCCATTTACAATCAGTATGTGCGAAAAAGGCATATGCTATGAATGGAGTTTTATCAGAAAAGAATATCAAGGAACGGGTAGAGGGTAAAATACGTACTAAATGGAGGACGGTATGAAAAAGAAACTTACAAAACTTGAAAAATCATGGATTTTATATGATGTTGGAAATTCCGCATTTATATTGCTGGTTTCCACGATTATTCCGATTTATTTCAACTATCTGTCAGAGCAGGCCGGGCTTACTGACGTCAGATATCTGGCGTATTGGGGATATGCTGCGTCTCTTGTAACGGTTGTAGTGGCGTTTATTGGACCGGTTCTTGGAGCGGTTGCAGATAACAAAAATTATAGGAAGCCATTGTTTATGACATTTCTTTTTCTTGGTGTGCTCGGTTGTCTTTTTCTTGGATGCGGTACGCATTGGCTGACATTTCTGTTCATTTTTATCATAGCAAAAATCGGTTATTCATCCAGCTTGATCTTTTATGACGCAATGCTTGTAGATATCACAAAGGAGGAGCGGCTGGATGAGATTTCGGCACAAGGCTTTGCATGGGGATATATCGGAAGCTGTATACCATTCTTAGTCAGCCTTGGAATTGTTTTGGGCAGAGAAATGCTTGGACTCACGATGCAGCGCGCAATGGTGATTTCATTTACGATTGTGTCGGCATGGTGGCTGGTAATGGCCTTTCCGCTTATAAAAAATTATAGACAGATTCATTTTGTAGAAAGAAAGTCAAGCGCCATAGCAGAAAGCTTTGGACGGCTTTGGGAAACATTAAAGGGAATGAAGTACGACAGAAAGGTGTTTCTGTTTCTGCTGGCTTATTTTTTCTATATAGACGGCGTTTACACAATTATAGACATGGCAACTGCGTATGGAACAGCGCTGGGACTGGATACGACCGGATTGCTCTTGGCTCTGCTTCTGACACAGGTGGTAGCGTTCCCATCGGCAATTATTTTCGGAAAGCTCACCAGAAGGTACGCAACTGGGAAGCTAATTTTGATTTGTATACTTGCCTATACCGGCATGGCGGTATTTGCGCTTTTCATGAAAAGTCAGCCGCAATTCTGGACGTTGGGCATCTTTGTCGGAATGTTTCAGGGAGGCATTCAGGCGTTGTCGCGTTCTCATTTTGCAAAATTAATCCCGGCTGAAAAATCGGGAGAATATTTTGGGATTCTGGATATCTTTGGAAAGGGGGCGTCTTTTCTTGGGACGACATTGGTGGGTGTGGTGTCGCAGGTGACAGGGAGCACGAATAAGGGAATCGGTGTATTGGTTTTAGTTTTTGGATTGGGAATGGTGTTTTTTGTGATGTCTGAGAGGAAGGGAGTGTGAAAGACGGATTGGTCATCCTATGCTTGGAGAACGCAGCGATTTCCGTTAGTTGGATCATTCGTAAACAACAGATTAAAAAAGCCCGCAAGCAGTAAAACCGTTTGCAGACTTTATATTTCAACGGAGACGGCGGGATTCGAACCCGCGTGCCCCGGAGGGCTAACGCATTTCGAGTGCGCCCCGTTATGACCACTTCGATACGTCTCCATAATGCCAAAATTATACCACAATTCCAAAAGATTGCAATACAAAAAATAAAAAAATATCTTGAAGAAAAATTTCAACCTTTTTTTGAACATTTTTTCAGTTTCAGCAAATTTGCCAATTTCGTCATAGGTATTTTTTAGAATTTAACTATACAGATTAAAAGGTAGCAGATATGCTGCCCTCACTATACCAGAGTGCGCCCACCTTGTAAGCTCCTGCGGACAGATGCAGGCACAGCTTTAAGGCTGCCACTGCTGCCAGCCTCTCAAAATGTCTGCATCTGATATTAAGCCAGCTTTTCCAGCTCTTCTGTGAAAAGCTCCCCAGCAGAACGGTAGCCATGTATCCTGCGTGGGTAGCCGTTTATCCAGCTCTCTATTTCCTCTATTTCCTCGTCGGTCTTATCGTCAAAGTTTGTACCCTTTGGCACTTTGCGGCGTACCATTTTATTTGTTACCTCATTTGTGCCACGCTCCCAGCTGCTATACGGGTGGCAATAATATAAATGCGTCCTCTTTTCCCCCTCTTCCAGAATAGAACGCTCTAAGCCGTTCACGTCCGCAAATTCGCTGCCATTGTCTACCGTGATTGTCTTAAATATCTGCTTAAACATATCTGCACCGTATCTGCGCTCTAATTTATCCAATGCCGCTACTACCGCCTCGTCCGTATGGTCTGGCAGCTTAAATATAATCTCGTCCCGTGTCTTTCTTTCGGTCAGTACCAGCAGCACGTTTTTAGATACGCCCCGCTTGCCTATTACACTATCCATTTCCCAATGTCCAAACTCTTCCCGCTGGTCTATCTCTTCTGGGCGCTTTTCTATACTGTCGCCTGCTGCCGCCCTTGCCTGCTGCTTACGCACTTTCTTATAGCCCCTCTTTTTATTCTTCTTTACTGGCAAATCCTTATTAGTCAGCTTAAGAAAAACGCCCTTGTCAATATAGCTGTAAAGTGTCGCCACGCATACAGTAGTATTAAATTCCCCCTCTCTGCCCTGCGCCTTAAGTT
>CAJTSH010000063.1 GCA_910578885.1 uncultured Lachnospiraceae bacterium
AGTACGGTTCTAAGAAAGTCAACAGCAAATCCAAGCAGTACGCAATCGGCTAAGAAAGGATGTGGGGGACTATGAGCAAAACAGAATTTATAAAGGTTTTTGAATTAACGCTTGTATCTGCAAACCTTGACATTATCGGTCTGTCCCTTATGGATGATAGCCACGCATTGATTACCTTTAAAGGCAATGGGACGAGGAAAGTCAATATTGAGGGCGACAGTTACGGTGCTATTATCCAAGACGTTATGAAGTATGTATTTTGAGGGGAAAGAGCCTTCCATAAACATAAACAAGCATGATCTGCGATACTCCGTATCGCAGACCATGCTTGTTCTTAACGACTTATGCTGAAAAATCATAGCCGGTATTTTCGTCATCAAAATCGTCGGTATCGTTCATCCATGAACGCTCTAACATATCATTCCACCAGTCTGAATGTTTCTTTTTACGTTCATTCAAGAACTTTTTATACCAATATTCAAAAGGCTTGCGGTATTCCTTGCCATTCCGTCTGCCCTCACGGTCTAAGAACTCTAAAAATTTAGTGTCCAAGTGTTTTTCTTCTGAAAGAATCTGATTGCAGGTTTCAGCAGTGGACTGGATTTTTTCAAGCAGTTCCGCTACTTCCAGTTCCCTTTTCCGTACATTCATTTCCCTGACCTTGAGAGCCTTTGATTGCGCCTGTACGGTTGCCCTGTCGTTTTCAAGGGCGTTTTGCTGTGCAGATAAAATTTCACGTTCTTTTTTAATTTTATCCTGCTCTACTTTTGAAGTCGCCATAATATCGGCAACAGCCATTTCCAATTTTTCCAAATCATTTCTTTTAATGCTCATTTTGAGTTCCTCCAATCTTAATTTTAATTCTCTATCAGTCAACTCTTTCAATCGGTTTATGGTTAAGCCTTGTTGGTACCACTCACCGTTTTTATCATAATACCCGGCAAGCTGTTCCTCAATCGGCTTGTTTTCTGATTCAATGTCATAGCCTTTATCTATCAAGGCTTTACGGAATTTCCTATGTAACCCGGCTAATTGTTTCGGGTTTTTGAAGAACTTAGTTTGTGAAATAGAACATTTCACTTCACCGTCTTTTTCGGATTCATAACAAGGCACGAATGAAACGTGGATATGTGGGTTTGTTTCGTCTTTATGGATTGAAAAACCAGTGACGTTTTTCCCAAATTCTTCTTCAAGAATCCCAATTAAATCCCACATCCATGTATTTTCATGTCCTGTAATTGAATCGTTACCCATTTGCAGGACAAGCGGACGGACAATAACTGTATCATTTTTTCCTTTTGTGGAAATCCTTGCCCCATGCTCTTTTGCGTATTCAATACGTCTGTTAATTGCATTTACCATATCTTTAGAGTGGCTTGTTCTCTGCCATTCCCCGTTAGAATCTTTATAATAAGATTCGTTTTCTAATGTGAGGTCAGAATTTATATCAGGGTTGCTATGCTGTACCTCACAGCCATTCATTTTGTCTGTACTCCTGTCAATATGCCGGATATATCCGGCAATCCCCATATTTCCAGATTTATTTGTTTTTGTGCTTGTGTATTTTCCGGAATAATGAATTTTTACACTGGCGTCAAATGATAAATAACCAATTTTAACCACCTCATTTCTTATTATCATACTTTAATGATAATCGAAAAACTTCAGAATGCAATGCCTTGTCAAGTATTCTTTGAAATTTTTTTCTGTATTTTTATGTCCGGTTATTTTCTGGCTTTTGCCAGGTTGTGCTGTCTATGGCGGTAGGTTATTTCTTTCCCGAAAAAAGTATCTCGTTCCGTTCGCTGTAGCAAAATACATCGAAATAAATTTCGATAATTTTGCAAGGAGTTGCACTCCCTTGACCCTTGCTTTTCCCCACCTCTGCGGTGGGGAATTATTGCCCCCGGTTCTGTATCTCTTTTCACTTATTCTGTATCTATTGCGTTAGGCTATAATTAAGGGAGCGGGTGCAAAAGTAAAAAAGAAAGGAGCTGATTTTGAAATGGACAAAACTGATAAAAGAGAGTATAATTTTTAATTAAGCTAACATATGTCGAAAAATGACGAATTTTTTCATAAAAATGAATATTTAGCATATACCAAAGAAAGGGGATTCATTATGAAGAACATCATCAGAAAATCAATCGCAACTATCGTTGTTATCGCACTTACATTAACACTGGCTATGCCTGTGACTGCCGAGGCGGCTACGAAGAAAGCACCGAAGTTGAACAAGTCCAAAGTGACTTTGACTATCACAAAGAAAAAGACCAAGCCGACTGTTCAGTTGAAAGTAAAGAACACTGCCGGGAAGAAAGTGAAATGGACTTCTTCTAATAAGAAAGTGGCAACGGTGTCTGCGAAAGGCAAAGTGACTGCAAAGAAGAAAGGCAGTGCTGTCATCACAGTAAAGGTGAAAGGCAGTAAGACGTTGCGTTGTAAGGTAACGGTGAAAGACACAAGAAAACCTGTTACGAAAAAACCTGTAACATGTCAGCACAAATGGGTAAAACATTATGTGGAAGAAACTGTGACATATGACGCATTCCAATGTGCCTGTGGTCAAATATTTGAAACGGGTGACGAATGGGAAGCCCATCGTGTCGCAGCTGGACTAAATCGTGAATACGGTCATGGTAGCTGGTCTGGTACCACAATCTCTAAAACAATCACAAAATGTGATTACGAATACTGTAAAAAATGCGGTGTTCGTAAGTAAAGCAAATAAAGGATAACCCTTTGAGAAGGGTTATCCTTTAATATTTTTTATGTGAGCATATGGGGGACTGGAATACTGCCCCCACATCCCTGTTACGATAAAATAAAAATAGGACTTAACAGAATGTTGGGATCTATTTCTGTCCCTAAATTGTTTGTCCCTGTTGTTTTTAGGAGTGTTTTTTTAGGATATATCCCCGGCAATTTCCATACTCTTTAAAATTTTTTTCCATTTTCGCTACAAGAAGTTTTGTTTCAAATGCTTCGTCCAACATTTTTTTATGCAAAGCATAGGTGAGTTTCCATTCCTCATTCATAAAAATATCTTCAATAGCAATCTCACCGCTCAAAATGCCGACCTTTAAGAAGTTGAGAAGTCCCTTTGCGGTCATGGTAATTTTTTCGGCTCTTCCCCTCATCCATGTTTCACGCTGTTCCCTGTAATGCTCCATGTAATCTTTACCAGCGATTGTCCGGACGGAACTGGGGGCATACTGGTACTTCTGGGGGTATTTGATATGTATTAAATAAGACAGCATATTGTCATAGGCGTAACGCCCCGACTTTGGCTTTTCAATATAAGATTCCCCAATGCCGATGGCACTGGCAATTTTGGGGAGTGTCTTTCCTTTTTTGAATTTGACAATAAAATGGGCATGGTGTGACGTGAATGCAATTTCATAAGCGTGTTTATACTCATTCCATAATTTTTTTTCATCCTTATCATGTTCAATAGCGTACATTTCCTGAATCTCACATCCTGCTTTTTCTAACCGTGTTTTGATAATTTTTCCCATTTCATCTATATTTCCAAGCTGTTTCTTTTCGTCATCTGTCCAATTCCAGTGTTCGGGTAAAAAATCTTGTGTAATTTGTGCAATCCCTAAATCAGCCAATCTTTTAGCCATATTTTCACCTCGTTTCTTATCTTATATAAGCATTGTACCAAGAATGGGGCAAAAATGCAATAGTTAAAACAAAGGAACTTTAATTATTCACTAACTATTACATTTTGCAAGACGCTTTGCAGTGTGCAAAAACGCCGGGAAATGACCGTGCGGTATCGACAAGCCCTACCGCACGGTCATTCTATGTATGTGTGGTATTTGTAATAGTTAAATTGTATAAATTCTAACTATTCATGAATAATATATTGATATATCAATATATTTTAGCATTTTTGGAAAGTGAATAATTAAAAAATGGTGTTTTGGAGAGTAAAAGGTTTGAAAAAAATCGTAGACACCCCAAAATCGTATTCAAAACAGACTTTTTCCAAT
Source organism: uncultured Lachnospiraceae bacterium (assembly GCA_910578885.1). Lineage (GTDB taxonomy): Bacteria > Bacillota > Clostridia > Lachnospirales > Lachnospiraceae > Roseburia_C. The sequence continues at coordinate 4,002 of CAJTSH010000063.1, forward strand.
ACTGGCGTGGTTTTCAATGAATACGATTTTGAATACGGTACAATTCTAAATCGTAGACAAATGTATTCAAAACAGGCTTTTTCCAATACTGGCGTGGTTTTCAATAAATACGATTTTTGGATACAGTAATCCCCAGACATCAGAAATCGTATTCATCCCCGAAATTGAAAGGGGAGATTCTGACAGATTCCCATAATACAGCACTGCTTTTAGGGCTTTATACATGTTTGGAATAGCTAACCAAACTTTTGTTTATTTTTTCAATGCTTTTTGTAACATATTCACAAAAAAGAAAATACGATTGACAGCGAAAAAGATATGTGGTATAATGTGGAAAAAATAAAATATTATTGTGCTTTTCTCACAGTAGTGCCGACGGACAGCATAACCGGTATGCTTAATTTCCAAGTATATTGGTGCTGATAAGGCGGTCGTGGGGGAAATATATCGCAGGAAGTACCGAGTTCAGAGGAAATTTCTGACAGTGCCAAGTATGTGCAGGCGGTGTAACAAATATAAATTCCAATTAGTGATTATGCTGATTGGGGTTCATATATGTTACACCGCTTTTTTTGTTTCCCAATGCACAAAGAAAGGAGAAGTTACCATGACTGATTCAATTACAGAAATTTATACAGAGCGCAAGCGGACTTACCATGATTATGAATGCGAGGATATAGTTATTATGAAAAAAGATTACGGGTGCAGTTGGAAAGACACAATCAAATTATTCCATTTAAGAACGTATCAAGGAAGTGTATATCACCCCAAAGGGAATACCTCTTTTGCATGGGACAAAATTTTACGGAATAGTCATATAATAAGATTCATTTGTCCGGAGATTTTCATGTCCGATACTACTTATCAACAGATTGAACAGGTAATAAATGGTATAAAGGTTGTGCTTGAGTTCCCTACACAACCAGAACAGACAGATATTTTACATCAAGAAATAAAGTCTATTCTTTCAAGTGTCTTACGGGAACAGTTACAAAAAATCTCATAACGTCAGCAGAGGGATAACCCTCTGCTGGTTAGAAAGAAAGGACGATTGACTTATGAAAAAAGTGAGAATGTTATTACGCGTTAGTTCAAATCAGCAGTTAGAGCCGGACGGTGATTTGAGTGTGCAAAGAGAAATTGTAAAAGACTATGTAAAAAAACACGAAGAATGGCAACTCGATTCAAAGGAATACTTTGAGGGAAGTAACAGCGGATATAAAAATTCAGTCGCAGACAGAAATGTACTTCAAAACGCCTTACAGGACGCACAGGCAAAAGAATATGATATTTTGGTGGCATACAAAGACGATAGAATTGGCAGACTTATGTGGGAAATCGGAGCCTATGTAATGGCTCTGAAAAAATGTGGTGTGGATATTTACACCGTGAAAGACGGCTGCATTTCTCCTGAAACAGATGATACAATGGGGCAAATGATGTTAGCTTTGAGATACGGTAATGCCCAGAAACAAAGTGCTGATACAGGTATGCGTGTAAAAGATACCGCCCAGAAGTTAGTGCAGAAAGGAAAATTCATGGGTGGAAAAGCCCCTTATGGCTACAAATTAGAGTTATCAGGAGAAATCAGTAAACACGGACGGGCGTTACATCATCTTGTTATTGTTCCAGAACAGGCAGAGGTTGTCAGTTATATTTATGACCTATCTCTCAATAAGGAGTACGGTTCTTCCAAAATTGCCAGCGTTTTGAACAGGCATGAAACCTATAAAAACCTTGCCCCCAATGACACATGGAAAGGTGGAACTATCACAAGCATTTTAACGAATCCCATCTATGCCGGACATACAGCTTATAAACGCAGGGAGCGAATCAACGGACAATATCACAGGCTTGACAGTGAGAATTGGATTACTTCTATTGACGCAAACGAAAGTATTATGATTATCGACGGTGATACATGGAATAAAACACAGGAACGACGTAAACGCCGGGGCGATAAATACATAAAAGCATTAGAGCATAAGGATGTGAATGTGATTAGAAAGAATGATGGTATGTTAGCCTTAATTGATGTTTTATATTGCGGATATTGTGGAAGTAAAATGACAAATGGGAGTAAATATAACTATTGGACGATAAAAGGTACAGGAGAAAAAAGAGCAAGCAAAATTGCGATATATAAATGCCAAAATGCATGGCAAGGGGTAACCCATGTTAAGACTAAGCAAATCCGAGCCGACATGATTGAACCGATTGTATTTGAATCCATCGCACAATACATCGGGAAATTACAGGAAAATGAAAGTATTTTTAATGAGATTGAGAACAATCAGAATCAAGAAAAGAAACGGAAACAAGCTGAATTAAAAAAGGAAAAACAGAATCTTGAAAATATTCAGGACAAGATTCGGATTATGGAAGAAAATATTCCAAATGCTATGACTGGTGACTATCCTTTGTCATTGGAAGAACTGGTAGCAATCATCAAAAAGCATAAAGAACAGGCACAGCAACAACAGGATGTTGTTACCCTAAAGGAACTGGAATTGAAAAGCACTTCTGTATCAATCAACGAATGGGAAGATATTAAAAATAAGATTCCAACATGGCAGGATGTGTTTCTAAATGCAGATGTGGCAACAAAGCGGGTACTGGTAAATAAGCTCGTAGAGCGTATTGATGTAAAGAAAACAGAAGTCGTTATTCGTTTCAAAATCAACCTTAATGACTTCATTCCACAACCCAGAATATGTGGTGATTCCCATACCACTCCGTATATACACGATTCATCGTAAAGGACATAATTGCCAGAATGTTGGCGCGCAGGCTCGCATCCGGCCATGTAGCATAAATTTCGCTCGAAGCGACATTTTTAATGTAATCCCGGTATCTGATATAATACTCCGGTGCGGTACTGTCTGTCGGCGCACCGTCATGTACAATTACATATTCGGGAACTACGACCCGGCTTAAAACAATCTCTCCGGTTTCTGAAACCGGTTTGATTTCAGCCTCCGGAATCTTGGGCGGAAAATTTCCATATAGTGTATTGGCGCTGATTACAATATTCTCCTCTTCCGGTCCCACTACATCATGACTTCTTAAGTTTACCGGCTGAACCGCTGTTACATCCGGCAAAACCGCAATTCCTGAAATATCAAGCGGACGGTAACCGGGCGCCGTTACCACAATTGTATATTCCGCATATGGCTGCCTCTCGGAAGGCTCCATACTCAATTCCAGCGGGGGCGCGTTTAGCTCCAGCACCTCTGTTTGTCCGGACTCGTCTGTTTTCACTTCCCCTATCGTCTGACTTGGATTTCCGGTATAGGAAATCGTAACCGTTGCATCCGGTATGGGTTCCGCTCCTACTGCCGTAAGTACATTTATCTGTAGTTTCCCCTTCTCAAAGGTTTGCATGGCATGAAGACCTGACATGGCATCATAATCCTTTTTGCACGATTCTTTCTACTATATGCAATTCATAAAAAAAGGTGCATGACACCGCTATTATCTAACGGAACCATGCACTCAGCTTTTCTAACTCCAAATATCAAAATGCTGTCCGACCTTAAGTTCTTCCTCGGTCCTTACATTGTCACTCATTCCTTCATACATCACATCATTTATTTTCCGAAGAAGTTCCTCTACGGAAGATGCCGTAACCGTTACCAGATTCTCATCATCCCATTCGCTCTCTTCCAGCGCTTCCGCCTTGCCTTCTTTCTCTGCTTTGCGCTTCTCGGCTCGTTTCTCCTCCGCTGTCTTCTGCGCCTCTTTCTTTTCTTCTGCGCGCTTAGCAGCATTCTTTTCAATCCGTTTCTTCTGCGCTGCCTGTGCCTTATCTACAACTGCAAAGAGGGATGTAACACCATCCTTCACCTGCATTCCGAATGTTTTCACATGACTTGCATTCTTTCCGAGACTTTGTTTCAACTGTGTCAACTTTATCGCTGAACTGCCGATGATTCCCTCATACTGTTTCCGATAGCTTTCATCCGTTGCCATCCGCTCGATTTTTTCCTCATCGATCAGGACTACCATGCGGTTAGCATTGGCGTATTTTCCTGCCTGTGCCTGAGCCGCTTCTTTCTGATCCTTGCTGACAAGGATAAAATCCATATTTGAATACTTCTTTTTTAGCTGCTCGTAATACTTCTGCGCCTTTTCACTCAGCTCCGGCGAACCAATGGTTCTTCCATAATTGTTGGTCTTTGTCTTCTCCGTTGCCTTTGACGTTGTTTTGGATGCAGCAATCCCATTTGCAACTGCATTGCTGCCTGCCTGTGATATTGTACTCATAGTCATTCCTCCTTGAAATTATGCGGTAAATCCTTTTACCTGCGTTTATGTATTAGAAATTCCCCTTATAAATTATATCGGCTCATACTACAGAAATGTTTACAAAATCTTCCTTAATATCCCATTGATCCAAAAAGTTAACTGCTGCTTCGGTTCAAAAAGAATTTCAAAATTCTGCTCAACGGATTTTTGGAACTATTTGAATACGCTGTCCCTAACGCCTGACCCGCGCCGTATGTTTTTCCGATTCCTAAAACATTCTCCCGTGACAGTGTCGTTTTTCTTCCTGCCGCATCATACGTAGTAAAAGAGTTCTTTTCCTCGTCAGATGTTCCGCTTTTTTCTTCCAGAGCATCTGCAATCAGGCTGACACAGTTTTCAAAACTGTCCCCGTAACCATAAGATGACCACGGATTCCGATAACTGTTTCCGTAGTTATATGAAGTCAACAGACTGCCGTCTTCTGTGCTGTATGGATTCAGCGAGCTGCTGTAGCGGTCATAGTCATTCCGATATCTAAGTGATACCATTCTCTCAACATAGCTGTCAAAGCTGCTCTGCGAATCGGAACCGCCAATAGAAGCGGAAGCAGAGTTTCTCCCTGCCTCCCTGTTTGTCCTTCGGGTTTCCCGCCATTTCTCTATCTGCGCCCTTTGTGCGACCGCAGAATTTGTCTCTGATGTTGTGTTGTATAAACTTCCTATTTCCATAGTATTTATCCCCACAAATTATAATGATTCGTTCCCGGCATACCGGAATAAAGTGAACCGCTTGCGTTGTATTGACTGGAAAGGCTTTCTGCATATGCAGAGGCATTCGCTGACACTCTGCTGCTGATATAACTTACTTTTTGTGTAAAGTCGGAGCCATCTCCCACCGCTTTTCTCAGACTATCTAAATCCGCTTCCTTCAGCGTCTTTGAATCCACCTTCAGACTGCCATCCTTGTTCTTGGTAATTCCCACTGCTTTGAGCGCATCCGCATTGCCATCCACAAGACTTGCTAATTCCTCCTTGTAAAACCCATTCATGGCTCCGCCGGATTTTTTCAGCTGCTCCATCGTATCGTTATAAGCGTCCACCATCTTCTGAATTTCAGAAGTGAGCGCTTCTGTACTCTGCTCCTTCTCTGCTTTCTGGAACAGGGAATCTGCACCCACCTCTCCAAGCTTTGCAGCACATTCTTTCAGGCTGTCGGCAGATTTCTCCAATTTCTTGTATGAATCCTTCTGCATACGGTCCACAGGAGACGCCATCCCAAATATATTATTTGATTTCTTCTTTGATCCTGACAGCGGATCCAGAGCAGAATCTTCATTATTGATTATATCCAAAAGTGAAGTCTGGTTAACCGGAATTCCGGTTCTTCTTGAAGTTTCATTTAACATCTGTGTCGTAATTCTCATTGCAATTCCTCCTTTTATATATTTATCGGCATAAATATCAAAATAATTTTACTTTTGTAATGAATCGTTCCTTTCCCGTAATAAATTTATAACCGTTCGGCTTCTGTCTTCACTCTGCACGAATTTACTTCCGCATCCCTCTCTTATGTATACGAAAACGCTTCCCCATTCCAGTCCAGCTCCGTCTCAAAAGAGGGAATCGCACCGTGGGCATCCCGATAATTCAGCACCTCGTAGAACATTTTCTGATAGTCATAGTAAGCGGAATTTACGTCTGCATTGTTAATCAAATCTGAAATATTCTGCGGAAGACCAGCAAGCTTTTCCTTCACGATCATCTTACTGTTACTGGTATTTACGATATGGACATTTTTCAAGGAGCTTCTTCCTCCCGACGCTTTTGCCAAAAAACCTTCCAATTCATCGGCAAACATGGCAATCCGATACTCTTGATTCGTCATATTCTGCACCGTGGGTGAATGTACCAAATAAAGCTTCTTAAGCTGCCCCACAAAACGTTCCTGAATCATCTCCGCCGCTTTCTGATTCTCTTCTTCTGTCAGACCAGTTACCTCAACCGCTCCGTCTGCAGACAGACGTATGTGCATCTGCGAATCTTTCCCAATCCCGGCTTCTTCACATGCTGCTTGAAATTCTTTTTGTAAATCCTCGCTCCAAAGCGTATTCTCTGCATCGGATATATCCTTCATATTCCCGTAAATACGAATATATTTCTCCTCCGCGCCCGTCAGGATTTCTCCCTTCCGTTTCCGCTCTATTAATTCCTCCACACTCTCTTTCCCCGTATATCGTTCTTCTTCCGGAAGCTCCGAAAACTGTCTGTCATGAAGCGCATCCATTTCTTTCTCGTTTCTATCATTTCTGACCTGTGCGATTCTTTCCGAAAGATTTTTCCTTTTCTCCGGGTCAGCCTCCTGCGGCGCAGAATAATCTGCTTCCCGAAGAGCCTTTCGATATTCCTCGCTCACCTCACCTTCCCGGAATTTCAATCTATATGCTATAGGTTCCCCGACACTGCTTCCATCCGCCTTTTCTATTTTCATTGTAAAGCGGTTAGATGTTGACCAGTCGCATGGTATAACCAGAGTGCTGGTCCCATCCGCATTCTTCTCTGCCATTCCCACCTGATTACCTTCCGCATCATAGAGCGTCAGATTGACGTCCTCTCCTTCCGGCGTTTCCAGCGTCACGTAGACTGGACGTCCAAACGCCGTCTGTGTCATTGTATTCACCTGATAATAATCCACGTCAGTATCACTGCTTATACTTCCCTCAAAACAAGACTCTGTATTCCGGTTGGTAATCAATGAGCTTAAATTTAACAGCCCGGAAATAACTCCCAGCCCGCTGATCGTCCCAACAGCGGAGTTGCGGTAAAGGTCATTTTGCAGATCATCTCCTTCCGTGATAATCTTCTTTGCTCCCGAATCATACAGCTTTATCGGTTCCAGAAGCGGCACGTTTAAGCATACCGTCCGGTTTCCCGCTGCAGCGCTCTTCTGCATTTTTGACTGCAAGCAGCTATTCCCATAAGGAGCATATCGACTTCCAATGATTCCAATCATGCCATTCTCCCTTCAAACAAAACTCTCATTCCTATCCTTTTAATATACTGTTTTTCATGATTTTAGCTGTAAGGCTCGCTTCATAGGCGGCGCTTGCATAAGACATCTGCTTGGCATTCCACGGCTGCATCAGCCTTGCTTTTTCTTTTCGCTCAATAGCAGCGCTTTCCAAAAGCTTTTCCTGCATCCGTCTTTTCTCCCTCGCCTTCTTATTCAGCCATTCCTCCTGCTGCTTCTTCAACAGCTTTTTCCGTTTCTTCCGTCTTTCCCAGAAGCTGTTCACCGCACATTTATCATACCGGCTTTTGCTGTTCTGACAGCTTTTGCTCCATGAATATCCTCGATACTCCTCTTTGGTCGCGCCGAAATACGCCACTGAATAGGAAGCTCCGCAAACAGATCCCCAAGGGTTATTAAAGGAAAAATTGTCCCGAATGATACCCAAGACCCATTTCTCATATTCCGGGTCGTTTTTCATCGCTTCGAATCCGGCGTCTGTGATATGGATACAGACTGTATTATTCACCTGCGATGGATGCACATACATTTCTGATATCTCATCATAAATATACTGCTTGTATTCTTCCATCGTCATGTCCCTCGTCGAGACGTCTGCGGCGGTTCCTGACTGGGATACATTTTCACTCTCCATACTTTTTTCCAGAACAGTTCTGACAAAGGCGCTATCTGGCTTCGCCTTATTCTGTGCCTCATATGTTTTCATAATATCATGGCAGGCTCTCGTCCTGTAATCCGGATTTATTGTATTGTTCATAATCATCCCTCCTGCAAAGCATAGCGCAGTCGCTGTGAAAACACCTTCCGCCAATACTCTTTGTGCAGCTAATAATCATTTTCTTCAAATATAATATCGGCAGAAATCTGCTAAAAAAAGGGGATTTGTAATAAAAGAAACATTTGCCGTAACCAAAATATGAGAATCCAGAAACAGGATTCTCATAAGGGTTGATTGCAAACCGAGGTTCCCGTTTTGTTACCGAGTTTCACTTTTTGAAAGCGAGGTTCAAAATTTGTACCCGAAATTCCACTTTTGTAGCAACTTT
>CAJTSH010000064.1 GCA_910578885.1 uncultured Lachnospiraceae bacterium
AAAAACGGTAATTATAGTAATTTGAGCAACAGAGATATTCATGCGTTTGTCGTGGCATTGCTCGAAGAAACCTTGCATCCGTTTTACGAAGCGGCTTCTTTAAAGAAGATTGACATTGCTAAGGATATCCAGCCAGACGTCATGATTCATGCCAGCCAGGAGCAGTTACGACAGCTCTACTCCATTCTGCTTGACAATGCGGTAAAATATACAGGAAATAACGGCTGGATAAAGGTGTCTTTGAGGAAGAGGGAGCGTAAGGTGTTATTTCAAGTGGAAAATACCTGCGAAAGTATTCCGAAAGGGAATCCAGAGCAGCTTTTTGACCGGTTTTATCGGGGGGATGACGCCAGAACTCAAAAAAGCGGCGGCTATGGCATTGGACTTTCTGCAGCACAGGCGATCGTCAAAGCGCAGAATGGACTGATTGAGGCAAGCTATAAAGGGGAAAATATAATTGAATTTACCGTCCGGTTATGAAACAGAACTTTTCATAATAAATCGTTTGGTTTGTTGTGGAAAGTTTTTTGTATTTCATTCTAAGCTACATCTAAGGTTTGTCTTGTAAACTTCGTGTAAAGGAAAGAAAATAGGTGATACATGTATGAACTTTCGTCATGAATGGAAGCATGAGATAAATGTTTCCGACATGATAGCGCTGAGGCAGCGCCTGCGCACAGTGGCAAAGCCAGATATCCATGCGGTGAACGGCAAATATACGATTCGGAGCCTGTATTTTGACAGTTTAAGTGATAAGGCGCTGAGGGAAAAACTAGACGGCGTGAATTTGCGGGAGAAATTCCGGCTCCGGTATTATAATGGTGATGCTTCAGTCATTCATCTGGAGAAGAAGAGCAAATGTAATGGGCTTGGAAGGAAACAGACCGCAGTATTGACCTGTGAGCAGGTTCAGGGCATCCTTTCAGGAGGCGGCGAATGGATGATGGAGCAGGAAAATGAACTGGTACGGGAATTGTATTGCAAAATAAAACTTCAAGGACTGTGTCCGAGAACAATAGTTGATTATACAAGAGAGCCGTTCGTCTATGAACCGGGGAATGTCCGTGTAACCATAGACTATGATATACGGACGGGGCTGGGAGGAACAGAATTTCTGGATTCTTCATGTGTTACGATTCCGGCGGGAAATGCCCCGATATTGTTAGAGGTGAAATGGGATTCATTGCAGTCTTTGGAAGCGTTGTGATTGGTGCTGTACTTTTGGTATTTGTAAATCGGAAATCTCATTTGAATCCGTATATTGTGGTGATTCAATGCGAGGGGCATGAGAGTGAACAGTCGGCAAAGGAATTTTTAGAAAAGCAGGTAAAACGCATGACAGTGAAGAGTAAGATGGCGCAGAAGGGCGCTATTGAGCTGAATCTGGAAATTCGTTTGAAGGAAGATAATACGGATTTTATCAATATTCTTTCCGAGATGAAAGGAGTAAACAGCGCCGTGCTTGTCAGTTACAACGGTGACTACATGGGCTAAGGAGGGATTAAATGTCAACACACAAGCATATTGACAGAATCTGCTGTGCCGTACTTGCCCTTGTGCTTGCCTTGACCGTCTTGTTTATCAAAGCAGAGCAGTTTGGTGTTCAGGCAGTGATAAAAGAGCTGGGTTATGAGGCAAAGCTGTTTGACACCAGAACTGTACATACCATAGATATTGTAATGGATAACTGGGATGATTTTATTGATACCTGTGAAAATGAAGAATATGAGGTATGTTCTCTGGTGATTGACAAGGAAGCGTATAAGAATGTTGGAATCCGTGCGAAGGGGAACACTTCACTTAGCATGGTTTCCTCTTATGGCAATGACCGGTACAGCTTCAAAATAGAATTTGACCACTATGACAGCACGAAATCTTATTATGGTCTGGATAAGCTTAGCCTGAACAACATTATTCAGGATAATACCTTTATGAAGGACTATCTAACCTATCAAATGATGGGATATTTCAGTGTGGATGCACCGCTGTGCAGCTATGTCTATATCACGGTAAATGGCGAGGGCTGGGGACTGTATCTCGCCGTAGAGGGCGTAGAGGAAGCATTTTTAGAGCGCAATTACGGCTCTGATTACGGAGAACTCTATAAGCCGGACAGCATGAGTATGGGCGGCGGAAGAGGAAACGGCGGACAATTCGATATGGAGGAATTTGAGCAGAAGAAGGATTCGGAAATAAATGCGGCGACGGAAGATGATGGGCAGCCGGATGGAAACATGCCGCAGTGGAACGGAGAGCAACCGGATGGGAGTATGCCCAAAGGAAACGGAGATCGGCTGGACGGCGGAATGCCACCGGAAAGAGGAGGGAATCAGGATGGTAGAACGATGCCGGAAAACGGAGAAATGCCGGAAGGCGGAATGACGCCGGGAAATGGTGCAGCAATACCGGGTGATGCAGGCGGCGGTATGGTTATGGACAGCGATGATGTTTCTTTGATTTATTCGGATGACGAGTACAGCAGTTACAGTAACATTTTTGAGAACGCCAAAACAGAGATATCCGATACGGACAAGGAACGGCTGATTTCGGCATTGAAAGAATTAAATGAGGGTACTAATATAGAAGAAACGGTTAATGTCGAGGAAGTTATCCGCTATTTTGTGGTACACAATTTCGTATGCAATTTCGACAGTTATACCGGATCTATGATTCACAATTACTATCTGTATGAAAAGGACGGACAGCTTTCCATGATACCGTGGGATTATAACCTTGCTTTTGGCGGGTTCGGGTCTATGTCAGATGCCGCCAGTCTTGTAAATTATCCGATTGATACGCCGGTGTCAGGAAAAACCGCTGATTCCAGACCGATGCTTGCATGGATTTTCCAGAGTGAAGAATACACCGAACTATATCATCAGTATTTTGCGGAGTTTATCAGCAGCTATTTTGACAGCGGATATTTTGAAAAAATGATGGAAACTGTTTCAGAAATGATTGCTCCTTATGTGGAAAAAGATCCGACGAAGTTCTGTACTTATGAGGAATTTGAAAAAGGAGTTTCTACCTTAAGGGAGTTCTGTGTGCTTCGGGCAGAGAGTGTCAGCGGACAGATTGCGGGAACGATTCCGTCTACTTCGGAGGCGCAGATCGAAGACAGTGCGGAATTGATTGATGCCTCTGGTATTACCATATCCGATATGGGGACGATGGGAGATATGAGGGGAAAGAAGTAAAGGAATGTGGAGACCTTGAACACTTTCCCTTGTAAAATGCCCATAAGGACAAAAACAAGGGAAAATCATATCCGTTCATTATTGTAATATTTTCATGTATCATCCTGCAGCAGAGTATCGAATTTTCATTCATTCTCTTTTTGCAGGATATTTTTTTGAATTTTCTGCTTCCATACCAGATAGGCAATCATCAGAGGAACACCTGCGCCGATCCATGCAACCGGGTTTGCAAAGCATACGCTCCAGTAACCGGCTGGCTTTAGCAGAACTGCTACAGTGGCGAGACGGCATATAGTTTCAAAGATGCCGCTGATCATCGGCATAATCTCTCTTCCAAGTCCTTGTAAAGAAGTACGGTACAGGTAGATAAAGGCGAGGAAGATAAAGAAGAAACTTATAGTATTCAAATATCTGGTGACATAGTCCATGACCTCATCCGTCGGGGAGTTTAAAAACAGCCGTACAATATATCTTCCGAATCCGGCACAGATGAGGGAAGCAAGAACGGCGGTTGCAAGACCAATCCAAAACGCATCTTTCATGCCCTTAAAAATTCGCTCATATTTTCCGGCGCCGAGGTTCTGACCGCAGTAAGTAGCCATCGTAGTTCCAAGCGTAGGCATGGTCTGGACGGAAATCTGTTCAACCTTGCTGGCGGCAGTAAAGGCGGCAACTACGCCGGAGCCAAAAACGTTAACGGCGCTCTGCTGAATCATGGATCCGATTCCAATCAGAGAGTAATTTAACGCCATCGGAATTCCGATGGAAATAAGCTGCCAGACAATTCTGCCGTCCGGGCGGCAGTCTGACTTGCTGATCTTTAAAATATCGAATTTGCGGAACATGTAGAGGAAGCAGAGTACGGCGGAGATACCCTGTGAAAATACGGTTGCATAAGCCGCGCCCGCCACCCCAAGTTTTAAAACAATAATACAGAACAGATCCAATACGATATTTAAAAAAGAGGAGAGGATTAAAAAGTAAAGAGGCGTCTTACTGTCTCCCACTCCACGTAAAATACCGGAAGCAACATTATAAAACATACTGCATAGAATTCCCCAGAAAATAATTTTGATATAGGAATCTGCCATGTCCAAAATATTTTCCGGCGTATTCATAAATAAAAGCAGTTCCTTGGAAAAGATTACGGTTATCATGGTTAAAACGACAGAAACCACGAGACTTAAAAACAGGGAAATGCCCACGTAGCGTTTTAAGCGCGGAATGTCCTTTGCGCCGAATGCCTGTGAGACCATAACGCCAAAGCCCTGTGTAATACCCATTGCAAAGCCTAAAACCAAAAACATAATAGAGCCGGTAGCGCCTACTGCCGCAAGCGCGTCTTCGCCCAGAAACTGACCGACAATAATCGTATCGAACATGTTATAAAATTGCTGGAATATATTTCCGAACAATACGGGAAGGGAAAACAGTAAAATAATTTTTAATGGATTGCCGCTTGTCATATCTTTCGTCATTGATGTCTCCTCCTTATTTCAAAAATTGAATTTGTTGTAGTATAAACTGTGACGATTTCAGGTCACTGTTCACACGGTTCCGTGCGCCATGCTGCACGGCATCCGGCTCCTTGCCAAAGGCAACTTTAAAAGAGCCGGATGCTGTTACCGGAACGACCAAAGGGAGTGAACAGTAACGATTTAAGGTGTATCATACTACCGGAAATCTGAAATAACAATGTAAAAAACGTTTCAATTATGGTATAATTCTCTCATGAATGCGAATTTAGAATATTATAAGTTTTTTTATCATGTGGGAAAATTAAAAAGCATATCTTTGGCGGCGGAAGAGCTTGCGGTTTCACAGCCCGCAGTCAGTCAGGCTATCCGAAATCTGGAGCGGGAGCTTGGCTCTTCTCTGTTTATGCGGACGTCTAAGGGCGTGCGTCTGACTGCGGAGGGAGAGGTTCTTTTCTCCTATGTCAGCCGTGGATATGAGATGATTCTTTTAGGAGAGAAGAAGTTTTTGGAAATGCAGGATTTAGAAAGCGGGGAAATCTGCATCGGAGCAAGCGATATGACGCTGCGGTTTTTCCTATTGGAGTATCTGGAACATTTTCATGAGCAGTATCCCAAAATCAAGGTGACAGTCACGAATGCAACGACGCCGGAGACGCTTCGGCATTTGCAGGAGGGGCGGATTGATTTCGGCGTGGTCAGCACGCCGATGGAGCAAGGGAAAAATCTTCACATAACCCCGGTGCGCAGGATAGAAGATATCTTTGTGGCAGGAAAAAAATTTTCCTATATGCAGGGCGGAAAGCTATCCTATAAAGAACTGGAAAGAAAGCCAATCATGTGTCTGGAGGGGAATACCTCCACAAGAAAATATGTGGAGCAGTTTTTGAGGGAGCAGAATGTACGGATTGATCCGGAATTTGAGCTTCCCACCAGCGATATGCTCATCCAGTTTGCCAAGCGGGGACTGGGAGTGGCAAGCGTGGTGAAGGATTTTGCACTGGAGGAGATTGCGAAGGGGGAGTTGTTCCAGATTGTATTTGATAAACCTATACCAAAGCGGGAGTTCTGTATTGTAGTGGATGACCGGGTGCCGATGACGGCGGCGGCAAAGAGGATGCTGGACTTTGTGCTGGCGTAGGAACTGGGCAGGATATGTCTACCGATATTGGTATTATTATACTGGTGAAAATAGTCGGGAAATATACAAAACTGATGATGCAGAGATAATGAACGAATGCTGGCTCGGTTTCCATACGCTTGATGTGGAGATGGCGATTGACAATTTAAGAGAAACAATATAAATAAAACTTATACTAAATATAACAAATATTGTCTTTACTTATGCCGAGAAGTTCTCTATAATCAAAAAGTAAGAAGCAGTAAAGGGACTGGTTTTTGCACCGGTTCCTTTTTTTGCGCAGAGGCGCATAGGGAAATTAGCAGCAAACGCTGTAAGCGCCTCACGCGGCGAGTTGGGAAATCAATTTCCCCGGCTCGATTGTCAGTTAAAGGAGGAAATAGAAATGGTAAAAGCAGTTGTAGGAGCAAACTGGGGTGACGAAGGAAAGGGCAAGATTACAGATATGCTTGCAAAGGAGGCAGATATCATCATCCGTTTTCAGGGCGGGGCAAATGCCGGACATACCATCGTCAACGATTACGGCAAATTTGCATTGCACACCCTGCCGTCCGGCGTGTTCTACGGACATACGACAAGCATCATCGGAAACGGCGTTGCGCTGGATATTCCAAAGCTGTTTCACGAGGTGAAATCCATTACCGACAGGAATGTGCCGGCTCCAAAGCTCTTAGTATCCGACCGGGCGCAGATTGTAATGCCATACCACATATTGTTCGACCAGTATGAGGAAGAGCGTCTCGGTAAGAATTCTTTTGGTTCCACCAAGTCCGGAATTGCGCCATTCTATTCTGATAAATATGCAAAAATCGGATTTCAGGTCAGCGAGCTGTTTGACGAAGAGCTGTTAAAGGAAAAAGTGGAGCGCGTCTGTGACACGAAAAATATTCTCTTAGAGCATATGTATCACAAACCGCTGTTAAAGCCTGAGGAATTGCTGAATACTCTGCATGAGTACCGGGATATGGTTGCGCCATACGTATGTGATGTATCCCTTTATCTTGCCGAGGCGATCAAAGAGGGCAAAGAGATTTTGTTAGAGGGACAGCTGGGAACCTTAAAGGATCCGGATCATGGTATCTATCCAATGGTAACCTCTTCTTCTACCCTGGCTGCATATGGAGCAATCGGCGCAGGAATTCCGCCATATGAAATTAAGCAGATTATTACCGTATGTAAGGCATATTCTTCTGCGGTAGGGGCAGGAGCATTTGTCAGTGAAATATTCGGAGACGAGGCGGATGAGCTTCGCAAGCGCGGAGGAGACGGCGGAGAATTCGGAGCGACCACAGGACGTCCGAGACGAATGGGCTGGTTCGACTGTGTGGCAAGCAGATACGGATGCCGCCTGCAGGGAACCACTGATGTGGCGTTTACCGTATTGGATGTACTGGGATATCTGGATGAGATTCCGGTATGCGTAGCTTACGATATCGACGGAGAGATAACCACAGATTTCCCGGTAACCGCCAAACTGGAGAAGGCAAAGCCGGTGCTTGAGACGCTTCCGGGATGGAAGAGCGATATCCGAGGCATTGAGAAATACGAAGAATTACCGGAGAACTGTAGAAAATATATCGAGTTCGTGGAGGAAAAGATTGGGTATCCAATCAAGATGGTATCCAACGGACCGGGAAGAGACGATATTATTTATCGTTAGTTTGGTGTTGTTTACGAAGCCTGTGGGGCGTGGTTCCATAGGCTTCTTTGAATTCCCGCATAAATAATTTATAGTTCGTAATTCCGTTTTTATCTAGCAAATAAGTAATGCTGTCGTCGGTATGCAGCAGTTCCTGATAAAAGTGCAGAAGCCTCACTTGATTTACATAAGTGAAAAAGGTCTGTCCCGTATATTTTTTAAAAAGACGGCAGAAATATTCCGGGGTCAGGGAGAGCTGACCGGCAACATCCGAAAGGGAAATCGGACTGCGGAAATTTATCTTGACATACTGCATACTCTGTTCAATCCGGTGAAAATCCCGGTTCGTCTGACTGCGGCTTTTCCGGCTTAAGCGTGTGGAGCCTTTTGTATATAAGAAATAAAGAAACTGATAAATCTGAATCAAAAACAGCAGGTGATAACCTGGTTCTTTTTCCGAATCCAGACGGATCATTTCCTCAATAATAGCGGATAATTTTCGATTCTGGGAATCTGCCTTAGAGGAGCAGGGAAAATACTCCTGAAAATGAAGCAGCTTCCAATCGGAACTGATGCGCTCCAAATGTTCCGAGGGAATCTGAAGCAGGTAATAGCGGCAGTCCCCGTAGACCTGAGTATAGTGGAGATCCTTGGGATTGACCAACAGAATATCTCCGGGATTTAGCGAATAGGAGGACTCATTGATATTGGCAGTCATGGAGCCTTCGGATAAATAAAGGATTTCCAAGTGATTATGCCAGTGCAGAGGCACTAGTTGACCGGAAGCTTCCACCAAAGAAAAATAAAGCTGCATTTGTTTGTCATCGTTAATCGTTTCGTGTGCAAAGGGCATAGGAACCTCCTGAAGCGTACAAAGTCAAAATAATCATAAAAATCTAAAATAAATATACTGCTATTTTCAAAAAATATCAAGATTGACCTATATTTTCGGCAATAATAGGTATGGTGTAAAAGAGTAGATAAGATTACAATAAACGTATGAGGCAGAGAGAGTAAAAAAATCGTCCAATCGCGGTGAAAAGAGAGAAATAAAATATAAGAAAATATAGGCAAATTGCCGGAAAAGAGGAAAATGAAATGAAGAAATGGACAAGAGTAATGTTTCAGCCGAACCTTCCGTTAGAGGAAGGCAAGTATGTGACCGCATCAAAAGAGCATATCGCACTTTCAAAAGAAGCAGCAGGAGAAGGAATGGTACTTTTGAAAAACGATAAGGGACTTCTTCCCTTGGCAAAAGGAGCGAAGGCAGCGCTGTTTGGAAAAGGCAGCTTTGACTATGTAAAGGGAGGCGGCGGAAGCGGCGATGTTACCACGGCATATGTGCGTAACCTGTATGACGGATTGAAGCTTCAAGATACAGTATCTTTGTATGAGCCGCTTTCCGATTTCTATCGTCAGAATGTAAAGGAGCAGTATGGCGGGGGAGCAGAACCGGGAATGACGGTTGAACCGGAGTTAGACCAGGCGCTTGTAAAGGGCGCAAGAGCGTTTACAGATACGGCAATCATTGCAATCAGCCGTTTTTCCGGTGAAGGCTGGGACCGTTCCAGCGTGGAATACAACGGAGAATACAATCCGTGGGAGACGGAGACCAGTATGCCCAAGACCTCTGCAAAAGTATTTCCGGACGGAGATTTCTATTTGACAAAAGAAGAGAAGGAAATGATTGCAAAGGTAGAGGCGGAATTTGAAAAAATTGTTGTCGTATTAAATATTGGCGGCGTGATTGACACTTCATGGCTGAGAACAGATGAAAAGATTTCCTCTGCACTTCTGGCATGGCAGGGAGGAATGGAAGGCGGACTGGCAGCGGCAGAGATCCTTTGCGGCAAAGTAAATCCTTCCGGTAAGCTGCCGGATACCTTTGCGGCAAGCGCAGATGATTACCCTTCCACTGAAAAATTCCATGAGTCCGTACATTATGTAGATTACATAGAAGATATCTATGTGGGCTACCGTTATTTTGAAACGATTCCGGGCATGAGTGAAAAGGTATGCTATCCTTTCGGATTTGGGCTTTCCTATACGGAATTTGCAATGCATACAAAACGTGTCTGGGAAGAAAAAGGAGTCATCCATTTACAGGTTGAGGTGACAAATATCGGTAAGACAGAAGGAAAGGAAGTTGTACAGGTATATTACAGTTCACCGCAGGGACGTCTTGGAAAACCGAAGAGAGAATTGTGCGCATTTGTTAAGACAAGAAGCCTGCTTCCCGGTGAGAGCCAGACAGTGAGCTTAGAGTTTGCAAAGTCTGCGATGGCGTCTTATGATGATTTAGGCAAGATTGCAAAATCGGCATATGTTTTAGAAAAGGGAACCTATGAAATCTATGTGGGAAATTCGATTAGAGATGTAGAAAAGCTGGAATTTACTGTCGAAGTCACAGAGGATACGATAGTAGAACAGTTAAGTGCGAAAGCGGCGCCGTCCAGTTTGAAGGAGCGCATGCTGGCGGACGGCAGCTATGAAGAGCTTCCGCAGTGCGAGGCAAACGACCCGAATGCCTGCGTATTGGTGAAGATGGAGAGCGGAACGGAAGAAGCGCTTACACCGGCTGTCAGAGCGCGGAACCATTATCTTTTGATGAAGCCTTATAAAGAAGGGGCAAAGCCGTTCCTTGAGGTTGCCGAAGGCAAAATGACGATGGAAGAATTCCTTGGGCAGTTAGGTGATGAGGACTTAATAGAGCTTTTGGGAGGACAGCCGAATACGTCTGTGGCAAATACGTTCGGATTTGGTAATCTTCCGGAATACGGCGTGCCGAATATCATGACCGCAGACGGGCCGGCGGGACTTAGAATTGCACCGGAATGCGGTATCTGTACAACGGCATGGCCATGTGCGACGCTGCTTGCCTCTACATGGAATACCAATCTGATTGAAAAGGTAGGAGAAGCCGGAGCAAAAGAAGTGAAGGAGAATAATATTGCTGTCTGGCTGACTCCGGCGGTGAATATTCACAGAAATCCGCTCTGCGGAAGAAACTTTGAGTATTATTCTGAGGATCCGTATCTGACCGGTAAAATGGGCGCCGCAATGGTAAGGGGTATCCAATCTCAGCGCATTGGTGCGGCAGTGAAGCATTTTGCGTGCAACAACAAGGAAACGAACCGGAAACACAGTGATTCCAGAGTATCCGAGCGCGCGCTGCGTGAAATCTATTTAAAAGGCTTTGAAATCATTGTAAAGGAGGCCGATCCGTGGGTGATCATGTCTGCATACAATATTGTCAACGGACATCGGGCGTCGGAAAACCATGAGCTGTTAGAAGATATTCTCCGCGGAGAGTGGGGATTTTCCGGAATGGTGACCTCCGATTGGTGGACCAGAGGAGAGCACTACAAAGAGATTGTTGCAGGAAATGATGTGAAAATGGCAACCGGTTTCCCGGAGCGTGTGTTAGAAGCAATGGATAAGGGCGCAGTTACAAGAAAAGATTTAGAGAGATGCGCAAGACGTGTGCTGGAGTTGATTTTGAAAATTGACTAATTATTCAGAACCCTCATGAAAATGTCAGGTCAGCCTGTTTCAAATAAATTTGAACGGGCTGACCTTCGATTTTGTGGGGGACCGGATAACAAATTGACGAGGCATTGCACCCTTTTGGCGCCCGGATCAAGAGTACAAGACACATAATAAACACAAATTTATCTTCTTTTTATCACAAATTCTCAATATGCTAGTTACTGGTAATCATTGGTTGGCTCATTTTAGGGGATTGGGATTTTAAAAATCCCCTAAAGTGTGAACCGTGATTGGAATTTGTGGTAAAAGGAGGCATCAACGTGATTGAAATCAATCATCTGGTAAAAAAATATGGAGACCATGTGGCGGTGGACGATCTGAACCTGACGATAGAGTCGGGGCAGATTTACGGATTTTTAGGTCCGAACGGTGCGGGAAAATCCACGACCATGAACATATTGACCGGTTATCTGGGGGCGACCAGCGGTGAAGTAAAAATCAATGGATACGATATCTTTACTCACCCGGAAGAGGCGAAACGATGCATCGGATATCTGCCGGAGCTTCCGCCAGTCTATATGGATATGACAGTGCAGGAGTACATGGATTTTGTGGCGGAGTTAAAAAAGATTGACAAAGCCGACAGAAAGAGAAGTGTGCAGGAAGTCATGGAACTGACAAAGATTACGGAAATGAAAAATCGTCTGATACGGAATCTGTCCAAGGGGTATCGTCAGAGAGTTGGATTAGCCCAAGCGGTGCTTGGCTATCCCGAAGTCATTATTTTGGATGAACCGACGGTAGGATTAGACCCGAAGCAGATTATTGAAATCCGCGAATTGATTCAGAAGCTTGGCGAAAAGCATACGGTCATTTTGAGTTCCCATATCTTATCTGAGGTCAGTGCAGTCTGTGACCACGTATTTATTATTTCCCAAGGAAAACTGGTGGCGTCGGATACCACCAAAAAGCTTACCAGCCTCATGTCCGGCGGACAAGAGATTGAACTGGTGATAAAAGCGGAAAAAGAAACGGCAGAAGAAGCGTTTGCAGCAATAGAGGAAATTGAGAAGACAGAAGTCGCTTTCGGAACGGAAAAGGGAACAGTGGCAGTGAAATTGGGTGCAAAAAAGGATGCGGATATCCGCGAAAGCATCTTCTATCAGTGCGCCCGTTTGGAGCTTCCGATTCTGGAAATGAAATCAGGCGGAAAATCCTTGGAGGATATTTTCTTAGAGCTGACGTCGAACGGTGAGGCGGCAGAAGAGAATAATAACTTCTCGGAATCTCAATGAATGAGATTCCAACCGAAGATTGACAACTGAAT
>CAJTSH010000065.1 GCA_910578885.1 uncultured Lachnospiraceae bacterium
GGAGTGTATTATTTTCCATAAGCACAGGGCTTCCCAGCCGTACCATCAGCATGGGAGGGCCAGGAGTCTGGGGCAGGCGGTGAAGAGTATCAAAGGGCATGATGTGTTCCAGATGAATGGGAGAAGAAACTTTTGACAGATATTCGAGGTATTATATAACCTGTTAATAAAAGATGAACATAAGGCAAGATATAGAGTGATTTGATAGAAAAAACTCTATATCTTGTTTTCGCATATTGGGTAATATCATGATTTTTAAAGAAAATGAACTTGCATATGCTTCTTTTTGAGCTATAATAAAAATATATCTTTAATGTAGATATCAATAGATTTCGTGACACGATGATAAAATAAATATAAAGTAGGAGACGAATGTAAATGGTAGATTTCAAAAGAAAACTGTCATCAGGGAAAATCAATAGAAAAACCGAGCCGCAAGAATTATATAAAACATTAGATAGAAAGAGTGTGGCGGGTCCTTTGCGACCAGCACAAGAATATATTCTTGACGAATGGTATCAGAAACATCGTAATGACAAAGATATGATAATAAAATTACATACAGGAGAAGGAAAGACATTAATTGGATTGTTGATATTACAATCTGTGATTAATTCTAAAGGAGGTCCCTGCTTGTATGTTTGTCCGAATATTTATCTGGTATCGCAAGTATGTGCTGAAGCTGAAAAGTTTGGGATTCCTTGTTGTACTATTGGAACCGACAAACAAATTCCAGATGAGTTTTTAGCCGGAGAAAAGATATTAATTACACATGCACATAAAATATTTAATGGAAGATCTGTCTTTGGTATTGATAATAATTACATTCGT
Source organism: uncultured Lachnospiraceae bacterium (assembly GCA_910578885.1). Taxonomy (GTDB): domain Bacteria; phylum Bacillota; class Clostridia; order Lachnospirales; family Lachnospiraceae; genus Roseburia_C. The sequence continues at coordinate 832 of CAJTSH010000065.1, forward strand.
ATAGGAACAATTATTTTAGATGATTCCCATGCCTGTGCAGATGTGATAAAAGAGGCGTTTACAATTACTATTACCAAAAGAGATAATGAGTCACTTTATCAAAAAATAATATCTCTATTTTATGATGATTTGATTGAACAAGGTGAAGGAAGTTTTATGGATATTCAATCCGGAGATTATGAAACCTTTATGCCAGTACCATATTGGAGTTGGATGGATAAAAGATTAGAGGTATTAAAAATACTATCTGAATTTTGTGGTGAAAGCTGTATTCAATATGTATGGCCGCTTATGAGGGACAAAATTAAGGAGTATTGCTGTTATATTTCTGGAAGTGTAATTGAAATATCCCCATACAATCCTAATGCGGATGTATTTGGCTCTTTTTCAAAAGCGAATCATAGGATTCTTATGTCTGCAACCACGCAGGATGATGCTTTCTTTGTTAAGGGGCTTTCATTTAGTGCTAATGCAGTAAAATTTCCATTGATTAATAGTGAGCAAAAATGGTCCGGCGAAAAAATGATTATATTACCCTCTCTTATTGATGATGAATGTGATCGAGATTTAGTTGTTACTAAATTTGGGAAAATGGATAACAAAAAATTTGGTATGGTAGCCTTAGTGCCAAATACGAAACGTGCCAATCATTATAAAAATCTGGGGGCAATATGTGTAGACAGAGAAAATATTTTTTCGATTATAGAGAAGCTAAAGAGAAAGGAATTTGGACATATTGTTGTTATAAATAATCGCTATGATGGTATCGACCTACCGGATGAAAGCTGTCGCATATTAATTATGGATTCTATGCCATTTTTTAATAGCCTTTCTGATAAATATGAAGAAAAGTGTAGACCTAACAGTGAAATAATTAATAAGCGTATAGCGCAAAAAATCGAACAGGGAATGGGGCGGGGTGTTCGTGGAGAAAAAGATTATTGTGCTATTTTGGTTATTGGTTCAGATATTGTTAAATTTATGCGTAGTGTGACCACTAATAAATACTTTTCTGATCAAACTCAAAAACAAATAGATATTGGGCTAGAGATTACAAAAATGGCTCAAGATGAACAGGATTCGGATGAGTCCCCGATTAAACAAGTTATTTCATTGATTAAACAAATGTTAAATCGTGATGAAGGATGGAAAGAATACTATACTGATGAAATGGATTCCATTGAAAATAAAATTGAAAATACTACAATGTACGAGCGTCTGTTAGAAGAGTCACGTATTGAAAAATTGTATTGTGATGAGGAATATGAAAAGGCCATTGCAGATATGCAAAAATTTATTGATAATTTGCAAAAGGACGAATTAGAGAGGGGATGGTATTTGCAACAACTTGCTAGGTATAACTACCCTATTTATAAAGAAAAGTCTATTCAATTGCAAAAAGCGGCTTTTAAATGTAACGCTCAATTATTAAAACCCAAAACAGGCATTACCTATACAAAAGTTTCATACATACATGAAAACAGATTAAAGAGAATACATACTTTCTTTAAAAAATATGAAAATTATAGTGAATTAGTGTTGGCAGTTGATGAGATATTGGATAATTTATCCTTCGGAATGGAGGCGGAAAAATTTGAAGCTGCCCTAAAAATAGTTGGAGAATTATTGGGTTATATAAGCCAGCGTCCTGACAAAGAAATTAGAAAAGGTCCAGATAATTTATGGTGTGGAGCAAATAATCTGTATAGTTTTTTTGAATGCAAGAGTGAAGTAGAGGATACCCGTGCAGAGATAAGCAAGCATGAAGCAGGTCAAATGAATAATCATTGTGCTTGGTTTGAGGAACAATATGGATTGGAGGCAAGTGTAAATAGGTTTTTAATTATTCCAACTAAAAACTTATCTTATTGTGCAGATTTTACGCATGACGTAAGGGTGATACGGCGCGGTAAATTGAAATTACTAAAGGATAATATTAAGAGATTTATTAAGGAATTGAAGCCATATGAATTATCAGAAGTTTCCGATTCGACCCTGCAACAGCTTTTGGATTTGCATAAATTGAACATTTATGATTTAGTTGAAACATATTCGGAAAATTACTTTCACAAAAATAAGTAAGTTGTAAGTCATATTTTAGAAGGGGCTTATAAGAGTAATTTTGAATTTCTATGTAGCATGGAGGTAAATATGGCGGTAGGAACTACTAATGTAGGATTTGAAGAGAAGTTATGGCAGGCAGCGGATAAATTGCGTTCTAATATGGATGCGGCAGAGTATAAGCATGTGGTGTTAGGACTTATATTTTTGAAATATGTATCAGATTCTTTTGAAGAAAAGTATCAGGCTTTATTGGAAGAAGGATATGGTGATGAGGAAGACAGAGATGAATATTTGGCAGATAACATTTTCTGGGTTCCCAAGGAAGCAAGATGGTCAGAAATCCAAAAACATGCCACCAATGCGGATATAGGCAGTGTAATTGACCATGCAATGGAAACATTAGAAAACGAAAATAACACTTTAAAGGGTGTTTTGACAAAGAATTATTCAAGAGCAGAACTTGATAAAACACGTTTGGGAGAATTGGTAACTTTATTTACAAATATAGAGGTTGGTTCAACTGCAGCGCAAGAAAGAGATGTCCTGGGGCGTGTATATGAATATTTTTTGAGTAAATTTGCAAGTGCGGAAGGTAAGTTGGGGGGAGAATTTTATACGCCGTCTTGTATTGTAAGAACTTTGGTGGAGATGATTGAGCCGTTTGAAGGGCAGATCCTTGATCCGGCGTGTGGAAGTGGTGGTATGTTTTGCCAGTCAGCCCGATTTGTAAAAGAACATCAGGGGAATATCAGGGATATTTCCATTTTTGGACAGGAGAGTAATCCAACAACGTGGAAATTGGCAAAGATGAATCTGGCAATCCGTCAGTTGGAGGCAAATCTTGGCAGGCATAATGCGGATTCATTTCACGATGATCAGCATAAGATGTTGAAGGCAAATTATATTTTAGCGAATCCGCCATTTAATGTATCAGATTGGGGTGGAGAGAGGTTACAAGATGATATTCGTTGGAAATATGGAATCCCACCCGTTGGTAATGCCAACTTTGCATGGTTGCAGCATATGATTCACCATTTGAGTCCGGCGGGCGGAGTATGTGGGACAGTATTGGCAAATGGTTCTTTGAGTTCTAATACATCCAATGAGGGAAATATCAGGAAAAACATGATTATAGGAGATGTCGTTGAATGTATTGTGGCAATGCCAGGGCAATTGTTTTATTCCACCGGGATTCCGGTATCCCTTTGGATTTTACGGAAAGGAAAAACAGAGCAATCCCAAAATAAAGTTCTTTTTATAGATGCAAGAAAATTGGGTCATATGATAGACCGAAAAGTTCGGGAATTATCAGAGGTTGATATTAGGAAAATTGCGGATACATACCAGAATTGGAGACAGGGAAAAGAATATGAGGATATTCAGGGATTCTGTAAAGAAGCAACAATAAAAGAGATAGATGGACAAGACTATATTTTGACTCCGGGGAGATATGTAGGGATAGAAGAGCAGGAAGATGACGGAGAATCTTTTGAAGATAAAATGAAAAGACTTACTTCTGAACTGTCAGGGATGTTTAAAGAATCTGTTGAACTTCAAGAGAAAATTAAGAAAAGATTAGGAGCAATGGGATATGAAATTTAATTCGTATAAGCTTCAAGATGTATGTGATTTTATAGATTATCGTGGAAAAACACCCACTAAAACAAAAAGTGGAGTACCATTAGTTACTGCAAAAATAATAAAAAATGGTGTAATCATGGCACCCCAAGAGTTTATTGCAGAAGAAAATTATGATGAATGGATGCGGCGAGGAATTCCCCAAAAAGGAGACATTGTTTTTACGACAGAGGCACCATTAGGAGAAGTGGCGGAAATTAAAACGGATGACAAATTGGCTTTTGCACAAAGAGTAATTATAATGGAGCCTAAAAAGGAGTATTTAAATAATCACTATTTTCTATATGCTTTACAAGATAAAAAACTCAAGAATTGTATTGCAACAAGAGCATCGGGGACTACAGTTATTGGGATTAAATCGGCTGAATTAAAAAAAATTATAATTGATTTGCCGTCTATACAGATACAAGAGAAAATTGCGGATATATTATATTTGCTGGACGAAAAAATAGCCATAAATGTTGCAGTAAACGATAATTTACAAGAGCAGGCTTTCGCTCTATTTGACCAACTTATGCTGGATGCAGGCGATTCAAAATGTTTAGTGACAGAGATAGCTTACATCAATCCCAAACGTCCGCTTAAAAAAAATCAAATGGCACGCTGCATTGATATGTCACAGCTCTCAACCACTGGTTCATTCCCTTCTGGCTGGGAAATGAAGTCATTCAACGGGGGAATGCGCTTTACAAATGGTGATACCATTTTGGCTAGAATTACACCTTGCCTTGAAAATGGCAAAACGGCCTACATCAATTTTCTTGATGATAAGGAGATTGCATTTGGCTCAACAGAGTATATTGTCCTTGCTCCAAAGGAAGGTGTACCGCCAGAATATCTATATTGTCTTGCACGTTATCCTGCGTTTGTTGACTATGCAGTTAAAAATATGAATGGCAGTAGTGGACGGCAGCGTGTATCAGCAGATACTATTGGCCAATTTGTAATAAACTGTCCAAACGAAGATGATTTGATGGACTTCGGCAATATTGCCTCCACACTTTTTATGAAAATGAAAAGCAATTCGCTTGAAAACCTTAGATTGGCATCCCTTAGGGATGCACTTCTCCCCAAACTCATGTCCGGTGAAATTGATGTGTCCAATATTGAGTTTTAAGTTGCCATGAGTAGATTTGAAAACGCCGGTACGTTAAGTAACTTCTTCTGTATATTTCCATTTCCGATGCGTCAGTAAAATCTTGTTTCCATTTGGCGGCAATATTTAAGTTAGGCATAAGAAAACTTTAGAGGTGATTATCGTAATGAAAAGTATATTCAAAAGATTTATAAATTGGGTAAAACTTCGCATTTATGAAATATTGTATGTTCTGTTACTGATGTTTCTTTCAAGTTATATTGTGGTTAATTGGGAAAAATGTATTACAATGAAATTTTTTGAACAATTTGATGGGAACAATATTTTATTTCTTATTTGGATAGTGTTGTTTATATTGCCATTTTATGACGTAGAAGCGAAAGGATGGAAATTTCGTAGAAAGGGGATAGAGGATACAAGAAAACAGTTTGAAAATGCCGAGAATACATTCCGGCAGAATCAAATAAATAATTTTAGAGATGATATACAAACTCAAAATTCAGACGAAATAGATGGGGGTGGCAGTCAATGATAAATTATCAAAGTAAGCAAATTGTAATTGACGCATTGATTAAGGTGATTAATGCTGCGCCTGGGTTATATTCCCAAAGAAATTATTTGTATCACCAAACATATCAAAATAGTGATATATCTATGCAAGAATTTAATACATGGGTGGATTATGCCAACCAAATACTTGATATTTCGTATAATCATATTGGGTATAATGCTATTTTAACAACCAAAATAGCAATTGGACAATTATCATCCCAACATGGAGCTTCTTTTATACAGCGTGTAGATCAAATTAAACGAGAACTTCTTAATTTGGCGCAGTTAATTTTGCAGTATCAATAGTATTGCGAACTGTTTTTTTATCGGACTACCGGAAAAATAAATTTATAAATGTTAATTGATTAGATATTAAAACTATTGGAGCAATAAGTTAAATAGTCATTATGAAATTGATTTATCTGCGAAGACCTAAATCACAAGAGAGAAGGAAATAAATGAAATGACAATATGTGAGAATACTCTGGAACAAGTTATAATTTCGGAGCTTCAGCAAAAAGGATATAAAAGTTTATATGGTCCTGATATTGACAGAGATTATCATGAAGTCATTTTGCAGGATCACTTTGAAGAATCTATCTATAGGATTAATCCTGGAATTAATGAAGGAATTATTGCAGAAACTTACAAAACCATAAAGGATTTTGGTTTATTGAGATTAGAGGATATGAATGCGGCTTTTCATAAATATTTGATTGAGGGCGTTCCCGTCAATTATCGTGTGAATGGAGAGCTGCGTATTTATACGGTAAAGCTAATGGATTTTGCAGATCCGGAGAGGAATGAATTTCATGTTGTCAATCAATATACCGTGATTGAGTATAAGAACAAGCGGCCGGATGTTTTGGTATTTGTGAATGGTATTCCGTTGGTATTGTTTGAACTGAAAAATATTACGAATGAAGAGACTACGATTGAAAACGCATATAAGCAGGTCAAAAACTACCAAATGGATATTCCGTCTTTGTTTTATTATAATGCTTTCAATGTAATTAGTGACGGTTTGGACACCCGCATGGGGACAATCACGTCTGATTTTACCCGTTATATGGTGTGGAAATCGGAAAATGGGGAAAAACCGGAAGAGGGAGGACTTAATTATTTTTCGGTTCTTTTGAATGGTGTATTTCCGAAGGCAAGGCTTTTGGATTTGATACGGAATTTTATTGTTTTCCAGAATAGTAAGGGCAGGACAATCAAAATTATTGCCGGGTATCATCAGTATTTTGCGGTGAGAAAAGCAGTGGAGCGTACAAGGAATGCCCTGGAGGAACACAGCAGGAAGGTCGGGGTAGTGTGGCATACCCAGGGCAGTGGGAAGAGTCTGTCCATGGTGTTCTATACAGGCTGTATCGTCAGCGATCCGGAATTTAATAATCCTACTATTGTAGTGTTGACAGATAGGAATGATCTGGATAACCAGCTTTTTGACACGTTTTGTTCCAGTTCTAAGCTGCTGCTGCGGCAGACACCGAAGCAGGCAAGAAGCCGGGAGCATCTGAAAGAGTTGTTACGGGTAAAGGCTGGGGGCATTATTTTTACCACGATTCAGAAATTTGAGGAAAGCAGTGAAGTATTGAGTGAGCGGAGCAATATTATATTCATGGCAGATGAGGCGCACCGTTCTCAATATGGTCTGGATGGGAAACTTGACAGGGAAACAGGCGAGTGGAAATATGGCATGGCAAAGTATATGAGGGATTCTTTGCCGAACGCCACATTTATTGGATTTACCGGGACACCTATTGATTTTGATGACAGGTCAACGGTGGAGGTCTTTGGGGAATATATTGATATTTATGATATGACGCAGGCGGTAGAGGATGGGGCAACGGTTCCGATTTATTATGAAAATCGTACTGCGAAGATAAAGCTGAATGAAGAGCTGCTGAAAAAGATAGATGCGGAATATGAAAAAATGGCAGGTGAGGCGTCAGAGACGGCGATTGAAAAATCAAAGTCAGACTTGTCTACCATTGAAGCAATCATAGGTTCTAAGGAAAGGCTGTCTCTTTTGGCGGATGATATGATTACCCACTATGAAGACAGACAGTATGTGCTTACGGGCAAAGCTATGATTGTGTGTATGAGTCGGCGGATTGCCATCAATCTTTATCGGATTATTCTGGAAAAGCGGCCGGAATGGAAACAGAAGGTGAAGGTGGTTTTGACATCCAGCAATCAAGATGATGAGGACTGGCATGATATTATTGGGAACAAAGCGTACCGGGATGGTCTTATGCTGGAATTTAAGGATGATACCAGTGAGTTTAAAATTGCAATTGTGGTGGATATGTGGCTGACGGGTTTTGATGTTCCATCTATGGCGACTATGTATATTGATAAGCCGATGAAGGGGCATAATCTGATGCAGGCAATCGCCCGTGTCAATCGTGTGTATCAGGATAAAGAGGCGGGATTGATTGTTGATTACATAGGTATGGCGGCAGAGTTGAAAAGTGCATTAAGCCAGTATACTAAGCGTGACCAGGACAAAATCCCTGATTTGGGACAAGCATTGTCCATAGCAATAGAGAAGCTGGAAATTATGCGGGATATGTTCTACGGATTTGATTATTCTGATTTTTTTGGAGTAGACGATTCGGTGCGTCTTGCTGTGATAGCAAACGGGGTTAATTTTGCACTTGGGATGGAAGAGGATGAACAGAAAAGTTTTATCCGGGAGGCTACAGCCCTTAGTCAGGCGGAAACGCTTTGCCGGAGTATGCTTGATGCCAATATAAAGCAGGAAATTGAATTTTTTAAATGTGTGAAGGCTGGAATCTGCAAGACTGCGGGACGGATGGGAATTACGACAAATGAGATAAACGCAAGGATTATGAAATTGCTGGAACAGGCGATTGAGCAGGATGGCGTTTATAATATCTTTGCAGAGGCGGGGAAAAAGAATCCGGAGATTTCGATTTTGTCAGAGGAATATATGGAGAAAATCCGCAGGATGAAGCACAAGAATATTGCCGCGGAGATGCTGCGCAAACTCTTGGAGGATAATATCCGTGTATTTGCAAGGACTGGGGTTGTGAAGTCACAGCTCTTTTCGGAGAAGATGCAGAAATTATTAAAGATGTACAATAACAGACTGATTACCAGTGCGGAGGTGATTGAGGAATTATTGAATCTGTCAAAAGAGATGACAGAGGCTTATAAGGCTGGGGATGAAAAGGGATTGTCTGTGGAAGAACTGGCTTTTTATGATGCGTTGGTGGCAGATCCAGAAGTTCTTAGAAAGATGCAGGATAAGGTTTTGATTGAAATGGCGCAGGAATTGACGGAATTGATTCGCAGGAGCAGGACGGTTGACTGGGATAAGAAGGAGTCTGCCCGCGCTTATATGAGGACGCAGGTGAAGCATCTTTTGAGGAAATATAAGTATCCGCCGGAGAAGGCCAAAGGTGCTGTTGATATTGTGATAAAACAGGCGGAACTGATGAGCGGCAATATAAAGCCGAGGGCTGCGGTTTATGATTTTCAGCCAAGAACAGAGCTTTCTATGGTGGCGGAAGATTCAGTGCCATATGGTGAGAAACCAAAAACGTGAGCTGTGTTAAAGGGGGAGATAAGAAGAATATAGGGATGTCAGGGAGGAGCAGTCAGGTTATTCTGGCTGTTTTTCTTTGAGCCGTTTTATGTTCATGATTATGAGTTGTTTTTTGGGGAAGACTTTAGATACATGGTAGATTATGGAAAGTGGGATTGCGTCGTAGAAGACAGGTCCAGGGCAGATTGCATTAGTACATGAAAAGTCATGAATACGAGCGGTGCTGCCAGGAAGGAGAGACGATGCCTGACCCTTTGCTTTCATCATCCGGAAAAGGGCTGGTGAGCATACGAATAATCGCCAATGAAAAAAGCAGTGTTGTGTTTTTGAAGTTTTGTTTTGAATGGCACAGTATAGTTAAGAATCGAATAATGTTTCCGCCGGGGCGTTACCCGTGTGGAGAGATGTGTTTTGAAGACCGTAAGAGGCTGGATTTCGGCTTTTTGCGGTCTTTTTTTGTGTTTGAAGGAGTGGCAGCCGGTTTTTCCTGGCTTTACCGCGGGGTAAAGGAAGGGAAGCCGGATGGCAAAACGGAGAATCAAGATTCAGTCAGGAAAGGAAGAGATATGGATGGAGGTCACGGAGGAAGAGTACCAGAGGTATTTCCGCCCATGGTGGAGGCAGAAGAAGAGGGAGCAGAGGAACCGGGAGGCGATGGAGGAAAAGGGGTATACGGAGGAGTCTTATGAGGCGTGGAGGGACGTTGCGGCGGAGGATATGGGGGTTGCGGATACGGGGCAGCCGGACATGGATGAGTTGCTGGAGAAGGAGATGTTGTTGGGGATATTGGAGGAAGCGCTGGATTCCCTGATGCCGGAAGAGCGGGAGCTGGCTTTGAAGGTGTTCGGGGAGCAGGTGCCGGTGAGCGAGTTTGCGAAGGAGCGGGGGGAGCCCAGGACAACGGTGTCTTCCCGGAAGGTTTCGGTGCTGGGGAAGCTGCGGGCGTATTTCCGGGGGAAGGGGCTGGATGTATGATTGTGCATGGACGGTTCGACAAAAGGGGCGCTGGTTTGTCGAATGGTTTTTGAAAAAGTTTTGAAAATCGTTCGTCACATTTGAAAAAAGTGTCATTACGAGAAGTAGAGGGGTAAGTTTTACTGCCTCTCAAATTATGGAGGAAGGAGGCCGGGATTTATGGAAAATTCGCAGGAGTTGATTGGGGTTCTGCAGGCGATCAGCATTGTGGCTAAGAGCCTGGCGGTGAAGCTGATGAAGATTGACCGGGAGATCCGTGCGTATGAGTCCGCCAGGGAAGGGACCTGGGGCAGAAGGAAAATGAAGAAAGGGAAGTGATGGTATGGCTGAAAGGAAAAAGGTGTTTATCTGCAGCCCTTTCCGTGGGGACATGGAGGGGAATGCGAGGAGGGCGGCCGGGTACTGCCGGGCGGCCTGTGAGAGAGGGTTCCTGCCGGTTGCGCCGCATCTTCTGTTCCCGCAGTTTCTGAATGAGGGGATTGAGGCGGAGCGGCAGGCGGGGCTTGCCATGGGGCTGGAGCTGCTCCTGTGCTGTGACGAGATGTGGGTTTTCGGGGAGGCCACGGAAGGGATGGCTTCGGAGATCGCTTTTGCCGCAGAGCATGGGGTTGAGGTGAGGTTCATGGAGCCGGAAGGCATGGAAGGAGGGAGCGGGCATGGAGATGGTGCTGGTTTTGACGCATCTGACGGGGAGTGAGGAGCTGGACCGGCAGAGGGCGGAGGAATACTGCCGGTATGCGGCCCATAAGGGGAAGATCCCGGTGAGCCCGTTCCTTTGTTTCCACGGGATTTTCAAGGATGAGCTTGGGAGCGCTGTGGAGGGGATTCTGGTCTCCAGGCTGATGGAGAAGGCGGACGGGATCTGGGTGTTCGGCTTTGAGCGGGGCGAGCGGCGCAGGCTGATGGAGGCGGAGGTACGGAAAAGGTACGGGGAGAAGGCGCAGTATTTCAGCCGCCCGGAGATTGGGAAGGAGATGCTGGTGTGCGCCATGTACTCCGAGGAACTGATAGAACGATTGGAAGATATGGAGGGATTGTAAGATGGAAAGTGAATTGTTGAGGATCGCGGACGGGTTTTCCATGGTGGCGGACGGGCTTAGGGGGCTTGCCGGTATGGAGTGGAACGGTGCCGTGGGTACGGCGGAGAAGGATACGGCTGTGACGGCGGATGGCGTTGCCGTGGATGGAGCAGGGAAAGCGGAAGCGGCCGGGGATGCCGTGGAGATTGTGGAGACTGGTGCTGCGGAGGCCGGGGATTCTGGTTCCGGGAAGGGGCAGAAGGC
>CAJTSH010000066.1 GCA_910578885.1 uncultured Lachnospiraceae bacterium
CTAGGGCGGATTGGGGACTTTCACCCGTTAGAAACGTGCGCCGCTAGGCGCACAATAATAAGGCGTTCACCCCGATTTATAGGGGTAAACGCCTTATTTGATGATTGGAAGCGGTAAATGAGTGGGGATTTGAGGAGGGAATCATACTGTGAAGATGACAAAGTTTTGAGAGTGATTTTACACGATGCACCATTTTGCACCAAAAGCATTAACTGATTTTGTATGAGTCTACACTCTCACCCCTCCCGTACCACACAGCGAACGGCAAAACCGAAACCGCGGGAAGCATTATTATGGTAATCAACGCCCGTTGGGTAACTGTATATACTATAGCTATTTGAGTTTTGACTAGCGATAGCCGACCACCAAAGACCAAATACGACGCGCGCATTGACATAGCCATGGCTATGAACGTAATCGCCCGTACGGAGAAAGTTGAGTCATTCTCATAAAATCTGGTGTGTGCGGCAACAGTGATAATACGCATTTTGCGTATTATATTGCTTTTCAGTAACACTCATTAGGAAATACTCACTTTTGTCCATCACAAGACAGAGCGTAGAGATCAATTTTCTGCGCTCTGTCAACTCAAGAAGGTTTAATCACATAAAATCATGTCTGTTGCCAGCTAAAACAATGTCATCTTAAGTATTGCCTCGTCCCGCTCATCCTGCCTGATGCCGAGGTAAAGCTTGGTAGTCTCGTAACTGCTGTGGTTATAGATATCTACAACCACAGCTAGTGACACGTCCCCATCTATGATTGCGTGGTAGCCCCAGGTCTTCCGCAAAGAATGGCAGGCAATCTTGCCCATAATCCCCAGCTCCACTACGGCGGCATGGATAATCCGCCATGCCTGCACCCGGCTGATAGCCTTTGGCTCTTTACGGTTATTGGCAAAAATATAATCGCCCCGGCGGTGAAGGTAACACTGCTTGAGTGCGCCCAGCAGCTGTGGATTTAAAGCAATGGTACGCTTTTTCTTGGTCTTCTTCTCTGTCACGGTAATATGGGTACGGAACGCCTGCCTTTCTTCGTCATACACATCTGACCATTTAAGCCGGAGCAGGTCAGAAATCCGAAGAACGGTATATGTCCCCATCAATACGAGCGTATAATTACGCAGCTGGCCTTTCTTCAAAAAATAATTCGCAAGTTCCTTTAACTGTTTCTTGTCCCTGATTGGTTCTGTTGCTGCCATAATAAATAAAGCCCCCTTTGTCGTAAGATACGGCTGATGATAGCGTATCGCCACAAAAGGGGCAGATGTAACACTTTATAGATATTGATACAATTTTAACATCAAAACCATTTATATTCAAGGGTCAGTTATACTAAAATGTAGAAAATCTGTACACAATATCATAATAAACGGCGTTTTTATAGCATATCGGCGGCTTGTGGAACGTAAAAGATGTAACACTCTCTATATAGTGTTACATCTTTTATTTTAGCGGTTTATGAGCTGCTTTTTGCTGTCGCTTGACAGCTCTATAAAACAAAAAAAGGGGGCATTAAAATGTATTGCAGTAATTGTGGGGCAAAGTGTTCGGATGGCGGACAATTTTGCATAAAATGTGGGCAAAAGCTGGCCCATGACAACAATAAAAGAAGTAGGCCGGATGATTCATCGGAACAAATAAACCTCATCAGAGATACTGCATCTAAAGATAGCAACGGACTATTGGCAGAGGAAGAAACAACTCTCAAAATCAAATTTCCGGCAGCAGGGATTTTCTTTGCTTTGCATGGAATACTTTTTCTTTATCTTTCTATGCATCAGCATTACATCCCGGTGGGATCATATGTCGGATTTGCATATTTCAACTGGCATACATGGATCATCCTGTCATTGCTGCTTGTTTCTACGATGCTTTTGTTTTTAAGAAAGATCTGGCTGTTTTCTGTCGCTCTTTTGGCATATAGCATTTGGCATATATTTTATTACACAGTTGCATACTGGGAATTTCCTAATAATTTCCCCAATTATTATCCGAGGGGAGATTTGAGCGGTTTAACCAATATCCTACTAGTGCGGGTCATACTAACATTTTCGTACGGTACGCTGGCATTCCTAGCGATAATGGCTCTGAGGAAGGGGAATAAATTTTCTTCTATTACCCAAAAATTTTGGTATATCCCAGGGATTCTGTTTTGCATGGCAACCATACCAATCATACTGACAGCATTGTCCGGGGAAGTTATCAGATCTTTGCAGTTTTTGTCTGAGATAATGGTCAAACTTGTATGCCCGGCTGCAGAAATTATGTTTTCGGGGTGGTGGCTGACGCATCCTTACAGAGTACAAGGCGCGCCTGTCCATCATATGGTCCCCGCCGCCCAAGCTACTTTACCATACAGCATGGAAAATATGACACCAAAGGCGGAATTAAAGCTGGACAATGATGTTATCACAATAGAAAGAGAGGCTGAGTTAATTGCAAAACCGGATTTATCAAGGGCAGACATGGCAGATGCATCGAAATCCCGTGTCATGTCGTACTATACTGGAGTGGCATGGGAAGAGATGATGCAGGAAACGGACGCGTCATGGTGTACGCAAAGTAAACTGGAAGAACTTGCAGATTACGGCAGAATGAGGATAAAGGAAGGAGCCTTCGATGCCCCATTCGGTATGCAAGCAGTCCTGGAGAAGAAAGCTAATGAAATTAGCCAATATATTGCCGAGGTGATCCCTAAGATACAAAAGCCGTTCGATATGTCGGTTAAATACCCAATCATCAATGACGGAAAGATGGAGTGCGGCCTAATTAAATTTGATGGGTGGAGATTGGATCATTTTAAGAGATTGTACATATTTAATAATGGAAATCCCGCATCATCTTACAATATAACAAGGGCTTGGGATTATTGCCTGGGAAGAGACGGTAAGCTTTATATGGTTTATTCCGTTAGCGGGAAATATGATGACAACCAAAAGATAACAGATTTAAGATATTGGATATACGACTTGCTTCCATATGATGCAATGTTCTTGGAAAATAAAAACCAAAATATGGTAGTCTCGGTATCCCATGGCTTATTATATACGCTAGATGCAATACCAAAAGAGAGGACGGATAATGTGATTGTAGATCGGGGGAATGAGAAGGACATCTTCAACTTCCCATTACAGTTGAAAGATTATGGGTACCCGGAAACCGGAGAAGGCATCTTAGCGCGTATAAATGCATTACTATAGACCAACATGGACTACAGTATTTTCTATGGATGATAAGAAAGGGGGTGTCAAAATGACATTAAAAAGCAAACATACGGCCAATGGACTTATTGAGGTAAGGGAGAGTGGCGGCGGATGGTATGCATTATATGTAAATGGCTCTTTGAAAGTGCAGTCTGCTGACTTGAATTACATTATGCGGGAATTTGACAAGCTTTGATTTGCCACAGATCCGGCTTTTCGCATATTGTCTCCGAGCATCGCAGTTCAAACCGGAGCAGATGCGAAGTTTATAACGGCAAAGGCGGATGTGATGAGAAACGGCGCTAAAAACTTTCTGCACCCGGCACGGAAAAACTATCAGGTAGATACAAACAAAGGAGATGTCGTATGAGATTAAAACTACTTAATATATTGACTCTTTGTTGCCTGCTCGTCCTATGTGGCTGTGGGCGTGAAGAAGAATTTGCAATCGAAGGAAAATGGAAAAATGTAGGCGAATATACTTTTGGGCAAGCACAGGAGGGGGCAATTATTGCCTTTGATGGAATTAAGTGTAATCTTTACAGCCCATCCGACACCTGATGTTGTATCAGTATGTGTACGATAGAAGGCTTTACGCCTGCCGATGCCCAGAATGTGGCAGATGCATTAAACAGCTTTTGAAACGGAAACCATATTATCTTGGGGGGAGTCCCCTTTATATCACGGAGGTGAACAAATATGTATTGGATATTTATTATCGGGCTTACGGCCGCAGTTCTTTACATTATGTATGCGAGGAGAAAAAAGTTGTATGACAGCGGTCAAATCATCAAAAGAAACCTTGATTATCTGAAACAGGTACATTATTTCACGTTGGAGAATGGTAGTTGGGAACGGGTCTGGAATGCGCTGAAGGATACTGATTACCATAAGGCGGCCAGCATGGCCAGAGATTCCCAAAAGCCGCTGATCCGCTACGACGGGGTAAATTGGTCTGCACAGTTATACAAATGCGGGCGGGATGACGGAAAAGACTGCTATGGATTCCAATTTCTTGAATGGACTGAACGTCAGGGCATGATTCAGTATGAAGCGCACATGAACACAGTACTGACGGCAATTGAAAGGACTTTTCTGCGGCTTGACCCACAGACAGAGGTATCCACGGAATACGTCAACACAAAAAGCAAACCAAAATTTTTCTAGGAGGTACAGACTATGAACATGGATTTTCAACTGCTTCTTATAGGCATAGGAATTGCGGCCTTACTTTTAGTTATTCGTTATATCATCCATTATGTTTTTGGCAAAGCCGAAGATGCCGTCAATAACAAAATGAATGAGCACAAATCAAAAAAGCAGCCTTCCGGCACGGAAAAACTATCGGACAGATACAAATGAAGGAGACGGTGTATGAAAGAGAAACTTTTAGTAGGAGTTTTATTGTTGAGCGTTTTACTCGGCGGATGTGGCGGTTCTAGAGACGTTGACTTTACCACCGAAGAGAATACAGATACTTGGGAAGATGACACAGAGTATGGGGAAACAGAGTATGAGAACACAGATACGGATTACGATGGAGACGCTTATAAAGAAGTCGAAGAGGTGGTTGTAGAAACATACCAATTTATAAAGCCACGTCCTTTTTCTGATGAACGAGCATGGGTAGACTTTTCTAAAGACGGTTTTTATGATGCTTTTCGCACGGGCGTGATAGATACGGATGGGAAATTAGTGTACCAGGCAGACAGCCAATTGTTTTATGTTTCCCAATTTCAGGATGGACTTGCATTTTATAGGGAAGACGATACCATGGAATCCCCATGCGGGATTATTGATGCGGAGGGGAATGTGCTTTTTGAAAGCAAAATAAGCCACGATGGCGGTTACTTAATCCTTGCTTATGGAAACGGGCATTTTTTTGCAGCCCAGCATATCCAAAGTTTTGATACGGATGAATGGCGTTATGGAACTATTGACAAAAATGGTAATGTCCTGAATGAAATGCAGGCAAGTGATGAGAACTTTGATTTGGAGAATTGGGTAGATGATGTCAATACATGGCCTGCTATTCGTTATATTGGTGAGAATTTTATCGTTTTACCATCTGGATTATACAATATCTCGACAGCACATTTTTCGCCATTTCCACGTAATGCATGGTGTATGGAAAAAACAGTCGGAAATTTTTATAAAGGATATACAGCAATTGTCCTTGATGGAGTCGACTTCGCATATATCATTGATACCGATTATGAAGAACAACTGTGCGAGTCTTATGATGAGCTGCAAAATGTTGTTTCTAAAAAGGAGGGATTCTATTCTGATTCCAGTTATGGAGAAGGGCTGATATTTGGAGATGGAGGATATAGCGATGGAATCGGCTATTATGACAAGGATTGGAATCTTGCAATATCATTGGAGCAATATAGGGAAAATAGAATTGAAGGCGGAGCCTTTAGTGGTGGATATGCCCCGATAACCATGCAAGGTGCAGACGGGGACTGGTATGCGGCGGTAATAGATAGGCAAGGGAACCTGGCATATTCGCCGGTCAGAATAGACCAGATAATAAACCATGTCAGTCTAAATGACTCTCAAAATGGATATTTTCAAGTGACAATAGATGATGAAACGAAAATTATAGAACCGAACGGCAAAGTATCTACTCCCGGAACAGATGATTTGTCCATGCTAAATGATTTTTCTTTTGGCGATGTTGGCGATGGTCTGATATGTTGCATGGACGTTGATGATGGGTGCTGGAGCTATATCCGATTAGACGGAAGCGGAATGATTGATTGTGTTAAACTGATGTCCGGCGGGACAGAATCAGATGCGGAATCCCAAACTGACTCTTATATTGTTCCCGATTCTTACGATATCATGGGCAAATGGAAAAATATTGGTGAAAGCGGATTTGGCCAGGCACAGCCGGGCGCAGTTATTGTATTTGACGGAAACCGCTGTAATTTTTATAGCCCCAACGATACATATGCCTTTAGCTTTGACGGTGAAAAATACGTCCTGACTCTTACTACTCCGCTTGGGGAGAGCCTGGAGAAAACCGTCAACATCATAGATGATGACAACATTGAAATAGCCGGGGCGAGTTTAAGTCGGATTGAGTAGCAAGAAAATGAACCGGTATCAAAAGGTTGCTTAAACCACAATAAAAAACAAGGAGGTAGATTATGAAAAAAATGAGAATATTTGTTGCGATGATTACCCTGGGGGTACTGATATCCATGCAATTTACACAGAATGTTGCTGCAGCAACTCAAAAATCATCCTTCGACAACAGCAAGGTATATGCCAAAGAAAATGTCTCAGTCATAGAAGTAAGCAGTGTTATTTTTGAGTATATGGATGACCCGTACACAGAGGAATCATACAGCGACCCGGTTGTCAGCATGCAGTATCATGGCAGTATGTCAGGTGGCTCCGGCATGGTTTCAAGAGAAAACTATAATTTTTACTGGCGCGACGTCAAAACGGATAAAGTACTCGCCGATACAGATATTTTTGAAAAAGGAAAGGAATACAGTTTGTCACTGGAACTTCCATGTGAGTTTGACCAGCGTAGCAGTTTCGGTGGGGAATCCCACCGCTATGTATATGAAAAGGATTTCCATGGGGAAGTCGGTGGCGTGGCTTTTACGGATAAGGATTATGTGGTAGAAGGCGATAAAATTATTATTAAGGATATTTATTCCAGAATATGTATTGACAGGCCGGAGGATAAGATTCGCATCCACAGCATTGATTTTAGGAATATCAACACGAAGCTGTATGAAGGGCAGGATACAAACACTCTCCGAGTATGGAAGGGGTATGACGAGACCCCGGTATATATCAATGGGGAGCAGAAGGTAGAGGAAGGAAGCGTACTGGATAAAAATCTGCATTGGAGCCTTTTTTGGGTTAAGTTAGACTATAATGCCGCACAAGACTGGTTTACCCTGGCTCCTCCCAGTGACAGTTCCACTTACTGGTGGAAGCTGGATTTTCAAAAAGTCGAACCGAATACATACTATGGGCTTGTCATGATTCTTCGGTGGGAGCAGCATGAAAACGGTCCTGAAATAGCAGTGGACGCCGATATGTTACAAGGCAGCAACTTTAAGTTTGTTCCGATGGTAAATAGCGCAGGGATTGTCCAAAACTGCGACTCAACCTTTTTCGGGGATATATGGGGTGGCTTGGATGATGAAAATGACCCGAATTCCATGTTTACAGGCTATAATCTTATGGCGGGTTGTTTTTCCATTACCAAATCTTTGCCGGCAGACGCAAACAATGCATCCCCTGCTAAGCCCACAAAGCCAAACAAAGTTTCGACACCAAAAGTGGCAAAAATAAAAGCAGTAAAAGTAACGGCAGGAAGGAATAAATTGAACCTCAGATGGAAGAAAGCCTCCGGCATTTCCGGATATCAGCTCCAAGTCAGTCCAAAGAAAACATTTAAAGGCGCTAGAAAAATCACAGTAAAAAAATCAGCAAAAGCTTATACAGTGAAAAAGTTAAAGAGCAGAAAGACATATTTTGTCCGCATTCGTGCATATAAAAAATATATGTCAGAAGGTAAGAAAAAACAGGCATATGGGAAATGGGTGACAGTCAAAGCCAAAACAACTTCAAAGAAGTAATTTTATCGACTCTAGCGAATCCCCAGCGTAATGATTTTACCACATCCGCCCCACTGCCTCGGTTTTTGCAATCCTCTCAACTTTCTCCGTACGGGCCGCTACGATCGCTCGTATGGCGACATCGTCGTACGCGTCACCTATGGCCACTGGTGGTCTACTACTGCTGGCTCTGATGTGCGCGGTCACTACTTGGATACGAGTCCGACGAATGTCAGCCCTCAGAATAACTATTACCGCGGGTACGGTTTTGCCGTTCGCTGTGTGGTACGGGGGGTGAGAAGGAGGTTAGATGAAAACCATGTTTTTATCTAACCCCTTCTTGTCCCTTTGACATTTTAATTAGAAAATTGTATCACGGTAATCTTCCAAGGCTGAACATAATTTGTTAAGAGCCGCATTCTTTCTATTATTGACTGTCTTTTGACATTTGCCTATCTTTTCTGCAATTTTGCGCTCATTCAAGCGTTTATAATAGTACAGATAAATAATCTTTTGGTCTATCCTGTCCAATTCCGACAAAGCTTTTAACAGTGCTTCGTGTCGTTCCTTTCTAATTATCTCATCTTCAGCAGAAAATATTGCTATGGAAAGTTGCTCTGTCTGTGTTATGGCCTCAAATGACTGTATTGCCCCATCGTGCAGGCTGGGGCATTCACTGCATTTATTCCTAAGCCCGCAAGGTTTCCCATTTACAATACATCTCGTTTGCTTTTCCACTTTTTTATGCTCATTCCAATAGAATCTTTTAATTTCTTGGCTCATGGGCACATTTTCCTTTTTGTACTTATAGACTACATATCTCAATTCTTTAACTTCATCGTAATTTGACATAGGCGCTCCTTTCTGTTGGTAACCCGCAAGGAGCCGCCGTTTTTTCCGCAGAACGCAAAAAAGACGGCAGTAAAATATCTAAAACTCAGATATTCCGTACTGCCGTCCAGCGGTCTTGCGGGTTGGGTTATTATATTTTGTAAACTGGGGCTACATAAAATCAGCCCTGTGGATGTTGTGTCTCTTCATCGATTTTGACCTCTCCGTCTGGATAAAGCAAAATCGTAGTCAGTACACTCTTTGCCAGGATCTGTATAGTATGGATCCTGCCATCATACTTATGTTCAGCTAATTTTCGGCCATTGCTGGTTCTGATTTCTTCATAACCTTTTGTCATAGAAAATCCCTCCTTCAACGCGTCCGCCATAAAACACCGCCAGGTAACCGTATAAAATTTGCTAACACAAAGTCGACGGATTCTATCTCTGTCCCCATCTTTACCCAGCATATTTCAAGGGCTACTGCCTCTCCTTTCTGTAGGCACTCCCGTTCCGTTGCCCATTCACTGCGGTCATCGCTGACGCAGATATACGCATCTATTTTTGCGACATCCTCAGCACCAATCGGTGAACGCAGTACCGCATAGACCAAGACATGAAAATAATCTTCAATGGATCGTGCAATAGCCAGTTCATCGTCGTCGACCCCAAATGGCACCTTGAGAGGCTGAGCAGATATAATAGGCCTCCGCTGTCTTTTAAACATCTCAATGACTTCTTTGTCGTAGCCCAAAAGTTCCATACGGACAATCGCCTCTGCTCTTTTTTCTTTCATGCTGATGTTCATTTCGTTGCCCCCTTTCTGCTTTGCAGTTGTTTCGGATTTTGTTGTTCTTGCTTTGTCTGTTTTCATAATGCATACCTCACTTTCTGAATTGATTGCCTAAGACTGTTCCTTCTTGGCTTAATTTGATTTTCACATAAAATTAGGCATAAATCCAATCAGCGAACAGTAGCGAAGTTCAGCGAAGTTGGCTAGCGAGCAGTAGTGAGACGTAGCGAATGACAGCGAAGTTAGCGGGCCACTTCGGCAAACGGTAGCGAAACTCAGCGAATGTCAACAGGTGCGGTGGTGAGCGTTATGACATAAAAGATATTGACAAAATCGAACAGGTGTGCTACAATAGTTAGTGTAGACTAACTCGTCTAGGCACTTTGATGAGTCTACCCACTCTATCTGTTCCCCAGATTATTGTGGAATTCGTCTTTTCTCTTTAGAGGACAGGCGATAACACAATAATCTATAAAAGGGGGATTAGATATGAGAAAAATGTCATATAAAGTAGAGTTGGAAGAGTATTATGAGATCGACTCGCATTGCAACCAGAAATACTGCGAAACGCAGATGAAAGTGTTGCTGATGGGACGCAACAAAGCCGATGAAATATGGCAGAGATACTTTTTGGAACACTGCGATGGGCATTCTTCGTTAGAGTTTAAAGAAGCTCTTCCACAGATCTTGGCAGGAGAAAATACGGATTGGTATATTGAAAGCGTTATGGTCTCGATGTACTCGACGATGATTCATTATAACCGCAGGCGCTTGAGCCGAGAAGATCCGCTTAAATCAGGGTCAATCGATATCAAAACGGAGGATTACGATATGCCGTATCTAAAAATGGTGCTCACCCAAACAATTGACAACGCTACCTCTATGACAACGATTGAAATGGGGCATGGGAATGCACCAAAAGCAACTGAGTTTCGGGATAGAGGCTATCGAGAGATTAAGTTTACAGATCCTAACAGCGAGGAAGTAAAAAATTGTGAGGATTATAATAATCCCGTCACGATCACCGAATATTCATGGTAGGCAAACTTATAGCCCGTGGATTTCTCCACGGGCTGCATTACTTGTGGATTATTATGTGATATGTTATGATATCTATAGTTTTAGAAGGGGGTAAATCAGTGTGGCAGAACAAAAAAATGAAGATGGTGCGGAGACTATTCTCTTAGGCGCATTGAGAAATCTATTATGCGAACTTAGATCTACGAATAAATATGGAGAATGCCTCAATGATTTAATTTCAAAGTTCGAATTAACGCAAGAAATCTCTCATGCTACAGCAGAGGCGCTCATTATTTTAGCTGCAGACTGTCTTGATAATCCGCTCGAACGGGATGCTGCACTGGCGGCATTAGGACTAGTACGTGGCTGCAGTCGTTTGGAACAGCCAATGCATTTAACGGCCAAAAATGCCGTTAGTTGGCGTCGGATTCAATTTCTACTAAAGAGCACCTATCCGCTGGAAGAAGATGAGTATTATCAATGCGAAGCGGCTTTAGACAATATCAAATCTGGAAAAGTCATGAGATTGGGACTATATTAACCAGTTTAAATAAAAAAGATGCAAAATATATTAAAACAATTGCTGGCATAATTAATAATTGGTGCTACGATGACATACTTGAAAGGCAATTGGAATTAGCAGTGAAAAAATATCCGCCTAACAACGATGGTTCGTATGTTGGTTTAGAAAATCTCCCCATCTTAGCTAATCCTAGAAAAATAGCAAATAATGAATGCACGAACATAAGCAGTATTCAGAGGGATATGCGGCAAGAGAATCCTCCACATGAAACTAGCAGTGTCGAAATGGCCGATGCCTTATCTGCTGATTCAATAGACGACGTAAATGCTAAGGATACTTTGCCGGGTACTACAAGCATAAAAGATGATCCAACTAACAATGGGAAGATTCTTCCATCCAAAGAAGGAGAAGAAGGGGACTGTGAAAATAATATGTTTACAGTTGCAGGCAAAAACAGCCGATTGGCAGACGATGCTAAACTGTCAGAATGGACCGCTCTCGGAAAAGATATTATTGAAGGCGATGATCCTTTTGTGCCATCGGAACATTCAAAGAAAGAACATCCCAAGTGGATAAAGATAGTTGCTCGTTGCGTATGTACGATTATCGTGATCATTGCGATTATTGCTGCCGCCAAGGATTTTATAGGTCATGTTGATGAAGGGATAAAATTACTAACTCAAACTTCGCACTTGAATAAGTGCATATGTACCTTGAAAATTCAATCATAACTGGCATAAAAATAGCATGAATGCCATCTGGTTTGGTATAATTGAGTTGCTCAGAAACAATTAAAACCGGAGGACTCATGCTATGAATAAAAGTATAACACAAGACACTCAGAATGATAACCAGATTTCTAAAACTATCCAAAGTTTTTTTACAAGATTCCATATTTCTTCTGCATTGAAATCTGCTAACGCTTATAAGAGAAAAGGAATTCCTGTTGCGGAAATCTTTCAGTACCTGTTTCTGCTGGTTTTTTCCAACAGAAGCATGTACATGAATCTTCTTACTGGAAAA
>CAJTSH010000067.1 GCA_910578885.1 uncultured Lachnospiraceae bacterium
TGGAGCTATCCATGAATTCCTTGTATTTTAGCCGTTTATAGATCACATGTGTATAATTTTTTCGGGAGATTAGGTTAAAACGGCTGCACATACTTTTTCTTTTATCCTGTTTTGTATATGTGCCGCATTAAAATATAGATAAAAGATCCTTCCTGTCATGAAAATAAAACAACTCAGAAGTATAATCATGATGCGTCTGACATATTTCTTTTTACAAACAGATTTCATTGTATCCTCCGCTTAAAATATCTCAAAATTTTAAAAGTATATTCATATGCATATCCACAATTGGGACTGCGGAACATTTTATCAATTTGACAAACACTTTTTTATCCAGCAGATTAAGTTTGGCATTGGGACCACCAGCACGCTTATCATAGGTGTAGGTTTTCTGTATGGTATCCTCTGGGAACGCGTCTTTGCTTATTTCCTGCCTGACCAGATGGTTTAGGGCATCATATTCAGAGATCGTCATGATGCCTCTCATGCAGTCTTCCATGAAGGTACGGTTTCCAAATGTATCATACTGGTAGATACTCCTGATAACGCCATATGACCTTCGGCATTATAAGCATATTTCGTGCAGTTGTTATCTGGGTCTGTTTCTTCTATTACGCGATTTAACGAATCATAACGATATTGTTTTATATTTCGTTCAACATCTTCAATACGAATACAGTTTCCACTGCCTTGTCAGGAATACCTCTCCTCTCACTCCCACACAATCATCCACCGCTTCTGCTACATAAGGCTGTGCATAAAAAATCCTGATATTTCGGTCTCATATCAGGATTTTTATTTTGCTTTATTCCATTTTACAGAGTAAGCTTGTCTCTGGAAGCAAACCTGTCATAATAATACACTGCCCTGTCTTCTGTCAGCTTAAATCTCCTCTGAAGCTTTTCAACCACACGTTCTCTTGGTATTCCTTCCTCCTCATTATCTAAGATGAATACTTTGATTCCTTGTTCGATTCCTTGTTCGATTCCTTGATTGATTCCTTGATTGATTCCCGTTTCCAGCATGATCTGTCCTATGCCCATCACTTTCTTCACCTCCTCACGCAGTTCACTGTTCTGTGAAAAGTCAATGTAGTCCGATACGACCTCCATGAAATCCTCCCTGTGCGGATACATGATTGTGTTCAGAAATCGCAGTAGATCGTAGCC
The DNA here is from genome assembly GCA_910578885.1 of uncultured Lachnospiraceae bacterium. Classification (GTDB taxonomy): domain Bacteria; phylum Bacillota; class Clostridia; order Lachnospirales; family Lachnospiraceae; genus Roseburia_C. The sequence continues at coordinate 1,170 of CAJTSH010000067.1, forward strand.
TTCGTCTTTCTTTTCTCCATTATACTCCTTTTTGCCCAGTCTGATAATCACCAATGTCAACAAATCGTAATCTTCTTTTTTGGTGATGCAGTTTCCGATGTTTTTCGTGTTTGTCATCTCATAAAAGGATACGCTGTTCTGCTCGCCCTGGGGGATATCGTCCAGACAGATCCATATGCTGTAGCATTTTTCCAGTTCTCCGTAATCTGTACTGTCCGTGACAAGCGACAGCTGCGAGGACAGCTCCCGCGACAGGTAATACATTCCCCGTTTTTCGATGGGATATCCCGGGCGGTAGGTCTTCTGCGGCTCCACGTCTATGTGAAGTTTGATGACGATCTTTTCCTTTGACAGTTTTGGATTTTTCGCTTTCAGCCGGATATCAAATTTGGACACTTTTTCATTCAGGACCGCAAATTCCTGCGCAGCTCCCTGCACCTGTGAGTTTGTCCGCCCAGGCGATACCTCCCTGTCCGACTCTATGGAATCCGGCTCGATAAAGCCTATGATTTCTTCTCTGCTGTATTCCTTATATTCATCAACGGTTTCTTTTAAGATCACAGCCAGTATTTCTCTGTTACTGAGCAGTAACTTACACTCTGCATCCAGCCCTTCCATCGCGGCTGTCAGCTGCATACTGCTCAGTGTGTCGATATTTCCCTGTATTATATCCATGTCTCCTCCTGCCCGAATAGATGTTTTTATTTTATTATAAGGTGCAAACATATTTTCGTCAAGGATTCAGGGATATTTTCCCGAATAAATTGTATATTATATGGTTCTTTTTCTGATATGTATATGAAGTTATCAAGGTTGTTCCCGTATCGGCTGCGGCGGTGCTAATGATAATATCCAATGCCCCTCATGCCTTGGATGACATTTTTTGATCGCTTCAAAAACATCAGCGGCTGCCGTCACTGCACTGTGAATTTGATTTGGATTGATGTATTTTCTGCCTGTATTGTTATCAGTAATTTTACATAGAATACATTCTGTTTCCAGTATCAGGCCAGTCAGTGCCTTTATCATCTGAAACAGCTGACTGCTCTGTTCTACTAAATTTTCCACCTCCTCTAACAAAACATCTGCATTGTTTTCTTTTCTCCTATTTTCATTTGAACATCCGTAAACCAAAGTGATGATTATAATAACCATAATGAGTATCTCACAACGCTTCAATTTTCCCATCTGCAAACAATCCCCTTTCCTACACCTATACTCATAATTGGAGTAACTGTTTCAAGTTGATAATAATACATTTCGCTACTTTCCTCATCATAACAAATTCGTGTACCATCTTTTTTCGTATTAAATAGCGTGTTTGTAATTCCACCACATCTCGCTTTTTTATCATTATCATATACATCTGTTTCTGGTTTCTTTGCAGAGCCATATTCAATATCCATACTTCACTTCCTGTTTTATAATCTCCAGTACTCGTCCTAATACGAAAATTATCCGATGACGCGTCATTTAACTCCATGAGGTTCCTGCATACCCCGTTTTTATTCCGTTCCATGTCATCGGCTATCCTTTTTCTTTCTGCATTCCTGTTAACCGCTAGCCGGCAGTTGCATTTTGGGGGCGCAATATTTACTTGCTGAACTGTATCCTTCACTGTTGCATATATCAGATGATTGACAGACATTGGATTTTCATGGACATCCAGGGTAATATTACACACCTCATCATCTTTATTTTCCGAAACTACTGTTTCTCCCTCTGCGTAGATGAAATCATCTGTCGTAGCAGCTGTACACCTCAAGACTGCGCCATCAACAAGATATTGATGGTATTTGTCCTATTTAATGCAGTTCCTCATTTCTTGTAAACGCTGTTTCAGCAATATGATACCCTTTAAATTTTTCAGGCAGTGTGCTGTATTCCTTTTCCCGGCAGAATGCTTTCAGTGTGTGCTCGTACTGTTCCAGCAGAAGTTCACCCTGATCTTCGCCATCGCGCACCCCTGCATGGTACTATGTAAAAAAATTAACCTCTTTTTTCAATAAGAAGCCACGAATTTTTCCCTTCCGGGTTATAAGAGAGGTATCGGTAAATATAAAAGTCATCCTCGTACTCCACATAGTAAACATCAATTTCTTTGTTGTACATAAAACCGACTTTTACTTCTGTTTGATATGCCTTGCTCTGAATTTCTATAAAATCCATGCCTGCCCTTGCTCCCATAAATCCATATTCTGAATCATCATTGTCGATAATTATTCCGCATGGCAATAGATATTCTGATATCCTTCCTATGTTGTTATATTGTATGCACATATCATCATCTATTCGTATCGTAATTCCTGTAAAATGACTGTTCAGAAATCCTTCCCTCCCTAATTCTTCAGCATTTGAAATATTCATGTACCTTGCCAACTTTCCCTGCCTTAATTTAAAATATTTCTCATAGATTAAATAGGATTTATCACCCTGATCCTCATTCGATTTTTCCTCCAGTAATTCTTCCAATTTACATTCTAATCGTAATCTTTGCAAACTTTCTTCCATATAGTCTACAATGACTTTTTGATCATTAAAGTATTCTCTAAATTCTGATATAAGATCATTATTCTCCATTTTATTATCTGCACAGAATCCAGATATTTTATCTGATGTATTACACTTTATTGTATACAGTTTGCAGCAGACACATATACATAATACGCTTTCTAAACACCAAACTATACTTTTCCATATTTTTCTGACTGACATATCTTAATTTCCTTTTTTCACAATACATAACACAGTGGGGTTCTCCCTTCCATCAAATGCTATATAATAATATCTAAATTCTGCATCTTCAAATTGCAAAAATGAATGTGTTTCCCAAGGTGAGATAACGATTCTATCCTTAGAATCAGAAAAAAGATTCATAATATAATCAAGCTGCATTCCCGCCCTCGCTTTTTCATACCCTATATTAATTTCTGGATTTTGAACGATGAGACTTTCTGGTAATTCTTCACCTTTTTTATATTGCAGCCAAATCCCTTCTCCAATTGGTATAACATCCTTTTCCTGCTGATCTATAATTTCCTGAATATCAATTTCTTTCAATATATCCACATTTGAAATAATTTGAGTTAATTCTTCTTTCTCTACTTTAAAATATCGGCTCACATTGGTGTTTTCCAGTGTCTCCTGATCAAGCTCGCATACCATAGCATTGATATATTGTTTTATTTTGTATCTGCTTTGTAATTGAGTATATTCATTTCTATTTCTATGATATGACTCTTGCATTTTCTGATAATCCTGTAGAAGTTCTTTAAGATCTGTATTCAGTATCTCAAATTTGTCATCCATTTTTTCAAAATCCTTTTTCATCATTGTAATTGTTTCTTCCTGTATTTTCATGATCTGATAAACAAACTGAATACTCATTACTATGCAAACAGCATTGATAGTAATAAGTACTACTTTAAATATATAGGTTCTATTCATCTCCAAGACAATCCTCCAAACTATTATATATTCTAAGCCAATCTTCTAATGGATGCGAACCTTGGGGCGGAAAATCTACCCAAGGCGTATAACTTAATTTGGCATACATGGCAGCATTCACACACTCTACATCCTGTCTTTTGTAAAATTGCCAAAGTTGTAAAAACTGCTTTTTGATACTATCTGGGTGCCGTGCAGTTTATCCTGCGTAATTCAAATCTAATCCTGCTGTCAGAGCAGTTTGCCTTGGGTCTGCCGCTTGCTATGACGTTGTGCCCTTCTGATATGACAAGCGTGCCGGATTTGCTGCCCCACATGCAGTGCAGTTTTGCGCCTGTTGCCAGATAACTTGTCCCCATTTCATACACCTCCTTTATAGGAATTGTCTACTGCATCCAGCTGGTCTGTATTAACGATTATTACAAATTCAGTCAGCATTTCTTACAAATTCATACTGAACTGTCGCGGATGCATTTCGATGCAGAAAGATACATTTACTTGTTTTTGTATGTAGGTTATAAACTTTAATCCTTGTATCGCTGCTGCCAAAAAATTTAATAAAATGTTCAATGTAGCAAAAATAATTTCCGCTTTGATCCCATCCACATGAATATGGAAAAAGGCTCCCAAATGCTTTGTTCCATCCTGCTTTCAAGGTACCAATCTTTTTTTTGCGCACCGTATCATATAAAAAAATTTTTTTATTGTCACTCCCAAAATAGGAAGCTTTCCTGCTGTCATCTGATACAGTACACACATCTGCATTTTGAAGAAATTGTTTCAGTTCGCCTGTTTTTGCATTATACTGCATCACCCCATTTCTTTTTAGATACCATATGTTGCCTTTTCTAATATCACATACTCCTCTGTCCATCTTAGTCATACCTATTTTCTTCGCTTTACTGGTTTCTAAATCGTACAAAAGATAGGAAAAGTTATTTTCCTCATCCGCATAACACATAAGTATTTTTTCTCCATTGTCAAAAGGAAAACAAGAATCCCAGAAAATACTTTGCTTATTTCCAATACGCATCTGTTGTTCACTTCGCAACAGCGTTAATGTTCCATCCTCCAATGAGTATCGTACAATACCTGGTTTAAATTCTGATTCGGTATCATCATGCTTTTCTTCAGGCCAAAGATTACATGCTCCTGTGATATACTTTTTCTCACTGTCGATTTTACAATTATGAAAATATCCTGCAACCTTTCCAACTTCATTTGTCTTCTTCAGATCTGCATCATATCTGTAAAGAATCGTTTCCAGCGTCCGACTATCATATGCCAGAAAATAAATATCGACCATAGCCGGCATATCTCCTGAAAATATGATTATAAGTCTACTGACTATCACAAATAGCATAAGGACTATAATCACGCCTACCGCAAATTTTACTTTTTTCTTTATTAATTTATCACGTTTTTCCATATCTGTTACCTTCTTATCTTCTTCAAAATCCAAAATCTCTATGAGCTCTTTAAACGTACTTGTTTGCGGTATAGCGTACTCTCCATCGCAGATTTTCAGGTTATTCTTTTTCATATATTTTATCAATTTGACCAACACTTTTTTATCCAGCAGACCAAGTTTGACATTCGGATCACCGTGCGATCTGCTATTTCTCATACTATAAATGTATTCCACATATTCAGCATCCGCATCCACCATATCAATATATATTGTTTTCCCTATTCTGAAAGTGCACAACTTCCATACATTAACTGCAAAATACATAACTACCATGAATATCAATAGCCCTGCCAGCATCAATAAGATTTTTATTATCTTTTTAACTCTCATCCATCATTCTCCTTCCATTCAAATCACAAGAACCTATCATTTCCAGTTACCGTTCCCTTTGTATTTTTCAGGAAATAATACCTATCAAATGAATATTAAATCTCCCTTAGGAACTGTTCAGAAATAACATGTGCAGCTTGCGCAGGATATTTCTTCGAGGGTGCATATCAAAAAACGCAGGCGTAGCGGGCTACGGCGAGGCTTTTTGATATGTGCAATCGGAGAAATAGACAAGTCAAGATGTACAAGTTATTTTTGAATAGCTCCTTATTGCTCTGCCAGAACTGTTTATCTGATGTGTCTTTCTATACAGACCGCCTGGAAGCTGCTGATAAAAATATGTTTCCGTAAATCCTCCATGACCCATTCCCAGTTTATTATATACCACAATGTCCATCCTATTATCGTTATCAAAATCAACTTCCTGATACCATTGCAAGACTGCTTCCTCATCATGAACCAACTCATAAACTTCTGGTGCAATCCTTTGTATTTCACGCTCCGTCCGCTCATTGATCTCTACTTTATCTATCATTTGCATCAAAGAATTTCCCCAATTAAGATGAATATGCTCTTTTATTTCATCTATGAATGCATTGGGAATATGCTCATTTAATACAGTTTTATCAGTCTGTAGATTTCCAAACGGGTCAGCCCACCATTCACCCTTCTCACCTAAATCTACTAATAAAAAAGCGCTCTTTTCATTCCTTGCTATGCTCTTTTCTTTTGTACACAAATATGTACCTTCAATAAAATCAGAATAAAATATTTGTTCTTCATATTTAAATAAATTGGGAGCTTTCCTATTCTCCACTATCACTGAATCATCCTTCTGATACACTTTATATACCTGCATTATATCCTGCTTCCCTGCCCTCAAATAATGTATAAAACCTACTATCCAAACACAAAATGATATAAATAAGATACGTTTTTTCATGATCTGATTCTCCTTATTACATGCTTCAATTTTTTGCACCCTTATTTTGATTTTTTTCCTTCTCCTCTGGGTGCTATCTCTATAAATAGAGTCGTAATGTTTTCTCACACTTATGATGACATTTTATTCATCATAGAATCTATTTCAATACCAGTCAAAACTCCTATTTCAATAAGATTGATTTCCTGCTTCATTTTGAAAAAATATATTCTTCTGATAGCTTTCATTGCAGGATATTTCAACAAAATATTTTAGTATTAAGCAAAGACTGCCTAATAGTAAAATAAACATAATATTTCTCCGTCTCATTTCCAAAACCTTCCATTATTTAGCTGTTCTGCCTTTACAGTTCTTATCGCTGTTTCATTCTGTTCAAGATCTACCTCTGGAAATAACCATTTATCTTTGGACGCACGGCTTTTGCGGCATATTTCCTCTGCATGAGGCTGTGCAATCGAGTAGGAGGAAATTCCTCTGATTGAGGAATTTCCGACCTCTCACACCACCGTGCGTACCGTTCGGTACACGGCGGTTCAATCAACTTAACATTTGACACGCCTTTTGGCATAGTACTCTGACATTGAGATTAGCCCAAATTCGGCTAATCTCTTGTTCGTTATCGCCATCTGTACATTTCTCGTGCGACATATTCCCGCTATACCTTTTGTATATGCCGCCCTGTATGCCCTGTCTTTTGGTACTCCAAGTTTCATCAGGTTCTTTGCTTTGTTCTTTGCCGTTTTCCAGTGCTTCCAGATACACATTCTCAACCGGTATCTTATATGCTTGTCTGTTTTCGTGCAGAAACTCTTCATGCTCCCGATTTTGTAATAGTTTATCCAGTCTCGAATAAGCTGGTTTAGTTTCTCTATTTTATACCGGTTCCCCACTCCCCAGCTCCTGCTTGTGAGCTCTTTTGCCTTGAACTTCTCTATTGATTTTGCGTCCGGTTTTGCCTTGTATTGTTTGGCTGATGCATCATAATAAAATCCAAAGCCAAGATACTTGATTACTTTTGGTTGTATTAACCTTTAATCCCAGCTTTTCTTCTATAAACCTGCTTATATTCTTCATCACCCTGTTTGCCGCCATTTCACTTCCGACCATTATGATACAGTCATCGGCGTATCGTACAAATTCAAGCCCCCTTGCTTCCATTTCCTTGTCCAGTTCATTCAGTGCGGACTCTTTCCCCTCATATATCTGCCGCATTTACTTGTACTTCCAGCAACTTTTGGACTTTATCTTCCAATGCAAACTTATCCGTATTTCCAAGCCTTATATGCGGTTTCTGTCCGTCAGATCAAGGGTTTTCTTACAGCTTCTTTCAGATTCCACTTCACAGTGGACACCCTTGCTGTTCAGCTATACACTTCCTCGTTGCCTAGGCGTGTTAAGAACTTTCACCCATTAGAGTTCGCCCATGCTGGGCAAACATCGAGTAGGGAAGAGCTATCTTCCCCTACTCGCGCGCCGGGCACCCGTCAGCTTCTGCTGACATGCTTCCTCTGGGTGCCCGTGTGCATAGAGAACGACCGCATGATCCATGTAGTCTCCGCAGATTATCCTCAGACTGTCTGCGGCATGGACTCCGCTCTCTTCTACTGTTTCCAGTATCAGACCAGTCAGTGCCCTTATCATCTGAAACGGCAGAGAATCGTAATACGCTGCGTAATTCTGTCTGATCCGGACCTGCTCATCCTGAAAATGCTCCCAGATTTTCGCGGAATCTATATCAAGTATTGTCTGGACTGCGCTGCATGAATCCTGAAATAGTTGTTCCATGTAAGTGTGCAGATATTCATATAGTTCTGTTCTTTGCGGCTGTACTTTTTCCATTGTCTCTCCTATCTAATAACCTGTGCTTTTCTTTTATTATTGATATTTTCTGTATAAAAAACATGTTTTACGCATTGTCTATTAATTGTAATGCCCAATAATCTGATAATAACCATAATATTCAGCCATTCCATCTGTATCAGTGGTCATCCCGCTTTTTTCCTCTGTCTGTGGTTCCTTACTGAATATACTCTGTGTCGCAGGAAGTCCTCCACGACATCCAGTCTGGCCGCAATACAGAAGTGATTCGTACAATTCTTCCAGTTCTCTTTTCTGTTGATCTGCATTCATGCCAAAAATGTCCCTAGGAAATGTTTTCTCTAAATGTGTGTAACAAATTTCCTGTTTTTCATAGCCTTCCATATGCCGCGAAATCATATCATTTAGATCTTTTGTTGAGGCCAGCCTCTCTCCCTGAAAATAAATTTCCCATTGCTCTGTATCATTGTACTCATAAATAATATTCGCAAGCTCTTCCTGCCTGAAATTATTTTCCGGCACTGTTTCATATAAAAATATCTGATCCATGCCACCAATACTAAAGCAGTCTATCGAAAGATACCTGTATTCATTTTGCCGGTTGGCATACACATCAACCAACTCGATATCCATAAAAGGTGATATTTTCTTGTAATCTATGAATGTAATGACATCTTTATCCGGTACTGCAATCATATCCCCATATAGGGTCACGCTGTTATTCTCATATTGATATACATACAGCGAATTTTGACCGCAATGGTTTGCCAAAAAAGAAATCAGCATTTCTTCAATCCCATCTAAATCAATATCTGCTAACCAAAACTCCCAGCCTCTTCCGCTATCATTCGGCATGATATCATGTTCCCACAATATCTCTCTTGATGTCCAGTTAACAGTAAGATACGCGTTAACAGCTGTATCTTTCTCGCTTTGAAGTTCTGAATGTGTTTGATCTTCGAATAACATGATACCCCCTAGAACAATACCTATCAGTACTATTGCAATTATCTTAATTTTCGTATTCAAAATACTCCTCCCATTCTATTTCTTTACCAATCAGCAAGTCTATTTCTGATATCAATGCACCTTCTGTTATCGTATATGCTTTCCCAAGATTCGCATCACTGCCTTGGGATCCAGACATATTTTCAGAGTAACTTTTTGTATTTTTATTTTAAAAATTGCATATAAATTCCAATGTATTAGCACTATTTCCATGCCCTGCATAAAAATTTTTCCCTTCCTGAGCCATAAATGTTTTAATGTTTTAGGAAAAGCCAAAATACTGTTCCATGTCTTTTGTAAAATTGCCAAAGCTGTTAAAAATGCTTTTTGATGCCGTCTGGGTTCTGTGCGTTTTATCCTGCGTATATGTTCCCCCAATCGTATCAGATGAATGCATCAAAGTTGCATCATATTTCTTTTTGCGGTATCGCTCAGTGTCTTGTATGATTCCACGATATCTTTGAATTTTTTCTCAACTGCCGGGGTGTTTTCTAATATCTCACAATCTTATTGCACACTACTGCATGGTATGATATACTGAAACAATAAACGAAAGGAAAATGTTACTGTCCATGTATGACTTTCCAAGCCATATGAAAAAGTGCCGGCAGCGGATAAAACCTATCTGCGAAGCAGAGTGGACAATAACACGATAATTACATTGGAAATTGAAGATAAAATACAATGACATCCGGCATTCTGTTCTGCCATGGAGCTGGAACTGCGGGAATATAAAAAATACTTAAGCTATGAACGTGAACACAATCTGGGCAAAATGCCGTTGAAGATTGATTTCCTTGTCATCAGGAAAAACCCCGGCGTCACGATTAAAAATGACATTGGTG
>CAJTSH010000068.1 GCA_910578885.1 uncultured Lachnospiraceae bacterium
TAGGTGGTGTGAGAGGTCGGCTAATCAACTAATGGTTAGCCTCCTACTCGATTTTCTCTAATCGTATTTGGTATATCTTTCAACAATGTAATCATTCCTGCCTCTTTTTATACATGGATATTTCTCTGTCCGCATAAAATATAGCAGACAAGAAGAAGGATGTGTTACTATGACTGATGAATATGTAGAACAGAGACGGCGTTATGTGCAGGAGATACGGAACTCTTTTTCTGATATGGATACGACGAAGCAGAAAAAAGGTAGTGGATTATTTACGGGTTCAGAATGGGAACGTGAAGAAGAACCAGAAATGGTAGGCAGTTCTGCAATCTGGAAGGTAAAGCTGATTCTTTCCATCATGCTGTTTGCCGCTTTCGTGCTTTGTGACCGGACCGGAACAAAGCTGTTTTCTATGGAGACCAATACCATTGTGGAAAAAATCAGCCAGAATCAAAAGCTGCCCGAAAAAGTAGAGGAAACATTAAAATATGTATTTCCGCAGAGGTTTCAGCAGACACTGGAATGAATGTAACAGTTCAGCCTTCGGCCTCGCTGTTACAGAATCCGCCCCATTCCAAGTTTGCCAAGGGCAAAGGGGCGGATTCTCAGGCTATTTAACTTTATTGGCTGTCAACTGCGCAGCAGGTGCGCAGTTGCAGGCTGAAATGTTACGAATGAATTGCATATTTCAAAAGAAACATCTTTTATGCATTGGGGATTTATGGTACAATCACTTAAGTGAAATATGAATTGTAAGAGGTGCGGAACTATAGCCAGTATGCACGAGTGATTGGAAGGTGAATCTTTATCATGGCATTATTACAAGAAAGAATATATTCAATTGACGATATTTACAATTTACCAGACGGGCAGAGGGCGGAATTGATTGATGGACAGTTATATATGATGGCTCCGCCTGGTACAAAGCATCAGGAAATTGTTCATTTCCTTGACAGAACAATCGGAAATTATATTCACGGTAATGGTGGCAGCTGTAAAATATATCCATCCCCATTTGCGGTTTTTCTCAACAAGGATAGCAAAAATTATGTGGAACCTGATATATCTGTTATTTGTGATAAAAATAAAATTGATGACAAGGGCTGCAATGGTGCACCCGATTGGGTAATTGAGGTTGTGTCACCATCTAGTCGGCATATGGACTATATGACGAAATTATTTAAGTACCGTATGGCAGGTGTAAGGGAATATTGGATTGTAGATCAGAATATAAACAGAATTATGGTATATAATTTTGAAAATGATTCTTTGATGGAGCATTCTTTTTCGGATACCGTGAAAGCTGGAATTTATGAAGACTTTGAAATTGATTTTTCTGAAGTTAAGAATTGTTAAGAAATGGCTTACATGAGTTGTTTTGAACAGTTTCTTGGCAGAAATCAAACCTATGAGCCCAAATCGGCTGTAAAACGCACAGAATCGAGGAAATTATGAATCAATTAGCGCTATCGGATGAAATTTTAATGACCATTGATAAGCCGGCAAGATACATCGGAAATGAGTGGAATATGGTAAAAAAGGATTTAAAGGATGTTGATATCCGATTTATCATGTGTTTTCCCGATGTCTATGAAATCGGAATGTCCCATCTTGGCATCCAGATTCTTTATGATATGTTCAACAAACGGGAAGATGTCTACTGTGAACGTGTCTATTCGCCTTGGCCGGATTTGCATAAAATCATGAAGGAACAAAAGATACCGCTGTTTTCTCTGGAAACCCAGCGACCGGTAAAGGATGCGGATTTTCTGGGGATTACCATACAATATGAGATGTGTTATACGAATATTTTACAGATTTTGGATTTGTCCCAGATACCGCTTTATGCTTTGGACCGGGGAAATGAGGATACGCTGGTAATCGGCGGAGGACCTTGTACCTATAATCCTGAGCCGTTTGCGGAATTTTTCGATTTGATTTATATTGGGGAAGGCGAGCTTTCCTATGATGAATTGTTTGATTTATATAAGAAATGCAAAGCAGACGGATGGAACCGGAAAGAATTTCTCTACGAGGCGTCCAAAATACCGGGAATCTATGTGCCTTCCCTCTACAAAGTGAGCTATAAAGAGGACGGAACGATTGCAGCTTTTGAACCGGTTCGGGACGGCGTTCCCAAAACGGTAAAAAAGCAGGTGGTCATGGATTTATCCCATGCGGTATATCCCGCAAAGCCTCTGGTTCCGTTCATCAAGGCAACGCAGGACCGTGTGGTGCTTGAAATTCAAAGGGGATGTATCCGTGGCTGCCGGTTCTGTCAGGCGGGAATGATTTACCGCCCGAACCGTGAAAAGGATATTGAGGTTCTAAAGGAATACGCCTTTCAGATGTTAAAGAATACCGGACATGAAGAGATTTCCTTAAGCTCTTTAAGCTCTTCAGATTATACTGATTTAGAGGAATTGGTCACTTTTTTGATTGATAACTTCAAAGGGAAAGGGGTTAACATTTCACTCCCATCACTGAGGATTGACGCATTTTCACTGGATGTCATGGGAAAAGTACAGGATATCCGAAAAAGCAGCCTGACTTTTGCGCCGGAGGCTGGCTCCCAGCGGATGCGGGACGTAATCAATAAAGGATTGACGGAAGAAGTCATTTTGGAGGGGGCAGGGATGGCGTTTGAAGGCGGCTGGCAGAAGGTGAAGCTATATTTCATGCTTGGACTTCCTACCGAGACAGAAGAGGACATGCAGGCGATTGCAGAGCTTGCGAACAAGATTGCGGTTCGTTACTATGAGATTCCAAAGGAACAGCGCAACGGCAAATGTCAGATTACCATCAGTACATCCTTTTTTGTACCTAAACCGTTTACTCCGTTCCAATGGGCGAGAATGTATGACAAGGACAGTTATCTGGCACGGGCAAAGGTAGTAAACGACGCCGTAAAGGCACAATTGAACCGCAAGAGCATCAAGTATAACTGGCATGAAGCTGACGTTACCGTCTTAGAAGGGATTCTGGCAAGAGGCGACAGGCGGCTTGCCCCTGCACTAATAAAAATTTATGAAAACGGCGGCATATTTGATGCATGGACGGAGTTTTTTGACAACAGCCGTTGGATAAAGGCCTTTGAGGAATGTAAAATAGACACCGATTTCTATACCATGCGGGAACGTCCCTTGGATGAGATATTCCCTTGGGACTTTATAGATACTGGCGTTTCTAAGGAATTTCTGATTCGGGAATGGAACAATGCCAAAGCGGGAAAGGTTACGCCCAACTGCCGGATGCAGTGTCAGGGATGCGGTGCAATGCAGTGGGAGGGAGGGGTCTGCTTTGAAAATAAGAATTAAATTTAAAAAATTCGGTGTGATGAAATTTATCGGGCATTTGGATATCATGCGGTATTTTCAAAAGGCAATGCGCCGCGCAGACATTGATATTGCCTATTCCGAGGGTTTTAGTCCCCATCAGATTATGTCATTTGCAGCGCCTCTTGGCGTAGGCATAACCAGTGACGGGGAATATCTGGACATTGAGGTGAACTCTACCAAGAGTTCCGCAGATGCCGTCCGGGCTTTGAATGAAGCTATGGTAGAAGGTGTTCAAGTTGTTTCTTATATCCGGCTGCCGGATCAGGCAAAAACGGCAATGTCGATTGTGGCTGCTGCTGACTATCACGTATTTTACAAGGAAAACTATAAGGTTCCTCTTTCAAAGGAAGAGTTTCGCATGAAGTTAAAGGAATTTTATGAGGAGCCTGCAGAAATCCTGATTACGAAAAAAACGAAGAAAAGTGAAAAAATCATGGATTTGAAACAGTTGGTCTATGATTTTAGGATAAAAGAAGAGAACGGAAAACCTTATTTTTATATTAAGGTATGTACCGGAAGCACCGATAACGTAAAGCCTGAGCTTGTGCTGGAAGCATTTTACCAGTCTCTGGGACTGGAATTTACGGAAAACGCGTTTCAGATTCACCGACTGGATGTATATGCTGCCGGAGACTTATCTTTAGGTGAGATGGGAGAGGAAATTGAGTAACCGCTATATAATTACTGAGCTTGAATTTAAAAATGTAAAATATCTTACGTATGCCGTGTTGGATGAAAAACAGCGCATGATGGAAGTGATTTGTGAAAGAGTCAATACAGAAAGTATTCTTGGAAATATATATATTGGGAAGGTAAAGGATGTGGTCTTGAATCTGAATGCCGCTTTCATCGAGATTGGAAACGGTATCACCTGCTATTATTCTATGGAAGATTACAAACATCCGTTGTTCACCAAAAAGATTGGTAAGAAACCGCTTTGTATGGGAGATGAACTTGTTGTTCAGGTTACAAAAGAGGCTGTAAAAACAAAGTTTCCGGTTGTTACGACCAATTTGAATTTTACCGGCAAGTATCTTGTTCTTACTACTGAAAACACCTCCATCAGCGTATCTTCGAAGCTGCCAAAGGATAAGAAAGCCCAGTTAAGGACATTTGGCATAGAGCTTTTAAAAGAGGAACGCGCTTCGGCCAATGGCAGCAATTTAAATCGAGATTTCGGGATTATTTTCCGAACCAACGCCTGCGAGGCTGATACAGAGGATATTACAAAAGAGTATCAGCAGCTAAAAGAAGATTATTTCTCATTGGCTGCAACCTGTATCCACAAAACGCCATACAGCCTTTTGAAAAGAGAAAAACCCTTCTACTTAAAGGAACTGGAAGGTGTTGGGTTCGGAGTTGAAGATGAAATTATAACGGACCTTGAAACGGTTTTTGAGGAATTAAAAAGAGACAAAAAATTTTCACTGGTTCAACGTCGTTTTTATTCTGACGCGTCTTATCCTTTGGCTAAGTTATATTCTCTGGAAGCAGGGATACATGAGGCGCTTTCCGAAAAGGTCTGGTTAAAATCCGGCGCTTATCTGGTTATTTCACCTACCGAGGCCCTAACGGTGATTGATGTGAACAGCGGAAAAAATGTCAAAGGGAAAAATTCGCAGGAAAACTTTTTGAAAATCAATAAGGAAGCTGCAATAGAAATTGCAAGGCAACTGCGGGTTCGGAACATTTCTGGTATCTGTATCGTTGATTTTATCAATATGGACACCAAACGGGCAACAGACGAATTGATGCACACCTTCCGCATGGCGTTAAAGGAGGATCGGACGCCCACAAATTTGATTGATATCACGAAGCTGGGACTGGTGGAGGTGACGCGTAAGAAGGGAAAGCGTTCTCTTGCCGAACAATTGGAATGGTAACAGGAAAGCCGTCGGCTTTGCTGGCATGTCTGTGACATGTGCTTAATAGTTACGGAATATAGCACAAAATTTTGAAAAACAGTTGACGAAAGCTGGAAATCATGCTATCATATCACAGTATGCCGCACAGTGAGGTTTTAAGTCTGTAATAGCACCGTAACTGGCGAGTAATGATAATAGGAGGTGCCATATGTACGCAGTAATAGCAACAGGTGGTAAACAGTACAAAGTATCCGAAGGCGATATCATTACCATTGAAAAGCTTGGAGTTGACGCAGGTGAGACTGTAACTTTTGATCAGGTTTTAGCTGTAAACGACGGCGCATTGAAGGTAGGGAATCCGACCGTTGAGAATGCAACCGTAACTGCTTCCGTTGTAAAAGAGGGAAGAGGAAAAAAGATTATCGTTTACAAGTATAAGAGAAAAACCGGTTATCATAAGAAAAACGGTCATAGACAGTCGTTTACTCAGGTTAAAATCGAAAAGATTAATGGCTAATCGATAAGGAATTGTTATGATAACAATAACGATTTTAAAAAACAAGGACGAGTCATTTATGGGATTCCATTGTATCGGACATGCCGGATATGCGCCCGAGGGTGAAGATATTATCTGTGCAGGTGTTTCATCACTTGTCATCAATACCGTCAATTCTCTTGCATATTTTACGAAGACAAAGTTTTCTGCGGATTCTGAGGAAGAAACCGGGAAATTAGCTGTTTCATTTCAAGAGCCGGCGGATCATGACGGGGATCTTTTGATGCGTTCACTTGTTTTAGGCTTACAAGGAATACAAAATACTTATGGAAATGAGTATATTCATCTTAACTATAAGGAGGTGTAATTTATGATGACTATGAACCTTCAGTTTTTCGCTCATAAGAAGGGAGTTGGTTCTACCAAGAACGGTAGAGATTCCGAGTCCAAGAGATTAGGTGCGAAAAGAGCAGACGGACAGTTCGTAAAAGCTGGCAATATTTTATACAGACAGCGTGGTACTAAGATTCATCCAGGCGTAAATGTAGGCATCGGCGGTGATGATACATTATTCGCTTTAACAGACGGTATCTTACGTTTTGAAAGAAAAGGAAGAGACAAAAAGCAGGCTTCTGTATATCCGGTAGCAAGCAACGAATAAGATGACCCGATAGACCCGACAATTTCTGCCGGGTCTATTTTTATCATGGAACATTGCGTAGACGGAATAGTGCTGTTAGACAGTAAAATTTGCCGAAATTGGCTTATTTGTTCTGTTAACGATAAACTTTAGATGATATGAGGTAAAATTATGTTTGCCGATAGTGCAAGAATTTTTATAAAATCAGGAAAAGGCGGAGATGGTCACGTCAGCTTCCGCCGTGAAAAATATGTACCGGACGGTGGTCCGGATGGCGGAGACGGCGGAAAGGGCGGCGACATTATCTTTCAGATTGATGAAGGTATGAATACCTTAAATGATTTTCGCCATAAGAGAAAATATGCTGCCGAGAATGGTGAGGAAGGAAAAAAACGAAATTGTCACGGCAAAAAAGGGGCTGATTTAATTATCAAGGTTCCTGCCGGCACAATCATCAGAGATGCCGCTACGGACAAAGTCATTGCGGATATGTCAGGAGACAATAAACGCCAGACTGTGTTGACCGGTGGAAAGGGAGGTCTTGGTAATCAGCATTTTGCCACTTCATCTATGCAGGCGCCGAAATACGCACAGCCGGGACAGGAGGCAATCGAGCTGGAAGTCCGTTTAGAGCTTAAGGTAATCGCAGATGTTGGTCTGGTGGGCTTTCCGAATGTAGGAAAATCTACCTTATTATCTTGTGTTACGAATGCCACTCCGAAAATTGCAAATTATCATTTTACCACCTTAAATCCGATTCTTGGAGTAGTAGATTTGGGAGATGGTGCAGGTTTTGTAATGGCAGACATTCCGGGGTTGATCGAGGGCGCTTCAGAGGGCATCGGTCTTGGCCATGAATTTTTGAAGCATATTGAACGAACCAAAGTCATGATTCATGTCGTAGATGCGGCGTCTACCGAAGGCAGAGATCCGATTGCGGATATCCATGCAATCAACATGGAACTGGAAGCATTTAATCCGGAACTGCTTAAGAAACCACAAGTAATTGCTGCAAACAAAATTGACGCCATTTATGAAGGTGAAAATGAGGTAATCGAAAATCTCCGTCAGGAATTTGAGGCGAAGGGAATGAAAGTATTCCCAATTTCTGCTGTGAGCAGACAGGGCTTGAAGGAGCTGCTTTATCATGTAAAAGGCTTATTGGATAATATGGATGATACGCCGGTTATCTATGAGCAGGAATTTTTCCCAGATACTCACAGCACAGACGCTTACACGATAGAGATCAGTCCAGAGGACGGCGCATATGTAGTAGAAGGTCCTAAAATCGATAAAATGTTGGGTTATACAAATATAGAATCCGAAAAAGGATTTTTATTCTTCCAGAAATTCCTAAAACAACAGGGGATTTTAAAAGAACTGGAAAGTATGGGCATACAGGAAGGCGACACTGTCCGAATGTATGGATTGGAATTTGACTATTATAAGGAGTAAATAAAAATGACAAGTAAACAGCGTTCCTATCTGAAGGGACTTGCAAGTAATATCACGCCGATATTTCAAATTGGCAAAGCGAGTCTGACCCCGGAAATGATTGATGCGTTTCATGATGCACTTGAAAAGCGTGAACTGATTAAGATTTCCGTATTAAAAAATTGTGCAGATGATCCAAGCGAATTAGCACAGATTATTTCAGAGCGTACAAATTCTCAAGTAGTTATGGTAATTGGGAAAAAAATTGTTTTATACCGCAGGGCAAAAAAGAATCCGAAGATAGAGCTGCCAAAGTAAACTGTGAAATGTCTCTGCTTTGGACAAGAGCATAGTAAAAATCTATCATTTATGGGGGTGATTTCAGATGGACAGTTACCAAATTGATACAGGCACTTTCAATCCCAGACAAAAGATTGGTATTATGGGAGGAACTTTTAATCCGATTCATAACGGTCATCTTCTGATTGCAGAAAATGCACTGTGTCAATATCATCTGGATAGAATCTATTTCATCCCTACCGGATTGTCTCCGCACAAGGGTGAACAAGAAATTATTCCTGCAAACATCCGGTATGAAATGATAGAGCGTGCCATTTATGGGAATCCCGGTTTTGCAGCATCTTCTATTGAAATAGATTCAACGGAAACAAGTTATACTTATCTTACACTGGAGAAGTTGACAACATTGTATCCTGATAACCGTTTCTATTTTATTATGGGCGGAGATTCTCTGCGGGATTTTTCCGGATGGAGAAATCCCAAACGTATTTGTGAATTGTGCCATCTTCTGGCAGCCGTTCGCAATAATATGGATATGGACATGCTTTGCCATTATGCCGATGCGATAAAGCAGCAATTTCATGGAAGTATTGATTTGTTAAATACACCCAATTTCTCCGTTTCTTCCCATGAGATACGTGAACGGGTCAGAAATCATGATTCTATTCGATATTTGGTGCCGGAAGAAGTACGTATTTATATTGAAGAAAATCAATTGTACCAATAGTGCAGCTTATGGAAATTCCTGTTCTGAATTTCGATAAAAGGCGCCGCTTCTGCGCCGTCCACCTGATTATGTGAAGCCGGTTCTGTTTCGCATAATGTTGGATATAGAAAATACGTTTTCTTGTAACTATATGACAATATCTGATTATGTGGAGTTCTTTTGCTTCGCATTATAAAAAATAACAGGATGATACAATATGGATGAACAAATTCACGCAATAGAAAAAGAGTTAAAAAAAGAGTTAACGAAAGAGCGTTTTGAACATACACGTGGTGTTATGTATACTGCCGCCTGCCTTGCCATGCGGTATGGCTGCGATATGCGAAAAGCTATGCTTGCCGGATTGCTGCACGATTGTGCCAAACACATTCCAAATGAGAAGAAGCTGAAATTATGCAAAAAGAATCATATAGAACTCACTCAGGCAGAGTTGGACAATCCGTCTTTGATTCATGCGAAATTAGGCGCATTTTTGGCTAAGAATCAATATGATATTGAAGATAGTGATATTCTCCATGCAATTCGTGTTCATACGACCGGTGCACCGGAAATGAATCTACTGGATAAAATCATATTTCTTGCAGATTATATAGAACCAAATCGTAACAAGGCAAAGAACCTTTCTATCATCCGTGAATTGGCATTTCAAGATATCGACAAAGCCATATTACAGAATTTGAGCGATACGCTGCGGTATCTGGATGAGAACAAAGAAAAGGGCAGTATAGATCCAATGACCTTGCAAACTTATGAGTATTACAAACAGGAGGCCGATAATGACAAATAATTCGAAGGAAATGGCAAAAATTGCCTGTAAAGCATTAGAAGACAAAAAAGCAGAAGATATACGTGTGATTGATATCAGTGAAGTATCAGTAATTGCTGATTATTTTATCATTGCTGACGGCTCTAACCCGAATCAGCTTCAGGCCATGCAGGAAGCTGTGGATGAAGCGCTTTACAAAGCCGGTTACACAGTCAGACAGGTAGAGGGCAATCAGCGTTCCAGTTGGATTTTAATGGATTACAATGATATTATTGTTCATATTTTTTCCAAAGAGGACAGAATGTTTTATGATTTGGAACGAATTTGGCGCGATGGAAAGCAGATTTCAGCGGATGAACTATAATTGCATAATAAAAGTCTCTATGAACAAGCGCAATGTATGCTGAAAGGACAATAGATATATAAAAGGCAATACCGGAAATTTTATCCGGTATTGTCTTTTTTATATGATTATATCATAAGAAAGACCTTGCTGCTGTGAAACACGAAAGTTTACTTTCCTATGATATAAGAATACAACAATTTATAAGCAGCATTGTCCTTTAAAAGAAACGAAACACACCGAAAACTTTACCCAAAATCTGGCATTCCGGTACGATAATCGGATCCATCGTATCATTTTCAGGTTGAAGTCGATAATGTCCTTCTTCCTTATAAAAAGTCTTAACAGTTGCAGAATCTTCCACTAATGCGACGACCATATCTCCATTCTGGGCGGTAGACTGTCTTTGTACCAGAATATTATCTCCGTCAAAGATACCAACATTGATCATACTTTCACCTTGTACTTGTAACATAAAAGTATCTTCATTTGGCATGAACTCAGCCGGAATCGGAAAATAATTCTCAATATTCTCTACTGCGAGCAAGGGCTGACCGGCAGCAACCTTGCCAATCAGAGGAACGTTGACGACCTCACGTCTTGTCAGATTAAAATTCTCATCAATAATCTCGATTGCACGCGGTTTCGTTGGATCTCTGCGAATATAACCGTTCTTTTCAAGTGTCTCTAAATGGGAATGTACAGAAGAAGTAGACTTCAGGTGGACTGCCTCACAAATCTCACGAACAGCAGGCGGATACCCCTTATTTAGTATCTCCTGTTTGATATATTCCAAAATCTCTCTCTGTTTTGCACTAATTTTACCATATGCCATAGCGTATATCCTCCTAATTGTATTGTCGATCACATGGAATAAAACTTTTCTGTATTTATAATAACACACCTTAATTCAAAATGCAAACACATATTCCGAAAATTTGTTCGAAATTTTATTGACAAACAATTGTTCTGATGATAACATTATAGCAAACAATCGTTCGCAACGGACGTTCTGATGGCGAAGGAGAATTTACACGAGAGAAGTCCAGCTAATAAATGTCAAGAGGTAAATAAAAAATTTTTACTTCTTAAAAAA
>CAJTSH010000069.1 GCA_910578885.1 uncultured Lachnospiraceae bacterium
GATTATACATCAAATCCTTGAGTAAAAGGTGTCAACTAAAATGATACAACATCATAGTAACAGGAAGTAATTGTTTTCTAAATACCACCATATGAGCAGTATAGGCATACTTTTCCAAACTGCTTCTTTTATTAATTTACTTTCTTAAAAATATTTCTTACATACTCCCCATTACACTTTTGTCCCGCTGAAATATTTCTGCCATCTGATCAGTTTTATATGGACAAAATCGTTGTGTTTTCAGATGTCTTTATCTCTTTTGGAAACAACTGCGAACTACTGCGAATTAACTGCGAATCAACTGCGAACTTATACGTTTAACGAATATGTCAGAGCAGGATCATGTTTGTTCCCATTCATTTTTATAATACCCAACTCTAACAAATGGTTAATTTTTTTATTAATAGTTCTTCTCGTCTTACTTACCATTATAGATAATTCCGTTGCCGTAATACAGTTTCTGCTTCCCATGATTGTTATAATATCTTTTTCAACTACATCCAACTCATCCCAATATTCTACCATTTTCTTTTCAGCAGACTCAATTTGTCTTGCTGTTCTTGCAATAATATTATTCCTCAAAACAAGCTTTACTGTTTGTCCACTTGGCTCCGAATACTCTGGTGCTTCAAGAAAATAATTTTCCATATCGGAATATATACGCTTTACTCCCTCATTGAGTTCTTTGACTATTCCAAAATCAGCCAATACACGCGCCATACGAGGATTCCTTGAAAAATTTGTGGTTTTTATATTGTCAACAGTCACAATATTAGGCAGTTTTCCGGGACTCTCTATTTCTAATCTATCATCATACATGGTGACTTTGATATATTTGCCTGTCATAGCATATTCACGATGGGCAACGGCATTTACGACTCCTTCAGCCCATGCGAATGGCGGGTATTCGTCTACTGTTTTAAAATTACCTGTTTCAGAATCTAATGAAGTAAACTCTCTTAATTGTGCAGCAATAAACTTTTTTGCTTCTTCCACAATTTTCAGTATCGGATATTCAATATTTGCGTCTTTGATAACATTCATCTGTGTGCCAACACCAGCAGATGTTCCTTCATAACGTATAAAACGAATCCTGCAATTCGGATAAAACTGATAAACATTTTTAGCAAACAGTAATACAGCCGAATTGGTCAAAAATTTTTCTCCATTCTGTTCTCTTAAAAATCCTCTTGAGGATAGTAACTGTTCCACCGGAATATCCGGGCTTCCAAGAATTTCTTTATATTGTTTTATCAGTTCCTCATCAAGATCAGAAATCTTTACATCTTGATTTAATTCATCTTCATAATGTCTGGAGCCTTTAGTATACTCTAACTTCCTTAAATCATCGCCCTTTAGCTCTCTTTTCCGATCACCAATACGCAAAAAGACGGAGCCATTTGATGTACTTATAACCCTATCTATACTTGGATATATGTGTAGCAAAAGCAATCAATCAGCTAGTCCTTCTGCATTTTCTATATCAAGAAATTCTTCTTGATATTCTGGTGTAGGATTACAACAGTCCATTGGCGCATTAATAAAATTATTGATTTTCTCAGCACCAACAGCATTAATTCCTTCCAATCGCCGAGTTTTATCGCTGATACCAAATATTATTGTTCCGCCATCTGCATTTGCATATGCGGATATCTCGTCAGCAATATCCGAAGGTTTTAATTGTGCAGATTTCCGGTCAAAGATTTTATTTTCATCCTCATTTATCATATAATCCAATGTTAGAATTGGATTTATTGAAGACTTAACCATACTTCTCTCCTCTCTAAGCATTTCGTAAATTCGTCATTTCCCAATCAATACGCAGACATGATACAATTAACACTATTACAGTATTTTTTATTGAAATTGCCAAAGAACCAAAAGCTATTATCACACAAATCATGGTTTCCTGGAACCATGACAAATTCAACCCTTTCTTTCCCAGCTTGTAAATCTGAAATCACATTTTATTAATTATATTCCATGCTCGGAATATTATCAACAAAATAATCAACACAAAATTAGCAGACATCATGAAATGCGTATGTATAAAAACCTCCGAACCCGCATGGGTCCGAAGGTTTTCCACATCCACTAATATATTACCATTTCAAATCAATTACCAACGCTGTCGGCTCTGTGTAATGAAGCAATGTACTGTAATCAAATACATCATCATAACAGAAGCCATATGCCAGACCATCTACCGAGTGGTCATGGAAGAACTTCGAATAGAAGTTTGCCGGAGCTGTCTGATAGAATGCGGAAGAATCCGACCATTTCTCAGGAGTCAAAGCTACTCCGCGGTTGATTGCTGCACAAAGCTGTGCTTCCACTACCTTTTCAATATCAGTTCCTGCTGCAAGAGTTCCTTTTCCTTCCAGAACATCCTGTGTGGTCGGTTTATTTACCACGATGTTAGACTCTCCGCCATCCTTGCTGAAAATTATGCTGTTTCCGGATGTGCGTCCGCGGAAGGTTCCTGCTTCACACTTAAATACCAAATCCTTTGTCCGATAGGTATCCCAAATCTCGTCAATGTATGCATCAAAGTAGTTCTCGTAAATTCCGCCTTCGTTAAAGGTTGCCTTACATGGAGCCATGATTCTGGTAGAATCCTGAACCAATGTCTGGAACTCTGTCGGAGCCTCATTCTTAAATGCTGCAAAAATTTCTTCGCGTGTTCCGATATCACCTACAGTCTTATCGTATACGTCTGCATCGCCCGGTGTGGAAACAAATCCGCCTTCACCTACAAGTCTGCTTACTACAGGGAAGCTGAAGAAATCAACCCTTGTGGTATTTCCCCAATACTCTCCGTTTGTAATTGTAAACTCAACAAACTCAAACAATACATCCTGATTCGGATCTGAGGTGTTATTTAAATCCGGCCCTGCAAATCCGGTATTTCCGTTGGCGTCACTGTTAATTGTTACATAGACCGGAGAACCATAGCTGATGTACATTCTTCCAGATACGATATCCGGCATATAAACATAGTTCTTCTCGGCAAGCGTATAGAATACGTCTGCGCACATTCTGTCTCCCTTAGAAATCGTATTAAGCGCTGTCGTTGCCGGAATCAGATTTCCGTCCTTGTCTACGTAGCACAATTTTCCGTTCTTCGGGTCAAATCCTAAAATACTCCAATAAATCTCATCGTCGCTGTATGCGCCGTTCGTCTTGTTATTGAACTGGAAGAACATCTGGTCGTCTCTCTTTTCAATGTCCGTTCTCAGTTCCGGCTTATCTGCGTAATCACCGCCTGGATTTACCGGATCCACCGGATCTACCGGATCAGTTCCGGCATTTCCTGACCACACTGCAGGATCCTGATTTACAAGCTCAAATTTCCACAACTGATTTGCCTGCTTGTCGCCAAGCTCCCACTGGATGATGTTTCCGCCCGGCGTCGTTGACCAGTCGTCTCCATCTAAGGAAAGACCGCTCAATTTATTTACGATTGTTTTGTAAGCGCCGTCTGCACTTGAAATCGCCCACTTCTGGTTTTCACCATTTACATAATCCCAAACATGGACATTTCCGCCGTTTGACGTGGAATAATCTGCAACATCAATTGCTTTGTTATTCATAACGCTTGTGATTGAGTAATATCCGTCCTCAACCTGCGCAACCTTCCACTGCTGCCATCCCCCTTTACTCAGGGAATTCTGAATCAGGTTCGCACCGTTGTCATTGATTGCATTTGCAATATCAAGTACTAAATTGCTGTGTCTGTTGTAAATATAATAGGAAGCTTCTTCAATAATGAAAGAAGTAATCTGGTCATTCCAGTCATTTCCCACATAGGAGCTGCCTGCGGAATAAACCTTGCTAGCGCCCGCAAAATTAATGTCTTTAAATACTGTCAGCTTATAACCTAAAGGTACTTTAATGGAAGAAATGGAATCATTTGCAATACCAGCCTTCACCATATCATCCATATTGTACTCGCCGATTTCAAAGGATACTGCTTTTCCCTTGTAATCTGCATCCGTGTACATTGTAACGCGTGAAACCTCGGAAACATCTCCCGGGTTTTCATTATCTCCGTTATTTCCAGGATTTTCGGTATCCGGCTCCGGATTCTTAGACTCTGCCGTCAAAGTGTAGGACTCCCATGCGCTGTCCAATGCTCCGGTTCCCGGATTGTACGTAAAGAAATATTCAATCGTATCACCGATATTTAAATCGGATACCGTATAGGTAAAGTTGCGTTTTCCTGCGTTTACCATACCTACGTTGATCTGTCCGCCGTTATTAACTTTGTAGTGTAAATCTGCAAACTCTGCACCATTTACATAGAATTCCAGCGTTCCGTCTGTTCTGTTAAATCCGACTGTGTCATCGCCTACATGGTCGATAACAGGCTTATTTTCTACTGGAATATTAACTGTTACTACACAAGTATCAGAGAAATTACCGTCCTGTGTTGTTGCTGTAATCACTGCTGTTCCGTTTGCAACCGCTGTCACCTGTCCTGCCGAAACAGTTGCTACTGCCGGATTGGAAGATGTCCAAGTTACATTTTTGTTTGTTGCATTCGAAGGTGCAATCGTCTTAGTAAGCGTTGTCGTCTGACCTGCCTGTGTCAGTGTTACTTCCTTCTTATCCATAGAAATTCCTGTTACTGCTACGGTAGAAGGCTGCGGATTGGAAGGCTGAGGGTTCGAACCAACTCCCGAACCGGAAATGGTTGCCTTTGTGTCGCCTTCCGCTTTGTATACACGTACATAATCAACCTGCATGGTAGCCGGAACATCGCCTGCATCCGGTGTAATACCGTTGTCAAACCATCCGCCGACTGCAAGGTTCATAATAATATAGAACTCCTGATCAAACGGTGCGCTCTTAGCGTTAGATGATGTAGAATACCACTGGTCGCTGTTTGCGAAGAAGAAAAGGTTTCCGTCAACATACCATTTCAGCATGTCCTCTTCCCAAACCAGACTGTATACATGATAGTCCGTGTCAATTCTTTCTCCGTTCTCGAATGCATAAGCGCCATCCAGACATCTGTTTGCCGGCCATACGCCGCCGTAGTGGATTGCACCGCTGCTTGCGCCCGGAACGCGTCCTCTTGCTTCCATAACGTCGATTTCACCGGATGCCGCCCATGTTCCGTAGGTATCATCATTTGGCAAAAGCCACAGCGCCGGCCATAAACCGTTTCCGGACGGAAGCTTTGCACGGAAATCAATACGTCCATATTTGAAAGAAATCTTATCCTGCGTTGTGATTTTTCCGGAAGAATACGGTGCCTGACGGTTCGGATCCTGAGGGAACGATTTTGGCTCCTCATATGCCGTAATATTCAAATTACCGTCTGATACATATACATTCTTCTCGGAATCTGTATAGTGCTCTAATTCATTGTTGCCCCAGCCCCATGTGTTCGGATCGTCGTTGAGGTAATAACCTGTAACGTAATTCCAAACGTCCGTATTAAGTGCATTTCCGGTAAATTCATCATTGAATACCAGTTCCCAACCTTCTATTTCAGGATTGCTTGAATCGCCCGGTGTAATCGGAGCATCTGGTATGATTGGTCTTGGTGCGTTCGGATTACCAACCAAGGTATAGTATACATAATTGTCGTTGATCGCTCCGCCCTTTACTCCGTTTTCCGGATATCCGATTCTGAGTTCATAATCCTGCTGAATCGGCTGGAACCAAAGTCCATAAATGTAATCTACCCAATAGCCCCACTGATTTTTATCTGATACATTGTTATAACCGTTGCCGGAATAGCTGAAGGTGCTCTTGCTGTAATCACCTAACTCTACCCAGTTTCCGTCAATTTTTACTTCATATACAAAATTGTCTAAGTCTGCCTGATATGCCGGATTGCCGTCAATCTTCGGCAGAGGGAACCCGATTGCCCCGCTCTCATCAGCATTGTAAGTCGTTGACGCATCGTATGCGCTGACTTTATAAGAATTTCTGGATGCCTTTTCATAATTCAGGGTGTAAATCAAAGATACCCCGGATGTCTTAGACTCTAATTTCACATTGATAGATTCTGTTAAAGTGAACCAGTATCCGCCCGGTCCGTCTGTGAACTGTCCAAAGTTATTGTCATAAATCCATCCGCTTGCGGCATTGTTGTCAATGTCAACCCACTCGGAAGAATTTACCGGTTTCACAAATACTTTCAAATCCGATGCAACCGCCTCGTATTTGAGATTTGTATCCCCGTTGAATGTAGGATATGTAAATCCGATGCTGCCGGTCGGTCCCGCCGTAAGTACAGGTCCGTCTGTAGCTGTCATAGAAGTAATTGTTGTCTTGTTCAGTTTGGTAAAATCCAATGTGTAATCCAAAGACGCCCCCGTCGATTTGGAATACAATTGTAAGTAAGTTGTTTCCGATACCTTAAACCAATAACCGGAAACTCCTCCGTCATGCCAATGTCCCCAGTTCTGGTTGTACACAAAACTGCTTACACTGTCGATATCTGTATAGGTATCATTCACTTTCACCCTTACAGATAAGTCTGCCGAAACATCTTCCCAGCTTGATTCTCCGCCATTGAATTTAGGCATTACAAATCCATAACTCGCGTCATCAACCCCGGACCCTTTTAAAACCGGACCGTCATTTGTGGAGAAATACTCCATTGTCCGTATACCTGTTTCAGCCGCATAGACTGCCTCTGCATTTCCCCCATTCGGCAATGCTACGCCGCCAAACCCCATTGCTGCCGCAAGAAAGATCGCTGTCACTCTCTTACAAAATCTGTTTCTCCGAAACCCCTTCATTTTAACCTCCTGCTAAATTTTTTTATCAAATTTTTTCACTT
Source organism: uncultured Lachnospiraceae bacterium (assembly GCA_910578885.1). GTDB lineage: Bacteria > Bacillota > Clostridia > Lachnospirales > Lachnospiraceae > Roseburia_C. The sequence continues at coordinate 6,803 of CAJTSH010000069.1, forward strand.
GGGACGCTTACCATTCTAACGGGGAATTTTTTTTCGCGAAAGGGTGTTTTTTTTAAAAAAGTGTAATTTTTCCAAAACTAAAATTTGGATACTTTTATAGTTTCTTTCATTTTTTAATGGATTTTGTTAGATATTTCTACTATTGACTACTTGTTTCACACTGTTATTCCCGTCAATTTGTATGCCATACCGACTCTTCTTCTGCTTCTTCTTCATCTTCTTTAAAAATTCCAAGGTAAACGGAAGATATGGCTCGAATGTCTTCAGATATTCCTTTGAAAAAAACTGCGGGTTCATAGACGCAGCAAAAAGCGTGACTTCAACACAATTTTTCACCACAAATCCCTTTAACTCTGGATTTCTAGGTTCAAATTCCCGAATCACATTCCAGCCGAACCAGAGCAGGCGGTTCACGCGCTGCTCCAAACGCTTCTGCTCCGCCGCCTTTGTCATCAGCGTACGGCTTCCAGCCTTCTGATCCTCTTCTATATCCTGCAAATCGTCTACAAGCTGAAGCAGAAACCCAAATTTTAAATAAAATCTTTCTTCCCGCTCCAACCAATTTTCTGTTGAGAAAAGATAATCTGCCAAAACCGAAGAGCTTCCCTTCCAAATTGAAATATCAAGAATCTCAGCTTCCGTAATCTCCGTCTTTTGCTGCCTGATGCTGCAATTCTGGGCTTCTAGCAGCTGCAAAAGAATACTCTCAACCTTCTTCCGTTTTGTCTCCTTGTAAGCCTTCCCTATCATGTCTAAAAGACAGCATGTTTTCTCCTCCAACGGATTTTGCGGCAGCACGTTCCCGCCCTTTAATTTTAAAGCAATCATCCGGTTATACCGCTCTTTTTCCCGGCTTGAAACCCGTTCATCATCAATGTAATTATCCGTATAAGGGTAAAGCAGGCTGTATGCCAGAATTGGTTCCCCGGCATTTTGCTCCTCTCCCTGCATGTCCACAAGTATTGCATAGATAAAATAATTTCTCAACGCCTGCCAAATCTGAGCTTTATTCAACGTCTGGTCAAATCCTCTGACCTGCTCCACGAAACGCCTCGCTTCCCTCTTAAACGCCTCAAGTTTCTCTTCGCTCATCCATTCGGTAATGAAAAGTATCTTCTCTTTCCTCAAAAAATCCCACAGATCCTGTTCCAATTCCTGCTCCCACTGTTCCCGCCGTTCTTCCTCTTTTGGTCTCTGTTGGAATTTCTTGTGCAATCGTTCGGACAATGCCTGCACGAACGTCTCATTTTCCTTCTTCCGTTCTAAATCTATCTTAGGAAAAATATCAGGATTCTCTTGTAAGAAAAACGGAAATTTTTCCGGCTGTTTTTCCCATACTTTTTTGATTTCTTCTCGCTCTTTCATATTCAGATTGTCCTTATTCTTTGAAAAATCTCCTTGTTCGCATTATGAAAAAAGCCCTCCGCCTTGCGGCGAAGGACTAAACTTTCTTTGCACCTACATTCTAGCAAGCGCAAAGAGTAAAGTCAATAGAGCTGTTCATTAAATTTAACGCTAAAATTCTTGCAATTACCGGAATTAAAATTTTTATTTATAAAACAATATGGAAATGTAATAGTAATTACAGCTTCTTTATGGTAAAATTTTAAGAAGGTAAATCAGGATTCGAAAGGAGAAGAACATGAAATTCAATACAGACGAACTTATTTGGACAAGAGAACCGAAGCAATACACAATTAATCAGGACAGAATAGAAATCGTTACAATGCCTCGCACAGATCTTTGGCAGCGCACGTATTATCATTTTAGAAATGACAACGCGCCTGTACTGCAATTTGAGACCGGCGAGAAATATTTTTCTTTTGCCGTAAAAACAGATTTTACAGAAAGCCATCACCGCTTTGACCAATGCGGTATTGTAATGTACCTTAATAGCGAAAATTGGTTAAAAGCATCTGTTGAATACGAAAACGAAACCTTTCAGCATCTGGGAAGTGTTGTAACAAATCATGGATATTCTGATTGGGCGACAACAGAGATTCCTGCCAAAGTCAAGACTATGTGGTACAGGTTAAGCCGACGTGAAGATGATTACTGTATCGAGTGTTCCGCAGACGGACAAAAATTTTCCCAGATGCGTGTCTGCCATATGTGGGAAGGTTCTGAAAAAATAAAATTTGGGATTTATGCCTGCAGCCCAGAAGATTCTACCTTCAAAGCCATTTTTACTGATATGAAACGTACAGAGTGTATGTGGAAAGCGCATGATGGTCAGGCTCCTGATGAAACGTAAGATACTTTCAGTACAAACATAGACAATGCAAGTTTCAGTATAAAATTGCCAAATAAAGATGTTAGCTGCCCTAAAATAAGAAGCACAAAGTTCTTGGTGAATAATTTTGGCGTCATCCATTCTCAAGTTTTCGCAATAGGTAATTTGACTTCAGACAGATATGTCTTGAATTCAAAAAAGAGCACCTATCATTTCTGACAGATGCTCTCCGCTAGTACAATATCAAATTATTTCTTACAGTAAATCTTAATAGCCTGAAAAACAAATTCTGCCGTACCTTCGCCGCCTGCCTTGTCAATATTTTCTGTGAAATCTCCGCCGCCGGCATACATATTGCCAAGACTGTACAAAATTTCATCTGAACAATTATAGAAGTTTATGGTAATAAAATCCTGCAGTTTTTTCACCTGCGCCTGAACCTTCCCCGCATCCGGAGCAAGTTCAAGCATTGTCCCAAACTCAGTAAATATAGACATCATCTGTGTACTGATGCTCTTTTCTTCCTGTGCCGTCCGGTTCTTGTTTTTTTCTTCAAACTCACGGTATTCGGGAGTATTTCCCCACAATGATTTTGCCTGTGCAGCATATTCATCAATCTTACTTGTATCAAATGCCGTAAAATCCATTTTATTCACTCCAATCATTTTTATTCCACGAGCAAGGTCTATCAGGTTTTCCAAATGCTCCTTTTTTAACGTAAGCAAAGTAATCTGTTGTTCCAGCGCTTTGCTCCGGTCGAAGTTCGGATTATTGATAATAGCTTTTATCTCCCTTAAAGGAAATTCAAGCTCACGAAACAATAAAATCTGCTGCAGCTTTTCCAGTGCCGCATCGTCATACAGCCTGTAGCCCGACTCAGTATATTTTGCAGGGTGCAAAAGACCAATCTTATCGTAGTATTGCAGGGTGCGTATACTCACGCCTGTCAATTTGCTCACTTCATTTACTGTCATCATCTTTTCTACCTCCTCGCGTTAACCATATTATAAACTATGACGTAACGTAGGAGTCAATATTTTTCTGCGAGTTCCGTGATGATCTTTCTCTGGGCAAAGAAAATTTCATCCTGCAGGTATTCCGAATTTCCGGAGGACATGGTACGGGAATAAGATAAATTTTTCACCAGATTATACAGCACACTGCTGTTACGGTGTTCCCCCTGTTCCTCCACGAACTCTTTTCCAAAACCGCTTTCCTGCGCCGTCATTTCTATCAGTTCTCTGTCATAAAAGGGAACGCCAAGTATTTTAGCAACCTGCTCCCCTATGGTATGTCCGCCGCTTCCGCATTGCCGTCCGATTGTAATAACCTGACCTGCCATAATCCATTACCTCCCTGCTGTTTCTTTTTGTCCCTTATTCTCAAAAATACGTTTCCAGAATACTTTCACTGTAATCAATGCAATAATTCCAGACAAAGCGTCAGAAAACGGACCTGCCCATAAAATTCCTTCCACACCCATTGTATAACCTAAAATCAGCATAGCAGGAATCAACAGAATAATCTGCCTTGAAAGGGTAAGCGCCGCAGCCGGAATCGGCTTTCCGATTGCCTGAAAAAAAATACCTACAACTGCGCCCGACGGGATCAGAAAACAGGCAAGCAGATAAATGCGGAAACATTTTACCGCGAATTCTACATAAAGGTCTGATTCCTGTCCAAAAATACCGATGATCTGCTCCGGGAAAACCTGGAAG
>CAJTSH010000070.1 GCA_910578885.1 uncultured Lachnospiraceae bacterium
TTCATTCCAAGTTTTTACTGTTAAGATATTTGTATCTTTTATGTAAGGCGGATCAATCGCCCCTATGTACCATATCGGCAACAGACAGGCATTCAAAGCGCCTTTTACATCGCATTCATACTGGTCTCCGATGTACCAGACTTCATCCGGCTCTAATCCAGCTTTTTCCAAAGCTAAATCAAATATTCTTTTGTTTGGCTTGCGGAAAATATAATTGCTTGAGGTAATGATAAATTCAAAAGCATTTTCCGGAAGCAGTCTGTTGATACGTTCTGCAACCACAGAAGAAGCATAAGAAATATTGCTGATTACGCCTGTGCGGATACCTTTGTTTTTCAAATATCCCAAAAAATCTTTGATACCCTCTGTAGGCATTCCCGGAGCAGCGGCATTCCAGAATACGGTATCAATTTCGGAGTTGCTTAATGCAATCTCTATTCCCTGCGATTCATAAAGGTAAGGTGTAAACATAGTATTGGGTATCTCTATCTGAAATAAGTGTCTTTTTTCAGGATCAAATCTCCCGAATTCCCGATTGATTTCATTTGCTTTAGCTTGCACCTGCTCTGCCGAGTATTTTCATGTAATTTACCTCCACATTCCGATTTTATAGCTAAAAACACTTTTCCATCAAAAAGAATTTTCCTTTTCGCCAGTCAGCAGAACCAACTTCCGAATAACCTGAAGAATTATATAGCCTTAATGCAAATGGATTATTAGAGAATACATCTAAACGAATAACATGAATACCCATTTCTGTTAATTGCTTTTCAATATATAATAGCGTAGATTTAGCAATTCCTCTATTTTGAAAAATCGGATTCACACAAAGTCTATGTATAATATAATATGGCTGATCTTTATATTTCCACTTGCCGTTTTCATATTCTTTATCACACTTTTGATTTAAGGTATATACAACCGCTATTTGACCATTCACTGACCCAACATAAAGTTGATTTTTATTAACATCTTCCTGAAAATCTTCTTTAGCAGGATACAAATCATCCCATTGAAAAATATTATTTCGCTCCATAGCATCTATAGCATTGCGAACTATACTGTATATTTCTTCAATATCCTTTGGCGTTGCTTTTCTATATTTTAGTATCATTACTTTTTCCTCATAAATTCCGATTGTGATTTGATGATTTTTAAGGGAAAATCTCCTTTAGTTAATAATGCATGAAATCCCCTTTTTCTTACAATACGCCTCCGTCCTGCTGCCTTTCGGGCAAGATACGGTCAACCCTTTCTGTTGTTCAAAGGTCTCGCCTAAAATGCGGTTTGGAATGGACTCCCGTATTCTTATCATGCGCAGATTCGTACAGTTCACAAATGCCTCTGCGCCAAGCTTCTTCACTTCCCCGCAGATGCACACCTCCTCCAGATTGCTACATCCTGCAAACACGCCCTTTCCAATCTCTGTCACAGCCGCAGGAATAGTAATGCTTTTCAGGGATGCGCAGCCGGAAAACGCATAGTCCCCAATCTTTTCCACAGTCTTGGGAATCATAAATTCCGTCAGTGCACTGCATTCGGAAAAGACAGATTCGCCAAGCTCCCTGATGCGCCCACGGATATCCAATTCGGCAAGCGCCTGACAGTCCGCAAATGCATACGCGCCAATTTCCTCCACAGAACGGGGAATCGTGATATCAGTCAACAGAACGCAGCCCTCAAAGGCGTCTCTGCCAATTCCCCTCACGCCCTCGCAGAGCTTCACTTCTACAAGCTGACTGCACATAAAAAATGCATCCGGGCTGATTCGCTCCACCGTACTAGGAATGGTGACACTTTTCAGCGAACTACACTTCCAGAATACACGTGAACCAAGCTTTTTCACCCCCTCGGAAATGGCAGCGCTTTCCAGTGAACTACACCCTTCAAAGACCGACATGCCAATCGATTTCGTCTGCGCGGGAATGGTGATATGTACTAGCGAACTACATCCCTGAAAAGCATGATCGCCGATTTCTTTCACGTGATCAGGAATTATAATATTCTGAAGCTGATCACATTCATAAAATGCAAAATGCCCGATTGACTCCACTCCATCAGGAATACGAATCTCTTCCAGTCCCTCTATCCTGTGAAAAGCACAGTCGCCAATGCATCGGAGTGTTTCGGGGAGATTAATTTTTAGCTTTTGATCGACAGGCATTCCTGAAAAGGCGCTCCCAACTGTCGTGACAACGCTCCTGCCAATCCTTTCCGGGACTGTAACCTCGACGCCCGTTCCCTTATAGTTCGTTATCAGAAGTGTGCCGTCCTCCTGCTTCTGATAACTCCACAGCTTCTTGAGCGCAAGGACGGAATCGGGGGCGCAGTTTAGCTCCTGCATTAGCTTTCTGTCCGCCTTCTCCTGTTCGGCGGCAAAATCGGCTGTGCGGTTCTTGTAGTCTAACAGCCACGCCAGGATCTCGGTCTTTCCCTTCTCTGACGCATACGCGATCATCTCATCCCGCTTCCTAGGCGCGGCAAGCCACCCTTCGCACTCCACGACCTGAAACGCCTCCGCAGCCTCCACATCGATCAGACCGCGCATAATCGCACTTTTATTCATTTTCTCCTGATTGAAATGGGCAAGAAAAAATGCAAATATCATTTCGCCGCAAAACTGCTTTTTCGTAGCGTCTAAAATGCCCTCTGTATAGCGAAATAACTTCCCGTCCAGCTCCAAGGCAAGCTGCTGCATCACTTCGAGATAATCCCCGCCGGTAAGCTGCCGCGTCAGGTCGATATACTCGTCCCAGTACCTATTCGGAGAGAAAGCGCCATCCGCAATGACAGCGACACGCTTTTCGGGAATCCTTACCTGCTGTCTTTTCAGCTCATTTACAAGTACTGTATCGCGATAAAAGATCGCATAATACAGCAATTCTTCGGGGTGAAAGGCTATTTTTTCCCTGTTATCCAACAGGTATTTCAACACGTCGGCACGCTCCCCATCAGGAAGAAATGTCAGCAGACTGCCATCCTCCCTTGCCATCTGCTGTTCCATTACCATGCCCGTCAGACAGTAAAGCGGCAGGCTCGGACGCTTTCCAAATGCCTTTAACAGGTATACGGAATAATTCGTGCGGTAATCCCCCTTTTTCGTCCCGGCATAGCAATGATACGTCTCCTCGACTTCCTCCGTTGACGGAAAATCAAAGGAAGCGCCCTCCTTCACAAGACACTTCACCACGTCAAGCCCCCGGAACCTGCATGCCAGACCAAGCGCCGGTGCTGACATCTCCACAAAGCCTAATTCACCATAAATTTTCGTAAGTTCTTCCACGGAACTATTGATCACCGCCCGCTGCAAAAGCGCGGCTTTTTCCTCCTGTGTTAGTTCCATATTCATTCCCCCTCGTACAAAATCCCCTTTTCCATGCAGTACGCCTCCGCCCTACTCCCCTTGGGAAAAATTACAGTAAGGTTTGGACACCCGGCAAACGCACCCTCTCCGATAAGCAGCTCTTCAAGTCCTATGCACTGTCCGAATGCATGTTTCCCGGCAATCGTTTCCCGGCCAGTCAATACAACCTGAGAAATCAATCAACAATTACTTGCTGAAGATTTTTTGTCCAATCAATAATTATTTGTTTATCGTATTTATTAATATTATCGGGTAGAGTTGTTTTATCAAAAAATCTATGTTCCAGTGCTTCTTCTGTATTATTTTGTATTTCCCCACTATACGCAGTTGTTTTAAAAATGATACCCGTCCCACAGCAAATATCTCCATTTGGATAAATGATAATTCTATCCTCACCTGAATAAATGCCAAACAATGTCAGTTCTTTTATTTCAATTCCGGCTTCCTCAAATGCTTCTCTTTTTACCGTTTCTATAAATTTTTCCCCAATCTCCATAGAACCGCCAATGATTGCCCAAAGTCCATTATCGCGTCGCTTTTGAAGTAATATTTCCCCTTTGTCGTTTTCAATAATAACTCCGCACCCTATTGTCCTAAGCGGCGCATGTCCTACTATTTTACGCATCTCTGCTATATAATTTCCTCTATACTTTTCTATAATGTCTTTCATACCAATAACCATTCCTTTACGTTATTTGAAAATTTCACACCATAATTACATTTGTAACATTCCATTAGACAGATTGAGTCAATTCGTTCTTGTCCCACCACTGTTTCCGATGACTGAATGCCCATCCATGATGAAAATTTTGCTCAAACTGGAAATTATCATTACAGATAATTAAATAGTTCGTTAATCTGCTGAATATGATAATCTGCATATCTAATGATAGATTTTCTCTGTTCAGTATTTTTGGTTTCAAGCATTTCAGAAAAGACGGTACCCATTCCTGCTGTCTTCGCACCATATAATTCACAAGTTTAATAGTTCGTATTCGTTGTTTGTTTTTTCATATGCAGGAACTATCAAAGTGAAAAATAAATCAAAATATATTGCCTTTATCATTTTCCGCTCCTATAATTTCTGATTTATACCGGTCTTGCCACTCCAATGTTGTTCCAAAACTTCTGTGAACTCTGCTATTTACCAACGTGTCATATTTTTTTCAAACTTTGCAATATATACTTGTTTTAATTCATCAGGGGAAATTCCATAACATAGCATAACATCATTGTAATGCATAAGAACATCCGCCATTTCTTCAACAAGATCTTTTCTTAATTCAACATCATTCGTTGCTTTTATATCTCCATGTTTTTTGATAATATCAATTACTTCCCCAATTTCGCCGATCATCCAAAGCAGATTGTTTTTACCTGTTTCAGGAGAAAGCTTTTCCCATTTATCTTTGTATTTATCCTGAAGCCTTTTTTGCATATCTAACATTTCGTTTATACTAAAATCAACCATAAATCTTCACCTTTCAAATTCTATATAACCGATTTCTGTATTGAATTGTGTAAGAAAAGTTCAAGAAATTCACCTATTCATCCAGAAAATATTTGTATCTAAAATCAAACCATTCCTCAAAAGACTCATTTTCTTCTATATTTTTTATATTTTCATTGAGAAGATAGGATAAGATTTCTAAAGCCTGCGGATTGTCACTTTTCTTTAGAAATTCAATTGTTTCATTATACCCTGCTCCAATCAAAAACTGCCACTCAACTCCAAAGGAAGCATCAAAATCTATATGTTTCGCATACCATATGGTAAATACATCATGAACATCACCTATTCGTGATAGTAAAAAAATGCACCAATAAAAAGCTTCATAATCATATGTTTCTTCAATTACTATTTCATCATCATATGGGTCTTTTTCACGTTCTGCTATTTCTATCACCATAAGCTTGCGAATTATATTTATATGTTGTTTAGATAGCTTTGTGTGCAGTTTCCTATAAATCATTTTTCTAAAATCACAAACATATAGCTCTTTTTCTATTGCTTCCAACGCTATTTCCCCGTTGACTAAAGCGTTTATCATTACTTCCTGATCCATCAATGCACCTCTTATAAATTTCTATTTTCCAGTAATCATACTATAATTTATTTATGTCGTGGATATTCAGGCATCAAATCAATCAATTTTGTTGTCCGCCCTTCTTTATCCAATAGAATTTCAATATTTTCCACATCTCCGCCTAAATGCATCATAAACTCTCTGCAAATACCACAAGATGGAATTATATTTCCATCTTTATATACTGAAACCACTTTTGTAATCTCACTTTCGCCATATGTAAGCATTGTTGATAAAGCATTTCTTTCCGCACACATCCCTATAGAGCCGTCTGTATCAATGCATATACCCTTATAAATATTACCTTTTATCGTGAGTACGGCAGATGCCACACTCCCTACCCACATTTTATTTGAAACATCATGGGGATTCAGAATGCTCATTGCTTCTTCATATAACCTTTTCCATTCATTGTTCACTGTTTTATCCTCCTTAATAAAATCTGATTGACAAGGGAAAAATGAGGGAAACAAAATCACGTAAAATATTATAACATAAAATATACGAGAATTGTGAACTGATTGAAATGTTTTCAAAAAAATCAATGAAAGAGGACAAATGACAGTGTTGATTTATTCCTCCGTGGTATACTCAGCATGTTGTTTTTTGTATTCAGCAGTATCTTTCACGCTTAATTCCGCTTCAACCTGCGCCAACTTTGCTTTCAACTCCTTTGTCTTTTGTTCATTGCCCGCCGCCATTTTCAACTGCTGTTCAAGCTGTTTCTTTTCCTCTTTTAACTTTTTGATTTCATTTTTAACCTTATCCATATTGCCTATTGTAACTTTTACCCTGTCGTTATCAGACACCTCTTTCAGCTCTGCACCTTTGGGCTGTTCACTTTCTGCTTCTTCTGCCTTTTTTGCAGTATCAAAGATGATTTTCGGGTTTCCGTTTTTGTCCTGCTCCATGTGGTACAAACCGCTTGGTTTCTTCCCGGACTTTTCACTACTGATATACTCGGGCTTGTCTTTTTCTTTGGATTTTGCCGCTTCTTCGGCCCTTTCTGTAGCTTTTGCCGTTTGTTCCGTCTGCGCCTTGTGAATATAATCAAGACCGTACCTGTTACTGATTTCCATTGACATCATTTTGTCCTCCTTGAAAAATTTTAATACTTTCCTGTTATTGTATTTTGATACAACATCATTTCTCTATATCCCTTTCATTTTTTATCATCACGGAAAGGACAAACACCCTGCTGTCCGTCTTATAATCCATTGTGCCTTGATATTTCTCTGCTGTATTTTTAATATTCGCAAGCCCTATTCCATGCACTTTTTTGTCCGCTTTGTCTGTTTCGGGAAGTCCTGTCTGCCGCTTCCGTTTCAGCGTCCCGTCAAAACTGTTTTCTATCTTGAAGATTAACAGTTTATCTTTCCTGACAGACGACAGCCGGATAAAGGTTTTCGCTTCTGGCTCTTTTTCCTTTAATTTTCGACACGCTTCTATTGCATTGTCTAAAGCGTTGCCTAAAATAACAGCGATATCATAGCTTTGGATAGCCAGATCAGAGGGAAGCAGCAGTTTCTTTACATCTACCTGCAAATTCGGGACGAGGCGTAACGCTTCATGGTATTTCATGTTGAGTAATGTGTCAATCACGCTGTTTCCCGTCTTAAATCGGAAGTCCAGACCGTCAAAAGCATTGTTCATTTCCGACAGGTAGGCTTGTAACTCTTTATTTTCACTTTCCCCCTTTTCAGCGGCAAGCCGCAGCACAACAGAAAGCGTGTTTCCCCCTTTTCAGCGGCAAGCCGCAGCACAACAGAAAGCGTGTTCTTCATATCGTGTTTCATGCTCCTTATGCCGGAATAGATACGCTCCATTTCCGCCATATGCTCCTGCATACTCCCTATCTGCTTTTCCAGTACAATCCTGTTGCTCCGCTCCCGGTTCAGATAAACCGTATCTTGAAACAACTTTACCCCATACAGGATAGAAAGCAGCGACAAAAGCAGAATTGCGGGGAGGATTGCCAATAACAGCGGGTATTGATCATACACTGTTTCCACGGCATTTTCTTCCACCGTAAACAGGATAGTGCGAAGCAGCGCACATAACAGCAGGCTTACCATAGCCGGGGTAAGGATAGATAACAGTTCTGTCCTATGGATTGCATAATCCTTTTCCCTGTAATTGCGTACAATCCCTTTCAGTGACAGGTACAACAGCAGGACAAGGGCAGTTTCCCGAAAAATCTGATTTCCGATTACACTGGCATTTACTGCTGTTTCAAAGATTTTTTCGGAAGTGATAATCCCTCTCTCCATGCACAGATTCCATACCGTAAGCAGTTTATCCACTGGTTTATCAAGCAGGATAAGCACCACGAAAGCACTAATATCAGCGATTGCACGGAAAGCAGCCACAAGAAAGAGTGTAACCGCACGAAACGCCTTATAAAAACACATTGCTATAACAAGCAGAATGCAGAGGGACAGTACCGTTTTCCAAATTGTCTTTACGCTTTCATATCCTGTTGGTGGAAGCCAATAGATACATAACCGTGACAACCCATATGCTGCCGTTACAAAAAGCCCATGAAAACAGCTTTTTGTCCTGCCCTCTAAAAAACTTCCCAAAAAGTATTGCAGGCAGTACCCTTGAAGCAGGACAGAAACCACCGTAAAAAACGCAAAAATAAAATCTATCTTGCTATACACAGGAAGCCCCTCCGTTCTGCAAGTACCACATATACGCATTTACAAATTCGCCGTATTTTTTCTTTGTCAAATAGACAGTTTCTCCACCCGTAAGTGTGATACAGTCCCTTTTGTATTCCGTGATGTGCGCCATATTCACAAGATACCCCCCGGTGGCAGCGGTAGAACGTCCCGCCGAGCTGCGTTTCCAGTTCGCCAAGTGCGCCGTAGGCTTCAATGATTTCCTGCGTGGTATGGATTTCCACTTTCCTTGATACGCTCTCAATATACAGAATATTGTCTGCGTCTATGGTAATCCCCTTGTTTCTTGTATTGATAAAAAGCTGTTTTTTCCGGCGCATTTTCCGCAGCCCGGCTTCCCTTAACGCCTGCCCGAAAACTTCCGTGAATTTCTGCTTTGTGACAGGCTTTAACAGATAATGGAACGCATACAGATCAAGGGCTTCAAAAACATATTCCTTTATGCCAGTAATGAAAATTAAAACAGTATCTGCGTTCATTTCCCTTGTTTCCTTTGCCGCTTCAATGCCATTCATGCCGTCCATCTGTATGTCAAGGAAAACAATGTCAAACGCTTTTGCTGCGTTAAGAAATTCTTCCCCGGACGAAAAGCAAGCCACATGACAGTCCGGCTTCTGGTTTTCTATCATTTCACGGATATGCTCACGGATTACTTTTTCATCATCAACAACTGCTATATCCAAATCTATCACTCCTAGTCTGCTATATCCTACTTTATTTATCGGCAGAAATTTTGTACTTTTTTGTGAAATGTAGCGAAAGGCGGTTTGAAGTGTAGCGAAAGGAACTTCTCTAATGATATGCACAAAAGGACGTTTTCAACGAATGAATGCGTCCTTTTGCGTAATAATAGGTTGTATTTACTCGTACCGTTTCTCCACCAATATCAAAATCGTCAAGATTGCGGCACCACTGATTGAACGTGTCATAGGGAACATCCATCCCAATTTTGTTAACTTCACCGCGTTCAGCTGATTTTTCCCGTTCCAGAAATCGTTGATGCAAAATCCGTGTATCACCCATAAATTTAAAATCCAATGAAGTGTAATTGTACCGGTCAATCAAGCGCTTTATCGTATCAGCTTCATCAATCTTTTTGACACCGACAGGAACAAAATTTCCTTCAAGAATAATAGAGATATCTGTTTCCAACATTCTTTCTGCAACATACATCATGCCATCAAACGTAACCGTTGAAAAAACACTACGTTCTGTTCTGCTGGTAACAGAAATATTATTGCAAAGCGCAATTTTGAAAGTATCCTTTAAAAAATCCTTCTTCGTCAATCATATATATTTTATCACAATCCACTTTATATATCATTTCTTTGCAGGTTGAAAATTTTACACGGCAAAAACCACGTGACGAAAAAATTAGCTCAAACTGGTATTTGTACGAACCATCCATTATATCTGTAAATCTATAATTCTTCGATAATTCTTTGCATTGTCACAATTCGATACAATTCCTGACTGTGCATCTGGGCAAAATGGTATCATCTGCCAGTCTTCATTACCACATGCCCCTACCAATAACAACTGTTCAAAATATGTATCGAAATCACTACCAAGTATATATCCATGTCCCTCACCGTCATCATGGCTAAGATAAACCACTGGTGGATTTGTTTCATTTTTATTCACATCAAATGCTATTACATCACCATTGGGAACACGCATAAAACCTAATTTATGATGCCAAACAGCATCATACGCATCATTTTCATTGAAAAAGCATCCTTCTGCGTAATCTTTTCTTAAATTCTCCGCGTCTACAAATTCTTCTAATGATATTAAAAATTCCGCACAAAAAATTTCATCCAGTTCACTTGGTAATTCAAAATCCTCTGGTAAATATGCTGAAAATCTACATTTTTTAGAATATTGCAAAAAGAAATTTCTAATCTGTAATGGTAATTTCCTTTCAAGTCTATTTTCAATAGCTTCCACTTCTGCTATATCTGCCGGTGCGTCTACCATTAATTCTGTTTCAGCGCCAATTTTGTCATATGCACTTTTTATTTTTACCAACAGTCTATCTATTTTTTGATAATCCATGTGTATCTCTCCTTTACATAATTCCAGTTTGTCCTTGGATTTATTATACTACTTAGTGTCTGCTGATTAAGCAAATATTTGCAACTTCCAACTCTTACATCTGCTCCAGTTACACCAAAATCGGATCAGATACAAAAGAGCATAAAGTATTCGCCTCTGAATCTTGAATAGATTCATCACAAATACAGATAATGCGACAGAAGTTAACTGCGTTTCCTCCAGCTTGGTGGTAATACAGTCCATGCCATAGCAGCGTTTGCTTAAGCTAAAAGTACGTTCCACTTCGATTCTGTCAGTATTATCCTGATACTCTTGTTTTTTATCAACTTTTACTGCAGCACTTGGTCTGCCCAGTTTTGGTCCTGACAGACGGATCCC
>CAJTSH010000071.1 GCA_910578885.1 uncultured Lachnospiraceae bacterium
TCAAAGAGCCAGACGCATAAGACGCAGAGCCGATCACAGTTCTCCTTAAACCGTAAAGGTATGACAGCCTTTGCGGAAATCTCGGTATTTTTGACAGGCGTTTAATGATGTCGATAGACAAGGCTTTAGTTATCAGCATCGGCATTTCAAAAAAGGACTAACCCCCTCTGTTATGTCGTACAAACCCTAATGAATATCTTATAGAAAGCAAAAGAAGCTTTCTATAAGCATGAAATATAGCGAGGTGGTGTTGATGATTGAAATGTCGTGAGTTTATTTATGTCGGAGAGCCTGCTCCGCAAATTACCGAACAGGCATACACAGCGTTTTATCTGCATCTTCAAAAGTCAATACTTGCTTCTTTGGAAAAACGGGAGCTTTTGACCCATTCGCAATATAGCCGCTGTATCGAGGAAATAGAAAAACAATACCGTCAGAAAAACCGCAGCCAAGCCTAACCGCTTGGCTCTTTACATATAGAAATGTTCAATTTAATTATTTGCACATTCGACATACAAGCAAGCAGTCATTACTTTTGAAAGCCAACAGCGGTATTTCCGCCAGTATATTGAGCGTAATCCCGATTGGGAGCTTTATGCCATATTTGCCGAAATAAAACTCGCTTAATTGATACAAAGAGAAAATACAGAATATCGGAAAAACCGCAGAAATAAAGGGCTTTGGGCACATTGGGTGTGACCGAAGGCTCTTTATTTTTTTGCATAATCTTATGGTTGTGTGGAAGTAAGGATGTAAGTGAACCCTCCACTATAGAAGTTGAACCCCCTTGTTTTGGAAATTTGAACCCTCTAAAGGCAAAATCAAAATGTTTATCAGATTGGGGCATTGCATTCCACGAAGCCGTTTACACCGGCACATAGAAGCTGGTTTGATATTTTTATCATTTCTTCCAGAGGGATTTTTTTCCCATCCGCTACCCACTGGCTATACATTTCCACAGTAGAGGTCTGGATGAAGTGCAGCAGGATATTTTGCTTTGGCGGCTCCAGAAGCTGGAGCCATGCGGAGCTTTTCCAAGTGGAATTCATCACATTGCTGATCATCCTGCTCCGGATATACCCATAATTTCCGCTGCAGGTGATTTTTTCGTAGACAGCCCCCTTTTCTGCGGAATAGAGAAAAAATTCACGGTTAATCTTATTCAGGTCCTCCGGAATCCGGTAGTTTTTGATCCGTTCCAAGTATTCTTCTATCATGACTCCCTGCAGTTCGGCGAGCAGGTCATCGAGGACGGAGTAATATCGGTAAAAAGTTTTTTTATTGATCCGCGCCCTTTCGCAGAGTTCTTTGACCGTAATCTTTTCATAATCCATTTCACAGATCATATCTTCAAAAGTTTTCTGGATGGCGTCTATTGTTTTCTGTACCCTCAAATCTTCTGTGCCGTTGATCAGCATTTTTACTACCTCCTTGGGATTTGTGCAACCTTTTTGCAGGAAGTGTGGCATAACTCACTTTATCAGAAAAAGCGTCCATTGTTTTTACTTCCCGATGCAGATATAATAAACTATACAGAGATAAGCAACTTGAGTTGCATAATATAAGAATATCACAGATAAATAAAAAAGTCAAGCATTCCTATATATGGCAGAAAAAACGGTAACCGCAGAATTAGGCAGAAATGCCGGAGGTGAAACCGCAGCGGAAAATGAGATGGGGACGCTTCCCATAGGAAAACTTTTAAGGAAGATGTCCCTGCCGCTGATCATCTCCATGCTTGTGCAGGTTTTATATGGGCTTGTGGACAGTATGCATGTGGCAAGGCTGGGAGATTCCGCACTGACGGCAATTTCCCTTTGTATGCCGGTCCAGTATCTGGCTGTCGGCATTGGGATTGGGCTTGGCGTGGGCGTTAATTCCGTATTGTCAAAAAAACTTGGAGAAGGGGATAAACAGGGGGTAAACCGTGCGGCGGGAAACGGTATGCTGCTGATATGGCTTGTATCCATTGCCTTTGTATTTATAGGACTGTTTGCCATGGAGCCGTTTTACCGTGTGCAGACGGATATTGAAGAAGTGCTGGAAATGAGCATTTCATACAGCGAGATCATCAGTGTGCTGGCCTTTGCCGCTTTGCATCAGGTCATGATGGAGAGGCTTTTATCGGCGACCGGAAAGGCAAATCTCACCATGGTTTCCATGCTGACAGGAGCAGTGGTAAATATTGTGCTTGACCCTGTCATGATCTTTGGCTGGTTTGGGCTTCCTGCCATGGGAATCGCAGGGGCGGCATATGCGACTGTGATTGCACAGGCTGTAGCAGCGGTGGCAGGTTTCTGGATGAATTTACATTTCAACAAAGAAGTCCGTTTCGAGAAGAAAGGATTCCTGCCGGATGGAAGCATGATGGCAGAAATCATTAAAGTCGGTGTTCCGGTGGCACTGTCGCAGTGTCTGATCTCCGTCCTCGCCTTTGGCATGAACAATATCCTCCTGTCACTGTCCGCAGTGGCATCTGGAATTTATGTGATCTATATCCGGCTCCAGAGCTTTGTCATCATGCCGGCCGGAGGGATGAGTACGGCGGGCATCTCTATCATCGCCTATAATTTCGGGGCGGGGAACAGGGAACGGATTATTGAAACCCTGAAAAAGAGTATCATGGTAAACCTGGTCATTGCGTTTTTTGGGACCATTATCTTTCTGGCAGTGCCGGAACTTCTGCTTGCCATGTTTGATGCATCGGAGGCGGTCCTTGAAATAGGGATTCCGGCGCTCCGGATTATCGCGGCATCGCTCCTTCTTACAACCACAACGCAGATACTTACCGGTTTTCTGCAGGCTCTGGGGAGGGGGACGGACAGCTTTATCATTGCGGTGTCACAGGCGGTATTCCTGCTGCTTTCCGCATGGCTGTTATCTTTATCGGGCAGTGCGGTCTTAGTGTGGCTGGCGTTCCCGATTATGGAAATCCTCCGGTTTTTTATCGGGGTGTTCATGGTCAGGAAAACATATAAAAAGCAGATTGCAGTAATTTAATTAACCACAAAAATAAGTTTTGTGGATGATGATGTCTATGAAAAACTTTAAGGAGGTATTTCAGATGATGAAAAAAATCAGTATTTTTCTACTGGCGTTTATTTTGATATTCAGTATAGCCGGATGCGGTGCGGATGAAACAGAACCTCCTTCTGATGCAGACACGGAGGTTGTAACAAATGATAAGGAACCGGCAGGGGAAGCCGGGGTATTTGACCTTGAGCAGGGTACAGTCTTTTTGAACAGTGGATATGAGATGCCGATCCTTGGTATTGGCTGTTTCAGGCTTTCACAGGAAGAGGCGGAAAACTCTGTCTATTGGGCGCTCCGTGACGGATACCGTCTGATTGATACGGCCAGAATCTATGGGAATGAAGCCGGCGTTGGACGTGGGATACAGAGGGCAATCGATGAAGGCTTTGTAACTAGGGAAGAAATCTTTGTGACGACCAAGATGTGGACAGATGATTATGATGGGGCAGCGGCAGTTGATGCATCCCTTGACAGGCTTGGACTTGATTATATTGACCTTATGATCCTACACCACTCACAGCCGGAAAATGATGTGGAGGCATACCAGACAATGGAGCAGGCCGTTGCAGATGGGAAACTGAGATCCATTGGGCTGTCCAATTACTATGAGCCAGAGGATTTTGACCGTCTGGTGGACGCAACAACGATTGTCCCGGCATTGATCCAGAACGAAACCCATCCATACCATCAGAGCATGGAGATGAAGGGGCATATTGCCCAGTACGGGACAGTCATGGAATCCTGGTTCCCATTGGGCGGAAGGGGAAATACGCAGACATTATTTAATGATGAAACCATCAGCAGCATAGCCGAAGCACACGGTAAGACTTCTGCACAGGTTATCCTGCGCTGGCACCTGCAGGCGGGTAATATCGCAATCCCCGGCTCAAGTAATGAGGCACATATCCAGGAAAACTTTGAGATTTTTGATTTTGAACTGTCAGAGGATGAAATGCAGAGGATGACGGATATTGATAAGGATCAGAGATTTGCGGCTTATTGATAAGGAGGCGCTGAATGAAGACCAGATTATTAAGGGATATTGAAGTATCCGAAGTCGGTATGGGATGCATGGCGTTTTCCCATGGCTATGGGCAGATACCGCCGGAGGAATACAGTGTGGAAGCGATCCGGAATGCCTGCCGGAACGGATGCACATTTTTTGATACCGCGGAAATCTACAGCCCGAACCTTTCCGGAATTGGACATAATGAGCGCATTGTGGGAAATGCGTTGCATGGGGTAAGGGAGCAAGTGGTGATTGCTACGAAGCTGTTTTTAAATGGCTTTGAAGCCATCGGAAGGGGCTCTGTTTACCATGCAGTCCGCAGTCATCTGGAAGAGTCGCTGAAACGGCTCCGGACGGACAGGGTGGATTTATATTATCTCCACAGGATGGGCGGTGTGTCCGTGGAGAAAATTGCGGAAGCTATGGGCAGGCTCATAGAAGATGGACTAATCCGTGGCTGGGGATTGTCTCAGGTGGATGTACCTGTCATTCAGAAAGCAAACAGGGTAACGCCACTTTCGGCAATCCAAAATATTTATTCCATGGTAGAGCGGGACGCGGAAAAGGGTGTGATCCCTTACTGTCTGGAGAACAATATCGGCTTCGTCCCGTTTTCACCGATTGCCAGTGGGCTTCTTTCCGGGAAGATCACAGTGGATACACAATTTGAGAAAAACGATGATGTCAGGAACTGGGTCCCGCAGCTTTCCAAAGCAAACATTGCGGGGAACCAGCCGATTATTGGCCTTCTGAAAAGATACGCGGAAATGAAAGATGCGACCAGTGCGCAGATTTCCTTGGCATGGATGCTGCACAAGTACCCCAATGTGGTTCCGATACCGGGTTCAAAAAATAAGGAGCGCATTGTTGAGAATCTGGATGCGTCCAAAGTGGAACTGACAGACGAAGAGTTCCGCTCTCTGGAGGAAGCGCTGGACGGGTGCAGGGTATATGGCCACCGGGGATTTCACAGGTAGCGGCAGAGTGTGGCAGTTTTATAGGAAAAACTGCCGCAGTCGGCGGAGGAGAAATTTTGTACAGATAAGAAAATAAGAGATGGAGGTATTGCCATGAAAAAAGTATTGATCGCTTATTTTTCCCATGAGGGAGAAGCCTATGTGGGAGGGAAAATTGTAAAATTGAAAATCGGAAATACAAGGGTTGCGGCACAGATGGTTCATGGATTGACAGGCGGGGATGTATTCCGCATCGAAACGGAGAAACCATATCCGGATGAACATATGGAAACTGTAGAGCTGGCAAAATCCGAGCAGAATGCAAAAGCGCGCCCGGTATTGAAAGCGGATGCCCTAAAAATGGATGACTATGATACCGTGATCTTGGGTTACCCAAACTGGTGGGGAACCTGCCCAATGGCTGTGCTCACGTTTTTGGAGGGGCATGATTTCTTTGGGAAGACAATCCTTCCTCTCTGTACCCACGAAGGCAGCGGCATGGGACGCAGCGAAGCAGATATCCAGGCAGCCTGTCCCGGCGCAAAGGTAGAAAAAGGGTTGGCGGTCACAGGAGGCAGGGTGTCACAGGCGGAGAATGATATCAGGAAATGGCTGGAGAGATATGGATTTTAATAAATAGCGGATTAGGAATGGAGGAAACCAAAATGAATCAGACTTATGTAACTTTAAATGATGGAAACAAAATCCCTCAGTTTGGCCTTGGTGTATATATGATTCCGGGGGATGAAAACACAAAGGCAGCGTGTATGGAGGCTTTTCGCGCAGGCTACCGCCATATTGATACTGCCCATGCTTACCAGAATGAGCGTGGAGTCGGGGAGGCCGTAAAAGAAAGCGGTATTCCCCGTAAAGAAATCTGGATCACCACAAAGCTCTGGCCCAGCGAGTATGGTGAGGGAAAGACGGCGGCAGCAATTGACAAAATGCTTTCCCGGCTGGATACGGGGTATATTGACCTGCTTTTGCTTCATCAGCAGTTTGGGGATTATATCGGGGCGTGGAAAGATATGGAAAAAGCTGTTGCTGCAGGCAAGGTGCGGTCCATCGGTATCAGCAATTTTGAATCGGAGCGTCTGGAAGAACTGCTTGTTGCTGCAACAATTAAGCCTTCAGTGCTTCAGGTAGAGTGCCATCCGTATTATCAGCAGAATGAATTGAAAAAGCGGATTTCATCCTGTGGCACAGTGATTGAAAGCTGGTATCCTATCGGGCATGGAGACAAGGGGCTTCTGAATGAGCCGGTGTTTACCGAACTTGCGGAAAAGTATGGGAAGAACAATGTACAGATCATCCTGCGCTGGCATATCCAGGAGGGAACAATTGTATTCCCGAAGTCTACCAATCCGAAACATATTCAGGAAAATATCGATATTTTTGACTTTGAACTGACAGAGGATGAAATGGAACGGATACGGGCTTTGGATAAAGGAGTGCGTTTCTTTAACATGAGCCTTACGGAGCAGGAAGCGCATTTGAGTGCGTTCGTACCAGCAGATTAAACAGAAAATGAGGTGGTATCATGGAATTAGAACGAATAAATATGCGGGACGAAAGCTATCAGGCTTCCGTCCAGGAAATCCACAGGTGTGGAAAACTGTGTTTTCATATCAACCAAACAGAACCTCATTCTGAGGAAGGAAGAAGGCTGACTGACGAGCTTTTTGAGTCACCGCTGCCGGAGGGAAGCGTGATTTTCCCACCCATGCAGATTGATTTGGGGAAGAATGTCAAAATCGGGAAAAATGTAATTATCAACCACAATTTGACCTGTATGTCGAGGGGAAGCATTGAGATTGAAGATGATGTGATGATCGGTCCCGAAGTGGCGCTGCTTACGGCAAACCATGATTTTGCAGACCACTGGGTGCTGCTTTGCGGGAAAATTCACATTAAGAAGAATGCGTGGATTGGGGCGAGGGCGGTTATCCTGCCCGGTGTTACAGTCGGCGAAAATGCGGTAGTTGCTGCCGGGGCTGTGGTTACAAAGGATGTGGAAGCGAACACAGTAGTCGGAGGAAATCCGGCACGGGTAATCCGTAGACTGGAAACAAGATTATAAAAATGTAATTATGCTTTGGTATGATCTGAATGGAGGAGGTGGTAACATCAGCCGTGTATTAATAATTGAGTCCAATGAAGGGAGTCATTCAATTATTGATGAAATAATAGAGACTTTGAAAAAGCATCCTGAATTTGAACTTTTGTGGTTGAAGCTCGAGCCGGTGTTATCGCTTTCTGGTTTAGAAATTAATCTGGCTCACCGAAAGGTATATTGTGATAAGCTGGAGATTAATCTGACAGTAAAAGAATATGATCTTCTCTGCCTGTTCGTGGCAAATAAGGGGTGTGTCCTTACCTATGACCAGATATATCGGAAAGTATGGGGAGAGGAGGCTTTTGGAAATACGAACAATGCTATAGCCTGCCATGTCCATAACCTGCGTGAAAAGATAGGCATGTTATTGCCGGAGGGCAGTTTTGTCATTCGGTGTGTACGGGAAGTCGGGTATTGTTTTGAAACGGATAGTGAATATATTGTATCTACATAAAGGCGGTTTGGGAAACTGAACCGTCTTATTTTTTGATTGTTTTTCTTTTCACATTCCAGGAAGTTTCACCACAGTTCTTTATAATCAGATTATATGAGATATTCTTCATTCTGCCATGTCGTAACTTGCGATATTCTACAGCGTTCCTACAGATTCACTAAAGCGGTTCCACAAAATCATTTTTTATAATTTCCCCATTGACAAGCTGTCAGAGGAAAGCGAAACTATGTGCTGTGTATCCCCGGAAAGGGGATTCCATGAATATACCGTGGGCAGGGACAGGCTTTATGTCTCCCAAGATAAAGCAATATATTCTTTCTGTACATACCGTAGTCCTTAAGGGGATTGACTTCCTTATCTGGGAATATGTACTCGTCAACCGACGCATCAAACATCGTAATAAGTTGTATAAACAGCTCGATGCTCGGATACTGCCCCTCATTTTCGATAGATTGAATGTGTCTGGGAGCATACCCGATTAATCCAGAAAGTTCTTCCCTCGTCATCCCTCTGGCTTCACGGGCTTTCTTGATAGCCTGTCCTATCGGCGTAAAATCGAAGTCAAAATGATTGTTCCTTTCGTCCATTAGCTCACCACTTATACTCTGAAAATCTTACCCTTATATTTTACAGAGATATGGCTTCTAATTAAAAGATGTGAAATCTCTTATAATAGGATATGAAATATCCTGCTGCAAGAGATAAAAGTTCATATTCGCACACTTGATACAGTTCGTTTAAACGGCTATAATAAATACAGTACGATTTTAGGAGGTCAGAAATGTTTGATTATATGACAGCACAGGAAGCGGCAGAAAAATGGAATGTATCACTTCGGTGGGTGCAGCGGTTATGCAAGGAAAATCGTATTGAGGGTGTTTTGAATATTAACCGAGTATGGCTGATTCCTAAAGATGCCAAAAAGCCTGCTGATAAGCGAAGAAAATCAGAAAAACTAATCAAAAACTAACCAAGCCTTAGTATAATCAGATTGGAGGTTTAAGATATGGCAAAGACAATACTGATTATTGAAGATGAAATCGCAATACAAAACATCTTAGCCGAGCCGTTTAGAGCCTGCGGTTATGAAGTTGTGACCGCATCGGATGGTCTGGAGGGTATCAATGCTTTTCATACCCACCACATAGACCTTATCCTTTTGGATATTATGTTACCGAAAATCAATGGGTATGCTGTTTGCGAAATGATACGACAAGAAGCCCAGACCCCTATTATCCTTTTGACTGCCCTTGACACAGAGGACGACCAGATAAAGGGATTTGATTTGTTGGCAGATGACTATATCACGAAGCCGTTTTCGATTAAATTGGTGTTAAAGCGTGTGGAAGCATTATTTAGAAGAACGGAAGCAGCGGATATGGATACAGATACCATTCGATACAAAGAGCTTCAGATAAGTGCAAAGCAAAGACAAGTCCTTGTATCAGATGCGGAGGTCATTCTCACGCAATCCGAGTTTGATATTTTACTGTTGTTCCTTAAAAATCAAGGGCGAGTATTCACAAGAGATGAACTGCTCAATCTTGTCTGGGGATATGAGTTTATCGGCGAGGAAAAAAGCGTCAACTTCCACATTATGAATCTGAGGAAAAAGTTAGGTGTAGATTATATTGAAACTGTCAGAGGGGTGGGATACAAAATTGCGAAAGAAAATCAGTAACTCTCTAAGTACAAAAGTGTTCCTGTGGGTATTTACCGCATTGACTTTGTGCAGCGTTTTGATATACGGCATCGTTCTTGTATTTGTTCCACAGAGCTATCAGCTCACAGGCAGCAAGCAGTTTGAAACCAATGCGGGAGCGTTGTTCTCTGCTCTGGAAAATAAAAGCTATGAGGACGGAACGACGCTGATTACGAATTTCTGTATTGAGAACAATGCTGTAGCTGTGTTGGGAAACGAAAAGAATAGTGTTACTTTCGGAGATTTTGAAACTATCGGCGATGACCTGTCAACGGCACAAACCTATACAACCAATGTGACCTTTGCCGAAGATAAAGCAATCTACACGCTTTCCGTTATCTCCCTTTCCAAAACGGCAAGCGAACTATTCAGTCTGCTGCTCCGATTTATCCCTTTGGTATTAATGGTCATTTTATTGCTCTCTGCTCTAAGTGCTTTTATTTGCAGTCGAGTAATTGTTGCACCGATTGCAAAAATCAGTCAGATTTCCAAGCGAATGACTGAACTTGATATGACTTGGAGGTGTGATACAGACAGAGGGGATGAAATCGGCGTACTTTCTTCCAGTCTGAATACAATGGCGGCAAGGCTGCAAAGTACAATGGAAGAACTGGAAATGGCAAATCAGCAGCTAACCAAAGATGTTAAGAAATTTCAAAGGTTGGAGGAACAGCATAGGAATTTTTTTGCGGCTGTTTCCCACGAGCTGAAAACACCGTTGACTATTCTGAAAGGCCAGCTTGAGAATATGATATTAGGTTTTGGAGATTACCAGAACCACGACAAATATCTGCCGCAGGCACTAAAATCCGCCGAGGACATCGAATACTTAGTTAAAGAGATACTATCTATTACCAAAATGGAAACAATGAACATCGGCAGCTCTTTGGAAACACTTTC
>CAJTSH010000072.1 GCA_910578885.1 uncultured Lachnospiraceae bacterium
TTGCTATATATTGCCCTAGTCCCCCTCCTGTCCCATACTATCGCTTAAAGAATAGGAGGATTTAAATAAATGTTAAATGAAATCATTACTACTGGTGGTATTGATTACGCCGTACAAAACTTATGTACGGGATTAAATACCATCTCTTTTGTCGTGCAAGAAATGACCGTTGATGAAGCAGAATTAACGTTTAAAAATGTAACTGCCTTGGCTGTTAAATCAGAAGAAGGAGACGTATATGGAGAATATCCTAATGTAGTCTATGCGTCGGTCACAAAAGATGCAGAGGGATATGTGGCTGTATCCATGCGGATACCTACGCAAATGGAGCAGCAGATTGCAGAGTTACAGGAGTCTCAGGCAGCCACAGATAAATCTCAGGCAGAACAGGATGAGGTCATTGCGGAATTGTTATATGGAGGAGGTGAGAACTGATGAGTAATGCTGTAAAAAATGTAATGCTACGGGTAATCGGCAAGCGTTTAGAAAAGAAAGAGAGCCTAGAAGAGATACTTGAAGATTATCCAAGGCTTTCAGATGATGATAAGGAGGAACTTCAAAAAGAACTTGGATGTGAACAAAAAGATTCAGGTTCATGATACTGAGAAATAGAATTAAGAAAGTGAGGATAATCAGAATGGATTTTACATTGATCTTTGCAATCGGTATCCCATCAGCTATTACAGGTTTTTGTTTCTGGATGCTGGAGAAGAAAATAGAGCGGCGCCAGAAGGAACAGGATAAAAAGGATGATGCACGGAAGCAGAATGAGATTATTGTTCTGAAGGGAGTCAATGCTGCAATAGCCCTTGGTGAAGCAACTGCGAGAGCTGTACAGCGTATTCCCGATGCGCACTGTAATGGAGATATGCACCAGGCTCTTGCATATGCAGAGAAAATCAAGCACGAACAAAAGGATTTTCTTACAGAACAGGGTGTTGAGGCAATTTATTGAGGGTGGTGCCAGATGAAACCGAAAAACAGCAGACAGAATACATATACAAAAAAGATGTTGAACCGCATTATAACAGTGGCATTGCTGGACATGCAGTTCCCATTTCTGTTAGCCTTGCTAGGGAAACAGGATATTGCAGAAACAATGGGAGGGCTTATTGTCACTGAAATTATTGGGGTTTTTCTTGTTTATTGCGCCAAATCATTTTTTGAAACAAAGGAATCAGAAAAGACAAGGCTGCTTGAAACGCAAAATGAAACGGAGGATGAAACTTATGAATGATATTTTATTTGAAGTATTGAGACTGGCCGTATTACTGGCTGTATTTATTGTAACCTGTTATTTTGTTCCGTGGATACGGGGAAAAATCGGACAGGATCGACTCGATGAGATTTCGAAGTGGGTAAATGCCGCAGTTCTGATGGCACAGCAGGTATATTCCGCTAGGACTGGTGCTGAGCGAAAAGCAATTGTTATTGACATGCTGCGAAATATTCTGACTACCAAAAATATTTCGATATCTGATGATCAGCTTGAAATATTGATAGAAGCTGCAGTAAAAGCAATGAAAATGAAGGAGGGAACTGACCATGGCAACAAAGAAACAGGTCGATGAGTTTATTAAGAAGGTAGCGCCGATCGCGCAGGCAAAGGCAGAAGGCAGGGATAAATGGTCCCTGCCTTCTGTGTGTATCGCACAATGTTGTTCTGAATCCGCATATGGTACTCAGGCGAAAATGATAAGGGCAAATGCTATATTAGGAATAAAGGTCGGCAAAAGCAAGGTTCATTTTGGAAAAGCCTGGAAAGGTAAGGTATATGATACAAGAACGAAGGAATGTTACGACGGAAAAACCTATGTAACCATTAATGACATGTTTCGGGCGTATGACAGCATTGAGCATGCCATAGAAGATTATTATGACATGCTGGCAGCCTGTAGCAGATACAGGAACTGCTTAAACCAGATTGACCCTAGAAACTGTATAACAGCTATTAAAAATGGAGGATATGCTACCAGCCCTACATATATTAATACTATTATGAACATAATCAAAAAATACAACCTTGATCAGTTTGACAATGTTGTTACTAATAAAAATATGACTGAAATAAACACTATAGCTAATCCATTCAGTGAACCTACAGGTATTGTCAAACTGGGGTGCAGAGGGGAAAATGTAAAGTGGGTACAATGGTATTTGTGGAGATTCGGGCTTATAAATAAGTCTGGTATTGATGGCATTTTTGGTGTGAATACAAATGCTGCGGTTAAAGAAGCTCAAAAGCGATTAGGGCTTCTTCCAGATGGAAAAGTCGGGCCAGACACAATAAATACATGGAAAAAACTTGCTTAGCAGAGTAGAAGAAAAGGAAATACAGTTGCTCTAGGGTTATATCATAAAGTGATAGTATATAACCAAATGCGATATAAAATAACAAAATGCACCAAAAGGTGTCAAATAATGTTATTTTATAAAGGAGGAGCAATGACGTATGATAAGAATTTTACTATCTACTAAGCTCGGTGAATTAAGATGGACGCAGGCAGACCTAGCAAGGGTTACAGGTATCCGGCCCAATACAATCAATGAATTGTACCATGGGTTTGCAGAAAGAGTGAATCTGAGGCATTTAAACCTCATTTGTGAAGCCTTGAATTGTAAACTTAACGAATTGATGGAGTATGTGCCGGATGAAATCCCTAACATTGTACATACCAAGAACGGCTCTCTGATTTCACCATCTGACAAATAGTGCTGCAACACAGATGTCATAAATAAAGACGTTCGTGATGTGAACGTCTTTATTTATATCACATTTTTTGTCTGCATTCAATAGCATTTTTTTCCAGAGATTTCTCAAAATATCCCATGTCAAAAGAGTTGTCCAAGTATCCTTTTCGAATAGTGCGGATGTATTGTAGTGATGGTCGGCCGGGAAGCTGTCGTTCATCCATAATGTATACCATAGCTTTCTTCTTTTTTCCGTTTATATCAACCATAACATTTTGTTTGAAATAATATACTGGGTATCCTTCGTATACATCAAGTCGGGCTTCATCCAGAGGTTGTATTTCCCAAACAAGGACGGGGATAAATGAGCCTTTTTTTCGTCTAATTGTGGCGTGTGAGTTCGTCTCTGTGCCTCTGTAGACCAGTTCCCAGTTATTTAATATTCCCTGTGCATAAACGCTCGCAGAGGAGCAGCGAGCAGCCATCTGTGCAAGGTTGAGATTGCTTCCATATGCTATATATAATTTTCCCATGATTACCTCCTTATGAAACATATTTCCATGCTTTGTCTTTTCCCAATTTTTTATAAGCATTTCCACTTGGTAGATTTTTGGTGTGGCGGACTTTTCGGTTTAAATATTTTTTATGGCATTTTAATGAATATTTACATTCAGCTCTAAGAGAGCCCCCTGTTCTGCCGTGAGACCAGTCCTTTTTTGCATTTCTTTTTGATCCTTGCATTTATACTATTCCTCCCAATTTTTCATTTTATTATGAATCAGAGCTTTTGCCCGTGCTCGTTCCATCTTATTGTAAATCCGTTTGTGCCTGCGGACACGCTGGTGCCGGTGTTTCCCAACTTTGAGCGGACATTCTTTGATACATACGTTATCGCTTCCAAAGCGGATCCCTTTTTCTATTAATGGTACAAGTCCATATGTTTTCATATTGCCTCCATTCTTCCCGTTATGCCGATAGGTCAGCGTATTAGTTGTTAAGCAGCTGTTATGTTGATCATTCCTGCCGCTTTTTTCAGTGGTGTCATGAGATGCAGGCGGCAGGTTTTAAATTCATCTCCATATAGTCCGAGCCGGTTTGTTAAAATGTTCCTCATTAATGTAACTTTTTTCTCAGGTGTATATCCAGCCATGGAACGGAACACAATTTTTTCCTGTGATGTTATCGCCCATGCAGATACTGCCAGACAAAATTGAATGTATGCCTTGATTTTTCCGGCATGTAGAGTACTGTTGAAAAGTCTAAATTCTACGGTTCCTTTAGAGAAATAACTGTGAAGATTAACACCATGATAACGGGTTGTGTTATAGTGTGTATAGCTTACACCACCTGTGTAACCATCATTGGCAGTGCTGTACCAGATCTGTTCAACTTTTTTCTTGGAAATATTTTTATCTTTTTTCATTTCGCTTAGGATAGCGGAATTGAGCTTTTGACACCATCGGTCAGCTCGGTTGCCAATTTCAAGAGCTTCATAGATTAAATCCTGCCGGGATGTCATAAAGTTTATCAGACGCCTCAGAGACTGAGGATTGTGATTTGCTCCGTCAATATGAATATGGATACCACAACTGCTGTTAGTCTTTGCTCCGTTTTCACGAAGCTTGCGGATTATATTCTGGAGAAGTTCGATATCTGTATATCCAAGAGGCGGCGTAACAAATTCCACCCGATATTTGTCTAATATATTATTGCTGCCGTCGTTTATAGATGGATTAATTGAACTATCTCTCATTACTTTCCATTTACGTCCTGACTGATCAGTAATTGTGCGTGTATTGTAACAGGTACCATCTGAGTCTGATGATGTGGTGCCGAGAATTTCTGCAACGATTAAAGCTGCCTTTTTTCTGGTGATTCCTGTCATTTCTACTTCTACTCCGAATAACTGATTTTTTAACATGTATTTATCCTCCTTGTGATTAGCATATTGATTATTTTGATTAACTTTTGCTGTTATAAACATATTACCATATGCAGCGCAGAAGTCAATAACTTTTTGATTAAAATAATCATAAAGTTGATTAAAATATTGACTTTATTATTGTAATGATGTAAAATAAGAAAAACGGAGGTTAGGTAGATGATAAAATGTAATTTGTCAATTTTAATGGGAAGAGATAAGAAAAAGATACAGGACGTATGCAATGAAACTGGATTAGCAAGGAATACTGTTGCCAATTTATATAATGAGAAAGCGACAAGGGTAGATTACAACACAATAGAACAGCTTTGTAAAATATTCCATTGTACTGTTGGGGAGTTGTTTGAATATGATATGGAGTAAGAATATATTTGTAAACAGATGATATTCGAGGATGTGGTGGAAAAAAATTCGTGAGATTTTTTTGAGATTAAAAGCGGAGTGGAATGTATGGATAAAATAAAAAAGGGGGGATATTATCGGAAAATAAATATTTTTTTGGAGTGAACGTACATAAAAGCTTCATACTCGCAAAGAGTTTGAGTGAGAGGCAAAATCCTCGCAAGTCTTGAAAAATCAAGGCTTGCGGGGATTTTTTAATTGGCGGTGGGTACGATTTGGGTACAGATTTTTAATATTATTGGTTTTCAATGTTTATTCCTTTGTTTTTGGCACATTTTATAATGGCATTGGCAAAATCTCGATTATTAGAAATATTTTTTCCTAAAATAATTTTTGATGGTAATATAAAATCAAATAATGCTCCGGTTTTATTATCGTTAAGTTTTATATGGTCGTATATTATCCGCCATTCATATTCTTTAGCATAGGGAACCTTATCTTTGGTTAAACACGATAACATATATTTGTTTGCCGCTTTTTCACAGTTAATGCTTGTATCTTTGAAATCATCAGAATTAAACTTAATGTCTTTTGTTTCACTTCTATTATCAACATACCTTATTGGAAAAAAACGTAGGGGATGCTTAATTCCCATTACTATATTATCCATTTCATATTCGAAGCATATACCTTCACTGTTCTGAGCATAATGCTCCCACATGTATGAGTTATAAGATTCAGAGATACAAGCAATTAAGCACTCGTTTCGAATAATCTCATTTAGCTGTTGAAATTTGTGATTTTCCTTTATCTTCCCAATAAGTTGTTGCATGGCATTATCGTCTATAAAACAAAAATCATATTTATGTTCTGGATATTTTATGTTGCGTATATAGTATTCGTATAAGTTGTAAATATCATATTCTATTTTGCAATCACCGGAATCTTCGTATTGCGATGGTCTGCAAAGATATATTTTTTCTTTGTTGAGAGCATCTACTTCGTGCATTTTAGGAGGACGAAATCTATATAATTTGTGACGAGTATTTCGTTCCCTAAGTTTCATTACATAATCTATGGCGGTGGATTTATTGCCGATAGAATATGCATTTATAACTGCATTTTCTCTTAACAATAATTCTTTTCGTGTCATATATATTTACTCTCCTAAGATAGTGTATAGTTTATTCTTTTGGATTCAATCCAATCTCATCCAGAGCCTCATCATGCGCTTTCTGTATCTTCAGATTTAGATCAAAAGGTTCTGAATCCGGATAAATATCCATCCAAAGGTTAAAAGTCGCCTCCGCTTTTAGCAATGCCTCTCCACGTTTTTTCACATCCTTAATGGAGTTGCATTCATCCACTTCTTTCATATATTCCTCATAGCGGTCACACCATGAACGCATTAAAGAAAGCGTGCCAAAGCTGACTGCAACCATATCATTACCGTCCTGATCCTGATACTCAAATAAATGCCCGTCATACTGCCGGAACACTTGGAAAAGCCTGTGCATGGCTTTTACACCGTCAAAGTTCGAGTTAGTTAATACTTCAACATTGACAGCGAGTGCCTGTGCTAAAGCCTCTAAAGATTTTAATTTGGGGTTTCTGCGCCCGCTTTCATATGCCCTAATGTAGGCTTCGCTGACACCAACCATTTCTCCTAATTGCTTTAATGTCAGACCTCGTTCTTGACGTATGCGCCGAATGTTTTCGCCGACGGTCATAATATTATGCCTCCTGTGTTATGGGATTTTCATTAATACAAGAAAATATCAAATGCAACTTAATAATACCATAAGATACGGAATAAATAAAGAGATATTTTAAAAAGGTATTGACACGCATCAAAAGATACGCTAATATATAAACGTATCAAAAAGATACACAATAAAATCAAATGATATAAACGGAGGTAAACAACATGAACGAAAAACTTTATTACAATGCCGCAGATATTGCGGCGATGCTCGGCATCAGTATGGGAAAGTCCTACAAGATTCTGCGGGAAATGAACAGCGAATTATCTTCTAAAGGCTTTCTCACAATCGCAGGGAAAATCCCCGTAGCCTATTTCAAAGAAAAATGGTACGGGGCGGCAAAGGAGGCGGTTGTATGAGCTGTAATGCGAAAAAAGATTCCAACGGCACATGGCGGATACAATACCGCTGGACGGACTGGACAGGAGCGAAAAAGAAGTCACAGAAAAGAGGATTTAAAACAAAGAAGGAAGCAGAAGAATGGTATGCGCACTTCCTGTTGCAGCAATCCTCTGATCCGACAATGACGCTGGCTGATTTTTGGGAGATTTACAAGGCGGATATGGAAAAACGTCTGCGGAAAACGACCATGAAGCAGAAAGAGTATGTGATGAACGATAAGGTTCTGCCTTACTTTGGCAATACGCCAATCAATGGAATCACTGCTCCTATGATAAGAAGGTGGCAGGGTGAGATGATGGAGAAAGGCTTCAAACCTACTTATCTGAAAACCATACATAACCAGCTCAGCGCCATTCTGAATTATGCAGTCAATTTTTATGATTTGCGCTCTAATCCATGCCGGAAAGCGGGAAGTATGGGAAAGAGCAGGGCTGATGAAAGACCATATTGGACTCTGGAGGAATTTCAGAAGTTTTCGGATGCAATTATGGACAAGCAGGATTCGTGGGTTGCGTTTCAGATTTTATTCTGGACAGGGATGCGTTTGGGAGAACTGCTTGCGCTTCAGGTAAAGGATGTAAATTTTGAGGAAGGTACGATTACGGTTGATGAATCTCTTGCGAGGATTGACGGGGAAGATTTGATAACCGCACCGAAAACAGAAAGTTCCATCAGGGTAATTACGATACATAAAGAATTGCAGGAGGCAATCAAAGAGTATATTTCAACGCTTTATCGGGCGAGGGCAGGTACACGCCTTTTTGCAGGAAGGACAAAGAGTTTCTTTGAGCATGAAATGGAGAGGGGAATTAAGCTGTCAGGTGTAAAAAAGATAACTGTCCATTGTACCAGACACAGTCATGCAAGTATGCTTGTACAGATGGGATTTAGTCCTGTTGAGATTGCAAAAAGATTAGGGCATGGGAAAGTTACAACTACGATTGAAACATACTGCCATCAGTCTATGGATGCACAGATAAAAATTGCGGACAGGCTTGGAAAAGTGGAGAGAGGTGAGGAAAGTGGCGTGTAAGCGTGAGGACAGGTTTCGACGTAACACAATCGCATTCTGGCTGAGTGATGAAGAAAAAGCCCAAGTGGAAGCGAGGATTATATTATCGGGACTTCCCAAAGGAGATTATTACCGCAAATCCATATTGGGACAGGAAGTGACGGTAACTGTCGGAAATTATATGTCTAACAGAGTCGCAAAAGCTTTAGAACAGATATTGGAACATCTGAAAGGCGGAAATACAGAAGATGAAAAATTACTGTTTCAACTAGTAAAGCAGCTATTAGAAATTCGGCAGAATGAAAATGCTCCTGCTGGTAACAGGAGCATTTCGGAAACAGATTAGGTTGTTGGCGCAACTTAATCTGAGTGCAAAAAAGACAAGCCTCTTTGCATATATTTTGCAGATTAATTATAGCAGAGGCTTTTCCGAATGAAAAGGAGGAGAGGCAGTAAAATTGAATATTTTTTCAGAGGTAAAGGAACATCTGACAGCAAGGCAAGTGGCAGAATATTATGGTTTGCAGGTTAAAAGAAATGGCTTAGCTTGTTGTCCATTTCATGATGATAAACACCCAAGCATGAAGATTGATAAAAATTATCACTGCTTTGCCTGTGGCGTTGGTGGAGATGCGGTTGATTATGTTTCGCGTATGTTTGGACTATCACAGTATGATGCGGCGTTAAAGTTGATAGAGGATTTTATGCTGCCTATTGATGCAAAGGGAATTGCGGGGTTAAGCGTGCAGGAAAAAGAGCGTATCAGCAGGGAAAAGGCAGAGCGTGAAAGGATTACACGCATTCAGGAACGATTTGACAAATGGTGCATTCAGACTGTTGATTTATTGAGAAACTGTATTTCAGAGATTGACTGTGCAAATCGTTTTCTTATTGGGAAACCGCCGGACATTATTTTTTCAGAGGATTATGCGCAGATGCTTCATGCAGAGCCGCTTCTCAATTACTGGCTGGATATTTTGTGTATGGGAGATGTTTCAGAGAGGCAGGAGCTGTTTTTGAATGATAGAAAGAAGGTGGAGGAAATTGCAGGAAAAATCTGCACAGGCAGAAAACGAATTATGGAATGCAGTCGGGGAAGTGCTTGATATGGAAATGAGTACAGTGGAGGACGTGCTGGAGTCGCTTGCAAGAACGCAGAAAGGGAATGTGAAATCCTCCATCGAAAACTGCATGACTATTTTATACAGAGATCCGGTTCTGAAAGATGCCATATGTAAAAATGAGCTGACAAACAAAATTGACATTGTAAAGCCGTTATTGTGGAAGCGGAACGGAAACAGTATCACTGATGTGGATATGTACCAGATTCAGCGTTACATAGAAACACATTATGGCATTTCCAATGATAAAGTCATCAATAAGGCTGTCAGTATTGCAGCCAGTGAGAGAAGTTATCACCCAATCAGGAATTTTCTTGAAGCCTTGCAATGGGATGGAAAAAACAGGATTGCAAATCTGCTTCCACGTTTTCTTGGTGC
>CAJTSH010000073.1 GCA_910578885.1 uncultured Lachnospiraceae bacterium
AGGCCATCGCCTCCCCGTTTGTCGGCATGGCGCAAAGCTATATGAAGCAGTCCAACCAGATGTGGGCGATGCTCTACCAGATTGTCAAGGAGAACTGCTCCACCGAATACCAGGGCGCAACGCCGCAGGACAGCGTGATGGAGCGGCTGCTCCGGGCAAGGGAGGGATTACGGTGAAACTTCCAGGAAAAATCGCGCACTACCTCCGGGGAAACGTGGACTTTGACAGCTTCTTTGTCCTGGACATCGCCGTGCAGGATAAGGAGAACGCCGTGCTCCTGCTCGCCCCAAGGGATATTACAACGGATAAGTTTTTCTGTATGCAGTACCGCGGGCATTCCTATTTTTACGGCAGCATCGAAAACATGATGGAAGTCTGTGTGAAATGCCGATACCTCCGTCCCGCCGCCGCAAAACGGCTCACCAAGAAATACCATAAGTCTGCCGGGAAAGCCTGTGTAAGACACACCAGGTAAATCCGGGCAGATGCACACATTGACGCTTTACACACATTATTTTCAAGGAGGGATTTTATGACAGCATATGACATATACACGATCGGCACAGCGGAGTACAAAAGGGCGTTCTGGGACAAAGCCATGCGGGGCGACCAGACCCCTCGTGAGGTCATGCAGAGCGGGAATTCCCTGCATGACACGCTCATCCTGCCATCTGACAGTAACAAGAAATTCCAGGAGGCATTGCGCAAGGAGAGCATCTTCCGTCAGTTCGCCACCTGCATCCGCGCGCCGCAGTCGGAAGGCTCCATCTGGACTTCCGTATGTGAAGACCTCGCTGAATGGGTACCGGAAAACGGCAAAGTCAGCATCATGGATGCCACGGGCGGCCTTACAAGGCAGCTCTTCCGCTGCAATAAGCTGGCGGTCATCGCAAAGCTCACCAACAATTATGTAAAGGATATTGGCTTTGACGCGGAAGGCTACCTTACCGCACACCTGGCAAAAAGCTTCGGCAGGGCGGAAGAAAACGCATTCATCAACGGAAGCGGCGAGGGCATGCCGACAGGCATCCTGCACGGCACAGACGGTGCGGAGGTTGGTCTTACAACCACAGAAATCTGCTTTGACGATATGGCAAAGCTGTACCTCTCCGTCAAGCCGGAATACCGCAAAAACGGTGTGTGGATCATGAATGACGAGACCGCCCTTGCGCTCCGCACATTAAAGGATGCAGGCGGCAGCTACCTGTGGAACCACAACAGCGATACGATTTTCGGAAAGCCTGTGCATACCTCGGAATTCATGCCGTCCAGCGCACCGGGGAGACTGCCCGTTGCATTCGGGGATTTCAGCCACTACTGGATTGTGAACCGCCTCCCGCTGTCCGTGCGGACGCTGACGGAACGGTTCACACTCCAGCACCAGACAGGCTACCTTGCCTATGAGTTCCTGGACGGTCGGCTGACCCGCCCGGAGGCCGTCAAGGTTTTACAGATAAAGGCCGCATAGGCAATCTGCCAGCAGCCAAATCAATACCACGGAAAACGCCCTGCATCTCCAATTTATGGGTGCAGGGCATTTCCAAAATCTATGGTATTTATTTCCCATGCCGGAAAGCGGAATTGCCTGTGAGGTTCTTCAGCAGGATTTTCCGGGCGGCTTTGTATTCATCCCCGATAAAACCAAGCCGGAGCAGGAAGCAGCGGAACGCGTATTTGTCATTGTCCGTTTCTGTCGGCTTGCCCGATACCCGCTTCACGCGCCTTGCCATCCCGCACAGCTTCTCCACGAATTCCGTATAGACCGCCGTCTCGTCCGGATTGGCCGTGAATGGAAACCACGGAAAGCTGACAATGTCCTCCGTGACCGCAAGGCGGACTTCATCAGCCTGGAAAGCCCGCGCCATCAGCCCGCCTTTGTTCTCCACCAGCTTTGCAAGGTTCTCCAATGCCCCCTGTGTGAATAACTCCCTTGGGATGCTGACGGTCAGCCTGTCCTCCGTCTGCTCTGCTTCGCCTGTGAACCCTTTGCCGCTCAGATGCTCCAAAAGGCTGCTGACCGTTTCCCTGTCCACGCTGTCCGGGATGCGGAGCGTCCCGTCCTTTTCCAATGTGCAGTCACCTATCTTATAGGCCAAGCTCGGCGCTTTCTGATAGCATGGGACTGTGTGCAGTGCCGTGGCGATCTCCTCCGCCAGCTTCGGCCGCTGTTTTGGCTTCAGTTCAAATCTGATATCCATCTGCATATGTATGCCCTCCTTCATTTTGGTAGGTACATGTTCGCTCTGTCCGCACAGAATAGCAAGCAGAAATCCCCAAAATACTGGACAATCATCTGCCGGGATGTTTGTGCAGTTTATGGCACAGAATCCGCTTGCTATTATCCCGAACCAGATTTAACATGTCCGTACCAAAAGAAAAGGAGGCAGCTTATGCAGACAAAGAAAATGAAAGTACAGTATTCCTCACGCGCACGGCAGGGAAAAAACCATTACTTCGGCAGCGGGTACATCGAAACGCCGAAAATCCAGATGGAGGGTAAATGGCTGGAGGCACTCGGCTTCCACATCGGGGATGCCATCCAGGTGGCTTACGAAGAAGGCTCCATACACATCTCACTTGCATCTCCGGCACAATCCGAACCCGACATGGTCTGCGATACAAAAGCAGGATACGCATCACAATAATCCCCAAAGAAAAAGCAGAAATTCTAAGGATAGCAGACATACCAAAAATGACCGTCTGCTATCTTTTGTTTGTCATTCATACAAAATCTATCAAAAATATTCAATCTTCCATTTAAGCATTTTTTGTTGTATGATTGATATAAAACAACAAACCAAGCCGATTTATAAACCAAATAAACTGAAAGAGGTTTTTATGGATACAATGACGCCTGAACAGCGAAGCCGCACAATGAGCCATATCAAAAGCAAAGATACGAAGATTGAAATAGCATTACGCAAAGCTCTATGGCATAAGGGCTACCGATATAGAAAGAATTATAAAGCCCTGCCTGGTTCCCCCGATATTGCTATAACAAAATATAAAATTGCTATATTTTGCGACAGTGAATTTTTTCATGGGTATAATTGGGAGATAAAGAAACAACGGCTTGGCAAAAACAAAGACTACTGGATTAAGAAAATAGAACGTAATATGGCACGTGACCGGGAGGCCGACTTAAAACTAATAGCAATGGACTGGGTGCCTATCCATTTTTGGGGGCAGGACATTTTAAAGAACATTTCTGAATGTATTGAGGCCATTGACGATTTGCGGTTTGAGTTGCAAATTGGAGTTTCTGATGATATAATTGATTTGGAGATGGACTGTATTGATAGCATAAAATAATATTTTTATATTATCAAAATAATTGTTGATTTTATCAAGGAGTACCCGCATGACTATTTCAGAACAGATAAAGGTATTATGTGTCCGTTCAAATATCAGCGTTGCTGGATTAGCGCGGCGTATTGGAACTACACCACAGAATTTTAATTCAAAGATGAAAAGAGAAAGTTTTACAATCCGTGATCTGGAAGACATTGCCCATGTTTTGGACTGTACTTTTGAAAGGAATTTTATCCTCCCTAATGGGGATAAAGTCTGATGGAGGGTTTAAATGAATATTTTGCAATATAAAGACAATATCGAAAATAGGGATGCCATATCCCTGTTTTCCGGGGCCATGGGGCTTGATATTGGATTGGAAAAAGCTGGGCTAAACGTAGCTGTCGGACAGGACTTTGACCCTTCCTGTGTGGCTACAATGCGGAAAAACGGGCATCATGTTATAGACGGTGATATCCGTGGAATCCAGCCCCAGCAATTATTGGATTTCACCCGCCTGTCCCCTGGAGAACCATTCTTAATCTGCGGCGGCCCGCCCTGCCAGCCATTCTCCACAGCAGGGAAGCGGCTGGGCATCAATGACCCCCGTGGCAGCTTATTTATGGATTTCATACGGATGATCGATTACATACGCCCAAGATTTTTTATAATGGAAAATGTAAAAGGGATTATGTCTGCCCCATTAAAGCATGTCCCCCTTTCTGAACGCGATAAGGAAGACCCTGAACAAAAACTGGGGACAGTGCTTGACGTCATCCTTTCAGAATTTAGAAAATTGGGCTATAAAACAGTATATGGGATATTGGATGCCGTTAATTACGGCGTGCCGCAATTCCGTGAACGCTTTGTATTAATCGGCAGCAGGGACAACGAAGATATTTTCCTTCCCATGCCTACACATTTTCAAATGCACCAGGACAGCAGTTACCGCTGGCAGACTTTAAATGACCGCATCAAAGATTTGGAATACGATTGCGGGGAATACACCCCCTTTAGCAATGACCGTTTAGAATTCCTAAAACTGGTGCCTGAAGGTGGGAATTGGCGCAGCCTGCCGCCGGAACTAATCAGGCAGGCTATGGGCGGTGCCTATGAATCCGGCGGGGGTAAAGCCGGCTTTTACAGAAGGCTCTCTTTTAACCAGCCTTCCCCTACCCTGGTCACATCGCCTGTCCAAAAGGCAACCATGATGTGCCACCCTACACAGAACCGGCCGCTCAGCGTCCAGGAATATGCAAGGATACAGCAATTCCCAGATGAATGGGAATTTATGGGGACAACCGCCGCAAAATACAGGCAGATTGGCAATGCTGTACCTGTGGGTTTAGCCGTTGCCCTTGGAAAAGCAATCATCGCGGCTGCCGACCATAACGCGGCCATCCAGACAAAACGTTTCCGTGGGACAAACATCCACAGCCGGATAAAACATGCCATTGAATTAGGAGGGGATTGCATTGGAAAACAAAACATACAATGAACAGGCTGTCGTGCAGGCTATCGCACAGGCTCTTGACTCTTTTTACGGAAGCCTTATCAGTAAAATAGATACCTTAAATATAAACAAAGTAATGAAACGCAAGAATCCATACCTGTACCGTGCCAAAGCAATGCAGAGCGCATCAGATATTGTTGATTCAGTCCTTACAGCATTTGTAAGTTCCAGTGAAGAAACTATCTTCGGCAACTGTTTTTTTGAGCCTGTCGCTATAGCGGCCAGCAATGGAAACAAAGCTTTAGCGGAAGGCATTGATATTATGATCCAGGACAATGAAAACAATACTATAGCGGCTATTGCTGTTAAAAGCGGCCCTTCTGTATTCAACGCTGACAGTAAAAAAAGGCAGGAACAAAACTTCATGGCCGCCTCAAAGCTGGCGCAGCAGGCCAAAGCCCGCTATGAAGCCTATATAGGCTACTGCTATGGAAAGAAAAAAGATTCTGGGCGCGGCAAACCAAAAATATACCAGGAACTTGCAGGAAAAAATTTCTGGTGGAAACTTACTGGTGAAGAGGACTTCTATATTAAACTGATTGAATACATGGGTGACTTGCCAGAAAAATATGTGGCACGCTTTCAAGAAAGTTATATGAAAGCATCGAACCGATTAGTCCGTGAATTTTCAAATAATTTTTGCACAGAAGATGGCAGTATTGATTGGGAAAAACTTGTTAAGTTTAATTCCGGAGAATAATACATACTATTTTTAGGAGGCATTTCGTATGCAAGTCGATATTTTTTCTTTTTTTGCAGGATTAGGCTTGCTTGACCTAGGATTTGAACAGGCGGGGTTCAATATTGCTTTTGTAAATGAATTTAATCCACTATTCCTTCAAGCATACCAATATGCAAGAAGGAATAGCTGTCATATACCTATCTATGGATATAGTAATAAAAGTGTTTCTGATTTTTTAGATGATACGCTATGGAATTTTTATTTTCCAGATTATTATACTAAAAAAAATCGTATAATAGGATTTGTTGGCGGGCCGCCCTGCCCCGATTTTTCGGCTGCAGGAAAAAACGCGGGAAGTGATGGGAAAAACGGGCAGTTAACAAACATTTATGTAAATCTTATAATTAAGCGGAAACCTGATTTTTTTGTACTTGAAAATGTAAAAGGACTTTTTCAAACCAAAAAACATAAAGAATTTTATGAATTGATAAAAAAACGCTTATACAGGGCCGGTTACTCTTTATTTGATTCAATTGAAAATGCTCTGGAATATGGAACGCCGCAAAACCGTGACAGACTTGTCTTGATAGGGTTTAAAAGGGATTTTTTTGGCAGACGTATTCACTATCAGTTTGGCAAAAGCAAACAATATGATTTGAATAATATATTACAATTAGATTGGCCGAAACAAAACACCTTTGGAGAAAATTCAATCAGTGTCATGCCATCAGGATTAGTGCCAGAATTAACTGTAGAATACTGGTTTAAGAAAAATGATGTTTTAAACCACCCAAATGCCCTGGACAAATTTTCAGTAAAAAATACAGAGCGATTTTATACGATTGCAGAAGGAGATACCTCTCGGAAATCATTCAAACGTTTACACAGATGGCGTTTTTCACCAACTGCAGCTTATGGCAATAATGAAGTACACCTTCACCCATATTATCCCCGGAGAATCAGTGTTGCGGAAGCATTAGCACTTCAATCTTTGCCAACTGCTTTTGATATCCTACCGGACTTATCGCTTTCAACTAAATTTAAAATGGTGGGGAATGGCGTTCCATACTTGTTGGCTCATGGAATTGCTACTGATTTGCACACATGGCTGTCTGACTTTTTTAATACGATAGGAGAAAAGTATGATTAATCAAGAAAGCCTTAAAAAGGATCTGATAGAATTATCTCCAAAAGAATTTTTTATTAAACACATTGTAAAATCTCATAATTGGTATTTTGTGGATTACTTGCATACTCCTTCCGATGAGGTTTTAGACAAACTTGATAGGTTTTATGAAATAGTTTCTTCTCAGCTCCAAATTAGTTTTCATAGCCTTCAAATGGTCGGAAGCGCAAAAACAGGGTACAGTCTTTCACCAGACAAACTACTTCACCCATTTCATGAAGAAACGCCAGAAAGCAAATCCTCTGACATCGACATTGCAATTGTTTCAGAGAAATGGTATCGGTTATTATGGGATGAATTGCGAAATATTAAACGAAATCAATATGTTCGACCCTACCAAAGAATTACCAGTTCTATTTTCAGAGGATTTATTAACGAAAAAGATATTTTAGAACTTGACCCAATTAGAGAAAAATGGTTTTCCAATATTTCGCCCATCAACATAAAGCTGCAAGATGAACTACAGATTGTACACCCTATTACATATAGAATCTACCGTTCCTGGGAAGACTTAGAGGAATATCAAATTGGTGGAATTAGTCTTGCAAAACAAAGAATGGAGGAAAGTAATGTTTAATTTTTCAAGCAATCACAAAACCATTAATGAAATCCATAAAATGTATGGAAATGGAACTTTGATTATAGACAATACTTATCAACGCAGATCTGTATGGAGCGAGAAAGATAAGATTAGACTGATTGAAACTATTTTACTTAATTTAATAATTCCAGAATTGTTTTTTTGGCCCGCTGAAACTGACCCTGAAACAGGAGAGTCTATTATACACATTGTTGATGGCCAACAACGTATCAAAGCTATAACCAGCTTCATATCAAATGAATTCAAACTCAAAAAACAATATTTAATGGAAGATGAAACAAAAGAATCCTATGGAAATATGTTTTTCAAAAATCTTCCCGCCGAGACCCGCCAAGCTTTTTGGAATTATAAATTAATGATTATAGAAATTGACAGAAAGGCAACACGTGAAAATATTGTTAATATGTTCCGAAGGCTGAATTTAACAGATTATAACCTTAATG
Source organism: uncultured Lachnospiraceae bacterium (assembly GCA_910578885.1). GTDB lineage: Bacteria > Bacillota > Clostridia > Lachnospirales > Lachnospiraceae > Roseburia_C. The sequence continues at coordinate 7,717 of CAJTSH010000073.1, forward strand.
ACCAGGAAAAACGCAATAGTATTTCTGGCGATTTTGCAGCATTAACGAGGGAATTATCTGAACTTCCATTTTGGGAAAAATACAAACTATTCAATAATACAGATATTAAACGTATGAAAGATGTTGAATTTTGCGGAAGCTTAGTCCTTTTGTATCGTCAAGGAATCATTGACCAAACTGACCAACGTGCTTTAAACCAAGCATATGAGGATTTGCAAAATAATTATATTGATGCTGAAAATGACAAATGTGCCATTATTTCTGCTATAGATTTAATTAAAAACTTTTTTGTTTCAGATGAGATATTAAAATTCTTGAAAAGAAAAGCACAATTGTATTCTTTATTTTCAGTAGTGTTTTTTATGCAACGTGAAAAAATAGATATAACTGACTCTACTAAAAATCAACTTGCTGAATTTGTTAAATTATATTCTATTTTCGATAATAATATGGATTTGTCTTTAAATGTGTCTAATGACGAAAAAAAAATTTTTGATTGGTTGAAAAAATACAAATTGGCATCTTCAGAAGGATTAAACAAACATACAAACAGAATGATAAGGTATAATGTATTGAAAGATTTTCTTTTTTCCAATGCCCCCGAAACAGAGAATATTCAAACTTCTCTGTATAATAAAATGTCAGCATTATCCAGTTCTTCTACTAATGCGGAACCTGACATCGATGAATAAAAGCGTTTTTATCGTATCTTTAATATTCAAATATTTTTGTTTTATATTGTTGCATATATTTAAACACCACCTAAACACCAAACAGTTCCGAGGAACGCCCATTTTACCGCATTCTTCGGGACTTTTGCCGTATAGAAGTCTTTCTTCTCGAAGTAGCACTCCACCCTGTTCTCCTTCAGCTTCCGGATGGTCGTGAGGCTGTCCACCGTGTTCCTTGCGAAGCGGGAGACGCTCTTGGTGATGATGAGGTCGATGGCGCCGGAAAGCGCGTCCTCCACCATTTTGTTGAAGCCGTCGCGCTTTTTCGTGTTACAGCCGGTTATGCCTTCGTCCGCATATACAGATACGAATTCCCAATCCTCGCGCCCGTTGATGTAGTTCGTGTAATAGTCCACCTGCGCCTCGTAGCTGCTCTGCTGCTCCTCATGGTCGGTAGAAACACGGGCATAAGCCGCAACCCTGCGCTTTTTGTAGCTGCCTATCGGCGCCGCC
>CAJTSH010000074.1 GCA_910578885.1 uncultured Lachnospiraceae bacterium
TTCAGTTGTCAATCTTCGGTTGGAATCTCATTCATTGAGATTCCGAGAAGTTATTTTCCCTTCACACAAATGTTGTAGCCGAAAATATAAAAGTTTTTGCCTTAATTGAACATATGCTATCTCACTCTGCTGTAGTCTCCGAATATACAAACAATGCTCTTGTCTAAATTATTTTTCCACTTTTTATGAATTTTAATCATATTATGGGAAACAAAAAAGCCAGTAATAATTCTCATTGCATAAATTTTCTATCCGGTGCTAAAATAAAACCAGATAAGCCGTACCCAGACGGACAAACATTCAAGTTTTATACGATATGGAGGTCTTACCATGCCAGGTTTTGCAGCACACTACTTATTCGGAGTATCCACATTTCATCATGTAAAGGACAGAGTTATCCACAACGCCATCAAACGGCGCTATCATGCCTATTCCCTTGGTCTTCAGGGACCGGATCTGTTCTTTTTCTATTTGCCGGGTTTCCGCAAACACCCTAATCCCGGCTCTATCGCACACAACAGCAGAACCGGCGGCTTCCTACGGGAATTGATAGAAGGCTGTCAGACTTTTTCAAAACGTGATGAACGGGAAATCGCATTTTCTTACGCGGCCGGGTTTCTGGGACACTACACTTTAGATACCACCTGCCATCCCTATATTTACTACAAGACACACTATCACGAAAATACGCCGGAATATTTTGGCAGGCATGTCTATCTGGAAACCGATATTGACAAGAAATTACTGAAGGAAAAGAAGAACCTGCTTCCCTCCGTTTTTCATCAGGAACGCACTATTTGTCTGAATCACAAGGAGCGCCGGGTGATTGCCCGCCTTCTGCACTCGGCCTACAGCAAAGTATATTCCAGTCTGAAATTGACCTATTTTGACATGTATGCAGCTACACTTTTTATGCCCTTCGGCGTATTTGTACTGCATGATCCTTATGGAAAGAAAAAGGCGTTTGCCCGGAAAATTGAAAAGCGGTTCGTCGGATATCCTTATGTATCCCCGCTGATTCCAAGTGATAAGCTGCGCTTTACCAAAGATCCCTTAAATCGAAAGCGTCAGATATGGAAAAATCCGTGGGATACCTCAATTACCTCCACGGATACCTTTTATGATTTATTAGAAAAGGCACAGAAGAAATATCTGCGTCGTTTGGAACTGTTAGCTCCCCTTGTAACCTCTGACCAATCTCCCCGGCAGCAGGAAAACCTTCAAAAATTGACTGATGACCTTGGAAATTGCTCCTATGGCTCCGGTCTTCCACTATAGTGGAAGACCTCTCATAGAAAGCTGCGCATGTCAATGCCACAGTATTTCCTCAACAATTGGCAAAAAATTCCTTTACCACCTCGCCTAACGCATCAAATGTGGATAAATCCATATCCTCTCCAATTGATTTTGCGTCTAAAAAACGATTTTCATTTCACATCCTCCTGTAGCGCCTTTGCAATTTCCTTCATTTTACGCTTGTCCAAAGAATAGAACTTCATGGCAATCAATGAAATGACCCAGCCAATAATCGGGGTTCCGCAATAGAGAAAAATTGTCGTCCATTTTAGAACAGGCGTCACCGCATCCCCAATCTGCGGAAACGATTGATTATAACCAATCAACATGAGTACCAGACCTACAAACGCCGTTCCCAACGCCGCAAATACCTTGTCCACAAAGGAAAACAGCGCTCCCATCAATCCAGGTACAAATCTTCCGCTCCTATATTCTTCATAATCCGAGCAGTCCGCAATCATTGGCACTACCATATTATTGGTAATGGACTTGCAGCCGTTAAGAAGCACATAAATAACCATAAATGCAACCGTGACGCCGTTGATTTTTGACAAACGGAATGTTATGGTATTCACATTTTCCTGTATCAGAACCAAAATCATAATCACCTGAAAAAAAATCCCCATTCCCGTAAACAGCACCAATGCGCGCTTCTGTCCCGTCCTCTGCGCCACCCTGATTCCCAGACTGACTACCAGCAAAGTAGGAATAGCTGTCACCACTCCAATCAGCCCTGCAATTCCATAATCTTCCATCATAATTCCATAGAGCATGACCCCGACCGTCGTATGGCTGTATACCGTTGCCGCAAATTTATCGGTGCACGCTGCAATAATCAACACCCGAATCGGACGGTTATAACGGATAATCTCCCAATAATCCCGTATGCGCACCTTTTTTGCCTGTCTCGCAACATATACCGCGTCTGTATCTTTCTCCCAGATTCCCCATACGGCAAGCGCAGTACACACTCCCGAGAACAGAATAACCCAGAAAATATATTCTAGATACAAATCCTCATTGGTAAAACCCCCGTATTTGGGAACCAGATAATTTGCAACAAACAATGCGCTTCCGCCATATGCCGCCATCAGAAAAACCGAATCAAAATATGTAGACAGCGGACGCTGGCTGGGATTATTGGTAATCACGGTCTGACCGGATTTCCCGACTACGGTCTGAAAAGTGTATCCTACCACAAACAGCGCATAAAGAGCTACAAAATACGGCACCCGAACCGCCCTTGGCAGTTCATGCGTTGTCACAAACAACAGAATTGTACTTACTGCCATAATAAGATTACCGAAAACCATAAAAGGACGGAATTTACCAAACCGTCCTCTTGTCTTATCGAGAAAAAAACCTACAACGGGATCTGACACACCGTCAAAAACACTTAAGCCTGTCAAAAGACAGGATACCAGCACTACCGAAAAACCCGCCATAGAATTCGCATAGTAGGATATATATCCCATCAACGCCAGATAGAGATTGGTCGCTGCATTATTCATTGAAAATAATCCAAGCTGCCAGAGCTTTGCATCATTATATTGTACGTCTCTTTTTTCTTTCCTTTCCATGCTGCTAATTCACCTTCCCGCCAATTGATATTGAGAGGCCAAAGGCAGTCCTAAGAGTTCAGATAATTCTTTAACGCTGCCATCTGCTCTTTCGCTTTCAGATATCCCTCCTCATACAACTGCTCCAACAGCTTCGGGTTCGTCTCTGTCCGCCCCACGCCATGTATATCATCCGGTACGATGAGAAAAATTTTGCCCTCTTTCTCCAACTCCAGAAGCTCCTTCATACAAGCATTGTATTTTCCCGGACGGTCATTCAGCGCCTTTACAAGCTTGGGATATTTCTTATAGAGCAGTGCAGATACCTTGGCTGCCTGCTCTGCCTTCTTCACATAATTCCGCTCTCTGGTCAGCACCACTATATTTTTATCGCACCCTGCCTTCATTGCCTGCTTATAAGGAATCGAATCTGCAATACCGCCATCCAGATAATAACGCTTCCCCAGCTTTACCGGCTGAAACAGCACCGGAAGCGAACAGCTTGCCACTATCACGTCAAAGCTGGAGCTATCCCTTGGAACCGGAAAATATTCCGCCCTTCCTGTATGGATATTTGTAACCGCAGCCATGATTTCACCCGGAAATGCCGCAAACGCCTGATAGTCAAACGGCAGCAGCTTATTCGGTATCTCTCCAAATACATATTCCAGGTTATAGTATGCCTTTTTCTCCTTATCAAACAGATGGCGCATGCCCTGATATTCCTTCCTTGACATATACTCCCTTACGAGCTGCAGATTTCTTCCCCTCTGTCCGGACAAATAAGACATCCCATATGCAATTCCTGCCGATACGCCGATAAAATAATCCGGCAGCAGTCCCTCTTCAAGAAAAGCATCCGCTACCCCGCAGGAAAATACCGTTCTGCTGGCGCCGCCCTCAAATGTCATTCCAAGTTTCATATAATCCCTAATCTCCTTCGCTCCGCATATCCGCGCAGATGCGCTTTATCTTACAATCAATTTCACGCCGGAAACATTTACTACTTCTACCATAGTATCTGCCGGAATTTTAATTTCATCCTGCTCACTTCTGGCTGTCCATTCCACTCCATTGAATATCGCTTTCCCTGTATCTGCCCGGTTGTCAATCTCTTCAACAACGCGCACGCTTTTTCCGATTGCTTCCTCGTAATTCGTTTTCGTATGATGAGGATTGATATATTTGACTGCTATCGGTCTGGTAAAGAGCAGCAGAACAAAAGAAACCACAAAAAATAACACAATCTGTCCAATGGGTCCCATTCCCAGACCACATGCAATCAACGCTGCCAGCGCACCTCCTGCAAACCAGATAGTCGCCAGTCCTACCGTAATAATCTCAATAATCAAAAAAGCAATGATTAATCCGATCCAAAAAATCACCATACTTATTTCCCTCCGTTCACCTTGAATAACAACAGCTTGGTCTTCTGCTCTATAATTATCTTTATACACCTTATTATAACAGAAATCTTCCATAATAAAAGTGAATTTCTACTCATCTTCCTGAATTTTGCGCACCACATTCTGATGCATGAGCACAAGCAGGCGTTTCAATTGCTTTACTTCCTCTTCACTCATCCCCTCCACTAAAAGCTCCTCAATCATGTGCATATCCTCCATTGCAATTTTATGAAATCCGATTGCCTTCTCTGTCAGAATTATTTTTTTCAATCTTCCGTCATGCTCTACACTCTTTCGCAGAATCAGCCCTTTTTTTTCCATAAGCTGCAGCAGATTTGAAGCGGTCGCCCGTGAAACATTAAACTCCTCTTCAATATCTTTCTGGTAGATATTCATGTCCTGCCGGTCATACAAAAATCCAATCACCCATGCCTGCATTGGCGTCAGCTCCGACATCATCCTGCATCTGTGATGATTCGCATGCATTCCGATTAAGTTGTGAATCGTCCGTATTTCGTAACCAATCCGGTTCTCTTCTTTTAAATCTCTAATTCCGCACTTCTTCTCCATAATATCCAACCTCAATTTTATATAAAATGAAATTTGTCATTGACATTAAAATTTTTTCGTACTATATTTGTTAGTACACTAACATATTTTATTAGAAATATCAAATATTTTTTAAAGGAAGTGATAGTTTTATGTTAAAAACCTTAAGCGCACAAATCAAAGAATTTAAGCGCGATTCGTTCCTCACTCCGGTATTCATGATACTGGAAGTTATTATGGAAACCGTCATCCCGCTCTTGATGGCGTCCATCATTGACGACGGTGTAGAGACCGGCAATATCCGGCACATCTATGCCGTCGGGGCATGTATGGCGGTTGTGGCCACCTTTTCCCTCTTTGCGGGTATTATGGGCGGAAAATACGGCGCGCGCGCCTCTGCCGGATTTGCGAAGAATTTAAGGAAGGCTATGTTTGAAAACATCCAGACCTTCTCCTTTTCCAACATTGACAAATTCAGCACTGCAGGTCTTGTGACCCGTATGACTACAGACGTCACCAATATTCAGAATGCTTATCAGATGATTCTAAGAATGTGTACCAGAGCGCCTTTCAGCCTGATCTGCGCAATGGCGATGGCATTCTGGATCAGCCCAAGGCTCGCCAGCATTTATCTGATTGCAGTAATTCTATTGGGAGCCGTACTTGCTATTATCGTCTCCCGCGCTATGAAATATTTTGGTCAGGTTTTCCCAAAATATGACGACTTAAACGCCAGCGTGCAGGAAAATGTATCTGCAATCCGCGTGGTAAAAGCCTACGTGCGTGAAGACCATGAAATCGGAAAATTTAAAAAAGCAAGCGAAAATATTTACCGGATGTTCTTAAAGGCTGAGAACGTGGTAGCGCTTAACGCACCTGTCATGCAGATTACCGTATATTCCTGTATCCTTTCAATCAGCTGGCTGGGCGCTAAAATGATTGTCGGTTCTTCCTTAAAGACCGGACAATTGATGAGTCTGCTCACCTACTGTATGAATATCCTGATGAGCCTGATGATGCTCTCCATGATATTCGTTATGGTTACTATGAGTATCGCAAGCGCAAAACGTATTTCAGAGGTCTTAAATGAGAAGAGCGATCTGACCAACCCGCAAGACCCTGTTTTCACAGTAGAAAACGGAGAGATTGTTTTTGATCATGTATCCTTCAGCTATAAGAAGGACAGTTCTTCCCGGGTGCTTTCCGATATCAACCTGACAATCCGATCCGGAGAGACCATTGGCGTCTTAGGCGGCACTGGAAGCTCCAAATCCAGTCTCGTAAACTTAATCAGCCGGCTCTATGATGTGACAGAAGGAAGCGTTTCCGTCGGCGGCAGGGATGTCCGCACCTATGACATGGAAGCGCTGCGGAATCAGGTAGCTGTCGTTTTGCAGAACAACGTCCTCTTTTCCGGTACAATTTTAGATAATCTCCGCTGGGGAAATAAGGAGGCAAGCGAAGAAGAATGCATACGCGCCTGCAAGCTCGCATGTGCCGATGAATTTATCCAGACTTTCCCTGATAAATACAATACCCACATTGAGCAGGGCGGAACCAATGTCTCAGGCGGGCAAAAGCAGCGGCTTTGTATTGCAAGAGCCCTATTAAAAAAACCGAAGGTGCTGATTCTTGACGATTCCACCAGCGCCGTGGATACTGCAACGGACGCCAGAATCCGTCATGCCTTTGCCACAGAAATCCCGGATACTACCAAGCTGATTATTGCACAGCGAATTTCCAGTATCCAGAATGCCGACAAAATCATCGTATTAGAAGACGGAAAAGTACATGGATTTGGCACTCATGAAGAGCTGCTCGCCAATAATGATATCTACCGTGATGTTTACGAATCCCAGACAAGCGGCGGCGGCGACTTTGACGAAAAAGGAGGTGCATAAAATGCCAGGACCAATGGGAAGAAGACCGGGAAAAGGACCAATGGTCAAAAATCCCGGAAAATTATTAAAACGGCTGATGGCTTACGTCTGTAAAGGCTATCTGCTTCCTTGCATAATCGTAGTCATCTGTATCTTTGCAAGCGTTCTTTGCAACGTACAGGGAACCATGTTCATGCAGACACTGATTGACGACTATATCCTGCCTCTGCTTGAGACAAAAAATCCCGATTTTTCGCCTCTTGCATCGGCAATTGCAAGAGTTGCCGTATTTTATGCAATCGGCGCCCTTGCCACTTACAGCTATACCAGAATCCTCGTCTATGTGACGCAGGGAACCCTAAACCGGCTCAGGACCGACTTGTTTTCTCATATGGAAAAACTGCCGATCAAATACTTTGACACGCATTCCCACGGCGATATCATGTCCACTTACACCAACGATATTGATACGCTGCGTCAGATGATCAGCCAGAGTATTCCGCAGTTTCTTTCAAGCATGATTACCATTATTAGTGTGTTTGTCTGCATGATCATCCTGAATATACCGCTGACTCTGCTGACTCTGGCAATGGTCGGCATCATGCTCTATACCACCAAAATCCTCGCCGGAAAGAGCGGATCATATTTCATGGCGCAGCAGCGCGATATCGGTACTGTTAACGGTTTTATTGAGGAAATGATGAACGGGCAGAAGGTTGTCAAAGTATTCTGCCATGAGGAAGAAAATATTGAACAATTCAACAAGCTAAATGACCAGCTCTTCGACAGCGCCTATAACGCAAATAAATTTGCCAATATCTTAATGCCGGTCAATGCACAGATTGGAAATATCAGCTATGTGCTCTGTTCCATTATCGGCGGTATTCTGGCGCTAAGCGGATTTGGCGGATTCACCCTCGGCGGGCTTGCCAGCTTTTTAACCTTTAATAAGAGTTTTAATATGCCGATTAACCAAGTCAGCCAGCAGTTAAACGCTATCGTTATGGCTATGGCAGGTTCCGAGCGAATCTTCCGTCTTTTGGATGAAAAAGCAGAAACGGATGACGGCTATGTCACGCTGGTCAATGCCAAAAAGGAAAACGGTTTTCTTGTGGAGACAACGGAACGTACCGGACTCTGGGCATGGAAACACACGCATCAGGCGGACGGTACTACCGATTATGTAGAACTGACCGGAGACGTTGTCTTTGATGATGTGGATTTCGGCTATACGGATGAGAAAACAGTCCTCCACAATGTAGACCTCTATGCTACACCCGGACAGAAAATTGCCTTTGTCGGATCGACCGGCGCAGGTAAAACCACTATTACGAACCTGATTAACCGTTTCTACGATATTCAGGACGGTAAAATCCGTTACGACGGCATCAACATCAATAAGATTAAGAAAGCTGATTTACGGCATTCCTTAGGCATCGTACTTCAAGATACGCATCTGTTCACGAATACGGTCAAAGAAAATATCCGTTACGGAAAGTTAGATGCTACCGATGAAGAAGTGGTTGCGGCAGCGAAGCTTGCAAATGCAGATTCCTTTATCCGACATCTTCCGAACGGCTACGATACGGTGCTTACCGGAGACGGTGCAAACTTAAGTCAGGGACAGCGTCAGCTTCTTGCGATTGCAAGAGCCGCTATCGCAGACCCTCCGGTGCTGATTCTTGATGAGGCTACCAGCTCCATTGATACACGAACCGAGCGGATTGTACAGGATGGCATGGATAAGCTGATGAAGGGGAGAACGACTTTCGTCATCGCCCATAGACTTTCGACTGTCAGAAACAGCGACTGTATTATTGTTTTAGAGCAGGGATGTGTGATTGAGCGCGGAAACCATGACGAGCTGATTGCAAAGAAAGGAAAGTACTATCAATTGTATACGGGTAATTTTGCGGAAGGGTAATGTAACTGATAATTCAAAAGTTACCGCTGGTAAGGGCGGCATTCATGAGACAGTATTAAGAAATGTTTTTAGGAACGGCATAGCTTGTGGGCTATGCCGTTTGCCTGTTCCTCAAGTTATTCAGAAAAAACGCATGGTTTACAAATTACTGTTCCATGCGCCTTTAAACTATTACTTTACTAAAACTTCCCACACCAATAAGGTGTGCTAAACCTTGCTACGAAAATAAAACTCGTAGCCAAGAACTGAACCTTGACAACAAATGT
>CAJTSH010000075.1 GCA_910578885.1 uncultured Lachnospiraceae bacterium
AGCAGGAGCTGTTTGCCAGCGGGGCGGAGGACGAGGTATATAAGATCTCAACAGGCATACCAAGGATGATCAGCCGCGTCTGTGAAAAGACCCTGCTGTATGCATACCAGCAGCAGAAACGTTTAGCGGATGAACATATGGTAAGGTTCGCTGCGGACCATGAGATGCCTGGAGGCATGGAATGAGCGGCGGGCCAGCAGGAGGCATCCTGTTTCTGTGTACAGGCCCTGCGAAATGGGAGCCGGATGAAAGGAGATGGAGCGGGGAAATAAAAATAACCAGGCGCAGCGTAAGCATGGTGGAGTTTATAATTTATGGGAGAAGCAGCTGTATGAACGGCATAGTTGGAAAATATATGAGTGGACAGTATATCTGTATTCCTGATATAAACGTGGGATGCCCGCTGAGCAGATTTTCGGACATATTTTGGAATAAGCAGAGGCTGTCAGCACATATGCAGGAAGCAGATGCAGTAACAACAGCATATGCCCTGAAAGCATTATCTGAATATTTAGGCACAGACTGGCTGTAACAGTATTTGACTATACGCAAAAAAGCTGTTAGGCGAAGTGTGCGTGGAGCGCGGACAATTTCATAAGGGAGCAGAAAAAAGCAGGCTGTCCGGGATACACCGGGCGGCCTGCCTGCGAGTTGTGTATGGCCTGGGCGCAATTTCCGGCAAGGATACAAAATGCAGCATCCAGAGATGTCAGATAATTACTGGCCGCAGAATGGAGAAAGCTGTCCAGAAAGCTGCCGTAAACCGGGAGGTGAATAATTGTGTATACAATTGGACCAGTGACAGGAAAACGGGTAGGTTTGCGACAGCGAACGAGGTCAAATCTGTGACATCTCATGAAGTTATTAACAGCAATGTATAGTAGTGGAAATTTAAGAAAGGGGGCGCACACATCATGCCAAGCGTAAAAAGGCGCGGGGACTCCTTCCGCATCATGGTATCCCTGGGGTATGGGATGGACGGGAGGCAGATACGCAAGACGACCACATACACGCCGCCGGAGGGCGTCACGCCCGGAAAGGCAGAAAAACTGGCCACAGCCTTTGCCTACGAGTTTGAGAAGCAGTGCAGGGGCATGGTGAACTTCAATGAGAATATCCGCTTTTCAGAGCTGGCTGACTGGTATTACGACCAGATAGCGGTGCATAAGCTGAAGCCGATGACGCTCTATTGCAACAGGAAGATCATAGACACCTATGTCCTTCCGTACATCGGGAACATGAAATTAAAGGACATCAACACAGCCCGGATCGACAAGCTGTTCAACGAACTGTACCGGGACGGGCGGAAGCGCGAGACCTACCGCCTGCGCAGTTCGGAATTGATACCGGAGGGGACGCGCAGGCCAGTATCCAGGAAGTCCGGCGTGAACCTGAACACGGTCAAAAGCTGCGTGGACGGCACTCCGGTGCTGAAAGACACGGCGCAGCGGCTGGCGGATGCTATCGGCAGGAAGCTGGGCGATGCATTCATCCGGGAAGAGGCAGGCGGCGGGCTGGACGTGGGCACCATCAAGCGCGTCCGCACGGCACTGTCACCAATTTTCTCCACGGCGGTGAAAAAGGAGCTGCTGCTGAAAAACCCGGTCACCCATGCCACGACGCCCGGTTCGGAGCCAAAGGAGAAGGAATTCCTGGATGCGGGGCAGTGCCGGGAACTGCTCGGCTTCCTGCATGAGATGACAAACCCGCAGCTTCCACGGGCAATAGAACTTTTACTTTATACGGGGCTGCGCGTGGGCGAACTGACCGCCCTGCACTGGAATGAGGTTGACCTGGAGAAAGCCACGGTAACCGTAAAATACAACCTTTACCGACTGGATGGCGAATACCGGCTTTCCACGCCCAAGACAAAGAGCAGCGCAAGGGTGGTGGCCCTGCCGCCGCAGGCGGTGAAACTCCTGCGAGAGCAGAGGGAATGGCAGGACAGGCGCAGGAAAGAAGTCGGGGATAAGTGGATTGACTGGGGAGCCGTGTTCACGGGGCAGTTCGGCGAATACATGAGCAAGAACTACATCAACCTGCAGTTTAAACGGCTTTTGAAAAAGCATGATTTTCCGGACATACACATCCACGACCTCCGCCACGCGAACGCCTCATTGCTGATAAACATGGGCATACCAACGAAAGTGATCTCCGAGCATCTCGGCCACTGTGACACCCGGACAACGGAAAATATCTACGCCCATGTGTTTGCGGAAACGCTGGCGCAGACTTCGGACGCCATCAGCCAGGCACTGGCAGGGATAGACGGGGAAGAAATACGGCATTAGGCGGCATAGGCACAGAAAACACTAGGGTTCCCGCACAGGTACAGATGGCGGGAGCTTTGGTGTTTATTGGTTGTTTAAATCCCCAAAACGAGCCGGTACGAAGTGGGACGAAACACATCTTGGAGTGCTACGAAACCGCATGAAACGGGGATTTCTCAACGATAGGAAACTCTATGAATGATTGGAAGTGGTGCTTGAAAAGGAAAATATCAATACCCTCGATGCAAAAGGTGAAGTGCTTCTTACCATTCTTTCCTCGCTGGCACAGGACGAGAGCCGCTCCATTTCAGAGAACTGCACATGGGGAATCCGCAGGAGGTTTGAAACAGGAAAGCATAAAATGAGTACCAAGCGTTTCCTTGGCTATGATGCGGATGAAACGGGTAAGTTGGTAATCAACAGGCTGCAGAAGCCGATTGTAGTGCGGCTGTATCAGGAATTTCTGGATGGAAAAACAACGGATTACATTAAAAGGATTTTTGAAAAGGAAGGGATTAAGAACTGGGATGGAGGCACAAAGTGGCAGGCTACAACCTTAATGAGCATGTTGGAAAATGAAAAGTACAAAGGGGATGCTTTGCTGCAGAAAAGTTATACGGTGGATTTCCTCACCAAGAAACGGACGCAGAACAAAGGGGAAATTCAGATGTTTTATGTGGAGGATGACCATGATGCCATCATTTCAAAGCGGATATGGGAATGTGTACAGCTTGAAATAAAACGCAGGAAAAAGTATCTGGAGGAGCATGGGACAAACTCCTATTCCCACCGGCCGGAAAGCAATCCATTTGCATCCAAGATAATTTGCGGAGACTGCAGTAAGGTTTTTGCACGGAAAGGCTGGCGGAGCAGCACGGGTGTTGACCGTAAGGTATGGCAATGCAGCGAACGCTACAAGGTCAAAGGAGTCATGGGATGCGCCAACCGTCACGTAGAGGAAGAAACGCTGATAAAGGCTTATCTGATGGCTTGGAACGCACTGGTGGAGAACAGAGAGGATTTCATGGAGCAGTGGACGGAGCAGCTTCAGAGCGAGAACCTATTGGAAGGTTATCGAGCAGAGAAGTTCATAGAATACACCGATGGAGCAGAACCTTTGACACAGATGGATACGGACTTCATGCTGAAAACACTGGACCACATCAAGGTTTTTGAGGATGGAACATTGTTGGTGGTGTTCTTGGACGGAACGGAGATTGAATGTAAAGATGAAGAGGAGTAAGAAAAGATGCCGATTGGGAGTTGCGATTCCTGATCGGCTTTTTTTCTTGCTCTTTTTCGGATAGTAAAATGTAGGTGGATGTGGTAAAATATATAGCGTATTTGAAGTGAATAGAGGTGAGTCGGATGAATCCGTTAGCATATTTTAAGATATCTAATAATGAAGATTGCCCATGTGGAAGCGGAAAAAAATTTAAAGAATGCTGCAAAGGAAAACCAGATCAGCAGCTTATACAGAGCAAGAAACCTCCAGAAGTACAAATTATGGAGCAGATGAGAAAAGCTATGGTTAAATGCTGTATGCATCCCGACCAAAGCAATTGTAATGGTAAGATAAAAAATGCTCATGCACTGCAAAATAATAAAATCATATCATTACTCGCAGGGACTGAACGCCATGTATATACTATGGATAAAAAACGACAACCACTTATTATACCTATTGAGGGCGAGGAACCGGAAGTGATGGTGGAGTTCTCCAAGGTTAGTGCGAATGATGCTACAACAGAAACTTGTTTTTGCGATAGACATGACAATATTGCCTTTGCTGTTATTGAAAAAGGAGCGCCAGATTTTGATGTAAATAGCGAACCAATGAAATTTGTCTATGCATATAAAGCCTTTATTTTTGAATACTATAAGCAGGAAGTTTCACATAAAATTTTTCAGCAATGTTTTAAGAAAAGACCACCTGTTTTTCAACTACCGCAGATGGTTGGCTTATATAGAGTGTCGCAATTACGCTTGAAAGAGTTTGAACCTGTAAAGAGGCATTTCGATTCAGAGATATTGTCTGGCACATACAATGGAATAGAAACTTGTGTAATAACTATTCCAGAAAGAATTAATTTTGCGAATTATGCATTTATAGCACCGGATTATGATTTGAATGGTAGAAGGATAAAGCATACTAAAAAAGGTGTCATGCATCGAATTGCTATAACTGCTTTTCCAGAGGATACAAAGTCATACATACTGTTGAGTTGTTTATCTACTGAGAAACATATTTATGCCAAGTTTTTTGAACAAATAAATAATGCACCTTTAGAAAAAATCAAATATTATTTTTCAATGATTTTACCTTTATTTTCGGAGAATATGGTGTTAAGTCCGGTTCTTTGGAATAAGTGGGATGATGAAATAAAAATGGCGTTTACTTTTTATGCAAATCTGAATGGACAAACATTCAAAAGATACAGTATTGCAATAGGAATGGGACTGAGAAATGCAGCAAATAGTAAAGTTCCATTTGATTACAGTAAAAGAGGAAAAATAGATTTGTTTAAGAAATAAAAGATTTTATTATCAAGAAACTTTCATAGCATGGATTATAATAAAAATACTTGCAGAAAATAATAGTTGGAAAGGAAAAACATGGATAGAAATACAATTGGAAATGAAATCGAGGCTGAAATAAATGCAAGCTATAGATATAAAAATTTGAGAGAACTTATAGATATACTGCTTTCAGTAATTATTCTGAAAACAGGAAAAAAGGAATTGGTAGGTATTGAAGAAAGACTGTATGTTTCCTTAGGTAAAATTTTTGATGGGGAGACTACTATAAATGATATAAAACTGTGTTTGTCTAATGTCATCAAGATAGAACCTCTTTTGAAAAAAATGATTTTACTTATTGATGAAGATGAATACGATAAGATAGTACAAGAGAATTTGGGTTTAGCACATGTAATTACTCAATTAGGTCTTAATCCAGATAATAAGAAATTAGATCGAAAGCCAGAGGACTATTTGTGCGATGGTAATTATATGGAACATGTAGCAAGATCATATGCATTAAGAAATAGTGAGTCGCACACATATGTAGGTTGGACACGAAGAGAAATATATACCAATTTGGATAGTGTGCTGATAACTTGTTTAAGAGCAGTAGAAATAAATAAAAAGGCATTGATCAGTAATCTGAAAAAGAAGAGTATTAATAATGAATTGAATATTGAAAATTACTTAAATGAGATTACACAGCAATTAAAAAAAAGAATGTCTAGATTTATTCATATAAGGGGAGAAGAGAATTTTTCTGTATTGGGTAGCTATGTTATCGAATATCAGGATGATACATCTGATTCTAGGAGGAGAAAAGGTACTGTTGAATACTTAAGAGATAATAGTATACCAGAACGAAGGATGATGATATGGGGCGAAGCTGGTATGGGAAAGACTACGACATTAGAATATTTAACATACATGGATGCAAAAAAAAGATTGAAAGATTCAAACTATAATATTCCCGTATTAGTTTTATTGGGAGTTATGACAAAAGCCACGTATACAATAAAACAGTATATATGTGATAAACTTGATATTGGGGTAGATATATGTGAATCTCTTTTAGAAGAAGGAAAAATCAATCTATTTTTGGATGGTTTAAATGAAATACCAGCTGATGCAGGCGGCAATTTAAAAACTTTAAGAATGCGCGAGATAAAGCAATTACTTAGAGATTATCCCAAAACATTTATTATAATTACTAATCGTCCACAAGATACTAGGGATTTTAATAATGTGCCAATTTTTAATTTGATAAAATTATCTAAAGAAGAAATGAGAGATTTTATTAAAAAAAATGTAGATGAAGAAGACGTGAAAGAACTTTTGTTTACCTCAATTAATGGAAGTGAGAGATTTGTGCAAATAATAAATACGCCATTGATCTTATCGAGGTTAATAGAGATTGTGCGATATAAGAAGGAAATTCCACATAGTGAAGGTGAAATTATCGCTGAATTTCTGAACTGCTTATTGGCAAGGGAAAAAGAAGAAAAACAGGATGCACGATTGGATATAAAGCGAATAATATACCTTTTGAGAATGATTGCATTTGAGAGTCTTGAAAAGAAAGAAGCAAATTCAGGAATGACAGAGTCAGAGGTACTGAAGTATTGTTCTAAAAGTATGGATACATATAGATTTCAGTATGATGCATTATATGCATTAGATATAGTTTTGCAATTAGGTATATTAGAAAAAAGAGAAGATTTATATGTATTTTCGCATCAGGCATACCAGGATTACTATTATGCTATGGAAGAATTGGCGGTGATACAGTCTTGAAAATAAGAAAAAATCAAATTAGAGATAAGTGTCAATCAGACAAGTATTATGCCTCAATAAAATATATGGCACACAGTTTACGTGGTAAAGATAGAGAAAATTTTATTATTACCGTTTGTGACCTTAATATTTATTTGGGGTGTATATGTGCTTTGACATGTGAAAAAAATGCAACGGTTGAGGAATATATCTGGAAAACTTTAAATAATTATTTTGAGCCAAGAAAAATAAAATTTTATGATAAATCTAGTGGGATATGGAAAGAAAATATAAAAAAACTGAATAGTAAAGATATTACATATTACCTTCTTGCATGCAATGTGATGGGTAATATGAAAGCGATAAAATGGTATATTTACAATCATGAAGTTGACAAAGCTATTATAATTCAGTTGGCAAAAAATATGAATGAAGAACAACTGGTAGATTTAATATACACACTTTATAGATCTTCTCAAAATTGGGATAAAATAAGAGGCATTGGTTCTACTAAAAGTTTGTTTCTGTATAAAAATGATCCGAGAATAAAAAAGATTCTTAGTGGGTTATGGTATAAAGATAGAGATGCATTTATACAATTAGCATACGATACAGGTTGGTTGGGAGATTTGGGAAAAAAGGCTCGCAAAGGAAACCGTATTTTTATCGAGTGTTTGGTTGGAGCAAATAAACTGCTGCTAACTATTGAGTT
Source organism: uncultured Lachnospiraceae bacterium (assembly GCA_910578885.1). Classification (GTDB taxonomy): domain Bacteria; phylum Bacillota; class Clostridia; order Lachnospirales; family Lachnospiraceae; genus Roseburia_C. The sequence continues at coordinate 7,279 of CAJTSH010000075.1, forward strand.
AATAGAAGAAGTGTTATGTGATTTGGAAAGTGATGAGAGTTCATATGATACTTTATTAAAATTAGTTTTAAAGGAAAAAGGTGAGAGAAAACAATTTGCATATATATTGTATATTCAAAAAATAAATAATGGATATGTAATGAAGGCTAAAGATTATGCTATTTTGAAAGGTTTAGGAAGGCCATCGCAAAAAATAGTCAATTATTTTATACCTTTTTTCTTAGATTTAGTAAATGGAGATTTTAGAACTAATATCAATCTTTTTGAATTAGGAGATGCCTTATCAAATGTTATAGTAAAACCAAATAAGATAACACCCAAAGTTGGATATGCGCGTAATAAAAATTTGAATATAGCATTAAAGACTACTAAAAATATAGATTTGAAAAAAGTGCTATTCTTTTACTTTAATACGACAATGTCCGTTAAAGCAAGTTTGGATGAGTTGTTTAGACTTTTGAATATGTATCATGATGTTCAACCAAGTGAGTTAATACGAGAACTAAAATCATTTCCAATATGGGTAAAGGCAACTGGAATAGAACAAGGCAAAAGCAATAATATAACAACGGAGAACTATCTTAAAATCGAGCCGCAAATTGTAATCGGAAATGTTATTTTAATGTCAATTGTTGACTATGATTATGTTTTAAAAGAATTTGTTGCTAAGCCATATACTGGCTCTATTTTTTAGAAATTAAGATAGTCACAGGAAGGGCAGACAGAGGTATGTAAGAAATAGTAGTTATATGCATAAATAGAGGCTATTACTATGATACGTTTATCTCTTTGCCCATTTGTTGAAAAAAACACTAGAATGTGGGGTAAATGCTATCCCCCTAAGTGGGGTATAAACCTTTTCGCAAAAGGTGACGGTTTCGCTATTTAGTATAAGAAGAAACTTTCACCGCATGTTGAAACAGTCTGCCTTCTGTCGAGAAAAGCCCAATAAATCAAAGGATTTCGCCATTTTGGGAATAAAATAGATGTGTGTTTCTGTTTCCGTAGAGTGATGATATAACCGGATGTTTACCCCAGGGGATAGGCTTTGGGAAATGGGAGATATACATTTTGGCGAAAGGATACTTTTTCGCAAAAGTTGTTTCACGTCATGAGGATGAGAAGATGAGTAATGATTTTGAGAATTCACAGGAGTATAGGAAAGCACTTGAGATAGCTAAGAAGCAGGAAGAATTATATAAAAATGTTACGAAAGCGATATCTCCAGAAGCGTTAGCAAA
>CAJTSH010000076.1 GCA_910578885.1 uncultured Lachnospiraceae bacterium
GGGTGCTGACCGACTATCTGCATCTACTGGAAGATTGGAAAATGCGGTATGCTCCGAAAACACCGGACGATACGCTGGATGACCGCTTTGTGGAAGCCTGCCAGATGTTCGATCATATCGAATATCTGGCAGATATTTTGACAGTGGGTGGTCTGGAAGAACGTGTTGCCGTGGTGGACGAGCTGATGAAAGACGGTAAAATCACCTTTCTGAAAGACTACACCGCACGAAAGAAAAAGGAGGTGGCGCACCATGGCGAAGAACCGGAAAACGCCTGATATGAATTTGCCTGTCTGGTTTGACGGGCAGAACATCAACGAAGCTCTGTTTTGTGAAGAATTCCTGCAAGAGCGCAGAATCATCTTCACAAACAGGGCTTTCTTTACGCCCAATGGACGGGTAACAGATGATATTGTCCTGCGGGGCGAGGTTTACGAAAAGCTGAAAAACTACACCATCAGCAGCGTACCGCAGAAGATCAAAAACATCATGGAATTGCTGAAACTGGAAGCAATGGTTGATGATTTTCCTCCGCAGCCTGACCGCATCCATGTTGCCAACGGAACGCTCATGCTGGATGGGAGATTTATTGAGGGAAAAAAGGAAATCGTACAGAGCCGCTTGCCTGTTTCCTACAATCCAAACGCTGCTGCACCTGCTCTGTGGCTGAACTTTCTGGATGGTTTGCTCTATGAAGAAGATATTCCTACCTTGCAGGAGTTTATCGGCTATTGCCTGATTCCCTCCAATAAGGGACAGCGCATGATGGTGATTAAGGGTAACGGCGGCGAGGGCAAATCTCAAATCGGTGCGGTGCTGTCCGCTATATTCGGCACAAATATGAAAGATGGCAGCATCGGCAAAATTTCCGAAAACCGCTTCGCCCGTGCCGATCTGGAACACATCCTGCTGTGCGTGGATGATGATATGCGGATGGAAGCCCTGCGCCAGACCAACTATGTAAAATCCATCGTGACTGCACAGGGCAAGATGGACTTGGAACGCAAGGGCAGGCAGAGTTATCAGGGATGGATGTTTGCCCGATTGCTGGCATTCAGCAACGGCGATCTGCAAGCCCTGTATGACCGCAGCGATGGATTTTACCGCAGACAGCTTGTGCTGACTACCAAGGAAAAGCCCATGGACAGAGCCGACGATCCCGACCTTGCGGAGAAGATGAAAGCCGAAGCCGAGGGGATTTTCCTCTGGGCATTTGAAGGCTTACAGCGGCTTGTTGCCAATAATTTTAAGTTTTCGGAGAGTGACCGCATCTGTGAAAACCGGGAAGCGGTCAAGCGTGACAATAACAACATTTTTGACTTCATGGATTCCGAGGGATACATCCGGCGCAAGGCGGATGCGTCCATTAGTTCCAAGGATTTTTATGCGATCTATCGCCTGTGGTGTGAGGAAAACTCCCTTGCCCCTCTGAAATCCCGCAGTTTCAGCGATGCCATGGTTGCCAATGCGAAGAAATTTAATTTGGAGCATTGCAACAACATCACCAACTCTGCCGGACGACGGGTATGGGGATTCATGGGTGTGGAAGCTGTGACACGACCTAATATAAATGGGTTTTACGACGTTTCGCCATGTACGTACGTACCGGAGGAATGGCAGGACTAATTCTCGCTGTTCCTTTTGGTACGTATGTACACAGCATTTTACCCGTTGTTCTCTATTTATGGAAACAGTCAGCGGTCAGAACTGACCTGTTGTCGGGCATTGAAAATCAATGGTAATGGAAACAGCAAAGTTTTTGGCCGCAAGACGAAACTATTTCACTAAATCGTGCTTCTCCAAACCATGCACCCGGTTCGCGGAACAGTAGGTGTTTTCACTGTTCAAAACTAAACCGCACGGAACAGCAAAGTGGGATATATGCCTATATGGACAGAGTATCGCACCCACAAAATGAAAGCGATTTAGGAGAAAGCAGATTTTTCACTGTTCGGTGCATCTGCTCCGCTTTGGGGAGTAGCTATTGCACCAAACTACAAATTAAAAATATGGAGGAATTTTCAATATGAATGTACGCAACGAAATCAAGGCACAGATCATCCGTGCCGGAATGACCATGCAGGAAGTGGTTGACCTGCTCTCAGACGAGTATGGTTGGAGCGACAGCGTTTCCAACCTATCCGCAAAATTGCAGCGGGAAAGCATCCGATACAAGGAAGTATTGGAACTTGCCGATGTGCTGGGATACGACATCGTATGGCAGCAAAGACGGGAGAAGTGATGCCCCGGCAACAGCCTTTCGCATCGCCCGTCCCCATAGGCGCACCGCTGCCTATGGATGGCAGTGAAAAATGCGATTTTCGCTGCCACCGTCTGCAAGAGGAGGTTCACCGGAACAGATTCATGCAGACGTGCTGACCATGGGCAAAGTTGCAGACATTTTCGCCTTGGTCAGCAGAGGTTGCCGCAGCAACCGCACTCCCCCTCGGGAGAGCCCTCGGAGAGCCCACGGCACTTTGCAGCCAGTATGGATGAAAGTGTCATAGTGGGTTATTACACTTTGAAAAAGTGCCGTTTCCCGGTTTTCCCGCTGTCTGCAAATCTCAAAGAAAGGACAAAAATCCATGTCAAGAAATGACGGAATAGACCGCACCGCAGCCCGGAATCAGGACTTACCGACGCCGGACGATGTAGCAAAAATACAGGAACACAATGAGCGTGAAAAGGACAGTTACAGCAATCAGGATATTGTGCCGGAACGCACTCCGCTGAATGTTCACTTCAAAGATCCTACCGATGATTATGTGAAAATGTTTGAGCAGATGGAACAGGATGGCGTGATTTCCACCAGAGGGTTGAAACCGGATGCCATCAAATACGGTGAGTTGGTATTCGATGTGAACTCCGCTTACTTCTACAACCACGGCGGCTATGAATTTGCAAAACAGTTTTATGCCGATGCCTATAAAGCCGCCGTGGAGATCGTGGGCGGTGAGCAGTATATCCTTTCCGCTGTGATGCACGCCGATGAGCGTAACCGGGCCATGTCCGAAGCATTGGGCGAGGATGTGTACCACTATCACCTCCATGTGGTTTATATCCCGGTGGTAGAAAAGCAGATCCTTTGGTCGAAGCGGTGTAAGGATGAATCCCTCCGGGGAACAGTAAAGGAAACGATCATGCAGGTCAGCCGAAGTAAGAAATGGGATTCCAAGCCAGTGCTTGACGAGGATGGAAATCCAAAGCTCAATGAAAAAGGAAAAAAGATTTTGAGGTCATCCTACAGTGTATTGCAGGATGACTTTTTTCATTTCATGCGTGCTGCCGGATATGACGATGTGGAGCGTGGAGAGCGTGGCAGCACCGAAGAACATCTGACAGTGACGCAGTTCAAGGTACAGGCTGAGCAGCAGCGGTTGGAAGCTGTGATCGGACAGGTGGCACAGGCAGAACAGAGTTTGGAGGATGCCAAAGCTGCCACGGAGAAACAGAAAAAGAAACTGGAAGTTCTGCAAAAGGAGACAAAGGCGGCTAAGACCATTGCGCTGACGGTGCAGGATATTGAAGCGATGGGAAAGAAAGCCACATTCGGAAACAAGATCACGCTGACAACGGATGAATGTGACACACTCAAACGCTATGCGGTCAACGGTATTATCGCTAATGCTGACAACAAGCGACTGAAAGAAAAATTGGCTTCCGCAGAAAAGACGGTTTCCATCTGGAAACAGCGGTACGAAGCAGTAAATGAAAAATATATGGAACTCAAACAGAAAGCCCAGCCTTTCTTGGATGCACTGGAAATCGCATCTGAAAAGGTTCGGGCTTTTATCAATTCTATCCTCGCCAGAGGAAAGGAAACACAGGAACACAAAGCACCTGCCCGTAAGCGTGGACAGGGCATGGAAATTTGATGGAGGTAACTGCCTATTGAAGAAATATTATGAGGATGCAAAATATAATGCGGCATTTGTCTGCTGTGTAGATGTTATGAGCCAGATGCTCCAAAAATATGGACATCAGGTTTTGGATAAATTGGAACAGGATGCCCCGCAGAAAGTGGAGCATTCCGAGGAAAGTAATCAAGCGCAGCCTTTGACGGATAAGGCAGCGTAAAAAATTACAATTTACACGTTGCGTATTCGATGTAGCTATGCTATAATGATTACGCAACGTGTATTTTTTGTTTTTTATGGAGAAAAGATTGATGGATTGTAAGAACAGAATTATCAAGTTGCGGGAAAGCACAGGACTGAACCGGAAAGATTTTTGTAAGCTCGTTCATATCCCTTACCGGACTATGACCGAGTGGGAATTGGATAACCGCCATGCACCGGATTATGTGCTGTGGCTTTTGGAGTATTATATCCGCAACGAGGGACTTATGGTAAAAGAAATGAATGAGGGAGGTGGAGATTCTGAAAAAGAAACAAACTAAATGTTATCTTTATACAAGAGTGTCCACCTCTATGCAGGTTGACGGGTACAGCTTGGATGCCCAGCGTGACAAGCTGCGAAAGTATGCGGCATACGAAGATATGATTATTGCCGGGGAGTATTCTGATGAGGGATTTTCTGGAAAGAACATCCAAGGACGGCAGGACTTCCAACGGATGCTGAATGACATCCAGGACTGTAAGGACGGCGTATCTTATGTGCTGGTCTTTAAGCTCTCCCGATTTGGCAGAAATGCGGCAGATGTTCTGAACTCTTTGCAGCTCATGCAGGATTTCGGTGTCAATCTGATCTGCGTGGAGGATGGCATTGACAGTTCCAAGGATGCCGGAAAGCTGATGATCTCCGTGCTGTCTGCGGTGGCAGAAATAGAGCGAGAGAATATCCGCACCCAGACAATGGCAGGACGTGAGCAAAAGGCTCGTGAGGGCAAGTGGAACGGTGGTTTCGCTCCTTATGGCTATAAACTGGAAAACGGCGATCTTGTCATTGCGGAGGATGAAGTGGAGGTAATCCGTGTTATTTATGACCGATATATTCACACCAACGAGGGTGTTGCCGGAGTTGCAAAATATCTGAACCGCAATGGCTTTGTCAAGAAGCTGCGGCAGAACAATACCATTCCCGGATTTTCAAGGAGCTTCGTGCAGGACGTACTGGACAATCCCGTTTACATGGGGAAGATCGCCTATGGCAGACGCAGGACGGAAAAGAAGCAAGGTACAAGAAATGAGATGCACGTGGTTGAGCAGGCAGAGTTCCCTATTTATGAGGGGCAGCACGAAGCAATCGTTTCGGAAGAAGATTGGTATCTGGCACAGGAAAAGCGCAAGATCAATTCCTTTAAGCGGGAAAAGGTCAACAATCCAGACCATGCACACATCCTGTCCGGTATTCTGAAATGTCCATGCTGCGGAAAGAGTATGTACGGCAATATCGCCAAGGCGCACAGCAAGGACAAGAAAACGAGGTATTATTACTACTGCAAAAACACAGTAACGCCAACCGGACATGAGTGCAGCTTCCGACTGAATATCGAGCAGACGGAGATCAACAAGTTTGTGGCTAAGATTATATCTGCTATGGTCAACAATCCCCGGTTTGTAGAAGCGATTCAAGAAAAAATTGGTACGGCAGTTGATACAGAGGATATGGAAAAGCAGATCGCCGTTCTGCAAGGGCAGTTGAAGCAAGCCTTTGGAACGAAAAGCCGCTTGGAGCGTCAGATGGACACCTTGGATATCAACGATGCTCACTATGACAGAAAGATTTTAGACTTGCAGCGCCGCTATGATGAGCAGTATGACACGATAGAAGAAATCGAAGTTCAGATTGGAGAATTGCAAAGTCAAATACGCAGCATCCAGCAGGAGAAGATTTCCGGTGACAATATCTATCGCTTGTTGCTGGCATTTGATGAAGTCTACCATTCCGCAACTGAAGCGGAACAGAAAGAATTTATGAAAGCCTTTATCGAGCGAATTGAAATGTTCCCGGAGAAAAGGAAAGACGGAAGCTGGATAAAGAAGATTGTATTCAATTTCCCTGTTCCTGTTGATGGCGAGGAAGTGAAAGAACTTCCCTTGGAAACTGAACCAACTGTCGAGACGGTTGTAATGCTTTCCCACAAAAAACCCGACAGCGTAATCAACGTAAAAGTCGAGTTTGGCGAGGGTGAGGGCAAAGTGCCGCTTGATAATATCGCCAAGAGAGCCGAAGCGTACAAGCCGAAAGAGCGTGTTACATACAAGATGATTAAGGAGTACATAGAAGCGAAATATGGCTTCAAAGTACATACCGCATATATCGCAGAGGTAAAAAGAGATTTAGGATTGCCGATGTATGATGCCCCGAATGCGGTAGAGGAATTGAAACAGCCGAGGAAACATCCGACAGCGGAGAAAGTGGAAGCGATAAAGGATGCCTTGAAACATTTTGAGGTTATCTGATAATCATAAGCGTATCATTAAGAAATAGTGGCACGCTTTTCTTGAAAGAATTTGTTGGAAGTAGTAATATAAAAATACTTAGATTTATTTGGAGGAAAAGAAAGTGAATCGCATCACAGAAATAACAAAACGTGACATTTTGGATTTATTTAAAAATGGATTGGAAATAGATGATTTTTTTGAAACAAGAACAGTTCCGTATCCCTATTTTGGGAGGTTTGAAGAATTAGATTTCCTTAAAAGGTTATATGAGTTGAGGGATATGCCAAGCAATGATGCAAGATATGAAAATGCAGAACAGGATATTTGGCAACATACAGTTAATAATGATGATTATCCTGATTGTTGGGTTTTTGAAGATGAAAGATTTTATTTGCAAAATGGTGATGATGAAACATATTTAAAATTTTTATGTGAAGTGTTCCATCCTGCTGTTAGATATGAAAAAGGTTACTGGAAAGAATTTTTAACAGAAATAAATAAATTATTGCAAAATGATGGATATGAGCTTTATCCTGCGGAAAAAGTATCTAACCGTGATGTTTATAGATGGAGGATATTTCAGAGAGAGGAAAGCGCATTGTTTGTTCCATATTCTCAAAGAAATGAAAAAGATATAAAAGAAAAAAGGATAGTTTTGTCCATAAATCGAAAAGCCAGAAATCAAATTTATCAATTTTTAGAACGATGCAATATAGAATATCAAGCAACAGATGATACAGGATGGAATTATAGTACAAATATAGCGACAGATGTATTTTATGACATAAGACAGTTTTATGTGCCAAAGTGCTTTAATAACCAAAAGGAATATGTTGAAACTGATAATTTGCATGATTTTATAATCTCTAATTCGCCATTTTGTGTTTTGGACGCAATAGAGCTTTTTGCTAGACATAGTATGTTGGATGATTTTGAAGCCCAAATTAACACAATACTAAAGTTGAATGATATTACGTTTCAGCTAAGTAATGGGAAAATTGTAAATTCATTTGATGTTCAAATAACTCAAAACTCATTAGGAGTAGTGGAAGAAGCTGGATTGAAAGAATTGTTGCAAGAGGCATCTAAATATTATGATGCAAATAATATGCAAATTGCAGTAGAAAAACTTTGGGATGCATTTGAAAGATTAAAAACGTATTACTGTTCCCCATCCATAGACAAAAAGAAATCTGTAAATAAGATTGTAAAGGACATGGGAAATAGCCAACAAGCGTTTATGGAATTATTTGATAGAGAATTTCATGCACTTACATCTCTCGGAAATGATTTTAGAATTAGACACCATGAAACAACAAAGGTTGATATTCAAGATAAAAGGCATTTTGAATATTTTTATAAGAGATGTCTGACATTAATTTCAACAGCAATTGAGTATTTAAATGGAAGAGGTTTATAAAACTAAGAAAACAGGTTTTCTTATAGCTTTGTATAAGAATGGATTTGTGCTTATAATGAAGCTGTATAGGAGGTTGATAGCTTATGAGAGAAAAGAAAGTCCATTTATATGTGGACAGCCAAGAACGGAGCATTTTATTACATAGCCTTGTGGAGCTAAAAAATCAGCTCATTCAGCAAGGCAGATATACGGACTGCGTTGACGAACTGATATTTAAGGTCGTAAACGCACCCGTCAAGAGAATGAAAATTGAATATGTCTAAGGCACATCACAGAGCCGCTTATTCTTATTGAAATTTTAAGAGTAAGCGGCTTTTTTGCGTTCTCTGGTACT
>CAJTSH010000077.1 GCA_910578885.1 uncultured Lachnospiraceae bacterium
AAACCGGCTTTCCTGATATACTGCAAATTTACAATGCGTTTCGCAATCATCTATCTAATACCTTTATTATAATACGCCGTCATTATGCCGTCAATAAGTATTTAGCCGTCATTTTGACGGTATAATAACATTATCAAGCCGTTAAGGAAGTGATAAGCATTGAAAATAAAGCAATCAAAATTTACGTTACGGATAAATGACGAATTACTAAAGAAATTTCACTATATTTCCGAATATAATGCCCGTTCTGCCAACAGCGAATTAACAATACTAATCCGAAAGCATATTGCAGAATTTGAAAAAAAGCACGGAAATATAAAACACTGATTATTTTCATGCCGTCATACAGCCGTCAAATCTCCTTTTTGCCGTCAGATTGACACTATAATAATGTCTGTATGGAGGTGTTGGCATGGCGATTGATACAGCTAAATTCACTTTAAGGATAGACGCTGAATTATTAAAAAAATTCCGTTTTGTTGCAGATTATAACGCCCGTTCCGCTAACCGTGAACTGGAAGTTTTAATGAAAAAGCATATTGCAGAATTTGAAAAAGAGAATGGCAAGATAACTTTTGACTGATTTTTCTTTGTTCTTAAAAGGTGGAGCAGCACCCCGCTCCACCCGCAATAACTATATTTCACTTCTTCTGAATAAATAATTGTATAGCTTTCTCCGCATTAAATATAAACCATCTCACTATTTACAATCTCCCTCACACAAGCCCGAATATTATTCATTTTTTGAACCCATAAAATCTGATTTTCTGCCTTTAACTGCTCCGTCACTTCCTGGCTGTCGGCATATTCCTTGCAGTATTGGGAATATGCCCTGACTGCGTCTGCAAACCGTCCCATAATGTCCTTTGTGATCTGCCCTCCATGTTCAACTGCTGCCATCTGTCTTTTTCCGGGAAACAGACAGAGGACGTAATCCCCTGCCATGGCTCGAAAAAGCCTGCTGCCATCTATCAGCATACAGACAGCCGCCTCTTTATCCTCTGGTGGCTCCACTGTTGCTGGCATCCCCATGCAGAGCATCAGGATTTGCAAGAGAAAATACATCCACATAGACAGCTTTTCCGTTTCTGTCTTCTCCCACCTTCGTATTTCCAACCTTGAAAATATCGCCGGAATTATCCGAGGTATCCGGTACGACCTCCATAACAGTACATTTATAAAAAGGATTAATCTGCACCGATGTAGCTGCCGGTATCAGCAGATTGCAGTTTTGATATTTTGACTGAATTTCAGCCAAAGTAGTAGAATTATTCATAAATTTACCTCCATATTGTATTTTTTGCTTGATTTATAAGGCAGGAACTGCTACAATATGGTTATCCGTAGGGGCGCTCTGGTTTTTGACCGAGTGCTCTTTTTCCATATCACGCAAGGCCTTGCATAAATCCATGTTGAATTGTGAGAAAGCAAGTCTTCTGACATATTCCTCTGTCAGCTTAACGAGGTACCAGTGATGCAATACCACCGTCCGGCATTCCCGCCTGTATATGTACTCCTGCTTTCTCCGAGCATGCTCCAATGCCGCCTTAAATTGCTCATCTGTTATCCCGCATCCGAGAAGTCTCTCAACTTCTTCCTTCTTTACAATTTTGCTCATATTTCAAATCCTCCAGTGTGTCAAATAAATAGTGAACCGCTTTCCATGCCATCCAGCCAACCAGCGGCATCAAACAATATTCGCCGCCGACTGCCTCATATCCCCTTTCAAGATATGCCATGCATATAATCCATTTCCCGGCAAAGAATGTCACTGCCAGGGTATACGAAACCGCCACCAAGTTTCTTATAACTTTTCTTTTAATCACCGTCTTCCTCCCTGTCTGTGTAAAAATAATGCTTTCCATGCCGGTAAAGGAAAATAAGGTTTTCGCTGTGCCATGTGGATTCGCTCTTACTTTCAAAATAGATGGCGCCGCAGCTTTCATCCCACTTATCAAGCATTATCAAATCCAATGCCGCCCAACAATCCGTATCAGGCTCCACTTTGTCAAACCTCCCATTAGATACGGGGCTGAACTGTCCCGGCTGATATATGACTTCTTCGATGGCATCAGGAAACTCATCATCAAAAACCCGGTTAAGCACCACCAGCATCACAAGGGCTTTCCCTTCTATGTCTTCGCCCTCCGCCTCTGCCATAGCTATTTTAGCGAGCAGATATGATTCCTCTGCATCCCAATCCATGCTGGAAATAAGTGACTGATAAGGCTCTTCCATAATTTTCTCCGCAGGGGCGGTCTCTGCTACGTCCTGTCCCGGCTCGGCCGTTGTCCCCGGCTTAATGACAGCTGCAGTTTCAGACACCATTCTTTGCTCTGATATTCCATCAGCAGACATTCCTGTCAAGCTGCTTGCAAATGCTACAATAGACAGGGCTGCAAGCGTTGCCACTACAGCCACGCTAAATACACATCTTCTTTTCATCGCCGCCCTCCTTGCTGTCGAACACGAACGCAAACTGTCCGGCCTTTGATTCCATTTTCAAATGTCTGCTGAAAAATTTCTGTTTCTTCTCCTGTTCCCTTGCCTTTTCATTTTCGCAATCGCACTTCTCGCCCGGATCCAGATTACAACCACAATTCGGGCAAGTGTTGTAGTATGCCATATCGCCGCACCTCCTATTCTCCGTTGATAACCTTATCCACTTCATCCATCGGGATATCAAAAATATCCGAAAACAGATACTTGTTTGCCTTGCCCGCCGGGAATGGATGGTTCCCCTTCTTCTTAGCCTGCTCATTCACTTCACGAACAATGTCATACGCTTTACTTTTTCCACATCCCAGGAGCACTGCCACATCTTCCTGCGTGACAAATATCCGTGTGCTTTTCCGCATAACTCCTGGCGCTGTATTTAAAGCATCCATTCTGTACACCTCCGATTCCTACCACCATACAACTTGCCCATCCGAGCCTCCTAATCACAGATTTTTCTTTATCCACAGTTTCATGCTCTGCGTGATCTTCTCCAGTTCTTCCAGCACTTCAAGGATCTTTTCCATGTCCGCTTTCTCGGATTCATCAATCACGCCATCTTCGGTTATATCAAGCAGCAGCGCTTTTGTATCCTCCAACTTGCGGAAGGCTGACAATGTTCTGACCGTAATTCGGTCAAGGCCTGCAATCTCCGCTTTGGGGATTTCCCCACCCAGCGGACATATATTCGTGCAGAAATAATTTCCCAATTCCGGAGCATTATACAAATCTGCCATCAGATGGATTTCCTCTGGATAGGGATTCGCTATTCCGCTTTCAATTCTATATAGGCGGCCTCTGTCAATCGACATTATGTCTGCGGCCCCTTCCCGGCTGCTTAGCTGCTCGTTGTGCTTTGCGGCCTCATGGCGCGCTTTATAAAATGCGTTGGAGCTTGTCTTTGCTGTAACATTTGCCATTTTCTGTTTTGCCTCCATATCTTATACTGTTAATTAACAGAAACTTTGTCAGGCTCTAGCACCTTGTTAATTTTTTCCACCGTCTCCTGCGGCGCAATGATTCTCCCGTTGATAATGGCAGATACATATGTATGTGACAGCCCAACTGCCTCAGACAATTCTTTCAGGGTCAGACCCTGAAGCGTCATCTGCACCTTGCACTGTTTGCCCCACGGCGTAATTGTTTTGCTCATGCAATCCCTCCTTTCTAAATTTCTTCTTTAACAAGTTGCAATAATGTGTTAAAATCATTTTGTGCAAAATATTCCAAATGGAAGAAGGTGTTCTCTTGAAAAAAATAGTAAAAAAATTTTTGAGATACCTCGCTCCCTATATAAGGTTCTGGGACAATGTGCTCCCAGATAAATGCAACGGGACAGCCTTAGATTATGCCAGCTAGCTGGGTACATAATATTTGCATGGCAGAACCATAACTGCTTAAGTGGCATTGCCTGACAAAAATAGCTAATCTTGCTTAAAGCAGCTATGCCAAAATCAGGTTATCGAAAACCAGAACGATTTATGGTCATACAATGCAGGCCAGGGTAAACAACTGTGGGAGTTGTTCCGTCTGGCAGAAGCAAGCTGTCAGATGGTCTTCTCGAATTCCTTTCTCCGGTTGCAGACGGTGATTGTGAGAATTTATTGTAACTTGTTGTTATGTATATTTATAATAATCTAACATTTGCGAGTTGTCAATATAAAAAACTATAATTTGTTAGATTTCCAAGGAATGTTTATGACTATATGTGAGCGATTATTTGAAACCCTAGAAAAGAAAGGGTTGAAATCCGTTGATTTAGCGGATTATATCCATGTTGGTACAGGTCAAATATCTACATGGAAGAGACGGAATACCGATCCACCCGCAAAATATATATCTAGCATTTGTGAGTTTTTAAACGTAAGTACAGAATTTCTACTCACTGGTACGGAAAAATCAATATACTCCTATCCATCCGAAGATACAGAGTGGTTATCGTTAATCCACCAATTACCTCCTAAAGCTCAATATGAATTTCGTGGAGAATTAAGAGGTTATTTAAAACATCTCAATGAATCATCTGTTGCAGCAGATAATGATTTGAAGAAGACAGGAACCGACAACATGGGAAAATAATACCCTTCGTGTGGTACCGAAGGGGTCATGGTAAATTTTAGGAAGAAACCAATCAAAAGAGGCAGGTTATATGGCTATCAGACAACGCATATATGAAATTATTGAAGTTGATGACAATGGCAATACTTTAAGCAGAATTTACGATGTGATTATGATGTGCGCCATAGGTGCAAGTATTGTCCCATTGGCTTTTAAAGAACAAAGCGTTTGGATGTCCAATATTGACAGAATAACTGTTGTTATATTTATTATTGATTACCTGCTCAGATGGCTTACCGCAGATATTAAAACAGGCAATCAAAAAAGTCTTCTGCTATATCCATTCACTCCAATGGCTATAATAGATTTATTATCTATATTGCCCTCCTTGACCATATTGAACGGCAGCTTCAGATTGCTAAAAATCTTCCGTTTATTACGCTCTTGCAGGATTTTTAAGGTCTTTAAACTTATACGATATTCTAAAAGTGTGAATATGATTTTAACTGTGTTTAAAAAACAAAAAGAAGCAATGTTTACCATAGGAAGCCTTGCTCTTGCTTATGTCCTTATTTCCGCTTTAGTCATCCTCAATGTAGAGCCGGATACATTCTCCAGCTACTTTGATGCTGTTTACTGGGCTACTGTTTCTTTAACTACTGTTGGCTATGGGGATATATATCCCATTACAACTATTGGCAGGATAATTACAATGGTCTCCTCCGTCTTTGGTATTGCAATCGTTGCTTTGCCTGCCGGCATTATTACTGCCGGAATGATGGAAGAAATAAATAAAACGGAATAAGAAACCAAAGCATTAAGATAAACAATACTGCAGATCAGAGATACATGGACTTAAAAATGTATAACGATAGGGGAATGTGATATGGTATGGACAGCCGCATGGACTGATTTTACAATCTGTCTTCTTTTTGGGTGGCTCGGAGTACATAAATTCAGAGAGAAACGGGTAGGTATGGGCATTCTTTATATTGGCACGTTGGGATTATTTGGAATAGGATGGATAATTGATGTTATCTGCTATCTCAATGCAGCGATCAAAGGAGAACGGATTCAGGGAAACAGACCTAAGCACCTGTCTGCTGATGATGCTCTGCCAGTTGTTCCATCAAATGTCATGCTTTCCGATGGCGAAATCTGCCATTACTGTGGGGCTGCCACTCATGTAAAGACAAAAAATGTTATTGTAGGATATTCCGGTGGAAGTCGAGGCACCAGTATCAGGATTGCAAAGGGAATGTCTGTAAGGGTAGGCGCTCAAAAAGCGGCCCCTATCAGAGGTGATGTGCAGGAACGCACACCCGGAGTTCTTTCCATTACGAATAAAAGGGTTGTGTTCTCCGGAAACAAAGGTGCTTTCGATAAGAAGATAACTGCTTTGTCATCTGTCACTCCTTATCAGAACGGTATTGCCTTCCAGTTCGGCAACCAACAGTATCCTTTAGAAACAAGTGAGCCAGAATATGTATATGAAACACTGGCCCGCATTGTGAATTCTTCCGAGGATATCTAATGCCGGCATACAAATACACCCTAAAAAACGGCAAAACATTGTGGTATGCTGCCTTTAACTATACGGACTGGACTGGGCAGAATAAGCATACCTGTAAAAGAGGGTTCAAAACGCAGCGGGAGGCAAAAGAGTATGAGCGTTCCATTCTCGATCAAGAGAAAAACACCAGCGACATACTCTTTTCTTCGCTTGTGGAAAATTATCTGGAAGATATGGAACACCGTCTGAAGCCTACTACGATGGAGAATAAGCGCTTTATTATCGAAGGGAAGCTGCTCCCATACTTTGGCAGGCTGAAAGTGTGCGATATTGACACCATAAAAATCCGCAAATGGCAGAATGAATTGATTTCATACCGGGGCGAGGATGGAAAACCATTCTCCCAGACATATTTAAAAACAGTCAACAACCAGCTTTCGGCGCTGATGAATTATGCCGTGGCTCATTACCGCCTCCCATCCAATCCATGCAAAGCCGCCGGCAGCATGGGGAAAAGCAAAGCAGAGGAAATGAACATCTGGACACAGGAGCAGTATGAGCAGTTTTCCGGCGCCATTCAGAAATCATCCGTAAAGCTTGCTTTCGATATGCTGTTTTACACCGGGATGCGGTCCGGGGAGCTGCTGGCACTCACCCCTGCAGACATCCTTCCCTCGAAGCGGGTGGATATCAATAAGAATTTTGCAAAGGTAAAGGGGGAAGAGCTGTTTCTGGAACCGAAGACCCCCAAGGCAAAGCGGTGTATCTCCATCCCCGACTTCCTATATGATGATATCCACGAATATATATCAAAGCTCTACGGGATTGGGAATGGAGACCGGATTTTCTATTTCACGAAATCCTCTTTGGAAAAGGAGATAAAAAGGGCATCCGAGAAAGCCGGACTGCTGCCAATAAGGGTACACGACCTGCGGCACAGCCATGCAAGTATGCTCATAGAACTCGGTTTTACCCCTTTGGAGATAGCCGACCGCCTGGGACATGAATCAGTGAAGACAACCCTTGACACTTATTCCCATCTGTACCCGGACAAAGACCAGAAGCTGGCTCACAGACTGAACCAGTTCCGCCGGACGACATCAGAAGGAGAAAGTTATTGAAACTCCTTGCGGATTGTGGTATATTGAACATAAAGAAGGACACCTGCTGGTAACAGGTGTCCCCCATAGGACTACCGATAGACGGTTAGTCCGGTTAATCAAATGCTAAAAATAACCGCATCCTTTGACCGAGGGCGGTTATTTTTGTGTCTTGTTACTATCCTTACCGATAGAGTATCCTATTCAAAAGCAGGTCAAGCCAAAGCTTAACACTGCCATAGTAACCGCCAAATAATAATGCGGTCAGATAAAAAATTACCCCAGCCCTTTGCGAG
>CAJTSH010000078.1:0-5606 GCA_910578885.1 uncultured Lachnospiraceae bacterium
GGAGCAGATACAAGTTCCAGTCAGGCAGAAGCCTGTTGCTTTTTTGAATTTATAACCGCTCCCCTGAAATAAAAACATGAGTATGAAATTGATAAAAATGTACCATATAACCGGACTTAAGGCATAAAAAGCAATATTTGTTATAGCGTTGTCCGAAACGGAAAGGAGTATATACCAACTGTCTAATGCCAGCAGACCGCAAAACAAAGAGATAGCTTTATTATCTCTGATGTTGCAGGAACTTACATAAGCAGCGTCTGTCAGCATCAATGATGACAGGAATAATGATACGATTTTGCTGATGCTGCACGGCATCTGAATATTTATTTCCAGCCCCATATATATTATAAGCAGGGTGGAGTTTATAAAAAGCAAAAGCTTAAAGATAATACGCTTCATAATTTTTGCCCCCTTATCCATGCCTAAATTATATCATTTATCTGTGTGCATACAACTAAAATTTTCACATGATTCCGATATTCTTGCATAATCTTTATTTTTCCAAAACCATTTTGCAGCAGGTATGGACAGTCATACAGTAATAAATCAGATAAATCATCAGTGTCAGCGCAATAGCCAATATTGTAGGAGCATATAAAACAATGCTGTTCGCCAGAAGGTTCTGCATAAGCGCTGTTTTGTATACGAATGTGGCAAAGATACAGTCTGCCAGTCCGAGCAGGAACGGAATGCTGAAAAATGTGATTGCCTGTTTCCTGATAATTTTTTTAATCTTCCTGTTCGTATATCCCATTTTTGTAAGGATATCGTAATCGGATTTTGAATCGGCTGTCGCCGAAATGTTATTGAAATACAGGATGCTTCCTGTTGCGATAAAGAATAATACCACAAGAAAGCCTATCAACAGGAAAGTGGAACTGCTCAGGGAAACCACTTCATGTATTCTGTGGGAATTGCCCTGCAGGTAAGGGCTTTTATCCAGATATGCAGACAAAGCCTGAAACAGATCCTCATTACCTGTTATGGAACTTCCATTTATACTTAAGACTTTTGTTTCGGGAGCAGCGTTTTCAGATATCATGTTGTATAAACTGTCACTTACAATTAAAGTGCCAACACTGTTTGCAAATGAGATAGGGTTATCTAATGTGGTCATAGTCACAGTGACAAGTATTTCCGTATTGTCTATGAGCAGTGGATAAATGCTGCCTGTTTCGTCCTTGCCGGAAGCCGGCTGGTATCTTACAAAAATACACTCATTGTCGTTTAGTGCTGTAAATTGCTCCAAAGCCTTTTGCCGCCCTTGTGCTTTCAGAATGGCAGTATAGTCAGAATAGGAGATACATTCAAAACCTGCATTCCGAAGGATTTTTTCGTTGTCAGCATCTCCCTTGGAAGTCCCGACACTATATTCCATGGGAAGCTGTCCGGCAGTAGAAGTAACTTTATAAATATCGGTCTGCAGGAATGTAATATCATCTCCGGATGAATAGTTGTTCACGATCTCCATGATTGCGGACAGATCGCTCTCCTTTTCAATACGGCACTCGATTTCTGACGGCGCAATGCGGGATACTGCTGCAATCGGATAATACAGGGAGAGAGCCATAACACTTGAAACAGTCAAAGTTGCGGCTGACAGTAATGTGAGCATGATCAGTGTTTTTGAATTGGAGCGCATCCGGTATATAAAACCCGGTGAAGTAATGATTCTTGTTTCCGTATAAAATTTCTTCTTGTTTTTCTTGCCGGTCTGTACCGCATAAGGGAGGAAAGATGCAATAAAAAGCACTGTTCCTAAAAGAATGAGTGTAAATGTAAGCATTCCAACAGCATAAAACCCGACTGAAAACCAGACAGATTTTTCGCCCCGCAGGATGTCAAGGGCAATACCATATCCCAGAATGACAGATACAAACCCGATTATGGAAGGAACGGCATGGAACTTTGTCTGCTTTTCCGCACTTTTTTCAAACCGCACTAAATCCATAAGGGAAGATTTAAAAAGAAATCTGCTGTTGGACAGCGATAATAGGATAATAATAGCAAAAACAAAACATGCTGTCTTTACCATGGCATTCAGGTTAAAAAACGGTATTTCTGCATTGTTGACTGTCAAGTCCAGTAATTCTGTAATGCCAAACACAATGCCTTTGTGGAACAGAGCGCCCAAAAGGATTCCGATTACGAAAGCCCCGAAACAGGAGAGCAGATTTTCTGCTGTTAGCAGGGATAGTATCGTGGATTTCCGGTATCCTAATAATGCATAAATACCTAATTCCTTTGTGCGCCGGCGCAGAAAGAAACGGTTTGAATAGGACATATAAAAAATTACAAATGCCATAAGGAATATGGAAATCGTGTTGCACATGGTTTCCACCCGCCCGTCGCCTGATATTTTTTCAAGCATAACGTTATTCATGGAAAACGAAGTGAATGCAAAAAAAATAGTAATCACAAAGGAAATGGACAATAAATAGAGGGCATAAAAGGAGAAATTATTTTTTAGGTTCTTAAGTGCCATAGATAAATGGTTCATGGGGACTTCCCTACCTTTCTGTGTCTAATTTTGCGGTTGTCTGTGCAATGGATTCATAGAATGTACGCCTGTCAGCATTTTGTTTCAATAATTCCTGAATGATGCAGCCGTCTTTGAAAATCAGGATGCGGTCGGCAAAACTTGCAGCATAAGCATCATGTGTGACCATTAGTATCGTAGTATGGAGGCTTTCGTTTGATTCCTTTAAAGTGTTCAGCAAATCTGTTGCGGAACCTGAGTCCAATGCCCCAGTCGGTTCGTCTGCAAATAAAATGCTCGGACGTTTCACAATAGCCCTTAGGGCAGAAGCACGCTGCCTTTGTCCGCCTGAGAGCTCACCTGGATATTTTTCTAACTGTGCGTCAATACCAAAGCTTTTCGCCAGGCTCCGGATCATGTTTTCTATTTTTTGAGGCGGAAGTTTCTGCAAAGTCAGTGGAACAGCGATATTCTCAAAAATAGTAAGGCTGTCTAACAGCAGATATTCCTGGAAAATAAAACCCAGATTATCCCTGCGGAAATCCGCTGCTTTGGAATCAGTCAGATTTTTAAGATTGATACCGTTTATTGTAATGCTGCCGCTCGTGGGTGTATCAATCGTAGAAAGAACGTTAAGCAATGTAGTCTTTCCTGATCCGGAAGCCCCCATAATGGCGATAAATTCGCCGTCCGTTACGCGGAACGATACTTTATTAAGGCTTGGGCGCTGTGATTTTGCATAAATTTTTGTTACGTTTTTCGCTTCCAATAATGTAGCCATTTCTTTTATTCTCCTTTGCTTTTTGATAACAGTATTGTAATTTGGGGGCTGTAAAAAAGAATGAGTAAATCACGCAGACTTTTTGCGTGATTTACTCATTCTTAAAAAAGCAGGGGGGTAATCTATTTTCTGTATTTGTAATAGCTGTTTCTCTGCCATATAGAAAACGGAAAGGCGATATTGTTGTTTTCGATTAAGAACAATAAAGAAAGGAAATTAGGATGGAAAAAATGACAATAAACTAAAACTCCTTGCCCATGCTTCATGTCAACACATGGCTTTTTTACAACAGTGGTAACAGGTGTGAATTGTGAGTAAAGTGAAATCTGGGAAAAGAAACAAGGTAAAAAATTTGGTGTATGTAGATAGCCTTTGTAACATAAAAGTGATAAAATTCTATGAGAACCGAGGATGCAATAACTTTTACGGACAGCACAGCATTATTTGGAGGCTTGTGGGAGGAATGGCTGAATACAAAGCTGTATTTACTGGCTAAAGGCATTCTGATGTTGGAGAAAGGCTGCAAAGGTATATTGGAAAGCCTGACAAACTGGATTCGTTTTCCAGAATATAAAAGTATAAGGTATGGAACGGGATTCCTTGATGCGGTAAAAGAGATTTTATTGTATGGGGAGTGAGTAACTAAGTTGTAACATTTTTCTGGTATAATAAAAATAAAAAAAATAGGTGGTTTATTGAAAATGGTCGAATTATTTTATGCTGAGGATGACGCTCATATTGCAGGTGTTGTAAAAAAATATCTGGAACAGAAAAACTTTAAGGTAGTAGTATATAATACAATTTCAGAGGTCAGACGGGCTTTGGAAATTCATGTGCCAACGGTTATTTTGCTGGATTGGAATATGCCGGATGGCCGTGGGGATAGTCTTTGTCAATGGATACGTGGCAGATGGAAAGAACTGCCGATTATTTTCCTTACGGTCCGGGATGATTCCCATGATATTGTTTCAGGTTTTCAAAATGGTGCGGATGATTATGTAGTAAAGCCTTTTGAATTAAGCGTATTGTATTCAAGGATTCAGGCGGTGCTTAGAAGAACGGGCAATGTGGCGGTGCAGTACCTGTCCTGTGATGGGATCAGGATAGATTTAAACCGAAGGACAGTTACTTGTGGCACGGAAGAAATCGATTTGAGCGTATCAGAGTATGGGGTGCTTTTGTATCTTTTGCAGAATAAAGGAAAGACTGTTACCAGGGAAAAAATCTTAGAACAGGTATGGGATGTAAATGGAAACTACGTGAATGATCATACATTGACAGTTACTATGAACCGACTGCGGAACAAACTGCACCAACCGTCCTGCCTGAAAACAATCAGAAGTGTGGGATACCGTATGGAGGATATCATATGAGCGGGCGAAAAAATTTAGTGATTCTCTTTGGATTTGTGGCAGCCGTCAGCCTGATTTCTTCTGCTGTTACGGTAATGCTGATTTCCTGCCGTTACAGCAGGCTTCAATTTGATTTGGTAAATGTGATCTGCGGCGAAGTGCTGGAACAAGAGCCGGAAATGAAGCATATCGTTTCTGCTGCATTGAAAGAATATACGGGTGGAAATGCCGATGGTGTGGCAATGGGGGATGTATTGTCCGTTTTAGGATATGACATATCTGATTTTTCTGATTTTTCCGTTACATATGATATTATGTTCGCAACAATAGGGTTCCTGGCAGGTATTGTTCTCTTTGCTATTACTTATGCATTCCGTAACAAAGAGGAAGCGAAACGAATAGAAGAGCTGTCAGATTATCTGGAGCAGGTTAATATGGGAAAAGCGGTTGTCCTCTCTGTTTCAGGAGAAGATCTTTTTTCCAGGCTGGAAGATGAAATATATAAGACTGTGACATTTCTTTATCAGACAAAGGATGCGGCGGTACAGGCCAAAAATGATTTTGCCGAGAATCTATCCAATATTGCACATCAGATAAAAACTCCTATCACCGCCATTTCTTTATCACTGCAGACATTATCTGAAATGCCGATGAAAAAAGAATATGAAAAAGACAGGGTGGAACAGATAAAGAAACAGTTGAACAGACTGATTCATTTAGAAGAATCCCTGCTTGTTTTATCCCGTCTTGATGCAGGTACATTGATGTTTCAAAAAGAAGATGTGGATGTTTTTACTTTGCTTGTCCTTGCGGCAGACAATTTGCAGGAATTATTTGCAGATTCCGGCACTTTCATTGATATTCCGGAATCAGGGGAGATGGCAGTGACAGCCGATTTGAACTGGACTATGGAAGCAGTTATAAATGTAATGAAAAACTGTATGGAGCATAATGCGGGTGGAACAGTCCATTGCTCTTATGGGCAGAATCCGCT
>CAJTSH010000078.1:5704-7460 GCA_910578885.1 uncultured Lachnospiraceae bacterium
CTGTATGGAGCATAATGCGGGTGGAACAGTCCATTGCTCTTATGGGCAGAATCCGCTATATACAGAAATACTTATCTGGGATGAGGGGGAAGGATTTGCCAAAGAAGATATTCCGCATCTTTTTAAACGGTTTTATCGGGGAAAGAATGCAGATGTGGGCGGTAATATCCGTGGAAGCGGCATTGGGATAGGCTTAGCATTGTCAAAAGAGATTATAGAACATCAAAATGGGACAATAAGGGCTACAAATCTGCCGGATGGCGGTGCATGTTTTGAAATCCGGTTCTATAAGCAATAAAAAAAGCAATAAAATCAAAGCAATAAATTTATTATCAATTCTGCTGCAGTTACTAAGTTGTAACTTTCATTTGGTACAATATAACTTATCAGAAAGGCGCGTTCTTTGCGCCGTGCATCTGACTATAAGAAGCAAGGGCAGCTTTGCTGCGAGTGTAGAAATTCAAAACATCCAAAGGAGGAAACAAAAATGAATATCTTAACATGCGAGGGAGTCTGCAAAATGTATGGCTCCGGCAATAATCAGGTGACTGCACTGGATGGAATTAATCTGAAGGTAGGCAAGGGAGAATTTGTGGCGGTTATCGGAGCGTCCGGTTCAGGTAAATCCACATTGTTACATATTCTGGGAAGCGTGGATAAACCTACAAGCGGAAAAGTTACAATAGACGGAACGGATTTGTCAAAACTGAATCAGACACAGGCAGCGATTTTCCGCAGAAGAAAAGTGGGTTTGGTGTATCAGTTCTATAACCTGATTCCAACACTTACCGTGAAAAAAAACATTTTGATGCCGCTTGCCCTTGATAAGAAGAAACCAAATGAAGAGTATTTTGAAAAGATCGTCCGTTCGCTTGGGATTGCTGAACGGCTTGAAGCCCTGCCAAACCAGTTGTCAGGCGGGCAGCAGCAAAGGGTTGCCATAGCGCGTTCATTGATTTACCGTCCGGCTCTGCTTTTGGCGGATGAGCCGACTGGAAATCTGGATCAGAAAAATTCCAAAGAAATTATTGATATGCTGAAATTATCGAATCGTAATCTGGAACAGACGATTGTGTTGATTACCCATGATGAGAAGGTGGCTTTAGAAGCAGACCGTATCATAACCATAGAGGACGGGCATATCATAAGCGATGAGAAGCGGAGGTAATGGGCTATGTGGAAAGATTATTCATCAGGCTATATTAAAAATAACCGTTCATCGGGCATGTCTGTTATGATAGCGGCATTTATATCCGCTTTGCTGTTATCGCTGCTCTTAGGGTTATTTTATAACGCATGGAAGTACGAAATTGAAAGCATTGAACAGGAAGAAGGAGGCTGGCAGAGCAGGATTGTCGGGGCATTTACCCAGGAAGATATGGAATTCATAAAGAATTTTGCCAATGTCAAAGACGTCGTCATCAGTGAGAAAGGAGCGCAGATTCCGGAACCTGTGATAGATATTTATTTTGATGACATGGGGGCTGTTCTCGACGATACGATGCAGATAGCCGGAGTTTTGGGTGTTTCATCGGAAAAGGTTATTTATAACCATGAGCTTCTGGCAATGTACATGATACGTGATCCGCAGGATACTGCGCCAAGACTGCTTTTTCCGTTGTTTATACTGATAACCGGACTTGCATCTTTTTCATTAATTATAGTAATCCATAATTCTTTTGCAGTGTCTATGAATGCAAGAATCCATCAGTTTGGTATTTTTTCCAGCATCGGAGCCACACCAAAACAGATACGC
>CAJTSH010000079.1 GCA_910578885.1 uncultured Lachnospiraceae bacterium
GTTTTGGATTTGCAGCAGCCATATTCAGCAATTCTGTTATTGTAGGTTACCTGGCGTCAATCGGATATTTTCTTTTAAATTCTTTGGGGAATGTATCAGAGGATAGTATTTTCTATTTGTTCTCAATGGGAAAAGGCAATTATTCCACAAAGATATGGCTTTTCGGTTTAAGTTTGCTGGTAATTGCAGTAGTTTTTATTTACGAAAGAAGAAAGGGATATTGATAAAAAATCATTGTGGTACTTGCCCACCGAATAAAAAAAACGAGGTTCGGTGGGCAGCTTTACCATGCCTAAATAAATAGACGTTACCCTCCAGACCAGTTTTCAGTTTGGAGGGATTTTTTACGTCCTTTTTTCGGGCAGTTATCCATCTGCTCATGCAACGCAGAATTGAGGATGCCAAAGCGGAAACGGACGATGCAAAACGGTGGGTAGACCTAATCCAGAAATACAGCGCCATTGGTTGCCGTTCACCACCTTTCGGTCCGAAATATCAGGCAATTCCCCCACCATACCGTCTGCATAACTTCCTATCATGGTTGTTGTGCCATACAAAGTTGCCTGACAGCCATAAAAGCCCCGGAGATTTCCGTATTCTGCAAGTGCCGGTCTGCACTCCGGCGCAGAGAAAAATTCCCCATCTATTTTCCCATCCAGTGAGGAAAGCATATGGCAGACTACAAACGGCCTATCCATTGTAAACCGCCTTCGCCATCCGCAGCGCCGCCCACGCTTTCGGCCACCCTGCATAAAAAGCGAGCTGTGTCAATACCTCAGCCATTTCCTCCTGTGTAACACCGTTTGCCTTTGCCCGCTCAATATGATGCAGAAGCGAAGTATCCAAAATTCCGCTTGCCATCAACGCCGAAACCGTGATCAGGCTGCGATCTCTTGGAGAAAGCTGTTCCTCCCTCGACCAAACTTCTCCAAACAGCACGTCATCATTTAATTGTGCAAACTTTGGAGCAAACTCATTCATGGCATCTCTGCCAGCAGTCACTTTTTCCATTTCATAAACCTACCTTTCGTTTTAATTATTTGCAAAAACATTTTCCAGCCACTTGGCATACTCCGGAATCCAATTTTCGGTATAGCCGTAGCCATGCGGCCTGCCATCTAATACATTGACTTCCACGGAAACCTCTGCTTCCTGCAACGCCTCAATACACGCTTCAAATTCCCGTACAAAAGGATTACGAGTACCATAGCAAAAGTAAGTAGGCGGCAAATCCGAAGCGGCAAATTTCTCCACATCTTTAGAAGCCACACTGAGTCTGCCATAAAAGGAGTAGATCATCCCATCCGCCGCCGCATCTGCTGAAACCCCATCCAGTTCATCCGGCACATAACCTGCGTCAAGAGCCGTTCCGTTTATGGTTCCGTCAAAATTCAAAAGCATTTCCCCCGCCAGAATACCGCCTGCTG
Source organism: uncultured Lachnospiraceae bacterium (assembly GCA_910578885.1). Taxonomy (GTDB): domain Bacteria; phylum Bacillota; class Clostridia; order Lachnospirales; family Lachnospiraceae; genus Roseburia_C. Next base: position 1,428 of record CAJTSH010000079.1, read on the forward strand.
AAAAGCCCATCACAGCAATATCTTTCTCGTCAATTCCATAACTTTCCGCATTTTTCCTTACAAACCGTACCGCACGAGCCAAATCTAAAGCGCCTTCCTCCTGCGTATAAGGTCGCAGACGGTAATTGACTACAAAACTCTGAAATCCTGCTTCACTTAAAGATTGAGCCACCGGCGTTCCCTCATTCTGATCAGAACGAAACTGAAATGCTCCGCCCGCACAGATCAGAGCAGCCCCTTTTACATCCGTTCCTTCCGGTACGGGGAATGTCACAATATACGGACGGAAATCCGGATCATCTGCATAGTTTCCATTATTCTGTGTATATTCTGTTGTGGCTGGGACATTTCCTTCCTCCCACAGGTAAAGTGTCTGCTGACTGTGAGGATCGGCTGTTGTATTTGCCACAGTATCACTTTGATTATCCGGCACATCATCCTCCACATTTAAGTTTAGGCTTTCCGCCCATTGTCTGATTTCATCCTCGCTTTCTGCCACATCATTTCTGGAAAGGGAGAGGGTATTATCACTTACAAACGCACCTGGCTGCAATTCTGAAATCGTATTCCGTGTATCGGAAAAGCCGCTGCCACCATGTGTCACAAAGGGAATGATCGTCTTAGCTCCAAAGTCATATTCCTCTAAAAACGAATATACCGGCATGGGCAAATCTCCCCACCAATTAGGGAACCCTAAAATGATGGTATCGCGAGAACAGCTATCATTTTTCTCATAGTCCGGCTCCTGTTCTATAATCCTAATCCTTCTACCCATGACCGGACTGTTTCTTCCGAAGCTCCTGATCGGAAACGCTCACCTTCCAGCCATTCCCCTGTTCCGGCCATTTCTTCCAGCAATTCTCCGCTTTCACCTAAACCGGAGCTTGAGGAAGTGCAGAAAGGAATCACCGTTTTTCCCGTGAAATCATTCGCCTTTATGAAGCCATCCACAGCCCATGCAGCGATTCCCCACCAGATCGGATAACCGATAAAAACTGTGTCATACTCGTTCCAGTTATCCACTGTATCAGATATAAGTGGGACATTTCTTTCATCCTCATTATCATGCTCTCTGGAAACACGGCTGTCCCCATCCGTCCAGTCAAAATCAGCATTTGTATAAATTTCTGCCGGTACAATCTCAAATAAATCCCCATCTGTCGCAGAAGCAATATAATTTGCAACTTCCTCCGTATTACCAGATGCCGAATAGTATACAATCAACGTTTTTCCACCCGTACTTTCCATGTCAGTATCGTTGGTGTTATCCTCGCTCTCTGTTTGGCTGTCAGATGGCATTTCAGAGGGCTGCTCCGTTTTCTCCGACTCCGATATAGTATCGCCTACCGATTCCGAAGAAGGTTCCGGAGCGGTATTCTTTGCCTGCTGATTATTGCCACAGGCCGCAAGACTGAATACAAGTAATACACCCATTAAAATAGCAGTTAATTTTTTCATAATCGTTTTCTCCTTTATACTTAATTAAAACATTCTTTGAAAATTCCCAATATTTCTTCATGTGTCAGCTTCTTATAGCTGCTGGGGACAATCGCACAGGAATCCGCTATTGCTTTCAAATCCGTGTTTTCATCTACACCTAACTCCCGCAGGTTCATCGGCAAGCCAATCTCCAAGATAAAATCTTCCAGTGCATTGATACCGGCACGGGCAACTTCCTCGTCTGTTTTTCCTTCCACAGAAATTCCCCATACATTCTCGGCAAATCTCTTAAATTTTGCCAATCCATCCTTAAAGATATGACGGTAATAGACCGGGTGCAGTACCGCCAACCCCGCACCATGATTACAGTCCGTATAAGCGCCAAGCTGGTGTTCCATCTGATGGCATTGAAAATCCGTCCGCTTTCCTAACTTAATGATCCGGTTTTCTGCCATTGTCGCATCCCACATAAGATTGCTCCTTGCTGTGTAGTCCTCCGGGTTTTTGATGGCAGTCCGCAAGTTACGGATCACATTCCTCATAAGTGCCTCAGCAATGTCATCGGAAACATTGTCCTCATCCGGCTCGCTGAAATAAATTTCCATGATATGCGAAAGAATGTCAAAGCTGCCGGATACCATCTGGAATTTAGGGACGCTGTAAGTGTAAGTCGGATCAAGCAGTGCAAAACGGGGATTGCACTTTGGATAATCACGCCCCGTCTTTATTTTCAGTTCATCGTTAGTAATGACGGCTCCACCATTGCACTCGCTCCCGGTTCCCGCTACTGTGACAATCACACCGAGAGGCAGAGGCTCGAAATCAAAGATACCGGGACGCGCCCAAAAATCTGCCCATACATCCCCCTGATACCGGGCGGCGATGGATACCGCCTTACAGCAATCCATAACCGAACCGCCTCCGACACCGAGGATCAGCCCCACATTATTTTCCTTTGCCAGCCTTGCGCCTTCCAGCACTTTCGCATAAGTGGGATTTGCCATAATGCCCGGAAACTCAACAATATTCTTTCCAGCCGCTTTCAGAATCGCTGTCACCTCGTCATAAACGCCGTTCCGTTTGATGGAGCCACCGCCATATGCCAGCATAACTGTATCCCCATATCCTTTTGTCAGGCAGCACAGGTATTCCTTTACACACCCTTTCCCGATAAACACCTTTGTTGCGTTCTCAAAAATAAAATTGTTCATGATATTCCCTCCATTATTTGTTAAAATTTTTTGTCCAATCTTTTACTTCCTTTTCTGAATCTGCAACATTACTGCCGCGCAGCGAAAGTACATTATCTGTAAGAACCGTTGCACCATCTGCAAGCTCTGCCACCCGATTTACACTATTTGCACCATTGGAACTGCCATTGTGAGAGAAAAAAGGAATAACCGTCTTTCCTGACAGATCATATTCTTCAAGAAATGTCCAAACTGGCATAGGCAAATCGTACCACCATACAGGAAAGCCAAGATAAATCACATCGTACTGCGCCATTATCCCTGCATCTATATGTTCAGACAGTTCCGGACGTATTCCATTATCCAATTCGTTTTTCGCACGGTCAGCACAGGAATCAAAATCCTCGCCGTATGCTTCGGACGGAACAATACGGAACAACTCACCACCTGTTTCTTCAGAAATCCACTTTGCCATCTGCTGCCCATTGCCAGACCACGAGAAATAAGCTACCAGCACATTGCTGTCCCCTTTTACTTCCGACTCAGGGTTATTATCAATCCCTACACTGGAACCGCCCATTCTTTTCATAAAAACTGTAATGGCAATAACTGCCACTAACATAACTCCTATAAGCACAATTACTTTTCTCTTCATATTGTCATTTCTCCTCTACATTTGCTTTTCCCAAAATGCTGCTGCCTCGTTTATCCACCCTTCCGCCACCGGGCCGGGGCAGTTCATTTCCCCCAAAAGCAGCCGGGCCATAAGAGCCAAGCCATGCCGCCATCCTGGCACCCGCCGTACCGCCCCATACAGAATAGCAGTCGGTATCTACTTCAAGTTCCTCTGAATGTTCAAATATGAAGCTAACCGCCCTTGCCAAATCTTCACAGACCGTCTGCGCTCCGGGTCTGTAAATCAGAGCAAAGGCGTTATATCCCATTTTGGATAATTCCAGCGCATGGGGAAAACTATCCTGCATTGCCCCCACATACGCAAATCCCCCGCCTGCATTACAAACAGCAAATTTTTCTCCTGGATTTCCTTTGAAGAAGAACAGCCCTGTGTCCTGCTTTGCCGGGTCAGCCGCCTTTTCTTCGTCAGTGTAAATATCATAAAAATAGGTTTCTTCTGCTGCCGCACAATTTCTCAGATAATTTGCAATCTCCACCGTCTTTTCAGGGTCAATATTGCTATACCATGTAAGTCGGAGCGTTCCTAAAGTGTCCCCACTGTAATACCCACTGTCTACCGGAAAAATTAGCCTGCCATGTTCTTCGAAAACTGGATCAGATATAACCTCGGCTATCTTTGTATCTGTTGTATACGGTTCATTTATTTGTGTTTCTGCCTGCACAGTATTTTCTGCTCCTTCGTCTTGCTGTAAAAGACTTTCTGTTGTTTCCTTTCTGGATTCTATATCCACAATATTTCCAGAGGCTTTATCTGCACCGCATCCTGTAATACAAACCAATATACAAACAGACACAGCAATACAAACAGCTTTTTTCAATTCCATCACCTCCGTTTTGCTCTTGCTACTCATATTATAAAAAAAGCAAGACTTCCAGAGAAGTCTCACTTTGTTCATCAGTTTATACCTAATAGTTATAACTCTTTTTCTTATTCAATTTACAGCTATTTGAGCCGCTTCTAAAAGTTTCTTTACTGTTTCTGATGGTTGCGGAGAATGGAGCAGGCCAAAAGGGATACTATGATCCCATTCAACCGGAATTACTTTCAATAGCGGATGTACGTTAGCCCATCCCGGAATAGCCAGCAAAATGTCATTGCTGTTCTCGCACCGATTGAAAGCCTCCATACTGTAAAAGTCAAAATCTACAATATGTATCTGGCTATGGTTCTGCCAAATATCATCCCGAAGCCTGTCTACATAATTACTCCAATCCCGACGCATCAGCATCAGATTTTCTCCATAAAGGTCTTTAATTTTCAGCTTATCCTTTGCCGCAAGCCGGTGATGGATAGAAACTGCACAGCAGAACGGCTCGCGGGATAATTGAAGCCCGGTACAATGCCGCAAATCCAGCATGGTTTCATCAAAAATCCCGGCAACAACGTCTATATTTTTACCGAGGTTCGCCAGAATTTCTCTGGCAATTTCCGGCGTGTTCTCAAAGGGAATAATCTGGAATTTCAAATCCGGGCAATGCTCCTGTATCTTTGGCCATAGCTGCATTAAGAGTTGGGCCGGTGTCATAGGTGAGCTTCCAATCCGGATAACGCTCACATTATCCTGCATGGCGTTTTTTGCCCTTGTAATGGAATCACGGCAATACTGGATAATATATTTTGTATCCTGATATAACGATTTCCCGGCCTTCGTTAAAGTCAATCCCCTATGTGTCCGTTCAAATAATTTTACATCCAATGAATCTTCTAATAAATTGATCTGCTTAATGACTGCCGTAGGAGTAATATAGGCTTCTTCCGCTGCCTTGTTAAAACTCCCGGCATCCGCCACACGGATAAATGTGTCTAATTGTGGATTATACATGGACCAGTCCCTCCTTTGTCCTTTTTTCTTATTCGTCTCTGATCGGCAGGCTTCTCTGCCTCTCGTGGTATCATCCATGCGTGACCAAAACGTACAATACCCTCAATCCGATCTCCCTCGCATAATTTTTGAACGCGCCGCTCAGATATTCCCCATTTTTCTGCCGCTTCTTTTACAGAAATATAGTCAAGCAATTCTACCATCTCCCATTGATATAGCGTTATTATATACGGAGAAACGAACAAATACAAGCGACTTATTTTGAAACTTCTGTGAACAAAATAAAATTAACTAAAAACTTCTACTTTCATCTTTTTTCTACATTTTGATTTTGCCTTTAGGGGGTTCAAATTTTTAGAAACAGAGGGTTCAAATTTCTGCGGTTTATCCAATATTCTGTTCTTTCCCTTTGTATCAATTAAGCGAGTTTTATTTCAGTAAAATGCCGGATATTGGTAAAACCGTTCTTTCTTGCGTAGTCCTCTAAAATCCGCTTCTGGTTCTCAATGCTTACGGATTCCCCGGCTCTACTTCCTCGTCATTGATTAAATCCCCCATAATGGTTGCAAGCGTGATTTCCAGACTGTCCGGCTCTGTAAAGCCTAAACTTGCGGTCAGACTGCCCTGTGCGTCCGCATCAATCAGAAGCACTTTCTTTCCCTGTTTTGCCAGCCCGATTCCTAAGTTGCCTGTTGTGGTAGTCTTTCCAACTTTATGCGAAGCTTCGCATAATGTGGGTTATGAAAAGTAAGTTATTATGCAAAGCTGAGTCCATACTCTGTTGGATTCTT
>CAJTSH010000080.1 GCA_910578885.1 uncultured Lachnospiraceae bacterium
CCACCGTGATGAACCCCACCAAACCTCAAAATCCCTTGATTTTAAGCCATTCTTCAATACTTTTGCCTGTTAGTACCAAAAATCCTATGGCATCAATTGGAAATAGCCGCCTGTGCCGCTGTTAAATATTGTTCAGTGGAAAATGCCCTTATTTCAGCCTTCCAAATCCTATCGTTAAAATTTGCACCCAAACTCACGCCTGGGTGCATTGTATCAAATTGTGGTACGCAAGCCATATTGCGTGTCCAGATTGATACAAATATTTCTTGGGTGCTATCGTTTTTACATTTATCTCAAATGCCCTCGTCCGTATAGACGTTTACGAATTCCCATTCAGGCCGGGACTTGATGTAGTTGGTGTACCCTTAATCCTGCATTTTTGATTTTAGCCTGTTTTTAACCGGATATTACAATAATGGCAAAATTTCTGGCATCAGCATAGTCTTGAATTCATCAACCATCAGTTTCCTGAATTTGAATTTAGGCAAGGCATCTTCGTTTTCTTCTTTATAAGTCGCATAATCTGCACTGTCTTTCAATTTATTTTCATTTGCAAGTTCACCATCCCTGAAATGAAAGGCTTCATACTTAACCTCTTCAAAATCCAAATACCATTTTTCGGCATATTTCCTGATTTCTGTATCAATAGCAGCATAACGCATCTGATTGATAATAACGGAAATATCCTGTCCCAAAAATCTTTCTTTTTCTTTTTCAATCTCATCCACAACCTGTGTAAGTAATATGCCCAGTTTGGGATTATCATCTGCAAACTCTGCTATCATCTCCCTGATGGCCCTTATTCTGGTTTCGAATTCAACCTCGTCAAAATCATTTTGTGACTGATCTAGGGACTCCACAACGCCCCGTAGTAATTCTACAATATACTCGAAATCAATTCTCAGCTTGCTGTAGGCCACCAGATCATAATCATCCCATACAGGTTCTTTGTCATCGTCCGGATTATCCTCTGGCTTTTTCAGTTCTTCCATTACATTCTTATACATCGCCGCATAATTTTCATATTCCTCTTCAGAAAAACCGAACTCGTCCAATATAGGTGGTTCATATACAGAAAATGATTTTAGGTGTGCAAAATCATGGTCCAGGGCCCTGAAAAGATTTACAAATGCCTTTTTCTGTTTGCGTGACAGACCTGCTATATCCGCAGGTGTCTGTGTCAGATTGCGGATTGTTTTAAGAGATATGGAAAAAGATATCTTCACATCATCCCAATCCTCTGCAATGGGATTTCCCCCGCCTCCGCGCGAATATAACCTCAAAGCCTCGTTGATTGCATCCTTATACTCTTTCGGAGCCTGGAATGTTACAATCTGCCCATACTGCTTATTGGTATCAAACAATCGATTAGTTCGGGAAAATGCCTGAATAATATTTTGCGGAGCCATAGGCTGTCTATCCATAAACAAAATAGAAAGGCACGGCGCATCAAACCCTGTTAAAAGTCTGTCAACGACAATAACCAAATCAAGCTGCTGGCTCCGATTCATATATTTCTTCTCTTTTCTGGCCAGCCGCTCATTAAGATTACTGTTGTAAGCATTAATAGCATCAATCTTGTAACTGCTTCCAAACATCTCATTATAATCTATTAACGATTTCTTCATTTTATCTTGATTGACAATGGAGGCTTCATCGTTTTCCGACAATGAATAGGTTATGGCAAATTTCGGAAAATCAGGTAACGCCTTATGTATATCATCACTAATCTTCAGCTCGTCATTACCTTCTTTCACTTTTTTGAGTAGATCATAATACTTCTGTGCCATTGCGATGGAACTGGTCGTCAATATCGCCTCATAGGTTTTGCCCCTGCCATTTTTCATGCCAAATTTGTCATAGGACTGATTCAGAATGACATGCAAGACTTTCCGCATATGCTCCTCGGTCTCATACACTTTTTGGGTATCCTCGGCACTTAAATCCTTAGCCCCAAGATTCTCAACCATGAATCCTAAGACCGCTTCATCATGGATAGCCTCTTTAATGGTATAGCTATGCAGACACTCTCCATATAACTGCTCCGTGGTCTGTGCCAGGTCGCCTTTCTGTTCATAACTGTTCTCATCAAAAATGGGTGTCCCCGTAAAACCATACCATAATGAATTGGTGAAAAATTTTTCAAGGTCTCTTTTGGTTTGTGGCGTTACAGCCCTGTGGCATTCATCAACAACAAAAGCGACCTTTAATGCCTTAATTTTATCATACCGCTTAGTCCCTTCCTTTAGACGCCGATTTACCATAATCTGCATTTTCTGACGAGTGGTTACTATCATCTGACGGTTGTCATCCGACATCTTTTTGATAAGGGAATCGACATAGTCCGTATCATCCACGTCAATCGTATCATTATCCGCATATGACTGAAACGCCATTTTAGTCTGCATATCAAGCTCTTTCCTGTCAATGAGAAATACCGTTTTCTCAATTGCCGGAATGTCCATCAGCAGATTTCTTGTAGCTTTGTAGGAAGTCATTGTTTTCCCGGAACCTGTCGTATGCCAGATAAATCCAGATTTTCCCCGCTTCGATGCTGCCCGCATTGCTTCAATCGCATGGATCTGATATGGACGCAGTATCAAAAGTTTCCTTCTATCGTTATCAAGAACTGTATATCTGGTAATCATCTCATGCGCTTCAGGTATTTTAAGAACAGCTCTGGCAAACTCAATATAATCACAGACAGGATGATTTTCTTTATCAAGCCATCCTGTGATAAATTTTTTGTTCAGTTCCGTATCTCTCGCAGCAGAAAAATACTTTGTATCTACAGCATTACTTACAACAAACATCTGCACATTTGAAAAAATGCCATGAAACTTACCCTCTGCAATATATTTCTTAATCTGGCGATAGGCATCCATATAGGAATGTTCTTTGTTCTTAAGTTCAATATGGATGAAAGGAATTCCATTAATAAGGAGCGTTACGTCAAAACGCCTGTCCCTATCACCCTCTGTATCCTCTGTCTTAAACGCCTGGTATTGATTGATAACCTCGTACACACTTGATCCGCCAGCCACATGTTCATTATTCATCACCATAAGATGCAATGTTTCATTCCCACGCGGGACATGGACATATACCTTGCCATTTTCTCCTACCATCCATTTCCCGGCATCATAGAATGAAGCGTGAGATAGATCATTCTTTATCTTTGCAAACTCGGAATCGCTGAGAGGAACATCATTAAGTTTCGCTTTATTATTCTGTTCCAAGATATATTTAAAATTATTCCATAGCTGTTCTTCTGTTCTGAGATCAGGTCTGTAAGTCCATTGAGACTCATCACAGCAAAGCTGGTCTATCAATCTCTTTTCCATTACGGATTCTAATTCTGCCATAAGCTATCCTTTCTGTGGAAACATATTCTGTAACATAAACTTCTTTACTTCTTTTAATTCATCGCACTTACGCTGGTGAAGGGTGATGAGATGGTCAATTCTTTGAAAATACTTACCTAATTTGTCCTGTTCCTCAACAGATGGTAATGAAATCGGCGTTTCTGACAGCTGAGTAATTGTATAATGCGCAATAGTTCCCACATGAGAAATGCTTCCCAAATAACTTCTAAATGAAGGAGATAAGAAGAATTCATATACAAAATATGGATTAAACCTTCCTTGATTTTTTATCCATAATAAATCTGCATCTTTTGTATAAAGAGGGGCATTATCAGGCACAATATAAGGGTTTCCAACAGAACCTCCTCCTGTAACAAGAATATCTCCTGCTTCCAATCTACCTGAAACTGATGACAACTTTTGATATAATTTCTGAGAAATAAAAGCTTTATCGTTTTCAGTTCCATTTATTGCTGCCATAACATCACTTGACCTATAAAAAGGAACGCCTTCCGTAGTCCATTCCTCTCTATGGACACGTGACGCTGATTTCAGTTCTGTTATCTCCCCCAACTTACGCTGTTCCCAATCATCAGTAAATCCTGCAAATCGAATTTCTGGATTTTTCTTTCCGTTCCGGGGGAACATTTTTTGCAACATATATCTCTTCAGTTCTTTTGTTTCATCACACTTATGCTGGTGAAGAGTGATGATCTGGTCGAGACTTCCTAAATAGGCACTTACTTTATCTTGTTCTGCTTTACCTGGTATCATAATTTTATATTCCGAATACTCTTGTGCATTGACTCCTGGTTGTCCAGAACGTTGAGAAGTTACTGCAATATACTTTTCATAATCTGCCGTAAGCGTATTCTGAAATACAAATTCTGGGTTGTATTCTTTCTTTATTCTTGCCCTGATTAAGAATCCTGCATAATAAACCACACCATCAGACTTCTTGTAAATATAGGTTTTTCCGACACTTGCACCTGTTCTAGCAAAAAGAATATCTCCATCTGCCAACTTATAGTTCTCAGCATTAGCTAAATCGGTATCTGGTGAAGTAACATCATCTCCATTGAATTCATGTGACGCATCATCAATGTCTGTAATTCTAATATACTTATTTTCGCCATCAAATTCCTTTGCTGCAGCATTTAATCCATATTCAAAAGTATCACTAAGTTCTGACAGCTTACGCTGTTCCCAAGCATCCACAAATCCCTTAAATCTTATCTTCGGTGTTTCTGCCACAATCACACCTCCTTAAGAACACTGATAAATTCTTCAACAGCATCTTTCGTTTCCGTATCTGCAAAAGTCAATTCCTCAAGCATCTCCAGCAAAGCGCCATTTCCCTCTTTGATGGCTCTGTGTGTCTCCCTTATAGATGCGGATAGCTGCCGGATATCCACTTCTGGTTCTTCCTCACTGGTATCTACATATCTTGGAATATTCAGGTTATAGTCGTTTGCCTTGATATCCTCAAATGATGCAAGATAAGCCACCTTATCAACTGGTTTTCTGGCAGTATACAATTCCAGCACTCTGTCAATGTGTTCCTGGCGCATGACATTCTGTTTCTTTTCCTTTTCATACATCTTGGAAGCATCAATAAACAATACATCTCGGCCTTCCCTGTGCTTTTTCAATACTACAATGCAGGTTGGAATAGAAGTATTATAAAACATATTTGACGGAAGCCCAATAACAGCATAGATCGCCCCATTCATGAGGAGTGTCTCCCTGATCGCCCCTTCTGCCGCTCCTCTGAATAAAACGCCGTGGGGAAGGACAATAGCCATCGTACCTGTCTGCTTTAGATGATAGAACCCATGTAACAAAAAGGCATAATCTGCTTTTGACTTAGGGGCCAGTTTACCCCCATAATCCATAAACCGCTCATCCTGTTTGAATCCCTCTGCGGCAGACCAATTCGCCGAATAGGGGGGATTCATCGTTACAACATCAAACTCTGTCTCTTCATCTGTCGGCCAATCAGCATCAAGGGTATCCCCATTACGCAAGTGCTGGTTTTCAGGCAGGACTCCGTGCAGGAACATATTCATGCGCGCCAGATTATAGGTTGATGGCATAAGTTCCTGCCCATAGTATTTAATGTAATCCGGCTCTTTTGAGTAATTTCTGCAGCTAAGCATCAATGAGCCCGATCCCATACATGGATCATATACCTGCAATCCCTTTTTCCCTTCCTGACCAGATATGGCAATCCTGCAAAGGATCTGCGCAGGACCATGCGGCGTATAAAATTCTCCAGCCTTTTTACCTGTCTCAGACGCAAATTGACCAATCAGATACTCATATGCGTTACCAAGGACATCTCCTTCCGTATGAATGATGTCCACGCCATCCAATATCTTAATGACCTCCGCAATTGTGGCACTCTGCTTCTGGTCACCGGTGCCAAGTCGGTTCGAATATAAATCTACATCCGCAAATAGGCCGTTGAATAATTCATCAGACTCCTCGATACGGTTAAAAGCCGCCTGCAGTTTTTCTCTATTAAAAGAATTATTTTTAGCAGCATTTAACATACTTATATATGTCATGTCAGGATCAAGCGTATAATGCTTTGATTCTTTTATTTCACTCAGTAATTCTTCAGCATCATCTGATTTCATTGCGTCCTCATACACACACTGTGCTTCTTCAAGACTATCTGGATTTTCATCCCTGACAAGGTCATAGACCTTCGCAAGATACGAATCCGATAAATATTTATAGAAAACCAATCCTAAAAGGTACGTTTTGTACTCATTTGCATCCATTTTCCCTCTTAGTACATCCGCACAACTCCACAACACCTGTAATAAATCTTTCCCTTTAGCCATAGCTAATCTTCCTCCATCCTGCGTATCAACGTCATCGTAAATTTTCTTATATCTGCTGCCTGCTTTACCATCAGATCATATTTTTCAATATGATGGATTGACTGTAATTTACCGTGATACCTAAAAGCAATGTATGTAAGGGGCTCTTTAGGCCATCCGCCTCTGCCGCCTCCAACCGGACAGCAATATTTATGATGCTTTTTTTACAATATCTACATAGGTAATGCCCGCAGTTCCTCTGCGAGATTACAAATCACCATCCATGGAAGGTGAAGCACCGTAATCATCGTTATCACTGGCAGCCGCTTTTTCGCATATTCCTCCGTGCATTCCGACATGGACACGATCACTTTCACCTTTGCCGGGCTGTTGATAAACCTGGATCTCTCCGAATACAGCGTCAATTGTGGCTCTCCCGGAAGAACCCATCCCCGCTTTGCCTCTATAAATTATATAAAACTTTTGGTTATGTCATTTTCCCTATCGCCTATAAGATCAAAAATCGTTTCATTTTATCTTCTTCATTTTATCTTCTCCATTTTATCCTTTTGTGGTAGTTTCTCCGATTTGTGCCCTGCCATCTGCACTTCCCGTAATTTCTCCTTTGGTTCGATAGTCACCCGAAAAGATTGTATTGCATTCAAGTTTCGGAATAATTATTTGCACATCACTTTCATCCCCATAATCCCATTCTGAAAAGGATGTAATTTCACCCCCCCCCCTCCGGCTTATAGTTCCTCGGCTTTAGTTATTTTTCCAGCATCATCAAGTAGCTGTCCAGCCTCGCATTCACATAACCCGCAAACAATCTTTGCATTGCACCAAGATCATGTTTTACATGGTATTCATCAAACGCATTATAATAAGAAATCCGGTCTGCAAATTTAATGTCAATTGGCGGATATCCAGCTTTCATCAATTCCAGATTTACAAGCAGCCTTCCGGTTCTGCCATTTCCGTCAATAAAAGGATGAATCCCCTCGAATTCAATATGGAACCGTGCAAGCCGGGAAATAATATGATCTGTATTATTCCTATAATCCTCCAACAACTGTTCCATTTTAGGCTGGATTAAATATGGCTGTACTGGTTCATGTTTTGCACCCATGATCTTGACCGGAACTCT
>CAJTSH010000081.1 GCA_910578885.1 uncultured Lachnospiraceae bacterium
ACGACCTGCCCCAGAAATGCTCACCAAGTAAAAGAAACTATAATGAATGCCTGCCGCATCTAATCTCTGGCATTGCTCTATGATGTCGGCAGAGGTATATCCCTTATTCATAAACCGAAGGGCATCATCATCGCCTGTTTCTATTCCTATTGTCAGACCGTCATATCCCATATCCCGCAGTTTGGAAAGCTCCTCGTCGGTTTTAGGGGTAACATCTGTAATTCTTGCAAACGAGCCGATAGATTTAACTGATGGGAGATATTTGCGAATTAGCTCTGCAATCGCAGTTAATTTGTCATAAGACAAAACAAAGGGGTTAGCTCCCGTCAAAAATACTCGGCGGGTACGTCCGCTGTTCCAACCTTTCGTTGCTCTTTTAACCTCCTGCAAATCACACTCAATATCCTCCAGAGGGGACATTCTGAATTTGAACGGCAAATCATTATACAGGGTACAAAACTTGCATTTATGATGCGTACAGCCTGCCGTTATCTCTAACAAAAGTGATGCCGCTTCATACGGCGGTCGCCAAATTGTTCCTGTGTAGTGCATAAACGCCTCTCCTTTCCTTATTCCTGCGCCGCTTTTTGTGCACGCGTGCCCCAGAGGGTATAAAGGTATACCCGCAGGGTGTTTTCTGTAGTCTATACTAATTATACTTTTGTACAATAATTTTACAAGTACTGTACTTTTTTGTAGTACATATTTGATAACGGTACATTGATTTTCGAGAAAAGGTGTGTTAAATTGTTTTTGAAAGGAGTAGCAGGAATGAAAAAAAGTACATTGGCTGTTGAACGCTGCAAAACAGTTTCTACCATACAGAAAATCTTGGGCGGTAAATGGAAAATCGAAATTATCTATTACATCGCCTTTCGGGATATACACCGCTTTGGAGAGCTTCGCAGGCATATCGGTGACATTACGGAATCAAGTCTGACAAAGCAGCTTCGGGAACTGGAAGCCGACGGCTTCATTACCCGTTATGACTACAAAGAAGTACCTCCCCGTGTGGAATATAACCTTACTGACTTAGGGAAAAGCTTCATCCCCGTTTTTGAACACATGAAACAATGGGGAGATGAAAACCTCCGCGAGTAAGAAAAATATCCGTTAGGATATTTTTCCCTCGCGGCATTCGTCAAATATCCATGTAAACATGGCTATTTTCCTCATTGCTCACGGGAATAAAGCACAATATCTGGCAGGCACATAAATAGTTTGGAAGTAATAATTATGGCAACAAACAGCATACGCTACATATATAATTCAAATCAGACCTTTATCATTTATCCATATATGCCGCATAGTATTTCAGCACATAGCAGCTATACTTTGCTAAGTTTATGTATTGATAAAAATATTACCGCACACTATTGGACTGCTTAAACTCGTTTGCCGCCTATACAGATTGGCACTCTGAAAGCCAAGATCCATTTATCAATAATCTGAAAAAGCAGTTGGAATTATATCCCGAAGCTAAATTTAGTATTGAAGAAATGGCACAAAACGCATTTATCAGTAAAGACCATCTTCTCCTGCAATGACCTCGTGCGGCACTCCGATAGGAAAAATAGAAATTACGCCTGCTTCATAGGGCAGCTTCGCTCCATTGTTCACGCAGATGCCTGCACCAGAAATAACTTCATGTGTTTCTAATTGCTTCTCGTGGATATGGTTGCCAATCTTCTTATTGGGGGCTATCCTCACAAGATGGAAGCTGAACTGTCCATCTATCTTTTCGGATGTGATGATATGTTTTAATTCCACACCCTCAAAGGCAGGATGTTTCGACCACGGAATAGCGTCAAAAGCTACCGTAGCATCTGGTAAAAGCAGCTTTCCTCCCTCGTTGAATTTTTCAAACAGATTTTTATAATCCATTCTCAGCACTTCCTTTCAAATTTTATTGACAGTGTACCTGCCTGCTAATATCATAACAATAAGAACAAAATTTGAATTGTAAAAAGAAGAAAAAACCTTACCGATATTCAGTTTTCAATCCTGAAAATCAGTAAGGTTTTGGATAGATTTCATAGGTTTTTATCTCTCTTTTTAAAACTAAATGTTCTAATTCATAGAAGTCATACGTGATTCAAGCGAAATCTCCTCTTCTTCTCATAAGGTTCCCTGTTTACAGATACTGCTTCATAACCACTTTTTGCAATCACATCTTTCAGCTTCTGTTCATCAACATCATTTTCCACAATAATAACTGTCTGCTTTTTCGTATGTGAAGATGTCACTTTTTTCAATGGAAACGCATTCCTCACTGCTTCATTGATATGCGCCTCGCACATGCCGCAGACCATGCCTTCCACTCCGACTGTAATTTTAATCATAATATGTCTCCTCATTTTCAAATTTACTGTCTCTATGCAGGTTAGCAAAAATCTGCTTTATACCGCAATCGCTGCGCCAAGCGCCTTGCAATCTACCTCTGCTTCATCATTCGGCGCATTATTGCAGATTACGCTTTCACAAGCAAGGACTGCCCCATCCGACCGGCAGGTCTCTTCCCAGTTACGCATCCATTCCCCGTCTCCCCATCCATAAGAGCCAAACAGGGCTATTTTCTTGCCGCCAAGTTTTCCTTCACAAGAGGCAAACATAGGCTCAAATCCGCTTTCCTCAAGCTGCTCTGAACCCATAGACGGGCAGCCAAACGCGATTGCGTCATAGGCGTCCATCATCGAGACGTCAAATTCGCTGCTTGTCAGCAGGACAGCATCCGCCCCCCTTCTCTTTTGCCCCCTCTGCTACAAAGGCAGCCATAGTCTCTGTATTCCCTGTTCCACTCCAATATACAACCGCAACCTTACTATGTTCTGCAAGTTTTTCTTGTATATTATCTTCACTTTCTATCGGAAAATAAAAAAGCGCCAAAGACTTGTAAAATACACTTACAAATCTCTAGCACCTTTTAACTGCCGCTTACGACCTCTTACATAATCCCACTTTATTCTGTTTTTGCGGATTTCAAACTCTGCGTTTATCAAATTTCCTAAGATTTTATTTTAACTTTTTTTGAACTGTAGCTGCTGGTATAAGGCGTTTTCTTGTATATTCTGTACGCCTTAACAGTAAAATAATAGGTTGCACCGGACTTCAGCTTTTTCTTCGTATAGCTAGTGCCTTTTGTACTTTTTAATTTTTTCCAAGAACCCTTTGCTTTTGTTTTATAATAAACGGTATAGCCTGTGGCGCCTTTTACTTTATTCCACTTTATCGTCGCCTTATTCTTTCCTGATTTTACCGTAAATTTCACAGCGCTTGGAGCCGTTGCCGTATACACAGAGGTATAAGATTTACTGATTACCTGTTCGCCGTCCGGAAGTTGAATAAATGCTTTCACTGCAAAACGGAAATTCGTACCTGAAGTCAGCCCTGTTATTTTATAAGAAGCAGTATTCTTTTTCACGGTCGCTTTTTTTGCCCATGTTTTCTTGGAAGAATTAAATTGATAAATGATATATCCGTTTGCTGCCGACACCTTATTCCAAGTCAGTGTCACATTCTTGGCTGTAGATTTTGCTTTCAGCCCAGTAACATTGGAAACAATCGTCACAGGATTTTCCACAGGTGGTTCAACAGGATTTTCCACAGGCGGCTTAACGGGATTCCCCGACGTTTGATCATCTTTTGTAAATTTTTCTATTTCTGCAATAATCTCATCCGCCGTTTTAGGTCCTAATGTGATGCTTTGTATTTTATTATTTTTATCTATCAGAACGATATATGGAAACGTTCCGCCTGTATAGTTGTAAAGTCCAAGGTAAGATAACGCAAAATTATAATTAAGCATGGATTCATCATGGCAGAATATAAAATTCCCACCCGAATAATTTTGCGCAAATTCTTTTGTCTCAGCTAAAGACGCACCGTACACATCTGCAAATATCACCCGGATATCAGAACGGTTAGCCAGACTGCTGTTGTCAATGCTTTGCAGGGTAGCCTTTGTATAACCGCAGGTTGTATATCCAAACAGCAATACTGTTGTCTCATTGGGACTCGCTTTTGTAGAAACAACGGAGCCGTCTATCGCATTCAGACCATATGCATAATTCTCAATGCCGGAACCTGATTCGGAAGAAGGCGGCGTGCTTCCCCCTCCATCAACCAGTTCAAATTTATTAATTTCAGCTAAAATTTCATCGGCTGTTTTTGTGCCTGTCAACAAATTCTGCACTTTATTATTCTTGTCAATCAGTACGATAATCGGATATTTTCCGCCGGTCATATTATAGAGACCCGTATAACCTATCATCGCTGAAATGACTTGATCCGATTCAGAATAGCAGAAGGTCATGTCTTCACACTGATATCCCTGCTCATATGCCAGAACTTCCTCCTGCGTATGACCATTAGTTTCTGCAAATATAACCCGAATATCAGGGCGTTTCACCCAATCGCAGGATGAAATGCTGTTCAGTGTGGTTCTTGTATAACTGCATTTGGTGTGACCGAATATCAGGACTGTTATTTCGTTCGGGTTGGCTTTCGTAGAAACAGCATTACCATTTGTAGATGTAAGTGTATATGTAGGATTATTAAGACCTGACAGTGATTCATCCGCTGCCTGTACCTTGGTTCCCAGTTCAATGCTTAAAATCAGCGACAGAAGCAGGAAGAGCGTAAACATGTGCAGCTTACATAACTTATAAATAATTTTTTTTGTCATCGTACATACTCCTTTTTGATATTAACTTTATTTGCTACTTTTCTGTAGTAAAAAAATAACCAAGTGGTCATTTCGCATTTATTATACCAAAAATTGTATTTCTGTGCTACCCACAAAATTCATTTACAGCCTAATGTCCGAATCAGCCGCCCGTGTTTGGGCATTATTGATTTTCTTCCTATGCCTGCGTATCAAAACCGCCCTGTGTTGCCACCCTTCCCGGAAGGCGCAAGATTTCTTTCGTAAGAGGTATGACCCTTCCGTTTTTAACTGCATAGTCCAGCAGTTGCTGCATTGCCTTCAAATCCGGCTGATTTAAAAGCGTCCCCGTTTTACTGTATGTACTGTTGCTCAGCCCTGAGACGATTTCTTCTGTACGCGACAGTTCCGCCAGCCACTTCCCATATCCCACCGGAATATCTTTTTCTGTGCGCAGTGTTTCCTCCCGCTCCTTCCGGTAATTCTCCCAAAACTGCTGGCGTCCTTCTTTCGCCTTATCCAGCCACTCTCTTTGCCCAGATCCATACCCAAAATCTGTATCAAGGTCATAAAGGCTGCCGTCTTTATAACCGACGGTAAGCCCGCGCTCATCTTCCTTATCCCACCCCTCTTTTACATAGATTTGATACTCTTTGTACAGAGATGACATGGGAAGGACGCCTATCTCCGCTTTTGCCAGTTTTTCATTATACCGCTCTGTCACTGCGTCCCAAAGGTTTCTCCCATCCGGTGTATAAATCACCCCGTCCCTGTTTTCCAGCTTCCTCATATCCAGCCCCGTCATATCATTCACAAAATGCCACATGACCGCCTTTTCCTGATAAGCCCTGTCATACAGATACTGCCTCGGCTGCTCGAATCCATTATCTGCAGGATTGCACTGGCGTAAATGCCCATACAGATATTTCCCGTTATCCCCCTTGTTAAGCGCTTCTTCAATCCGCCTTGCAAGCGCCTCGTCCACGCCGCTTGCAGCGATTTTATACTCATACGGGTCTACCTTTAACCGAAGTTTAGCCCCCTCTGGAATAACAATCCCGTATTCCTCAAAAAGCCGGTTGATGGAGTCGTTTATGCTGCTGCGCACCTCGTCATTCCATTCCTCCTCGCTCATGATTCCTCCCCCGAAGTTCCTCTGGATAACCGGGTCATAGCTGTTAACCGGAGCCGGAAGGCCATACAGGACACGCGTCTCTGCTTCCTCGCATATATTACGCTCCTTATTCGTCAGCCCTTTTACATAATAAGGGGATTTGGGATTATGGTATTTATCCCATATGTGTTTTTCGGGATTATCAAATTTCTTATTTTCTTCATTTACCTTTTCATAATGCTCATTGATGGCTTTCGTATACTCTACCAATCTGCAGATGCTTGACGGCATGGGAAATGTCGTACCGGCATCCTTATCAGGCGGGACATTGCTCTGATACGCCTGTTCCGCATAGACCTCGGCAGAATCTGTCCTCTGGTATGTTCCCGCTCCTACAGTCTTTGCCGTTTTTTTTTCTTCCTCTGATTTATTAGATGCTGCAACTGGCTGATTGCTGTATACGGCTGCATAATCCTTCGCCACATTGCTTCCTACTCCATTCACATTCATTTTATATATTCCCCTTACCTGAAACATAAGCCATAAGACTTTGTATCCATTTATCATAAGACAAATAAGAAGCCCAATTCCCCATCGTCTTCTGATCTTTCATTGCCGCTTGTGCATACGCCAGATAATCTGCTTTTTCAAAATAACTGCCGGTTCCTGCCTTATCCCGTACCGCTACCGCATGCAGATAATCGCTTGGGGATGTGTGCCCAGTTTCCAGATTTAATACCATCAGTTCATTATAACTACATCGGCTCGGATTAATTTTACTTGCATCAATTTCCTGCTCAAATTCATTTCCATTGGCGTCTAATCCCTTGATTAAATACAGAGGATTATCTGCGGAATAATTTTCCGCTTT
The DNA here is from genome assembly GCA_910578885.1 of uncultured Lachnospiraceae bacterium. Lineage (GTDB taxonomy): Bacteria > Bacillota > Clostridia > Lachnospirales > Lachnospiraceae > Roseburia_C. The sequence continues at coordinate 6,649 of CAJTSH010000081.1, forward strand.
ATAGATATTGATTGACTCACCCGTTTGCGGGCTTGCATAAGACATTAATGCATCCGAACAGAGAGACACCTTTTGTCCTCCTGCACTGACACATTTCATTACCCCAAGTTCCTTATTGGTTTTTCCGGTTTTTGCGGTATGGCTGGTCTGGGTATATGGATTTGCCCCCATGCCGTTTATCAGTCCAACGCTCATTTTTAAGTCCTCCTGTCAATTTATTTCATTTTCCTGCAGCTGTACTGCTCACATTTTATATCGGTCAAAATTTTATTTTTTCTGCCGAATGGGAACGAAATCCTATCTAAGTGGAACGAAATTTTTTCCTGCCAAAGAATCTCCACAAAAAACGGTTGATTGCAAACCGAGGTTCCCGTTTTGTTACCGAGTTTCACATTTTGAAAGC
>CAJTSH010000082.1 GCA_910578885.1 uncultured Lachnospiraceae bacterium
TATTTTACCAGAAAAAGGGTTTTGTAACAATTTGTTTACTCATGCGTTTGTCGTGTGCTACTCCCCTAAAGCTCCAATGCACTACGAAACTGCTCTAATTCCAAATCTGCTTTCCAATGCTGGTTATCTGTATCAGGTGACTTATCAAACAGATACGCCGCTCCATTGACAATATCCACTACCGTAACTACCATAGCAAGATAATCTTCCTTCATCTCCTTATAGGCATCCTCTGCCTGCGGTATGCTTACCTTGATGACAGCGACTTCCACATCCGTCCGGATTTCCGCATGGGCAAAAGCCGACTGGTAATATTCGACCGCTGCACCCAGTTCCTCCAGTTTGCGCACAAGAAGCTTCCTCTCTTTCGTGTACGGGTTTTTCAGTGTTTCAGCGTTCAGTATGTACATGACACAGCCGCCATTTTTCTGCATTTCCAGTGCTTTCAGAAGATGCCTCTCCCCGTCCGCAAAAGGCGGGTTCATGGCAATCAGGTCATACTGCTTGTATGTCTGGAATCTGATAAAATCATCATAAACGATGCGATAATTTTTTCCCTTTAAGGTTGCCCGCCTGTTCTCGTCGATCTCGATGCAGTCAATATCAAGGCTCCTGTTATAGTAAGGATATTTGCCTGCCGCATCCATAATATAATCACAGATATCGCCATTGCCGGCGGACGGCTCCAAAATAGAGCTTACCATCCTCCAGTCCGTATCTTTAAAAATCTTTTCAAGCAGTTCTTTTAGCGTCGGGTAAAACTGTTCCGTATCCATCATATTCCTACCTCCGTTATTTTAATTTTTTCCATATTTATCCATATCAAGCCCCAAAACCTTCGCTTTGTTCTTGGATAATTCCACTGTACCGCACATATACTCATAAGCTTCGTCCGCATCATCTTCCAGCAGACCATCTTTCAGAAGTGTGGCAATCTCCAGAAGCCTTTCATGCGAAATGTAATCTTTGTCTGTTCTTGACCTGAAATCATCAAGCGCTTTGAACAGGGCTTCTTCCTCTAATAACTTTGAGTATTTTCCAAATCCATAGTAACTGCAGGTCCAGTTTCGGCATCAGCAAAGCCGGTGCCTTCGCCGCCATCTGCAGCAGTTCCTCCGTCTGCTTCGTCTTATCCAGACTTAACAGCGGGATTGGATGCCTTACTTTCTCCAATGCGCTCACCGGAGTATAACCAACGGTCTGCGTTGGCGAATTGCTCAGGATGATGCCTGTCTTCTTTTCCAGCTTCTGCAGTTCATCAAAAAGATGGTCGTAGACCGCATCCGGCACACTCGATTTTGCTTTGTTGTAATATTCGTGACGGTACTGGTTCAGTTTTGCCACAAGCATCACAACCTTTTTTACATCTTCATTCTTTTGTTTTCGCTGAACTTTCTGCATAATTTTCACGCTCCCTTCATTTTTTATGGCGGTTTTTCACGCCATACAGGTATCCTTTAGGATTCCTTGATTTTTGTATTTTTTATTATGATTGCCTTTGGCACTTCCATAACTGCAGCAGGGTAGCCATTCAGGAGCATGCCAAAAGCATAATCATCAGCAGTTCTCTTGCTTTCAAAATCCTTAGAGAGGCTCCTTTCCTGATTCTGGGTAAAAACATTTTTCAGGGTAGTTCTCTATTTTAGTAACAAAGGCAATCCCTTCCGCAAAGAGCAGTCCGATTGCCCACCAACAGTCTATTTTTGCGGTATTTTTATGCGTTTTTACAGACATATTCATCCTCCGTTCTCATAAATTTTTTCTTTCCTTGTCGCATTATCCCTGACAATAACTTTATTGTATTTCATCAGCAGTTCGTCCTTTCTTTTCAGGGCCGCTTCCATTGTCCCGCAGGAATATCCCCATTTACTTTTCTCCCCTAATTCCTCAATCACATGGACATCTGCACCTCTCCGTCCCACTTCGGTCGGCGCAGAGCCGACATCCCCCGGATGTCGTACGCCCCATGTGAAATCATCTAAATTCGCATTGACATAGGCATACTCCTCTATGATAAAATTTGCTAACAGAGCTGCCATGATGTGCATAGACTCGTCATCCGTGCGCAAAGTCTTGAAAGTACCAAGACCATTTGCACATTTCTTTCCCTCTGCAGTATATTCAATCCACAAATCCAGATAGGTCTCCGCTCCGCTTCGGTCCGCGCAAAGCCAACGTCCACCAGACGTTGTGCGCCCTTCATTTCCTCCGTAATCCAGCTCATTTTTCAATCCATACTCGTAGTTTGTAATTGCCATCGGGTTATGCGTTGCCAGTCCGTAATCCAGAATATCCGGCAGCTTGCCCTTCTCCTTCAAAATACCATTTATCCTGTTGAAAAGTTCTTCCGTTGTCATCGGCCTTTTCCTTGCCATGTCCGCATCCTCCTTCCTACCACTACCACACAATTCGTTCCGGCTCAAAGGCAACCGTCACACCCCGGTACTTCTCCAAATACTTCATGCCTGTGTCCGGCTCACCGTCAAACTCATTATTTACCGAAGTACATAAATTCGGTTTCATTCCTGCTCTCGAATCTACATCTTTCCATAGTGTTCCCATGTCATCCTTATAAACAGGTCTGTCCCACGAATCCATACCTACAAATTTCAAATGCAATACCTTAGAATCATCCATAAAGTTCTCCTTCCGTTTGTTTTTTTGCATAAAAAATAAGAACATCCCACATAGCTTCATGGAATGCCCCAGATATGCTTTTAGCAATATTCAAAAACCTTCTTCTTTTAAATGCTCCTTATAGCCCGGATGCATAATCTCCATCATCTTACTGCCATTTGGCACGATTACATTACCGTCCGAATCTGTGAATATAAATTCAGATTCTTCATCTGAATTGGTTAGGCTTAAAATCTCATCCATCCGGTTTGATGGTTCTTTTCCCTTCTTTTTGGATTCCCGAAATCCGCAGAATCTTTTCCACCGCCCTCCTTTTCCGTTTTTCATAAATTGCTGCCTCCTTTCATTTTAAGCTGCTATTTAAAGCCTTTTAACTCTCCCAATTTTTTCTCCTTCTCCATTTTGAACGCAAAATAAGGGCATTCCATCCAAAATAGAAACAGAATGCCCAAGTATCTTTTATTGCTATTCAATATTCTTCTTTTTTATATGTGTTCTCCTATTCACCCCAATATTCCAATGTCTCTTTACTGGTATTGACCATTCCAAACAGCGTCCTCGCAAAATCTTCCCTTTCACCATACATCTCCATAACATATACCTTATCTCTCTCGATATAGTACAAAAAATAGTTTTTATGGGAATATATGACAAAATAATGTTCAAACTCCGATCCGACATCATATATAGTTTTTATCGGAATCCCGGTATTTGAGAACGTAAGGCGGACTTCAAAACCATCAATAACCTGCGAAAAATGTTTTATCCCCACGTTCTCTCCGCACATTTCAACCAGTTTCAATTTCAATGCCGCTAGTTTTTCCTGAACAACCGGAGAATAAATAATTTCATACATCTTTACACACCCAGATTCTTTCTTAGCTGCGCTGAACGAATGCCTCCTTCCTCCTGCATACGTTTTTCAGACTCCGTCAAGTCAGACTTTATCTTCTGCCATGCAGCATCTTTCTTCCTATGTCTTGAGTATTCCATTACATTATCAACATACACTTCTACCATCCGGTATTCATCCTTTGATAAAGTATCTATTTTTTTTGTCAGTTCCGCTGTAATCATAACAATTCCTCCTTGCCGGATAACCGTACCCAACACAAAAATCTTCTGCTGATTATATTATAACAAAAAATCCGGCTTTTTACAGTTCTTTTTTTCTTCCACTCAAATCTTATAAACACACCAGAATAACAATAGATTTCCCCGCCATTACCACAAATACTTTACAATGTCCTTTGATAACATTTTATCCATTTCATTCGCCTGTCGCAAATTTTATAGAATGAAATTTCAGTTTTAGCTCTAAAAATATTACCATTTTATTACCACTTTAGAAGCACGAAGTCCGCAAACCATTGATTTTACTGGATTTGCGGACTTCAAACGCACCCCAATGACTACTCGAACTCGACAAGTGCTAATCAATTTTGTTTGTTGAGTATGTAAGTCTTTTGATTATTTGATATATCCATATTATCCTGGCTATATGAGCTAATGTAATCATTTTGTTATGGCTATTGATAACACTGGCTCTGTAACTGCGGATAATAGCTATATGCTATGATTTAAATTATAAGCAATTTTGTTAAGGAAATCAACACAAAGTTTTCAAAGCAATCTCACATACTTGAAGTTATTTATATAATTTCATATATAAAAGTGGATATGGATTTCCTTGTTCATCACATTCTGTCCTTTTATAAACTTCAAATCCCATGTGTTCATAGAAACCTTTTGCAAGAAGATTTTGCTCATTGACTGCTAAATCATTTACCAAATATTTTTCAATTCCATATTCAAGCAATTCTTTGCCTAATCCTTTTCCCCTTTCTTCGTGAGAAATAAAGAGCATTTCAAGATGTTGTTCTACAATCCCCATAAAACCAACAGGAATATGATTTCCGTTTTCTGCAATGATTAAAAAAGGTATTTCTTTTAATGCTTGTGGTACATACTTCTTAATTCTTTCTATTTCGTCCTCCGATAAAAAGAAATGTGTTGCCTTTACAGAACTTTCCCATACTTTTAATAATTGTTCTACCAACGGTGCTGTTCTGTCCTTTACTTCTATAATTTTCAAATTATCTTCCTCCATAGTACCCGATTTTTCTTTACATGCAACTTCCTATATAACTGAGAATTGTTTGATTCAATAGTAACTTCACTTTCTGTTTGGCTTTCTTTTAATTCTCAACAGTTTAATGAAGTCATTAAACAATGAGGTGTCCACTGGCTCAAACATAATCCATTTCCCATCATGGTAAGTTTGAGCTTTGTCATATATTTCCTGAACTTCCTTCCCATAATTTTCTCTATCTGTTTCAAATTTTAACCGTTCGTTTTTCCCCAAAATAACCATAAAACCAACACAGTTTTCTCTTGCATATAATGCACACAGCGTTTTACCACCCCGACGATATTTATATTCATATTTCCATGCTTTGCCGCCTTTATCCCACAAACAGTCCATGTCATAGTTTTTATCAATTAAAGCACATAACTTTTTCCATACATCATATAAAGATTTTCCAACTAAAACCGTCATTTCTTCTTCGTTAGGTATCGCATCAAGCATATTAAGCCCTCCTATATAACTCCTGATTTCTTAGTCAAATCCCTTTCTCCAAGTATACACGAAATTATAAGTTCTTTCAATTCCACGAAGTGCTTTTGTTTAAGTTTTAGCGGCACTCCCACATACCGCAGAAACACCACCTAGCACTTATAAATAAATTATCCACTCTCCACAATATCCTTTACACAATAGCAGAAAATATGTTATATTGTCGATAGGGAAATCCATAGAGCCAAAGGCGGCTTTGCCCCTCTTATTTTTTCGGAGGGTTCAAGTAGCCCTCCAGACGAAAGAAAGGAGGGCGATGCAATGTACGTTACATATCAGGATTTAATCCAGATTGGGATACTCATTGTTGCCCTTGCCAATTTGATTTATCAGATTTACAAGGGAAAAAAGAAATAGCCGCCACTATTCGCAGTAGTGACGGCATACCTCGTATGAGGCAAAATTTGTCATAATGTGGGTAGAGCCGCTTCTATGGCTTTCCCTTTTATATGTATAATATAGCACATCCAAGAGTAAAACGCAACAAATTTTTATGTTCTCGTCAAGATATGAAAATCTCATTTCTCGGCACATTCAGTAAATAATGACCACGCATATCTAAATCCTAACCCAAATAACAGTTCATCATTTTTCAACCAAAGATTTAAAATATAATTTTCCAATTCTCGGTAATCCTCTTTATCCAGCTTTCCCTCCAGCCAATCTAAATCAACATTATTTTTCATCATTACACGATTATATTCCCAAGTATTTGTAAACCTCTCAAAAATCCCATGAATCCTACTGTTTGTTTCGTCCATTTCCCAAAAGAATCTTTCCCGTTCCGTGTCACGCCTGCCTACTTTGATTAAAAATTGACTATCGTCAGATGTCGCTATCCCAAGCAGACCGCCGTCTTCTGTAATCTGTTCTACCTTGGTAGCAGATACTTCCATTTTTTCAAGACTATTTAAAAGCATATCTGTAAATTTTTCAATATTCATAATTCGCCCTTTCCTTAGTTCTTCTTTACAAAAACTTCTTATCATGCCTTATACTAATATTTCATTTGCGCCGTTTCCTTTATTTTCACGCATATCCAACAGGATTGTTTCTGCATAACTGCGCACTAATCTCCAATATTCATATTCCATGTTCCCGATATGTTCTGTTAATTCCCCCCCCAATAACTTCTCACATTCAGGATTTGCATACAGAATAAAAATTTTTCCGTCTTTAAACCGCTTAATCACAAAATACTGCCTTGTATCTCTGCTGTCATCACTCTTTGCAAAAAGAAGGTACACCCGCAATATATCGCTGATATTAGGGGTATATGGCGGAAGTAAAATCTGTAAGATATTGACTCCCCCTCTTTCAAACATTTCTACTTCAAAATCTAGATTTCCATATGGATATGGCAAGCCGTCATCCTCACACAATGTTTGGTACATATCATGGATAAAAACTTTACCGTCCTGCTTCAGAAACCCGAAAAATTCATCTCGCTCTTTTTCTGTCCCCTTATATAACATTGCAGGAATCAGCGTTTCAAAAAGTTCATAGCGCAGACAATCATATCTGTCATACTCCGTTTCCACACTTTACACCTCCGTATTTCTAATACCTTTAGGCGTTTGCGAAACGCCACAAGCCGCATAAATACGGCATTTTTCTTTAACAA
>CAJTSH010000083.1 GCA_910578885.1 uncultured Lachnospiraceae bacterium
GATCGTGGCCGGGCGGCAAAAACACAATGGAATGGCCTGGTCTCCTGATGGAAGCGGGGCACTTGCCGCTTTACAGATGATCTACCTAAATCACCAGCCTGAGCTATGGTTTCACAAAAAAGAATTACGTTTATTCTCACCTTCACTTGAAAACACCCAAAAAGCAGCATGACTCAAGGCCTGTAACTCCTATAGCATTTCCTGCACAGACTGCGAAGTAAAAACAGACAGCAGTCTTGTTTGTGTGCTCCTTTTCTACGCAGTCTTTTCATCCCTTAAAATCCCTCCTCGTCTCATATTCCAACCGCACAGCTGGAAATATTTTTTGCCAGTGCCTTTGCAGCTTTCATATTAGCCCAATCATGCTTCCCGCAAAGTATCAAAGTCGGACACAATATATTTTTTAAATCCTGCTCAAAATTTAATGTCATCATTGAACTGGTCAGATGAATCATATCTTGTTTCTTTATGCCGCTTCCCAAAAAAGATTTTTCCGGCATGACCCGGAATAAACTATTTTGAAATTTTAAGAGCAGCTTTGGCATTTTGTATTGTGGTGCAATCAATATTAAAGACTGAACTTTTTCAGCATGGTTTATGCTATAGTTTAATGCCAGAACCGCACCGAGTGAAATGCCGCAAATCGTTACAGGTTCTGAAAACGTTTTAACATATTTTTCAAAGGAAAGATAGATATTTTTGTATGTTAGTGCGCTGTCTGATGTTGTATTGAAATCAAACAAGTTCGGGCAGGATGCTTTTACATCTTTGGGCAGGTATGAAATTGTTTCATTCCAGCTTGAGGGGGATTGCCCTAAACCATGCAAAAAAATCACATTCATTTCCAGTTTTATACCTCCATGCTTACCAGTGTTTTCTTTACCGTTTCCATGATTTCATCATCAATCAGCGGAAGTCCCATTTTATCAAATAAATCTTTGATAAATAAAAATTTATGAAATATTTCTTCTGAGGTTGCCGGGTAAATGGATGGCGTCAGCCATAAATCAAACAAAGGTATCAGTTCAGATAATTCCCTGGCATAATCCGTATGGATAGAACCATCCTTGATTCCCTCTGTGAGAAGCTCCAGCCAAAACGGACTAAGTACCTGCCTGTTAGATTCAATTATCCCAGCCAATATACGTGGATTTTTCAGAATAGGCATTGCCTGTAATGAAAGATTTACCCGTTCCTTGTCTGACTGGTTTAATGACATTGCCATTTTCATTTTTTGCAGCCCGTTCAAATCCTTTTGATTTTTCACGGTATCAAATGGATTCTTTTCACGGAACATTTTGTTCGTTAAAGCGTCCATGATTTCTTCTTTTGACTTAAAATGATGATAGATTGCCCCCCTTGTCAGTCCACCCAGTTCATCTACAATATCCTGAATGGTAGTGTTGTCATATCCCTTTGTAAGAAAAAGCCGCTGCGATACTTCTAATATTTTTTCTACTGTTATTTCGGGATATTTGTTGCGAGCCATATGCAAATCACCTCCATACATTCATCCGGTATGTATGAGTATAGCTATAATAAAGTCTTTTGTCAAGATCTATCGGTAAGGATAGTAACAAGACATAGAAATAGCCGCCCTGCTCTGTTAAGTGAGCATGGCATAAGATTACAATTGAATATCGAGAAAAAAGGCAGAGAAAAATTCCTGCTTTTTTATTTGGACATTGACAAATAATTACAGAATAATTATAATATAATTATGGAATATATAAATTTTGAATGGGACGAAAATAAAAACAGAATCAACAAGGCTAAGCATGGAATTGATTTTGAAGAAGCAGCAACGGTATTTTATGATGAGATGGCTATAGTGATTGGGGATACGGAACATTCCAAGGAGGAGGACAGATTTATTATTTTAGGATTTAGCCAAACGGCTAAACTTTTGGTAGTCTGCCATTGCTATAGGGAATCTGATACAGTAATTCGCATTGTTTCCGCAAGGAAAGCAAGCGCAAGTGAAGCGAAACAGTATGACGATTTTTGAAAGGGGCGTAAGTATGAAAGAAGAATATGATTTTAGTAACGGGGTGAGAAATCCCTATGTAAAAAAGCTGAAAAAGCAGATAACGATAAACATTGACAATGATACGGTGGACTTCTTTAAGGAACAGAGCAAAGAATCGGGCATACCATATCAGACGCTTATCAATCTGTATCTGTCAGATTGTGCAAAACACAAAAAGCAGTTACAGATGTCTTGGGAATAGAGCAACGAAAAGGGGACAGTACATGGAGGCGCATAACGTTGATCAAAGCAGCATTTATGCTTCCGCATCCGCCGATAATTATACCGGAAATCGGCAGGGGCGAGGAGAAAAAAGTACAAAAAACGGTTGAGGCGTATCACGCGGCGGCACGTCAGATTGCCGACCTGAAACCGGAGACGGTGCTCCTGATGTCTCCGCATCAGATTCTGTATTCGGATTATTTCCATATATCGCCGGGGCAAAGTGCATCGGGGGATTATGCGCAGTTTCGTGCGCCCCAAGTGCAGATGCAGGTCCGCTATGATACAGAGTTTGTGGAGCAGCTCTGTAAACTGGCAGATGCGGCAGACTTTCCGGCAGGAACCAAAGGGGAACGTGACAAACGGCTGGATCACGGAACAATGGTGCCGCTGTATTTTGTGAACCAGTATTTCAAAGAATATCGGCTTGTCCGCATCGGTTTGTCAGGACTGTCGTTGAAAATGCATTACCAGCTTGGGCAGTATATTCAGGAAACGGACAGACTACTAAATAGAACGACAGTTCTGATAGCGAGCGGGGATTTGTCGCACCGGTTAAAGGAAGATGGACCGTATGGATACCGAAAGGAAGGTCCCGAGTATGACAGCCGTATTATGGAAGTGATGGGAACCGCCGATTTTGGCAGGCTGTTTCAGTTTCCAGAAGACCTCTGCGAACAGGCGGGGGAATGCGGTCATCGTTCCTTTACGATGATGGCAGGAGCGCTTGATAAGCAGAAGGTGGAGGCAGCGCTTTTATCCTATGAGGGTGTTTTCGGCGTGGGATACGGGATTTGTACTTATACCGTATGCGGCAGCGATGCGGGGCGCAATTTTAAGGAGCAGTTTGAAAAAGAAGAGCGGGCAAAAATTGCAGAGCAGAGAGCGCAGGAGGACGCCTATGTGCAGCTTGCGAGAAAAACAATCGAAACCTATGTGCGCACAGGAGAAAAAACAGCAGTGCCGGACGGACTGCCCGAAGAACTGTACAGTCAGCGGGCAGGCGTTTTTGTCTCTGTTAAGGAAAACGGAAGTCTGCGCGGCTGTATCGGAACGATTTGTGCGGTACAAACCTGCGTTGCAGAGGAAATCATCGAAAATGCGATCAGTGCGGCGAGCAGGGATCCCAGATTTTTGCCAATCCGGCAGGAGGAACTGGACGAGCTTGTGATCAGTGTGGATGTGTTGGGGGACACGGAGGAAATTGATTCACCGGACAAGCTGGATGTCAGGCGGTATGGCGTTATCGTGACAAAGGGGCATAAGCGCGGACTGCTTCTGCCGAATCTGGACGGCGTTGATACCGTGGAGGAGCAGATTGCAATCGCAAAACGCAAGGCAGGCATTGGCGGGAATGAAGAGGTGACACTGGAACGGTTTGAGGTAATCAGACATTATTATACATGTGGTCGAAAAGACTGACCACCAGTATAAAATGATGCACACAGCCGCATAAGGAAATATGCCGCTTCGCGGCTGCGGCTGGTGCGATACTCACGGCAGATCTTATCTGTCGTGAGTATAATATAGGAATACAGGAGGCGGAGCACATGAAAACAATCTGTCACACATGTATGCATCATTGTAGCCTGGAGCCCGGACAAAGGGGGCTGTGCAGGGCAAGAAAAAATGAAGGCGGGAGAATCGTTTGTGAAAACTATGGGAAAATTACTTCGCTTGCGTTAGATGCGGTTGAGAAAAAGCCGCTGAAGCTGTTTTATCCGGGAAGCCGGATTTTATCGGTCGGAAGCTATGGCTGTAATTTGCGGTGTGCTTTCTGCCAAAACCATGAAATTTCCATGTCGGATTTTGAGACAGCCGAAACTGTTTTTATTTCTCCGCAGGCTTTGGCGGAGAAGGCGCTTGCCTGCAAAGATGCGGGAAACATCGGCGTGGCATTTACGTATAATGAGCCGTTGGTCGGGTGGGAGTATATCCGCGATACGGGCATACTTGTGAAACAGGCTGGCATGAAAAACGTGCTGGTGACAAACGGGACTGCATCGGTTGAAGTACTGGAAGAAATTCTCCCGCTGATAGATGCCATGAATATTGATTTGAAAGGGTTTCACGACTCGTATTACAGGGAGCTTGGCGGGGATTTGGAAACTGTGAAAGAATTTATCCTGCGTGCGGCTGCTGGCTGTCATGTGGAGCTTACCACGCTGATTGTTCCGGGCAAAAACGATACAATATCAGAAATGGAGAAAGAGGCTGAGTGGATTGCGTCAGTGGAAGAGGCTGTCGGGAAGAAGATTCCGCTGCATGTCACGCGCTTTTTCCCAAGGTATCATATGATGGACAAGGAGGCAACCGAAGTGGGAAAAGTGTATGCGCTTGCGGAAGCTGCCAGGAAATATCTGGCGTATGTGTTTGTAGGGAACTGTTAAATAGGCACACAGCCGCTCAAAGGAAAATTGAATTTTGTGAGGGAATCGTGCTATGGAATATGTTAAGGCGACTGAAAAAGATTTAGAACAAATCGCAATATTAGTGAGAGATACCATACAGGAAATTTACCCGAAATACTATCCCAAAGAAGTTGTGGACTTTTTTTGTGAACTCCATTGCAGGGAAAATATCTTTGAGGATATAAAAAGCGGTTTTGTCGGTGTTTTGCGGGACGACGATAGGATAGTGGGAACAGGTTGTTATAAGGAGAATCATATTACAAGGGTATATGTAAAGCCGGAAGATCAGGGTAAGGGCTATGGAAGCTATATGATGCAATGTCTGGAAAATCAAATCCGTCTGCAATATGATACAGTATATTTAGATGCGTCATTACCTGCAAGCCATTTATATGAAAAAAGAGGCTATCAGACGACAAAGCATGAGAAATGGAACGTAGAAAATGGAAGAATACTTGTATATGAGGTGATGGTGAAATCACTGCCAAAAATTTCATCTGATATTTGTTATGATGGAAAATTTTTTGTTCCGCAAAGAAATACAGAAAATGGTGAGGTGGACGGAAATACAATATTCGCATACCACCAAAAAGACAATATTTTATGGGCAGATTACGCTGGTGGAGATATTATAAAAGGTCACATCGTTGGAACCGTAGCGGAGAATGGAGAATTAGATTTTTATTATCAGCACATAAATGAACAAAAACAAGTGCGGATTGGCGTTTGTCATAGTGTACCGCAAATTTTAGATAACGGTAAAATAAAATTATCTGAAAAGTGGCAATGGCTCAATGGAGATCAATCGGAGGGGAAATCGGTGGTTGTAGAAATGGAATGATATTCAGATAGACAGTTTTTGGTTCGTAGGGGAAAGGAAAAACGAGACGCGGCAGTGATCAAAAGCCGCCGCGCTCGCAAAATTCTCTGATTTCACACTAACAACCATAGTATGAGCATACTAATGTAACTTACTTTTAATTTCTTTCCCGAGGCATAAAAAGGAATTGCATAAATAAAAGCATTTAGTGCTGACACAATACCGTCCGTAACTCCATGATACAAATGTGGCAGACCCCATAGGAAAAACAGTACCAATGCGCCCCACGGTATCGTTGATTTTTGGGTCAGACAGTCTCCTGCCCGCTGGGCATAGATCAAAAGTTCCAACATGAGTAAAATTTCTAATGGATAATAGAGGATATTTCTAAGCGTATATAATGGATAACTTGAGAAAAATTCCCGAATAATCAAGGGCCTCATTCCAATATACACATAATTTCTAACACATAGGGAAATGCTGCCCATAACCACAAAAAAGATGATGAGCCAGTCCCTGCCTGTGAAAATATCATTTGTTTGATACAGTTCTCCTGCATTTTGCTTTCTCATCTTGTTTAAAATGAAGAACGCTCCAATTCCCCAAATAACAGGGCTGATCCCCAATGCCAATATTTGATTTGGCAGGACTGCCGATATAAAATCACATTCTATTACAATCCATACAAGAAACATCATATATAACGCTTGTATTCCTTTCTTGTAGTTTTCCTTTTCCATATGTTCGTCTTTCTCCTTAGCAATTTTTTTTGTATATTTTACCACAAATCACACACAATTCCAATAAATTTCTCTTTTTAAGCGTCAAAGCTGGTTGCCTGATGTTTGTGTTGTGAAAAAAGTTTAGATTATGTATAATGATAATATGGTTATTAATTGAGTAGTCTCGGAAACTCACTGAAGATGCAACAGAAAAACAGGCCATATAAACGAATTCAACAAGTGGGAGAGAAAAATGTTCATTTTAAAATTGTTCAGGGGAACTTTCCCGAAAAAAGGGCATAAAGTAGTAAGCCTGTTAGAAATGCGTTTTTTAACAGGATAAATGGCTGGTTATAGAGTTCGAGTGTATTCATATTAGATCAGACAGCGTACAAATGTGCCACTTTATATCTCGCATCAAGATGTATGCAGATGCCAATGAGCATACTCCAGAATGAGAAATGATCCCTGCCGCGTATTTTCAGGCT
>CAJTSH010000084.1 GCA_910578885.1 uncultured Lachnospiraceae bacterium
GCTCCTGTCACGCCATGCGTTGATAGCCGCAAAGCGTATGACGGTCTTGCAAAAGCCGTTGAACGTATACATGATATGTTCTTTGTATGCTTCTGTACAAGCCATAAATGATTCCCCCTTTCTCCCACATGGGGCGTGCATGGTTTCGTTTTAATGCTATATTGCATTTGGTACATGGATAGTTTATCATAGAATAGTGACAAGGGCTGTCACCATTCGGAAAGGAGTTCAAAAATGTCAAAAGCAGAACGGCTTATCGAGATGATGATAACAATAAATGCAAAAAAAGATTTTACTGTAGGCGAATTGGCAAATGAATTTTCCGTATCAAAAAGAACCATACTACGTGACTTGCAAGAATTGGAACAAGCTGGTTTCCCTATTTACTCCGAAGTTGGGGCGGCGGGTGGGTATCATATCTTAAAAGAACGCATTTTGCCGCCTATTGCTTTTTCAGAAAGCGAAGCAAAAGCTATTTTCTTTGCCTGTCAAGCCTTGCAATATCACCGTGACTTGCCGTTTGAACAGGAAACCATATCCGTCCTAAAAAAATTTTTGAATTGTCTGCCATTAGATGTACAAAACAGTATTACGCAGATTCAAAACAAGGTAGTATTTTGGATTCCAGACAGACATTGCGATTCGCCATTACTTAAATCAATGTTCCTTGTTGTGATAAACCGTCATGCCGCAACAATACGGTATTCGTCAACATATTCTGAAAGTACACGCACAATTATACCTATCGGCTTATATGCTATGAATGGACTTTGGTATTGCCCCGCCTATTGTACAACGGCAAATCAAATCAGAGTATTCCGGGTTGACCGTATTAAAGAAATCATAGAGGAAAAGCCCTATCCAAAAGGGAAATACCCTATTCCTACGTCTATTCAAGAATATCTTGAAAAAACAGATGTTAGGAATGATTACCATATGAAAATCCAACTAACGGATATAGGCGTTAAACGCTGTGAAAGTGAATGTTTACTTGCAAGCGGATTAACAACATTTCCAACGGGCGGCGGGATAATCGACATGGAAATAAATCATGCAGCTTTAGAATGGGTTGCCGATTATATATTGCCATTTGGGAACAACGCCACTGTGTTAGCACCATTGGAGCTAATAAAACTAATGCAGCAAAAAATATATGAATTACATCAGCATTATTGCAGTTTGGAAACAAGTATGAATGAATGAGAGGGATTCCGTCGTCATCGGCATTGTGGGAATGTGTATAACTGGCTGTCTCATGGAATTGTGGGTAACTCTGTTTGCAGGACGTGGGAAAGCTGCACTTTAGCTTTTCCATGTGCTGTGAATAGAGTTATCCATGATTCCATAGCCTGTTATGCACATTTCCATAATGTTTGTCTTTTGGTCTTTGGCTTCTTTGGTTCGGAATAGTGTGGTGCTGGCGGTCTATCTCTTGTTTTCGGTTGCTTGCTTCTTTACCGTACATGAGCATTTATTCATTGAGTGTCACCTCCCCTGTTGCGCCGTCCACTGTTATCATTTGTCCGTTTTGTATGGTTCGCGTAGCAGTGTGTGTTGCCATGACAGCGGGGATACCATATTCACGGGCAACAATGCTTGAATGGCTAAGAGGGCCGCCAATGTCTGTTACAATCGCACTTGCGGAGGCAAACAACTGCGTCCATGCGGGAGTTGTGGTAACGGCGACCAAGATACTTCCCGGCTGGAATTTCTCAAAATCTGCCGGGCTGTTCAGTACACAGGCGGGAGCCGTAACAACGCCTGGGCTGGTTCCTATGCCCATCAATACAATTTTCCCATCTTTCTGTATTTGAGTTGCATGTGATACGGCTTTTGTGCTTTTTTCCGGCAACATGGAAGGCGGCACATAACCCCGGAATGTATCATGCTCCGCTTGTCGAGTAGGGATTGCCTCACTCAGATCAGATAGGGGCATATTTTTATCAAGCTGTGTTATGAGCGTTTCCAATTCTGTCTTTGTGAGCCAGTAAATATCGTCCGGATGTGAAATGGCTCCTCCAGTTAAGAGACGTTCAGAAATTTCCTGTAACATACGGCGAATCAGTGGGTGCCCCATCCCCATCAAATAAATAGCGTTTTCACGCATGGGGGCAGTAGTTTGTGCCCAATGGAGCAGCTTCAAAAACAGCTTTTTACGGTGGCCGCCTATCTGTTGCAAAATCTCTTTTTCGGCCTGTTTCCTGCGCTTTTCAAATGTGATTTGGCGCGAATACGGATTTTCCCCTTTTTCCTCCAAAAATGCTTTTATGGATTCAAAGGTTGGCGTAAGCATCTCCTGTGGTGTGGCATATGCAAAATCAAATTCATACGCAGTACAGCCAAATTCTTTGAAATAGGCGTTAATCCGGCTTTTCCACTCCATCCATACCTCCTGCGAAACTTCCGCAGGCAAAATGGAGGACTTGAAATCTTCTGCTATCTTTGCTGCAGGATTGCTTTTCAGATAGAAGCCTAAAGTGTTACTTTGCTTTGCCCATTCCGAAAGGTCCCACAGGTTCTTTTCCGATTGCAGCGCAATCGTATCAAACCCAAGCAAGAGAACGGAAATGTCCGTTATACCAGCACGGCGGGCCGCACCCTGAAAGAATTTTGTGAATAACGTTTCGCTGATCGATGCGGCGGGCAATGTAAGCTGAATCCTTGTGAAATAAATACATGCGGCGTAAAATACGGCTTGAATGCCCTCCATAATCTGCTTGGCGCTTAACGTATGCAGGGATGTTTCGTCCCACTGCCTCACCACATCTTCAAATTCTTTTCTTGCCGCTTCAAAGCGCATAATGCTGTTCGTAAGCGTCCGGCGCAAAGAGCGGGGGGAAAGGGATTTTACAGCAATTAAAAGAGGCTTTGCCTTAGCGGAAAGATAGACATAACCATTGATTATCGTGTATGCCCCATTGTCTGGCAGCAGCTTTTTTGCGCTTGTACCAAACATATCCACCCATAAAAGCGCCGACGCACGGTTGACTAATTCAAGGCCAAGAGTGGCGAACAGAGGCGTGACTGGGTTTGGCAGGTGTTCTGCCAGACTGCCCTTTGTGTAAACTACATTCTTTTCCGGCAATACCCACTCCGACGGTAAGACAGTAATGGGGCGGGCCTGAACAATATACAACTTATCTTTTTCCAGCGCCCATTCTATATCCATAGGCATTCGATAATATTTCTCAATTTTATTTCCAAGCTGCGTCAGCCGCATGACTTGATTGCGGGTAAGAGCAGGTTTTTTACGGAGCCGTCCGGGGACAGGGATTTCTTCCGTTCCGTCTAAGGTGCGAACCGTCATAATCTCTTTGTTTGCCACTTCATATGACACGATTCGGACGGCGCTCTTGTCTGTAACGATTGTATCAGGGGTGACTAAGCTGGAAACCACCGCTTCACCAAGCCCCCATGCGGCGTTTATAATCATTTCGTTACGTCTGCCGTTCATGGGGTTGATTGTAAACATAACACCAGAAGCATCAGAAAACGCCAACTTTTGTACGACTACGGCAAGGGCCACAAGCTCCTGCCTGATATGATTCTTTATGCGGTAAGCAATCGCACGAGCTGTCCACAGGGATGCCCAGCATCGCTTTACAGCGTCAAGGACTTCGTTCTCACCTTGTATATTGAGGTACGTGTCCTGCTGGCCCGCAAAAGAAGCATCGGGTAAATCCTCCGCAGTCGCGGAGGATCGGACAGCCACCGAAACATTTCCTAATCCGGCATAAGCGGTTTTTATTGCCGCCGATACTTCCTGCGGCATTTTTCCATTATGAAAAAGTTGACCAATCTGCTTGGATATATCTTCAAATTGGCTGGTACTGTTGGAATCTGTGCCCTCCAGCAATGCTTTGATGTAAGGCTGAATCTGGTTCGCTTCAACAAAAATCCGGTATGAAGCAGTTGTAACATGAAAACCGTCCGGCACAGGGATACCCGCTGTCAATAGCTTTGATAAAGACATACCTTTTCCGCCAACCATTTCAAGTGATGCCTGTTTATGCTCCAAAGACAGGATATAGGGGTTCATTTTTTTCACCTCCTTCATTCATAATTCCGTGTAGAAATATATTGATTGTTTCATCCAGCATCTTTTCCTCACTGGCTGATGGCCGGGAAGTATAGACAATGGAGAGCATGGAGTTAATCAACAGGCGCACCACAAGGTCAGAATCTGTTTTGCGAAAAACACCTTTGGCCACTCCGCCTTCAATCACGGTCTTGATAGTATTGTGGTATTCGTAACGTATTGTTTTCAGACGCTTCCGATACTCTTCTTCCAAGTAGTCAGATTCGGCATGAAGCCACATTAGTACAATCCTATACTGATGTGGCACTTTAAGCTGATTGTGCATGATTTTTCTAAGGCATAGTTCCGGCAAAGGTTCATTGTCAATAATTCTGTGAACCTGCTCTATGATTTCCTCAAATTTTTTCTCCATTGCATATACAGCAATCTCGTCTTTTGTTTTGAAAAAATCGTATAGACTGGACTTTCCCATTTTCGCTAAGTCTGCAATTTCCCGCATAGATGTTTTTTGAAACCCATTTTCAGCAATAAGGTGCAACGCAATATCAACTATTTCGCTTCGACGTGCTGCCTGTTGTTCGGGTGTAAGTGTAATTCCTTTTGGCATCTGACAAAACCTCCCAGTAGCGACCGATGGTCGTTTATTACATTTTAATTATATAGCGACCGACGGTCGCTTGTCAAGATTGAAATTTCTTCCTGCATATACTGCCCAATAGAAAAGGGATGTTTCGGCCATGGCTCTAAACGGCAAGCGTTCCAAGTGTCTATACACTTGCGAATTTTCCACGTTCCGGCTCCCGCCGAAACCCGAAATTTCCCAGCCGGCAGCATCGTTGTCTTTTCCGGTCTGATACGAAATTCTAAAGATAGAAAAAGAGACAGAGAACCCCAATGTCATTAAGACAATCGTTTTTATACAAAACAAAAAAGCCCACCTGCTACATACAAAACAAACAGGTGGACTTTTTCATGTTTTTAGGAATTTTAGTATCTTGCTTTAGACACAATTTTGGCTCTGACATATTACTTCCATGCAGTTTCACCTGTTCATTATATATCTTTGTAAAGGCCAAATATTGATTTATGACATCTCTTTCTTTGCACAAATTAGCTTCAACATCTTCCTAATGTATTCTTCACCTTGTCATAACGTAATCCATGATATATTTAACAGAATTACAAGTATCTTCAAAAGTAATATCTTTTGCATAATCAAAATTTTTCTGATACTTTTTCCAAAGGTTCTGCATCTGTGGATTATTCCTGATCTCCTTAATGATTTCCACATAATTTTGCATCACCTGGCTACTGCCCCTCTTTGCACTTGTCTGCTCCAATGCTCGTTTCAAAATATTTTTATCACATTCATTTCCACGCAAAGTAAAGATGGTATGTATATCATAAAAATCTCTTGGGCGGGTATTGGCAATGCTGCGTGATAATACAGTTTCTATTTTTTCTGCCAGGACTGTTTCCAGATTATAAGCCAATATACTTAATGTCCTGTCATCAAAGAGAAGTTTAAATGTATATTCTATTTCTTTCGGTGTGATTATATCCCCAGTCGTAACATCTACCGTCAGAGGTACACTGATGGGAGGATAATTCGCTTTTAAAGAAACACGTATGCCGGGATAATCATCCGTTTCACGAATATCATAAATATCTTCTAAAGTAAAGCTCACATCATCCTCTATTTCAACAGCGCATATTTCCTTAAAAACCTTTCGGATTGATTCATGGGTTAATGTAAAGCCTTTTATTGTTGTATCCAGATCCATCGTTGTCCTGGTATCCAGCCCAACAATTACCGATATTAAGAATCCGCCTTTTAATATAAAATTGTTTTTATATGTTGACAGTGAAATTCTTTCCAGCAGCCTCTCCAACATGTAGTTCTGCATGACAAGTTGTGCAGAAATATTTTTCTCTGCTGCCTTTTTTCTTAATGAACGCTTTAAGCTGCATTGGATTTCTGGTTATCATAGCAGCACCTCCATATAACGCAATATCTTTGGTTTTACCCTTAGCTGTTCCGCATATTTCATCAACTTGTGTATATCTTTTTCTTTAGAAGCCGCGTACCGTTTCATGGCTCCATTTATGATCGGAATATCACTGCCGCTGCCACGCACAATGTCACTTAATGTTCTTTCGAGATTGTATATTTTGATGGGATTCCCGCAGGGTGATGTGATCCCCGGCTTTTGATTAACGGCTATTTTATTTCTTTTCAATAAATTTATCATGCATTTGTTCGAGTAATGAAAAATTAACGGTACTTTTCAGATATCCAATAGCAGGACTATTTTCCTTTTTCTGTTTGTAAAGGATTTTTGCATTCTGAATAATCTTATTTTTGTTTTTACGGATAAAAAGCATTTCCTTAATGTATAAGGGCTTTATAAAATAAGTCTGGTTCATAATCCCT
>CAJTSH010000085.1 GCA_910578885.1 uncultured Lachnospiraceae bacterium
CACTTTTACCAAACATGAAAGCACACAGGAAATGTATCAGATATATAGGGGCAGTACCTAAAAGCAGAAGCCCTATAATCTGAATGCAGCCATTTATGGAAGCAAACGGAAAAAGGAGTGAAAAACAGGCAACAGCAACTACACAAAATAATAAGGAATTTATCAGTAAGAAACATATTTCCCCGATATAAACGCTTACCCTTGACGGGACAGCACTCAATATAAATTGATACTGTCCTGCCCGACTTTCCTGCTGTGCAATGATTCCCACGGTGATTCCAATCAAAAACGGATATATGATACCCATCATTTCAAGAAAAGCACTTATCTTAAGTGTCCTGTCCCAATTTGAAATATGAAAATAGCCTGCAAATGCCAAAGCCAATACAAAAGGGACAAGTACATAAATAACACTCAGTATAGAACGCTTCGTTTTAAGACAATTCGCTCTTATACACCTTAATATTGTTCTCACTATTTTACCTCCTGCTGTGAAAAACTTTTAGCACTGAGCCTTAGCAAAGTGAAACTTAGTATCACGGAAAACAGTAATGCTAAAACAATCATCGCAACTGGCACTGGTAAATTACCTGCTTCTTCAGAAACAGGTACACCGTTTGGCAATATCCCAATTGCAGGAACCATTAAACGGGATATCCAACTATACGGGCAAAAAATCCAAAACTTAGTATTCGCCAGTGCTACCCCTAAGAATGAGCCTATTCCTGCATTTATCACAACTGTTGCAAATGCACCAACCTTTTTCGACAGCCACAAGCAGACTGGTATTTCCCACATAGATGCCACAATAATACAAAAGATGCCCGCTGTAGCCTGAATCAGCGATATACTGATTGGAATTTCGTAAATAAGGAAAACTGCCACGCCGCCAAGCATATTCAAACTTAAGAATACTAAGTTTGCTGCAATGTCAAAAAGCAATATAACAGTCGCTTTTGCAATCCAGACATTTTCAAGCTTTATGGAAAGAGGAATAAGGCTTCTGTATTTCATCTTTCCCCCGTCCCGCTGCTCGCATATTGTACAAAGCAAAGTAAGGCAGCCTGGGAAAAGCAAAATATACCACCAGTTAAATGAATTTTGCTGATACCACATTGGTGCAAACACATTCATAAGCAGCGTAATAACAGGGGCAAGGATAAGAAGTTTCATTACAAAAGTCCGTCTGTGTTTCATCCATTCTGAGCGTATATATTTTTTCATCCTGTTACCTCCTGCTTTCTTCAACGACTTTGAGAAACAGTTCCTCAAGATTTCCACTACGCTGCATTTCACCTTCATATCCAAGCGTACCGTTTGCAATAATGCCTATGTCATCTGCAATAAGCTGTACCTCCGAAAGAATATGACTTGACAATATAACTGTTATCCCTTGCTGTGGAAATGAACGGATTAAGTTTCGCAATTCTCCGATACCAATCGGGTCTAATCCGTTTGTTGGCTCATCCAGAATTAACAAAGATGGATGATTCAGCAATGCTATTGCAATCCCCAACCGCTGTTTCATTCCCATTGAGAATTGTCCTGCCTTTTTCTTTCCTGTATTTTGCAAATCCACAATTTTTAATACATCATTTATTCGCTGCTCTGGTAAGCCTAACAAAATAGTCCTTACTTTTAAATTTTCAAATGCCGTCAAATTTTCATATAAAGGGGGATTTTCTATCAAAGCCCCAATATGCTTTAAGTCCTGTCTGTTCCATGCATGGCTGGCAAATTCAATCGTGCCAGATGTTGGACGGAGCATACCTGTTACCATCTTTAGGATTGTAGATTTTCCTGCCCCGTTCGGACCTAATAGTCCGTAAACACTTTTTTCCCGTACGTGGATTGATACATCCGTTACAGCTGAATGTTTTCCAAAATTCCTACTAAGATTTGTTGTTTTCAATATGAAATCCATAGTGTTCATTTCCTTTCTTGATTTTGATAGGAAAAGGGTACTGTACAGTTTTGAAGATTTCATAAAGATATACCATTTTATTCAACATTTTATATACAGAGGGAGCAAGGAAATATCCTCGCCCCTGATTATTATTTGCAATATATAAATCTATGAATATATGATTTCCCTTTCCACAACTTCCCTTGCACAAGCCCACACATTATTGTGCCGCCCTGTCCATTCTAAGGCGTTTTCTTCCTTTAGCTGTTCCGTTATGCCCTGCGCCTGTTTCATGCCCTCTATGAGCCTTTCAAAGCGTTCCTGCGCCTGCCTGTCGATGTCGGCAAGGTAAGTGTTCAGCCTGCCGCTTGTGAGCAGATTGGTGTATGTAACCCTGCGGTATTGCTTCAGATAGTCCAGATGCCGCTGTCCCCATGTGCCTATCCCTCATCCTTACTGTCTTTTTGATAACTGGCATCAGCCTGTAACAGTTTCAATACGGATTCGTCTTTTAATTTCTCTACTGCTATCTTCACCAGTTCTTTAAATTTCTTATCGTACATCACTTCCCCCTGCCAGTTCTACCCTTAATTTTTTTTATAGGTGCATGGATAACCTTAAAAATAAGTTCGTCAACGCAGTCTGTATATCTGCCCTGCTGTATGAGCTGATTTTTCAGTTCCACAAGGCTATGTAGCAAAATGCTCCGTTCCCCACTGTCCACATACAAATGATTTTTCTTTTCTCTCATAAGTCCACCATCCTTTTTTGATTTCATTATATAGACGGATAGTAGAATGTTCAAATCTGCAAATTGGGTCAAAAAAATAAGCGTACCACTATTTCTAATGATACGCTTATGATTATTTAGATATAAACATCAACGGTCAAATCTTCCCATTGATTTTTTCTAAGATAGCCACCATTCGCCCTGCGGAAAGCCTGTGCTTCCTCAAAACTTATGGTAAAAGTCCAGAATGGTTTTCGCCTATCTTTGTGATATAGCCGCCTGTGCCGCTGCCAATCTCGCAATCGGTACACGGAACGGTGAGCAGGATACATAATCCAAGCCAATCTTGTGGCAGAACTCAACAGAAGAAGGATCTCCGCCGTGCTCTCCACAGATACCAACATGCAGTTTCGGATTAACCGGCTTGCCAAGCTTAATTGCTGTCTCCATCAATTTACCAACGCCAGTCTGGTCAAGTTTTGCAAACGGATCGTTCTCGAAAATTTTAGCATCATAGTAAGCATCTAAGAACTTACCGGAATCATCACGGGAGAATCCGAATGTCATCTGTGTCAGGTCATTTGTACCGAAGCAGAAGAAATCAGCGTCTGTTGCGATTTCATCAGCAGTCAATGCTGCTCTTGGAATCTCGATCATTGTACCTACTTCATACTCAAGATTTACGCCTGCTGCTGCGATTTCAGCATCTGCGGTCTCAACAACGATCTTCTTCACATATTTTAACTCTTTGATTTCACATACAAGCGGAATCATGATTTCAGGTTTTACTGTCCAGTCGGAATGAGCCTTCTGAACATTGATTGCTGCACGGATAACAGCTTTTGTCTGCATCTTGGCAATTTCCGGATAGGTAACTGCAAGACGGCATCCTCTGTGTCCCATCATCGGGTTAAATTCATGCAGGGAATCAATCAATGTCTTAATCTCTTCAACTGACTTGCCCTGTGCATCTGCAAGTTTCTTAACATCAGCTTCCTCAGTAGGAACGAACTCATGAAGAGGAGGATCTAAGAAACGGATGGTAACCGGGTTGCCTTCCAGCGCTTCGTATAATGCTTCGAAGTCTCCCTGCTGATAAGGCAGAATCTTCTCAAGAGCAGCTTCTCTCTCTTCTACTGTATCGGAGCAGATCATCTCACGGAATGCTGCAATTCTGTCTTCCTCAAAGAACATATGCTCTGTACGGCAAAGACCGATACCTTCTGCGCCAAGCTCACGAGCCTTCTTAGCGTCTGCAGGAGTATCTGCATTGGTACGAACCTTTAATGTTCTATATTTGTCTGCCCAAGCCATAATTCTTCCGAACTCACCGGCGATAGTAGCATCAACAGTAGGGATTGCACCGTCATAAATGTTACCTGTAGAACCATCGATAGATATGAAATCTCCCTCATGATACTCTTTGCCAGCTAAAGTAAATTTCTTATTTTCTTCATCCATAGCGATATCGCCGCATCCAGATACACAGCATGTACCCATACCACGTGCAACAACGGCTGCATGGCTTGTCATACCACCACGAACTGTTAAGATACCCTGAGAAGCCTTCATACCAGTGATATCTTCCGGAGATGTCTCAAGACGAACAAGAACAACCTTCTCGCCTTTTGCATTCCAAGCCTCTGCATCTTCAGCAGAGAATACGATTTTACCGCAAGCAGCTCCAGGAGAAGCTCCAAGTCCTTTTCCTACTGGAGTAGCAGCCTTCAATGCAGCGGCATCAAACTGCGGATGTAACAAGGTATCTAAGTTACGAGGATCGATCATAGCAACTGCTTCTTCCTCTGTTCTCATTCCCTCATCAACCAAATCGCAGGCAATCTTTAAAGCAGCCTGAGCTGTTCTCTTACCATTACGTGTCTGCAGCATATAAAGTTTCTCATTCTCAACAGTAAACTCCATATCCTGCATATCTCTATAGTGATTCTCAAGTGTTGCACAAACCTCTTTGAACTGTGCAAATGCTTCCGGGAATTTCTCTTCCATCTGAGCGATAGGCATAGGAGTACGAACTCCGGCAACAACGTCCTCACCCTGTGCATTGGTAAGGAACTCACCCATCAGCTTCTTCTCGCCAGTAGCAGGATCACGGGTAAATGCAACACCAGTACCACAATCATCACCCATGTTACCAAATGCCATACTCTGTACGTTTACAGCAGTACCCCAAGAATACGGAATATCGTTGTCACGGCGATATACATTCGCACGAGGGTTGTCCCAGGAACGGAATACAGCCTTAACTGCTCCCATCAGCTGCTCCTTCGGATCATCCGGGAAGTCCTCGCCGATTTTCTCTTTGTACTCAGCCTTGAACTGAGATGCAAGCTCTTTCAAATCATCTGCTGTAAGCTCAACGTCCTGCGTTACGCCTCTGTCAGCTTTCATCTTATCAATCAGCTCTTCGAAGTATTTCTTACCAACTTCCATAACTACGTCAGAATACATCTGGATAAATCTTCTGTAGCAGTCCCAAGCCCAACGTGCATTTCCAGATTTCTCAGCAATTACATTTACAACAGTCTCGTTGAGACCGAGATTCAAGATTGTGTCCATCATACCAGGCATAGAAGCTCTTGCACCGGAACGAACAGATACCAGAAGCGGATTCTCGGTATCACCGAATTTCTTTCCTGTAATCTCTTCCATCTTTCCAATGTACTCATTGATCTGTGCCTGAATTTCTTCATTAATCTGGCGTCCATCCTCATAATACTGAGTACAAGCTTCTGTTGTAATTGTGAATCCCTGCGGCACCGGAAGACCTAAACTGGTCATTTCTGCAAGGTTAGCGCCTTTTCCTCCAAGGAGTTCACGCATGTTTGCATTTCCCTCTTTGAAGAGATAAACCCATTTGTTTGCCATTTGACAATTCCTCCTACATATTTACTTTGGTTTATTGATATATGTGAACACCGCCTGTCATCAACGCACAGTTGATATCCACAATGTCACCCAATGAATGCGCCGGTTCCTAAAACTACATTTAAGCGCACACATTTATTTTATCATAATTTTGGATATAAGCAACCATTTTTTGCAATAACAGGAAAAAAGTAGAGAGTTGCTCAGCTTTTCCCATTCGTCTTTTGCTTTGAAAATCAGCTGACACAGTACCAAAATCCTGAACTGCTTCACCCGATACTAAGTATACCCAATCATACGCAGGTTTTTTCACACTTTCAAAAAATATTGCATTCCCACTACCCCGCCATAACGCTCGATTCCGCTTCGCTTCATCTCGCTGTACGGCTTCGCCGGATGATTGCATTCCCACTACCCCGCCATAACGCTCGATTCCGCTCCGCTTC
>CAJTSH010000086.1 GCA_910578885.1 uncultured Lachnospiraceae bacterium
CGAAAATGCCCGTAAACCCAGTCATTCATAGTTACTATACCGACAAATGCAGGAGCAAGAAAAAAAATGTGGCTGTCGGGGCTGTGATGCATAAAATCTGCAACATCATTTTTGCCATGCTCAGGGATAATAAGCCGTTTGAAATGATCACACCACAGGAGCATTGTAAACGCTATGAAGTTGACCATCCTTCAAAACCAGACAATGCAGCCTAAATGCCAGACATAATTTTAAATTTCCACACAGGTGGGTTTATTAAAGTTACCCTTTTTTAGAAACTGGCACAAATAAATTTTTTTAATAAATTTCTCAAATTACTTATTGACATTTCTTAGCTGGACTTTTTCTGCACAGAAAAATACCGCCCTGTATCATTTACAAGACGGTATTTCCATACAATAAAAATTCCATTTTACGAATTTTCTATTGTCATAAATTAAAAAGGTGTATGACATTGATTTTCTCTTTATCATACACCTAAAGTTACTATTATTGTGAAATTTTTCAGCTAAAGCAGTCTTAGCAACTGTATCAGCTCATGCTGGTTTTCTGGATCAGATGCTGTTAATCGGGTATCAAATTGTACAAACCGATTTGTATTATAGAATGACAGCAGCTTTTCCTCATTGTTTGCTTCAAGAAACACTACCAAACCTCCGCCCAGATACTGCATTCTCTCAATAATACCCCAAGCCAGTTCAAGCAGTTCCGCTCCCGTAATTTTTTTCTCCATGCCTCCCGCATAATTTTTTCCAAGCTGTGCTATCAGATAAGCGGACATCGTATAGGTATCAGATTTTTCATCCAGTTCACTGATCCGCAGCAGTTTTCTTTTCATGGTCTTACTTACCGTTTCGCCTCTGATCGTCAAAGCTTTCAACGCTATCGTAAAATACCCAAGCAATGCTCCGTTTTCCTTAGAAAAAACAAGATATGTAACAGACTGGTTTTTCTTGGTAAATTCTATGGAGCTGTTTTTCAGAAAAAGCTCCAAATCAGGATTCTTAGGGCATGAAAATCCAGAGAGGACTTGAAGCAATCTGTCCTCTCCGATTTTGGGATTGTCATTTTTAAGATAGCGGCGAATGTTAATGACTGAATATTTACTTGTTAATGACATTTGATTTCTCCCATTTATCCATTAGTTCTATCAACTCCGCATCGTCTTCCACGTAATTTGCTGCCACTGGAATACGAACAGGACGGTTTTTGGCAGATTCTTCAATTGCATTAACAAACATCTCCACCTGTTTCTGACCCGATATAACAAAATTCTTTGTAATACTTGAAGTTGCCATAGAAACACACCTCCTTTATCAGTATGGCTCATTTTTCACTGCTTACTCACTTTCAGTGCAATCTACATACTTCCCTATTCCTATTTTACGTTTTTACTGGCAGTTTTGCAATCGAATTTTTGTGAAATTTATATGACTTCCTCTTTTCCCTTTGTTTTATCCTTACCAGTGTTTCCCATACCTGCCACCTGCGCCTTGTACGCTTCCAGTTTTTCTTTCAGCGATGCCTTCGCAGGCTTGTCAGTGTTTCCGGCTGCCAGATTTAACCCGTGTGAACTGTCATTTTCCGCTGCATGATTATGTCCTGCATTTTCCACCGCTTGTTCCTGCCTCTGGTCATCATGTTCTAAATCACTGGCTTCCTGTCCTTTGTTTTCTTCTTCCGGCGCATCGTCCATGCGAACTTGTTCGCATTGCAGAGCTGCATCATCTCCCTTTTCGTCCATGTTAAGCAGGGCATTTAAGGCAGAAAGACGTTCCAGCTTCTCCGCAAGCTCCGCTTCCTGTGCAAATGGTTTTTCAACTTCCACTTTGGCAGTTTCAAGCTGACGCTCCATCGTTTCTAATTCTGTTTGCGTTTCGGAAAGCCTTTTCGGTATGGATTCCAGTACATGGTTGATACGGGCAATGTTGCCGATCGGGTCAGAGCCAATCTCAAGGTTATGGGAAAGCTGCCCTTTTAAGTGCATCACAAATTTGTAGTTGAACGAATCAAAGGACACCGCCATCTTAAACCCGGCATATTCCCCCACCGTTGCAGGCACATTGACGGTTTTCATTGCTTTGCACATTTCCACAAGTGCGGCTCCGGCTTCTTTTTTGTCCGTATAAACCTTATCTCCGACTTTCATAAAAAACTGCTCTTTATCAGTTGGGAAGTTTGCTTCTGAGGTCTGAATGTCCGCTGTCATACCTTTGATTCTTTCTTTCAGAAAGGCTATCTTATGTGGGTAATGCTTTGTAATATTGTCCTCAAGACGGTATTTCTGGCTGGTGTGGTTCGCTTTCATCAGCTTCAGCTTTGATACCTGCACATCCAAATCCATTTTTTCGCGGATATACGGATTCCCAGTAGCTAGGGCTTTTACCTCCGCGTAAGTGAGTGCCGCCTCGTCCACGTCCTCACAGCTTCGTACCGGGGATTTGCTCGTCATAATCTGGGAAATAAATTTCTGCTTGTTTTCGATCACCTGCCAATTGTACGCATCAAATGTATTTTCAGTCACATAACGGAAAATTTTAACCTTGGGATTGAGATTGCCCTGCCTTAAAATACGACCTTCTTGCTGTTCAATATCAGAAGGACGTATTTCACGGAACATTTAAAATGCCGAAAAATACGCCCTTCTTAAAGGATATTCCCTATGAATTTATAATAGATTTTTACTTCCTGTGTTCTCTGTCCGTCTGTTTCTTTTGCTTCGCCTATGGTTATCTTTTCAATAAGCCTGTTCAAGAGTGATGCACTCAGTTCCTCAACGCCTGCATAATTTTTTATGAGTTTTGCAAACTGTTCCGCATTTTCTTCCTCGTCACTCTTTGCCCTGTTCTGTTCTTCCAGCTCCCTTATTTTCACTTCAAGTTCAGTCTGCTCGGCTTCATACTTCCTGCTCATCATCTGATAATTGCGCTCTGTGATGCCGCCGCTTATCTTATCTTCATAGAGTGACTGGAACAGCTTATCCACTTCCGATAACCTTGCTCTGCACTGTTTTAATTCTTTCTCCAATGCTTTCCGTCTGTCAGTTTCCGCCCTGCCAGCCTTTTTTAACAGCTTATCCACCATTGACGAATTATCCCGCAGCGCTTCATCAGCGTGTTTCTGAATGTCTGCAAGGACACTCTCATATAACGCCCTCGCCTCTATCCAGTGGCTTGTGTCGGCTGATTTTCCAAATGTCTTGTAGTTGTTGCACATATAACCGTATTCGTCAATCAGTTCTTCCTTCGGGCTTCTGTGCGCTTTGGAAAGCGTCATGGCATAGCCGCAGTCCTCACATTTGACCAGCCCTGCAAAGATATTCTCAAAAGGCTTTTTCTTGGTCTGCGTGTTCCTCCTGCTTGTGATTAACCTCTGCACCAGCTCAAAATCCGCCGGATCGACAATCGGCTCATGCACATCTTTGACTACTGTATAATTTTCAGGAAGTACGCACCTGCTCTTGTGGCTTTTGAATGACGGTGATACACGCTTGCCCATGACAAGATGACCTGCGTACACTGGATTTCGGAGTATGCCCCTGATGCTGTTGTTGCTCCACTCATAACGCCTTGCATCGTCCTCACCGTCGAAATGCCTTTCATATCCGTTTGGATTGACCGCCGACGGTCTTAAAATATGTAGCGTGTTGATGTGGCTGCGGATTGCAGAAATGCCTTTCCCCTCTTTTGCAAGGTCAAATATCATTCTGACTGTTGGTGCGTAACGCTCATCTATGACTAAGCGGTGTCTGTCCTCTTTGTCTTTCTGATAGCCATATGGTGCGGAAGTAGCTACATACATTCCGCTCATCACCCTCGCACGTTTTGCACTCTTGACTTTCTTAGAAGTGTCCTTTGCGTAAAGTTCGTTGATGATGTTGCGAAAAGGCGTAAAATCCGCTGACTCCTGCTCATCGGTGTCCACCACGTCATTTACTGCAATGTAGCGTACATTATGTTCAGGGAAATATACCTCAATGAAAACTCCTGTTTCAAGGTAATTCCTCCCCAGTCTGGAAAGGTCTTTTGTGATTACACAGTTGATTTTTCCGCTTTCAATGTCTGCCAGCATTCTCTGGAAATCAGGACGGTTATAATTTGTCCCGCTGTACCCATCATCTATCTAATAGCCGTCTTTGATACAATGTAACTTTTCCCCAAACCTTTTAATTTTGCCCTATACTTTTTAATTTTGCCCCCATACTTTTTAACTTTGCCTCCGAGGGGTGTACACGGAATAAAAAAGCATTGAAAAAAATCTGTTTTTATGCCGAAAAAGCACAAAATAAGACGGCTTGGAAAACCAAACCGCCGTATAAGCCTTTATTCAGAACTGACCTCGAAGCAATACCCAACCTCCCTTACGCACCGGATGGTAAACGGCGCATCCGGCTCTGCCTCGTACAGCTTTTCCCGCAGATGGCGGATATGGCATCCGATGGCGTTGCTCTCATCCCCGTAGGCATCCTCTCCCCAGACCTTCCGGTATATCTGGTCGTATGTAAGCACCTGCCCTCTGTTTGCCGCAAGCAGACACAAAAGGTCGTACTCCTTCGTGGTGAGGTTGATCTCTCGGCGGTCACGATAAATCTTTCTCCGCCCAGGATAAATCTCCAGCCCCGGAAGTGACAGCATCGGCTCGTCCTTCACCCGCAGGCACTCGATGTTAGGGTGGGACTCCACTATCTCCATGATTTTATCGAAGATATCGGAATCGCTGTCATGTATTTCAAACACTACTATGCGCACGATGCCCCACCTCCCCTACTTTGGCTTCATAAAATATCTTTGTAGCTTTCGGAAGCTCTCATCACTGATAGCGTGTTCAATCCTGCAGGCATCTTCCTCTGCGGTCGTTTCATTGACACCTGCCGCAATGAGCTGCTCCGTAAAAAATTGATGCCGTTCATAGATTTTCTCGGCGATTTCCCGCCCTTCTTCCGTCAAGTGCAGAAATCCGTCTTTATCCATTGTAAGGAAACCTCCATCCCGCAATACATCTACCGCATGGCTGATGCTTGGCTTGCTGAAGCCCATGTGCCGGGCGAGGTCTACGGAACGCACCATACCTATTTTCTTTTGTAAAACAAGGATTGCTTCCAGATAATCCTCGCCCGATGCATGAAGTTTCATCATCCGACCTCCCTACCTATTCGCAGCTTTTAACTGATCCATCCTCTTAAACTCACTGCACATCATCCAGATAACCACGATCAGTACAATCGCATCTGTAATAAGCGGGGCGCAGAATACACCATGTACGCCAAGCCCGGCAACATGAGGCATGATAAACGCCGCAGGAATATAAATCACAATCTGGCGTAAAAGCACCAGCACACTTGCCTTAGAAGCCCTTCCCAATGACTGCATAAGAGTGAGGATTACAACCCAAAATCCTAATACAATATAAGAGATAAAGAACACCCTGAAATCATTTGCTCCCTGCGCCACAATTTCCGGCTCCGTAATAAACAGTGAGGAACTGTCGTGAAATAATTTGTATATTTTTGGAATCTATGTTAATATATGTCATGAACGAGTTTAGTGATTCAGGAGGACATTTTCATGGCACATAATAACGATAAAACATTGAGCATCATTGAGCAGGTTTTCAAGACAATGCCCCAACTATTGGATGAGCGCCAACGTCGTCTGCTGGCCGCAAGCATTGCAAAGGGCTATGGCCATGTCGGCATCAAACTTGTCAGCGAAGCCAGTGGCATGGATATCCGCACAATACGTTCTGGCATCCATGAGATCAAGGACGGCATGCCTTTCCCTTCCGGACCGGAAAAGGTCAGAAAAAGCGGTGCTGGCAGAAAACCTGTAAAACAACTGCA
>CAJTSH010000087.1 GCA_910578885.1 uncultured Lachnospiraceae bacterium
TTTTACCAGAAAAAGGGTTTTGTAACAATTTGTTTACTCATGCGTTTGTCGTGAAGTTTTTTGGTATTCTGTAATCAAATCAATTGTAACAGAATCGAATATTTCAACCTGCAAGCGAAAATATTCGCCATTTTAAGTGAATACAAAATCCCTAGTTTTCGATATAATTATAAAAATTTGAGAAAACCTATAAGACATCTCGCAATTTAGGAGGTTTTAGAGATGAATAAAATATTATTGCGTATTGCCGACTTGCGTAAAAAAGCAAAAGTAACACAGCAGGAACTGGCAGACAGCATAGGTGTATCATTTCCAACGATCAGCAAATGGGAAACCGGAGTCAATTTGCCGGATATCACCATTCTTCCATTATTGGCAGAGTATTTTAAAGTATCGACAGATCAGTTATTAGGCTTAAAACCGCTTGACGGTGAGACATATATTCCTGAAAAAACAGCAACAAAAGATTTTTGGAACCAAAAGCTGGAATACCTTTTAAGGACTCGAAAAAGTTATTGGAACGATGACTATACGCGCTTTCTTATTTCACAGGTCTGGAAGATTGATAAACCGATTTCTGTATTGGACTGCGGATGCGGATATGGATTTTTAGGACTGTTGTTGCTTCCGTATCTGCCCGAGGGAAGCACTTATACCGGAATTGATTTTGCAGAAGATTTGATCAAAAAGGGAAAAGTTCTTTTTGAAAGTCAAAAATTGGAGGCGGATTTCTTGTGTGAAAATGTTTTTAATTATTCTGTCGAAAACCAGTATGATTTCGTAGTATGTCAGGCTGTTCTCAGGCATTTGGACAATCCGTCCGCTTTTATACAGAAGATGATTCATTTTGCAAAACCGGATGGATATATAGTATGCATAGATGCAAACAGAGAATTTGAGTGCTGCGGGCTTTATATTGACGGCATGGATTATCAGAAGCTATGCAGGCATGAAGGGTTGGAGAAAAAGTGGCAGACTGAACTTGCAATGCAGGGGCGTGATTATGCGGTTGCCATCAGAACTGCACATATGATGCAAAAGCTGGGACTTGTCAACGTTGACGTAAGAATGAACGATAAGGTAGAGTTTATTACTACACAATATGCAGATTATGAGGAAACTAAAAATGATTTTATCGCATATAACGATTGGGTCTCTGGCATTCATGATGAGCAAAAGGAAAGGCTGATTCTCCATTTATTAACCCATGGTTTATCCCGCAAGGAAGCCGAAGATTATTGCAGCCGGAATATTGAAATTGCGGATTTCTTTGCAGAGAACCCGACTGCCGGATACACTTTTGTGAAAGGAAACATGATTACTTATGGAAAGAAAATTGAAAAAAAGACCGAAAAAAAAGCGAATACTCCTACTTGACATGTATGGTGTAATCATAAAGGAAAGTAAAGGATATTTTATTCCATACACATTTGAGCATTTTGACAAAAAGGAACATAACAGACTTACACGAGCATTCCGTGAGGAATGTTTATTTACAAAAGCAGGAAACGGAGAACTAAGTTCTGATGAATTTCTTTCTCTGTTAGGATACCCAGATCCAGCGGAAACAATGCGAGATTATCTGACAAATTTTTTGACATTTGATCAGGAGTTCTTGTGGTTTGCCGAACACAATTACCAGCAGTATGATTTTGTCCTGTTTTCGAATGATGTGAAAGAATGGAGTAAATATTTATTTGAATTATATGGACTTCAAAAATACTTTAAAGAAAGCATTATCAGCGGGGAAATCTGTATGCGTAAGCCTGAAAACCGGATTTTTACCTATACACTTAAGCATCTTCAATGTATTCCGCAGGAGTGTATCTTTGTCGATAACAGCGTGCAAAATTTAACTGCGGCACAAGAGGTAGGAATCAATACGATTTTGTTCAACAGGGATAATGAGGTTTATTCCGGTGATATTGCAAATAATTTTCATGAACTGGATAGCCTGCTATAAAATGTGATTGGATTTTGAGAAAATGATATGGAGATTTGATATAGAATGAAAAAACTTATTTTGATTGTAGGACCTAATGGAGTTGGAAAAACTACAACAGCAAAAATACTGTTACAAAAATTATCAAAATGTGCTTATGTAGATGCCGATTGGTGTCGTGCAATTAACCCATTTCCTTTTACGGATGCTACAAAATACGCTGTAACTCGAAATATTTATTCATTATTCAAAAATTATCTTCTGTGTGAGGATATAGAATATGTTATTTTTCCATATGGTTTTCACGGGGAACGAAAACAAATATTTGAACAAGTAATTAGCAGCTTGAGAGAAGACAGTATACCATTTGAGGTATGCCCTATTATTCTTAAATGTTGTAAGGAAGAGAATATAAGAAGGGCAATAAATGATGGCAGAGATATGGAACGAATTGAACGTGGTATAAAGAATACTTTTCATTTTTATGATGAATATGCATATCCCAACATTGATTCAACGTATTTACAGCCTGAGAAAGTAGCAGAAAAAATAATAGAAATACTAAATATTAAATTGACAGGAAACGAGGGATAAAATATGAATGATAATTATTGTTTTTCGGTAGGTTGTATTGTAAGAAGAAAAAAACAAGTCCTGCTTGTAAGACATACATACGGCAGAGCAAAGGGGAAACTGCTGATTCCCGGTGGATTTTGCCATGAAAATGAATTGCCGGAGGAAGCTGCTGTACGGGAAGTTTTTGAAGAAACGAGTATTACAGCAGAAGTTAAACGTATGTTGGGTATTCGTTGTGACAGAAAAACTTGGTATCTGTTATTTGAAATGGACTATATAAACGGCATTCCCACAAGTGATATGAACGAAAACAGTGAAGTCTTATTTTGTGAAATATCAGATGCCTTAACACGAAACG
This sequence comes from uncultured Lachnospiraceae bacterium, assembly GCA_910578885.1. Lineage (GTDB taxonomy): Bacteria > Bacillota > Clostridia > Lachnospirales > Lachnospiraceae > Roseburia_C. Next base: position 2,877 of record CAJTSH010000087.1, read on the forward strand.
ATTGTACTGAAATGACAAAAGTTTCGCTAAGAAAAATTCTTGATGACTCTGCAGATTATTTATATTCAGATATCGAATATAAAGCTCATAAAGGATCTGATTATACGCTTTATATTTAAATTACTATGTTTATTTCAGCATACTTTAAAGAGGGGCTGTTTTTTATCTTGCCCCTCTATTTCTTCGTTGTGGCATTTCTTCTTTTTGCTGGCATATTCTCCTTTGAAGATTTTGCATTTTTTCTTGCATGGTATCATTTTTTGCTTTTATTCCATAAATTTTTTCCCAGTTATCAGCTTTATCCCGATAATCGGCATTAGCTGTTTTAGAGGCGGCAAAGGCTTTGTAGAAATCATGCACCGTTTGGAATCCATATCGTTTGACTATCCCCGACAAACCGACTTTCAAAAGGTCGATTTCCTCATTCTTGCGGTCAATTCTGCTTTGCAGTTCCCCTTTCTTCGTCAGTTTTGCAAGTCCTTTTAGGCTGTCACGCTCCAGTTCCAGCCCATTGCGTTCTCTCTCTGCGTCAAAGATAATCCCGTTTTGGCGGTTTAATTCCTTATAAATCTTTAACAGCTTTGGATATGCGGCGGCTTCAGCAGACATAACAGGCTTGGGCGGTGTCTTTGGTGTTTCCCGCTCTGTTGTCTGCGCTTTGGTTTTAGACTGCAACTCCCGTTTTTGTGCTGATAAATCGATAGTCGGTTCTTCAAGAAGGTTATGCTCCTGCTTTGGCAGTTTATCCGTCTGCGATATTATTTTTGCCGTTTTTTTCTCGCTTGGTTCTGCAATCGGCTGTACTATTTCGTTCTCAAAAAACTTTGCCGACAGTTCCCTTGCCTTATCCAATACTTTAGAAATCAGCAATGCCAGCGCCGTAACAGCAGTCATAATAATACTTCCCAGACGTTCCGGCTGACTGCCGAATATATCAACGGATTTTCTGATGCGGTCTGTGATATATTTTTTCTTTATTTGTTGTATCTCCGTTTCAGAAACACCGCTGACAATCGCCCTGTCTACCTCACAATTCCAGCGCATACGCATTTCGTTATCGGTTTGTATCTGTTCCGCCTTTGGGTTGTTTTTCCCTATCTTCTTGGTGGCAAGATACAATCCGCTGCTGTCGAACACATGGAGTTTTTCTTTGTCATCTTTTACAAGAAGATTGATAAGGTCAGTATAGAAATGTTTTACTTCATCAACAAAATTCTCCTGCTTGAACAGCTTGTTCTTGGCGGTAAAAAGATTGCGCTCATAGACTTCGCCTTTCTTTACGATTTTACAGCCTTTGCGTACATTTCCGTTTTCATCAAGTATCTCTTTCTTGGTGCGTACATGTTTCCCGGTTTCGTCATAAAACATGTTGCGTGTTGCAGTTTTTTCTATGGGTTCGGGCAACAATTCCCGTTCCGAAAAAATAAGGTGGATATGGTAATTTGTCTTTCGTTTGTTATGGTGCAACGCCGATACGCACTCCACACCATACTTTTCTTTGAAACGGTCTGTAAAAAGCTGTAACAGCTTGTCCGGCTCATAGAGGTTTGGGAATGATTCGGGCAGGGCAATGATAAATTCCCTCGCCTCAATGCACTTTCCCTCCGTACCGCTTTTTTCAAATTCCTGTCGGTTGCATTTCGCAAGCTCCGTCCAATAGCAGCGGTCTGTCGTTTCATAGACCGCATACAGGTTTTCCTGTTTCGCATGGCTGGATATATAAGTGATCCTGCCTCTGACATCGGGCAGCTTGCTCATGCGGATAAATGAATGTCTCTGTATTGTGCTTTGTCCTCCCTCCTGCAAATGGCAGTATCGGATCGGAGCAAGCGGAAGTATGGCGGGACAGATTGTGAGTGGGTGGCATAGGTGCTCGCCTACCGGCGATAACTACAAATGCGTCAGCATTTGTCAAGTCACGCTAGCGTGACTTATGCTCTACGCTCCGCTTCGGTCGGAGCTAAACAAGTGCCACCGGCACTTAGCTCCCTGCAAGGGCGAAATCCCCATTGCATAAACGAAGTTTGTGCAATGGGTGTATTTCGCTCTCAAACGCCGAGGGCTTTAAGAGAAAGGAATCTCCCCTATAGGCACTCGAATTATACCTACAAAACTGCCGCCATGATAGTGAAAAATGATGCACTTTGCCATTTGTGATGGCAAAAAACGCTATCACTTCGCCTAAAATGATGCCGCTATGATAGCAAAAAGTGATGGCACTTATGACGGTAAAAACTGCCACCATGCCATCAAAAAGTGCTGCCGCACATGATAGTAAAAAGTACTACCTGAAATTTCTTTCAACTGAAAATGGAGAAAATCAGTTGAACTTTTACAGTCACTTTATGCTACATTGAAAGCGTC
>CAJTSH010000088.1 GCA_910578885.1 uncultured Lachnospiraceae bacterium
GTATGAGTCACACCTGCCCCTGTTTAAGACCATCTATTTCCCGACAGCCCCTTTGTTTCGCTTATTCGGTGTAATATTTTTCATATACCTCAAAAAAAGAATCTGTTGTAATATTTTCATTCTGCTCTACTGTCACCGCTGTCCATAGCTGTGTATTCAGAACCGATTGCAAGGTTTCCACAAATGCTTCGTAAGTATCGTCAAACGCTTCTTTTTCTCTCTGTTGGACAATCGTCAGCTTATTTTCATCTGTCAGCTCCTGATTAAACTTATCCGTACATTTGATAAAATAGAAACCCTCTTCCGCCTCAATACATTTGCTTATTTCATCATCATCAAGCGCAAACGCCGCCTTTTCTACCTCTTCCGGCAGATCCCCTCTTTTAAATTTCATCTCGATCCGAGGAGCCTCGTTATAATCCGCAGCCACAGAGAGAAACTCCTTTTCGCTTTTCAGCTCCTTTTTCACCTCATCTGCCTTTTCCTTTGTCGTCACATAAATCTGCTGCGCCTCCATGACGCGCGCCTCGTCATCACTGACCTCATCATTTACCCCCTCAGTCAGCGAGGTGTATAATTTCTGCGCCAGTGCGTAATCCCGATACATTTCCTCCAAAATACTCTCACTGATTTCCATATAGGAAATCTCTTCCTTCGTCAGGGAGTCATAATACGCCTTCGCCGCCGTCCGGGCAGTTTTTTCCTCCTCCTCCGTCAGAGTAAGTTCCTGCTGTTTTGCCAGCTCATCCATACATATCACTCTTGTCAGTTCTGAAATCGTAATGTCCTTGACATACTCTTCCAAAGAATTGTCATCCGTTTCGTGCTCCCAGAGATTGATTCCATAAGCGCTGCCGTAAATATTCTGATAATTGCACAGATATACCTTTGCTTTGGGCAGAGTACACACAGTATCACCAATCCGAAATACATCACTCTTCCCTAAATCCTCTGCAAATGCTGCGGACGTTTCTCCAAAATTACAGCCATTTAAACACAACATCACAGCCAGCAAGACGCACTCTGCTCTTCTCTTCTTCCGTATCTTCATCTTCCTACTCCATGTACTTTAAAATACTGCGTGCAACACTGATTCCATTTGCCGACGCCTGCTGTAAGCCTCTCGTTACTCCTGCGCCGTCTCCAATCGCCCGGAGCCCCTTAATGCTTGTCTCAAAATCTGTATTTACCACGACCTTATTGGAATAAAACTTCACTTCCACTCCATACAGCAGCGTCTCATCACTTGCGATACCCGGCGTCACCTTATCCAACGCCAGAATCATCTCCTCAATATCCACCATAATCCGGTGCGGAAATACTAAAGACAGATCTCCCGGTATCGCATCCTTTAGGGTTGGAATCAGATTATTCCGGCAGAGCCGTTCCTCTGTCGTCCGTCTCCCTCTCCTGAAATCTCCAAAGGTCTGCACTAAGATCTTTCCATCGCAGAGCATATTGGACAAACGTGCAATCTGCTTACCGTATTCAATCGGCGTCTTAAAAGGCTTTGTAAAATTCTTGGATACCAGCAATGCGAAATTGGTATTATTGGTTTTTAAATCCTTGGACTTATACGCATGTCCGTTTACCACCGCCAAATCATTTTCATAATATTCCGTTGCTACTTCTCCCGAAGGGTTCGTGCAAAACGTCCGTACCTTGTCGTCAAAAGTAGGCGTATGATATACCAGCTTCGCCTCGTAGAGATTTTGATTTAAAAATTCCATGATCTCGTCCCGAACCTCTACCCGTACACCGACATCTACCGTACCGACCTCAGTCTCAATATGTTTCTCTTTACAGATATGGGAAAGCCAGTCTGCGCCTTCCCTGCCCACGGCAGAAATAATCTCTTTTGCATGGTATGTTTCACTCTTGTCCGTCACAATTCCGGTAACCGCCCCGTCCTCTACCAAAATATCCTTGACCATCGTGTGAAATTCTATCTCCACGCCTTTTTCCAAGAGATGTTCCTGCAGTCTGGAATAAATCTTATAGCCTTCCTCTGTTCCCAAGTGACGGATTGGACACTCAATCAGCTTCAGGTTGGCATTTATCGCCTTCCTTCGTATCTCGCGGATTTCTTTTTCCTTATCCACACCATAAACCGTCTTGTCTGCTCCGAATTTTAAATAGATATCATCGGATTCCCTTATCAGCTCCTGCGTCTTTTCGTATCCCAAGATTTCAGGCAGATGACCGCCCACATCAGGAGACAGAGACAGCTTTCCGTCAGAAAAAGCGCCTGCTCCCGCAAATCCTGTCGTAATTGAACATGGCTGACAGCCTACACAGACCTTGGTCTTACGCTTCGGGCATTGCCTGTTTTCAATCCTGCGTCCTTTTTCAATCATCAGCACCTTGATATCCGGTTTCTTCTCCTTCAGCTCATAAGCACAGAAAATCCCGGACGGACCCGCACCGATGATAATCACATCATAGTTCTTTCCCATATTGCTTTTCTCCTTATCACTTTCGTGTATCATCTTCCATTTGACCGACGAAATGAGGTTATGCTGCTGTTCACATCCTTCGGCCGTTCCGGTAACGGTTATGCTTCCACTACCAGATATCTTCCATCCGGCAGCGCAAATACTTCCGCCGCCTCCTCGATATCCTCATTGCTCATACCGGAAATATCCGCACCGCTTTCATCCAGATACTCCTTCACTTCCCTGAGATTCTTACAGACCACCGCCATGCAGTCCTCCAAGAAGCTCTCTGCCTCCTCTAAAGATTCCGCTACCTTTTCATCAAACAACCGGCTCTGATTCTCCAAAAAGCATTTCAAGACCACCTCATCATACTCTCCCATAAGATATTCCTCCTGACATTTTCTACTATAATTTTATTATGAATCATGGGAAATATCAATGCCCAGTTGCATCAATTCCTGATAAATCCTTGCCAGAGGCAGCCCTACCACATTGTTGTAGTCACCGTCAATCTTTTCTATAAATTTAGCGCCAAGTCCCTGAATCCCATAGGAGCCTGCCTTGTCCATCGGTTCGCCGCTTTTAATATAGGATTTTAATTCCGTTTCCCGGATGGGATACATCTTCACTTCCGTTCTTTCATAGAAATTCTGCTGGGTGGTGATTCCCTTTTCCCATATCCAGACCGAAACACCCGTGTAGACCTCATGGCTCCTGCCCGATAACATAGAAAGCATATCCTCGGCATCTTTTTCATCCTTTGGCTTTCCGAGAATCCTGCCGTCGCAGACTACAATCGTATCCGCACCTATGACAAGGGTATCCGGCTGATTTCGTTTGCCCGCAACCTCTGCGGCATAGATTTCTCCCGCCTTATTTGCCGCAAGCTCTACTACCGCCTCTTTCGGCTCTTTCGCTGTGATTACCTCGTCTCCCTGCGCCGGAATCACGGTAAATTCTGCGCCGACTTGATGTAATAATTCCCTGCGTCTTGGCGACGCGGATGCTAATATTATTTCCATATTATTTCCTCTCATTATTTTATTTCTATCATAACACTTTTTTTCAATTACGCAAAATTCTGCTCCATGTGTTTTGCAGGCTCCCCGTCTTTGTCCGTCATATAAACATATAGCAGAAAGAAATCCATGTCAAGTAATGACATGGACTCTTATAGAAACATATACAGCAATTCAGCCTTTGGATTCACTGTTACAAATATACATTACTTCGCATACAATATTTCAATGTCCCCATCTGCAAAACCAACACCGAGGCCATCATGCGCTTTTAGTATATTGGAATAGATTCCACTTTCTAAATATTGTTTTAAATATATAATCATTTTGACCGTGAAGTGGGGAAGTATTCTGAAAAATGTAAGGGTATTGAGAGGAATAATTACTACTGATGGTGGTCATCCTTACTAATTGTATTCGTTTTAAGAAGTGGGAAACATAAATGAATAGTACTCCGGTCCTTGCCAAGCAGGACCGGAGTACTGTTAAAATGTGGCGGGTATGGAATAAAGCTTTGTCTTTACTTTGCCGCCGCTTTCGGTTGAGGATATCCAGATAATACTTCCTTTATGTAAAATAGGCTGTGAATCGCCATCAAATACCATATTCGTATACTTTTTAGAGTAAATCTTTTTGCCAGTATCGCTGTACACCGCGTAATTTAAAGTTGTTTTCTTTTTTTGGGTAGTGGTGTAAAGGATTGCAAAACGGTTGTCTGATAATTTTACCATACGCGTTTCCCCTACAGTAACAGAGGTAGTCTTTGGATTATACGTTGTCAGCCACTTAAATGTTACCTTTCCGGATTTGCGGTCGGTAAGGGCAAGGAATGCATTATATTTCATTTCAGAACCAAAACCGGAAATTTTTTTAATTTTATATTCGTGAGGTTGTGAAGTTCCGCATACAAGCACATTCGTGCTTCCGATTTCCATGCCTCCGACCTTGCATCCGGTAAAGTTATTGCCGCTTTCTCCTTTAAAATTTAACAATAATTTAGAACTTACTTTCTGCTGATCTGAGCCATAGTCAGATACGGTTGTAAGCTGGATGCCTCGGGGAAAAGCGTCTCCGTGATCCAGAATATAAAGCGTGCCGTCTTTGAATTTAACAAACTGGTTAAAAGAATGGCTGACATAACTTTCGTTTGCTTCCGCTGCCTTCATAGTTTTAGTATTGATTTTAAAGGAGATATTGGACTGGTGGCGCCCGTCGAAGAATTCAAACATC
>CAJTSH010000089.1 GCA_910578885.1 uncultured Lachnospiraceae bacterium
AGGGCGGATTGGGGACTTTCACCCGTTAGAAACGTGCGCCGCTAGGCGCACAACAGAGCCGGCAAGCCGTGGAATCCACAGCCTGCCGGCTCTATGTTGTTATAGTATACTTTGTATCATGTGCAGTATAGTCTGAACCGATACCAATCTATTACACATTAGCTTAATTTCCATACATCCTTGTTGTACTGATCAATGGTTCTGTCTGAGGAGAAGAAACCGGCCTTGCTGATATTGATAATCATTTTCTTAGCCCATGCCTTTCTGTCCTCGTAATCAGCCAGCATTTCATCCTTTTTCTTACGGTAATCTTCCCAGTCAAGAAGAGTCATGAACCAGTCTTTGTTAATGAGTTCTTTATGAAGCCTTTCCAAATTCTCCTTCTGGCCAAGCGCAAGCAATTCATCGCTTACGATAAAGTCAACCGCTTTCTTGATGTCCTCATCTTCGTCGTAGAACTTCTTTGCCACATAGTCCCCTTTTGCATAATGCTCGATAACCTGATCGGAGGACTCGCCAAAGATATAAATGTTATCTTCTCCGACAAGATCCGCAATCTCAACATTTGCTCCATCCATCGTTCCGATTGCAACTGCCCCGTTTAACATAAATTTCATGTTAGAGGTTCCCGACGCTTCTTTGGACGCAAGTGAAATCTGCTCATGGATATCTGCCGCCGGAATCAGCTTCTCGGCAAGCGTGACATTATAATTCTCTACCATGACCACTTTCAGATACGGACTCACCTCAGGGTCATTGTCGATTAACTGCTGTAAGCAGAGGATCAGGTGGATGATATCCTTAGCAATGGTATAGGCAGGAGCTGCCTTTGCCCCGAAAATTACGGTAATCGGTCTTGCCGGTTTTTTGCCCTCTTTGATTTCAAAGTACTTGTTAATCAGATACAGTGCATTCATCTGCTGACGTTTGTACTCATGCAGACGCTTAATCTGGATGTCGAATACGGAATTCTCGTCTATTTCAATGTTCTGCGTCTCTTTTAAATATGCCTTCAGCTCCGCTTTCTTCTCACTCTTAACTGCAAGCAGACGCCCAATCACGGCATCATCCTGAGCAAATTTTGCAAAGTTCTCCAATGCCATCGCATCCTTCTTAAAATCGGCTCCAATCTTCTCTTCCAGAAGCTCGCTCAGCGGATGATTGCTGTGAAGAAGCCAGCGGCGGAAGGTGATACCATTTGTCTTGTTGTTAAATTTCTCCGGATAAATCTTGTAGAAATTATTCAGCTCGGAGTTCTTTAATATCTCTGTGTGAAGATATGCAACGCCATTCACGCTATATCCGTAATGGATATCCATATGCGCCATGTGCACTCTTCTCTCATCATCAATAATGTATACGGACTTATCGTCATATTTTGCGGCAATTCTGTTATGCAGCTCATAAATTATCGGCATAATCTGCGGCGCTACTTTCTCTAAATATGCAATCGGCCATTTCTCCAACGCTTCTGCAAGAATCGTATGGTTGGTATAAGCGCAGGTCTTTGATACGATTGCAATCGCTTCGTCTATCTGGATTCCTCGCTCCATCAAAAGGCGGATCAGCTCCGGAATTACCATAGACGGATGCGTATCATTTATCTGAATCGTTGCATAATCTGCCAAGTCATGCAAATTGCAGCCTCTTGCCACTGCCTCATCTAATACCAGTCTCGCACCGTTGCTCACCATGAAATACTGCTGATACACGCGAAGCAGGCGTCCCTTATCATCACTGTCATCCGGATATAAGAACAATGTTAAGTTTCTTGCAATATCTTCTTTATCAAAATCGTCAATCGTCTCTCCTACGATTCCCTCATCAATGCTCTCAATATCAAACAGATGCAGCTTATTCGTCCTGTTTTCATACCCCGTCACATCAATATCATATAAACGGGAAGTTACATTAAATCCGCCGAACTGAATCTGATAGCTCTTATCTGTCTTCGTCAGCCAGCTATTATCCTCAATCCATGGATTCTTGGTTTCTTTCTGTAAATTATTCTCAAATACCTGTTTAAATAATCCGTAGTGGTAATTCAGACCGACGCCGTCGCCGTTCAGGCCAAGTGTTGCAATCGAATCCAAAAAGCATGCTGCCAGTCTTCCAAGACCTCCGTTTCCAAGAGAAGGTTCCGGCTCTACCTCTTCGATTTTTGAAAGCTCTTTGCCTGCCGCTGCAAGCTCTTTCTTCACGTCTTCATAAATACCTAAGTTAATCAGGTTATTCGACAGCAGTTTACCAATTAAGAATTCTGCGGAAATGTAATATAATTTCTTCTTGCCTTCACTGCTCTCTTTCTCTTTTGCCATCTCTTTGACCATCTCAAGCAGTGCAAAGTATAATTCTTCATTGGAACACTGTGCGATTTCTTTGCCGTACTTCTTTGTCACGATTTCTTTCAGATTCATCTGTTTTCCCTCCATGATAACATCAAGATTGTTCCCCTCCGGGTACGGTTCGTTGTCTGTTTTCTATATTTGCATTATCTACTATTTTTTCCAATTTTTCTTGTAATATAACCGCTAAAAGTAGTACAATACTATCATAATTATGTTTCATGCGTTTTACATAAATTATATACATCCGGCTTGTACAATTCTTACAGCACACCCCTGCCCCATGCAGCTTGTAACAGGTAAACATCTAGTAAATGCCATATCAGGAGAGATGATCATATGAATATTTTAGAATACGAAAACTATCAGGAAAAAAAATCTCATGTTTCCGAAAGCTTTCCTTATACTACTTACCTGTGTTCTATCCCGCTGGACTTTACAATTGTTCCTGCACATTGGCACGAGGAAATGGAAATCATCTATATCAAGAAGGGGCAGGCGCTGGTTACGGTTGATTTTGAACAGTTTCAGGCATGTGCCGGTAGTATCCTATTCATTCTGCCGGGTCAGATCCACTCCATCGAGCAATTCGAAAATGAATCGACGGAATATGAAAATATCCTGTTCAAGACCGATATGCTGCTTTCAAGAAAGACTGATATCTGCAACAAAAGCTACTTCCTTCCCCTTTTAGACGGTTCGCTTCAAATTCCTACGCATTTCATGCCTCAAATGCCTCATTATGCAGAAATCGCTTCCTGTATCGACGGTGCGGACGAAATCTGCAAAACCACTCCCGACGCCTATCCGCTTGCCATTAAGGGGCAGCTCTATCTGATGTTTTTTACGCTGTTCTCCAAGTGCACGTTGAAGGAAATGCGCCATAAGGACAGCAAGTCTTTGGAAAAGATGAAATTGATCATTACATATATTGAAAAGAATTATATGGAAAAAATTACAATTGAAGACATTGCAAAGGAGCTCGGCCTCAGCCAGTCTCATTTTATGAAATTCTTTAAGAACACGATGGGAACGACCTTTACCAATTATCTCAACGATTATCGGCTGACGCTGTCCTCAAGGCTGCTTGTGTCCTCGGATTCGTCGATTCTGGATATTGCTGCGGAAGCAGGGTTCGAAAATCTCTCCTACTTCAACCGGCTGTTCAAGAAGCGGTTCGGGGTGACGCCGCGGGAATATCGGAAAGCATTTTAGTTTTTTGGTTTCATTCCAAAAATTTTCGCACCAATTCCATTTCCGATCAACATTACGAAAAGATATGAATATGACTTCAAGCTATGTACTCCTGCAAGATGAAAATAAAACATATTGGCGATTGAGTGTTCAAAACCGGACAATATAAAAATCATCACGGGAGCGATAATAAACACAAGATTCACCGATTTCCTGTAATTGTCAATTGCCAGATACATCATAACACCGCACAAAACGGACAACACAAAAATGCGGAAGATATCATTGTCCAGCTTCTTACCGACCAGTTCTGTACTGTCAATCTTAAGTTGCGCTAGATTCGCCAATAATGCAGCAAGAAAAGTCCCTGCATAATTCCCGATTATGATAACCGCCATATCCGGCAATTCTTTAAATTTTTCCACAAAACCGATTTTGCCTGTGTATAAGTAAAACCCCTGTGTCACAATTGTCAATAACCCAAAAGAAAACAACAAGGAACCTGCCGCTTTATTTTCTACTGATAAATATACAATGCCGCCTATGCCAATCATGAATCCCGCATAAACAGATTTCACAAATACCTGTATTTTGTCCATGCTTAACACCTCTGATTCTGCTATCGTCTACTCTATCAGTATATACGCGGGCGTATACATCGTCAATGATTCTATATGAAAATAACGTTTAACAACCAACTATTAATGCAATTTTCACCAAAACCAGTATTTCTTTTTCGCAATCACGTAAACACCTGAAATCACAAGAAAAAGCACAGCAAAGCCAGCAAAAATATACCACATTCTTACCGGGCTGCCCAGCTTCTCTGCTGTCAGTAAATAAGTTCCCGATGTGTTCAATGAAAACTCCCCAACATTGTCAACGTATTAAATATTTCAACTTGTTTAGCCTGAATTATTCACGACTATGCCGTGAAAGTGGTTGAAAACCACATAGTTACTGT
>CAJTSH010000090.1 GCA_910578885.1 uncultured Lachnospiraceae bacterium
AGTAATCTTATCTTACATCAGTTTGGAGGTTTACACAAACTTTGGGATAGTCCCTTCTGTCATCTTTGATTAAGAATTGGATGAGAGAATTGTAGCGTTTTAAACCTTGTTCCAAACCTTGTTCAAGTCCTTGTGCAAGTCCCTCTTCCCGTCCTTCTTCCCGTCCAAGTTCCATTCCCAATTTGCGTCCCTGTTCAAGCCCAATCTCCAATATATTCATTTGAACTGCCTCCCATTCTTCCGATTCTTTGACTTCCTGAACAATCTGATCTAATTCCAGAATGCGCGAATCATGGCTGGTAATATTCGGATTGTCCATCGTGGTTTCCTTCATGTACTGCAGCAGGCTCACCAACTCCTCCCGTCCGCATTTGCTTGTCATGTTCAGAAAAAGTTTTTGTGTTCCATCCTCTAAAAACAAATCCGGTTCTTCCATACATCTTTCATGGAAAGTATACATTGCCCGATTTCTGCCGAAAATATCTTCCTGAGTGATGAAGATGATGATGGTGGACGGCAAATTCCGGTATTTTGTCTTATTCCCGGCTTTTAAGATGGGCGTGTCAATCATGCCTTGATAAAACCGGGAGCGTTTTGCAAGGTCATCCTGACGGGCATCATTCTGCATTTCCATGTTGAACTGCCTATGCTGCCTGTCTATAGCCCATGCATCCAGCCTGATAGCCCGTTTTCCGGATTTGTTTAGAATAACTTCTTCTGTTTTTACTTCTAACAGCTCAAGACCCGGTTCATTTAGAATAATACTCAAAATGTTCTGGTAGGCTTTTTTGTGCTTCATCACAGTGAGGAAAAGTGCGAAGTCACTCAGATTAAACGGATGGTTTCTTGTCAGCTGCAGTGTGTCGTAGTTTCTTTTGTCCATGTTATGTCCCTTTCTGCTGTGTGAGCGGCAGAAAGCGCTGTCGTTTGCTCCCTGCCTTATTTTATTGTTCATTGCAAGGAGTTCTTACGGATGACTTCCGTTTAAGATTCTGTATTTGTAACAGAAAATGAAATTTAGAATAGTTAGAAATCTTTGCATGTTTATTTTAGCATACGTTTGCTAAAGTCTGCAAGAGGCAAAAGAAAGAATAGATTTAAATTCCGTGCATATATATAAAGGAATCCATGATAGGAGAACTTTTTATATGCGCGGATTTTTGTTCCCAGGCAAATGCCGGGATTTTTTTCTTGTGATAGACAGTTGCGAGAAAGAGGTTGAATTATATACAAAGGAGGGATTTCATTTGAACCTAAAATCAAAGCTCTGCCAGTATGTGGTATTTACAAGCATTTTTCGCAGTAAAAAAGTGAAGGAATGTAATCTCGTGACTCATTGCGAGGCGGATACGGAAAAAATTCTTCGCTTTTTCCTCTCACATCGTTGATGTGAATTGCGGGAGAAAGCGGAGGTTGCCACCAAAACGGAAATATGATACAATTCATAATAGTGTGTATCACATCCTGATAAATGTGGAAAAATAGCAAGGGATGAAAAGAAGGAGGAAAAATATGAGCAAGGTGGCAATACTCACAGACAGTTCCAGCGGTATCACTCAGGCAGAGTCAAAGCAGCTTGGAATCTCCGTTTTACCAATGCCCTTTTTTATAAATGAGGAGATTTTCTATGAAGATGTAGATTTGACGCAAGAGAGCTTCTATCAGAAATTGGAGGAGGGGGTTGACATTGCGACCTCAATGCCGGTGGTCGGGAATCTGACAGATACATGGGATAGGCTTTTAGAGGAAAATGATGAGATTGTATATATTCCGTTATCCAGCGGATTGAGCAGTTCTTGTGAAACGGCGATCATGTTGGCGCAGGACTATGAAGGCAGGGTGCAGGTGGTGAATAATCAGCGTGTATCCGTTACTATGAAGCAGTCGGCGTTTGATGCAAAACGGCTTGCCGACAAAGGCAAGAGTGCGAAGGATATCAGAGAAATTTTAGAGGCGCATAAGTTTGACTCGAGTATCTATATTATGCTGGATACGCTGTACTATCTGAAAAAGGGAGGACGTATTACTCCGGCAGCGGCGGCGCTTGGGACATTGCTTAAGCTTAAGCCAGTACTTCAGATTCAGGGTGAGAAGCTGGATGCTTTTGCAAAGGCGAGAACGGTGAAACAGGCGAAGAGCATTATGATTCAGGCGATGGCAGATGATTTTGAGAAGCGTTTCAAGGATCCGGAGGGAAAGAAGATACATCTAATGGTTGCGCATACTCAGAATTATGAGGCGGCAGAGGAATTTGCAAAAGAGATTCAGGAGCGTTTCCCGGAGCATGATATTATAATTGATCCGCTGTCTTTAAATATTGCCTGTCACATTGGACCGGGTGCGTTGGCGGTTGCCTGTTCCTGTGAGATTGAAGAAGCGGAAGCATAAGAAAAGGCAGAATCAGGAGAAGCAGTTTGTAACTGCTTCTTTTTTGAAGTTAGAATAGAATTGAGGTGAGGGGAAATGAAGCTATTATATGCAGAAGATGAAATCAGTATGTCGGAGGCGGTTGTGGATATTCTGACATATCATAATTATATGGTAGATGCAGTCTATGATGGACAGACGGCATTGGAATATGCAAGGATGGAGCAGTATGACGGGATTATTCTTGATATTATGATGCCTGGGATGAGTGGGCTTGAGGTTTTGGCAGAGCTTAGAAAGGAAGGATGCCGCATACCGATCTTGCTACTGACTGCCAAGGCAGAAGTGGAGGACCGGATACAAGGCTTAGATCTTGGAGCAGACGACTATCTTCCGAAGCCGTTTGTCATGGGCGAGCTTTTAGCAAGGGTTCGGGCAATGCTTCGGAGACGGAAAGAATTTCCCCCTGACATTTTAAAATGTGGAAATGTCTCCCTGAATCTGCACAGCTATGAACTGATCGGAGAGAAGCAGACGTTCGTGCTTCCAAATTTGGAATACCGGATGATGGAGCTTTTGATGTTGAATCAGGGCATTTATTTATCCTCGGAGGATTTATTGGTAAAGGTCTGGGGATACGATACGGACGCAGAGCTGGGAACGGTCTGGGTGTATATTTCCTATCTGCGCAAACGCTTATTGGCTTTGAATGCCAACGTGGAAATTAAGGCAAAGCGGAATATTGGATACACTTTGGAGGTAAAGGAATGATAAAGACGCTTCAGAGGAAGTTTATTATTACGGCAATGGCGGCCAGATATTTTCTTGTCCGAGTGGATACGGATGGCGAGATCGTGTATAAAGATGTTGGAAAAATTGCTTCCGTAACGGAGGCTGAGGCAGGGGAATTCGCACAGAAAGTGATTGAAACGGGGAAGAAATCGGGAAGGATACAGCAGCTTGCATACAGCGTCACAGATTCCAATGATGGCAGAGGAACCGTCATGGTCTTTTTAGATGTTTCCAACCAGTTTTATGGAATTCTGCGGATTTTGGTGATTTCGGTGGCCATTGGCGTTATCTGTTGGATTTGTATGTTGTTTTTGGTAATCCTGTTGTCGAAAAGGGCTATCCTGCCAATTGCCCGAAATTTGGAGAAACAAAAGCAGTTTGTTACAAATGCCGGACATGAAATTAAGACGCCGCTTGCGATTATTCTCGCCAATACGGAGGCGATGGAGCTTCACAACGGAGAGAGCAAATGGAGCAGGAATATCCGGGAACAAACGCTTCGGTTAAATGGCTCGATGCAGAATCTGCTCACACTTGCCAAAATGGACGAGAGTATGGGGAAGGCGGCAGCAACAGATTTTTCGGCAAGCGCATTGCTCCACGACAAACGCATGAGTAAACAAATTGTTACAAAACCCTTTTTCTGGTAAAAT
>CAJTSH010000091.1 GCA_910578885.1 uncultured Lachnospiraceae bacterium
TAGGGCGGATTGGGGACTTTCACCCGTTAGAAACGTGCGCCGCTAGGCGCACAATTAGTACGGTTATGGACTATATTATAGTCCATAACCGTACTAATGTCAACATCTTCACAAAAGAGTCCCAATAAACGAACTGACATCTGCAATCCCGGTACGCGAATCCTCCATTTTTTTAATATTTTTTCTGTTTCTTTATCTTCCACGCAAAAAGGACGTATAGAGTTTTGATTCTCTATGCGTCCTGACGCTGTGCTGCTTTCTTTCCTTATGATTGTCTCGCATCCCGCTGTAACAGCGTGATAATCTGTTCTATTTCTTTGGGATGGAGATGGTTTTTCCCTTCCGTATGCACCGCCCTGTCAATATCCGAAATGCTGGAAATGACATGCCCGCTGTCCACAGGGCTGTTTTGATGGAGCAGGATAACATACCCATCCACCCATACCCTGATCCGATGGAACTGAAGGTAATGCGCCAAGAGATAAACCTGCCTCTTTAACTGCCTGATTGGATTTTTTACCTGCTTTGCATACATATTCCCCGAATCCGTAATCTTTATTTTCTGCCATTCATAATCGTCTTCATCCCCCATCAACTGGCCGCCGCAATTTCCTCCCGTGCCTGCCTGCACGCCTGCCTGCAGATTCAAATGTCCAGTCTAAGGAATCCAGCCATTTTATAAATATGACAACCAGCCAAATGCACAAAACAACCAGCAGAATTCCTATCATGGCAGCCACCGCCCATTTCAACTCCATATACTTTCCTCTTTCCCGTTTCTTTCGTCTTTATCTATCCACTCGCTTTTGAATACAGCCAGCCTTGCGCCGTCATTGCAGCAATGATTTTACAAGCAGGAATTTGTCAATAAAAAATGTGTTCTTTGTGATATTGAATAAAATCTTCTTTAGCAAAAGATGGCAGATACCCATATTCGTCTACCATCAACTTAAGTATCGCAGCGGCTCTTGCCTGAGTATTTATGCTTTTTGCAGGATTAAATTCAATGTCTGTAAAATAATTGTAGTCTAAAATTGCATTGATTTCATCTTTTGTAAACGATTGTTTTATAGCGGTAATGTAGATGAAATCATAGAATACCGTTTGGGGAATTAGAGGAAAATCTTTATTTTGGTAATGAAACGCTTTTAGGCTTCCTGATTTATGCAATCTCTCATCACGCTTGGCTTCTTTCGGTGACACATCAAGCAAATCAAGATAAGGCCCCCCATTCTCAAAAACTTTAGCACTCTGAAAAATATTCTCAAGAGTATAGCTATTTATTTTGAGATTGAACGCACTTAATTTAATTCCAATGGCTTCCATGCTCTTAGTGCTGACCTCCAATGGCTTAGCGTTTACATCTTCTTTTATAATTGCATCGTGCAGACTTTTTATAGATTTTTGTTTTTGAGATACCGCAAAACCAGGATACCATTCAAACGAATAAATTTCACTAATAACTTTTCCTTGATTAACAAAAAATGCAGGTCGTTTTGCCATTGTCCCTCCTATGTAAAATATGGTTTATTCTTCTAATGAATTAATCATTTCTTGTATTTCCAATACAGCATCTTCCATCCGCAGTTCCACATCTTCATTCCAAAATCGACTTCCACCAGACAATTCATCAAGCGTCAAAAGAGGCAGACGGTCATCATTTTCCTCCATTAGCTTTTTAAATGTACTCAATTCTATCAAGGTCTTTTCCTCCTCAACTTCCTATTTTACACTCGCCACAACTTCCCGACAAACTTGAATATATTTATAACTCATTCATCATCACTATAGTACTTATCCCATTTGAAATGTTTTATGCCAATTTTCGTTTCAACAGTACCATCCCACTGAACACAAAATCCAATAGACTTTAACTCATCAACAATTTTCCCCGTATAACAAATGGAAAGTCACTTCGCTTTTTCTTTTTCCTGTCCTAATGCAATAAATCCTGCCGCGACAGCAAACGGAAACATAATGTTATGTTTGTTTGGCTTAGATGCTGTGATTGCTGTCCTTATTCTGCCCCGCCGCCCTCTGTTCCGCTTCCACGCTCTGATATATGACCTCTTTATGCTTTGTGTCTTTATTTTCCCTCACAATCCTTGTTATCTCATAACGGTATGGCAGGTCACGAAAAAAGAAGCCCTGTCGCGGTCATCCTGATACGTTGTCATAAAAGAATTGCACCAAGGTTATCCCGTTTCCGGTGGATTATTTCCAGCATCCTGCGCTGTTTTTCCTCCGTCTTATAATATTTCCGCACTTCATAAGCCCCATGCCGCTTGACGTGTTGGTTCCGAAACGCAACTGCGCCTCCGACACGCCGATGACCTCTGCCATGCGTGAACTGTCCGTGTTCGCCTGCTTTAAGAGCACCACGAACTCTGAGTTAGCAACCCTTCCCGGTAATTCCCTGTCTAAAAAGAGCTTTAAAAGCAAAAAAAGCACCGTGGAAATGTGCATAACTCCCCATTCCCTACATTTTATCTCAATATCCTTTTAGGCATAAGTTTTAATCTGGCTTATGCTCAATACGGTGATAATCGGATATGATGTTTCCTAATGTGATGCTTTCTAAACTTTGGCATAGGTCATTTCTTATTTTCTCATAAGAGCAGTCCAATACATTATGGATATTTTTTCCTATGGGGCATAGCTGCGAAGGCAGTGAATGAATGCCTATAAGTTTGGAACTAAAGGCTGGCTCTATCGCTTTACATATACGGTATAAGGTCACTTCATCCGGCGGACAGTTCAGTGTTGTTCCGCCTGTCCCGAATTTCACAGATATTATGCCATCTTTTTTCAATGAACTTATAATATTGCGGATTGTGACAGGATTAATCCCGGTTGATAACGCCAGAAGTTCACTGGTTACCTTCTGCTTATCCCCATATTCATAAATAAAAATAAGGCA
>CAJTSH010000092.1 GCA_910578885.1 uncultured Lachnospiraceae bacterium
AACTGAGCGGGAAATGACCACGCCGCTGTTCCTGCTGCGGTGTGTGCAGCTAGGGCTTTCGATGGCTGACTTGGAACTGCTTTCAATAGGATTAATCAATGATATGTACTGTGAGAGCCGCAATGATTCCTTTTCCTACGCTGTACTGGCTGATCAGGCCGCATATGACGCATTTTGATTGAAAAACAGCCTTTTTCTGCTATGATTGGTAGTGGAAAAGGGCTGTAAGTATGACTTACAAGTCGCAATTTATCGGAGGAAAACATTCATGAAAAAGATTACTTCAATGATTGGTATTATAATTTTTTTATTCCTTATAACATCATGTAACCATAAAGATGTTGAAGATATTTCTGCTGATACAACTCAGCAGGTAGAAGAAACTAAAAATCAACATATTGAATCGCAGGAAATTATTGAAACAGATTCTTTGAGTTGGCTTGAAATTACAGAGGATGGAGTTAATGAGGAACTTTATTTGGAAAATTTAGATGCAGAAGTATTAGAAGCAGTTGCTACGAAACTTCGAGCATTAGTTGAAGAAGAAGTCGAAGCAGAGCGGGAAAATCCAGAAATAGTGATAACTGAAGGTTGGACAAGGGTATTTGACAGTGAACAATATAATGAAGTGCTGAATATGGGTGAGTCGGCTATGAAGCCGTTATATTGGATTATCTACAAAAGTCCGAATGCGGGAATGTATGAATATATTTGTGCAACTGCATTATATGAATTGTCTGGTTATGATTTCACAAATGAGGATGGGAGTCTTACATGGGTCAATTCCAAAGAATTTCTTGATAGATTCAATGAAAAAATTTTAAGCGATAGAAAAAGATAACTTCTCATTTGCAGGGCTGATACAACAGCAGAAAAATAGAATAGAATTCTTACATAGGCACTTGCCATAACAGCAGGTGTCTTTTTTTACGCATTTTTTCAGGGAGCCTTTTGGCTTCCTTTTTTCGTGGGGAGGTGCTTTGGGTGGGAGCGTCAAGGATACAGGGCATTACGGTGGAGATCGGCGGCGACACCACAAAGCTGACCGCCGCGCTGAAAGGGGTAAACGGGGAGATACGCACCACGCAGTCACAGCAGAGAAAGTGCTTAAAGGCATCCCTTGTAATGCGCCACCGCCCGGATTTGCTTGGGGAGCTGATGGACTTGGAGCCGCCCGAAGGTGAGGATGTGGAAGCCTTGAAAGCATTTTGGGAGCAGGTACAGGAGCGGGAGAAGATGGCAGCGGAAATTGCAGATGATATCTTCCCCGTAGATTTCCATATATATGCAATTAAGTGTCCTGAAAACTGCATGATGCAGATAGGGGTGGAAACTGTCTGGCAGGTGATAGATGGCTCATTCAGCGGAGATAAGAAAACCATGAAGCAGTTAAGGAAACTGTTTAAAAAGATATATCTGTATTATGGTGTCACTGCCGAAGATATAAAAAATGAAACGGAAAGGTATAAGTCACTTTTAGGGGTATTGTGTTCATAGATGCCAGTTTCCGAGCCTTACGGAAAAGCAATATCCCCAATAAGCCACAGCCTGACAGGGTAGGCATCCCCGGTTTTCCGGCAGATTGGGGAATATAATTGTGATAAGAGAGGTATTTGGGATGTTAAAAAAGCTGAACCAAATTACAAATATAACAATCGGTTCTTTTGTAGGAGTTTTCATTGGATGTGGAATAAATGTATTTTGGGATTATAAAAAACACCCTGATTTATATACTATGCAATCAGCACCGTGGTACACAAGTATTTTTGTTTATGGCATAGTTATGCTTATTTTTGTGACGGTGGCGATTATTGCGAAGCTAATCATCCGAAAAAAGATGAAAAAGGAAATAAAGCCAATAGACGAATATCCCCAATAAGCTACAGCCTGACAGGGCAGGCATCCCCGGCTTTCTGACAGATTGGGGGAGCAGGGAGAGGAGGTGAAGGTCGGTATGGAATTTGACCGTGGAACGTAAATAAAGTTTTTTGCATGGAGAAATAAACTGCTCGGACTTATCACGAGAGAACAGGAGCGGTTCTGACCGACAGAGGAGCCGCAATATTAAAAATAATGGAGGATGAAAGGAAATGAATGTTAATGGAATAGGAGCAGCAGGATACCCGGCAGCAGGGTATGAAACGAGAAGGACAAGAAGGAATTACATCGACCAGATGTGCAACATGGTTCCGGCAGCACAGTCATCCGGCGGCACATTTGAGTTACATATTTCAAATGATAAGGACGGAAAGGCAATCGGCTCAATGTGCGGGGCGGATTATTCCCTTACGGTCTACCAGCCGAAGGACTTTGACCCTGCAAACCCGGTATATAAGGTGAAGGTATGGGATAAAGACGGAAATGTAACAGAACGCATGGTGGATGTGTCAAAAGTTGATACAACGGGCAGTGACTATATTGATATGTTTGCATATTCCAGCCACTTATCGGCAAGCGGGAAATGTCCGGGCGCACAGTCCGCTTTTATCAGGGCAGGGGCAA
>CAJTSH010000093.1 GCA_910578885.1 uncultured Lachnospiraceae bacterium
ATTCCAGTTACAAAAGAAGCCCCGGAAAACAAAAAGCATATGCAAAAAACAGCATTAACCATAGCAGCCGTTTTGAAATTTGATGTCATATTTGCCGCAATATATAGTCTGTCCTTTTGGTAGATTTGAACGGGGTCCATTCGCCTGTACGCATATAAATAACCAAACACCCATTTGTAAAAAGCAAAGACAGATACTAATAATGGTATTGCTACAACAGATACGGGATAAACAATATAAACTTCCGGCAAAAAAACAATGCCGCAAACGCAGCCAATTAAGCACACAAAACATAAAAAGAAGACAATGCTCCACTTTTTATAGCTGCCTATATTTTTTATGCCTTGATTGCGGTTTCTTTCATACATCAGCTCCTTTATTTGCAGTTTGTTCAAGCGCCCTCTCAGCCGGAAAGAACACACTGTCTCAATAAGGCCAAAAAACAGAAATGTGTAAAACATACTTCTACCATAAAGGAATCCGCAATGTTTTATTCCATGCAGCGGATCACGGAAATACCATAATCCATATATGGAAAAACCTATTGTTGTTCCTGCTATATAGCAGCAAAAGCCAATCACAAGGACTTCGCATAGGAACAGCCGAGTTAATCTCTTTTTTTCCATGCCCAACAACAAATAGCTTGCAAATTCTTTTGCCCGCTGCTTTAGCATGAAATTGTCTATATATCCGACTAAAACTATTTGAATGGCGGCTATTAACAATGGCAGAGATATTACTTGAAATCCTGCTAATTCTCCTATAATGGCTATACAATTAGATATCTCTATAATCGCCAAAAGGACAGTCATAGCAGCAACATATAAAAGATAATTTATAAAAGACCGTCTGGCATTACGGATTGACAGCTTCAAATACATCATGACTTTCTCCCTCTATCCATTCTATTTTCTTCAAAATATCCGTGAAGAAGGTCTGTTTGTTTTCCTGTTCCCGGTTTAAAGCAGCTTTTATTTCACCGTCCTTCATAAACAAAATCCTGTCGCAATAGCTGGCTGCCATGACATCATGTGTGACCATCAATATTGTTGCGCTAAATTCTCTGCAAAGCATGGCGAAGGTGTCTAAAAGCTGTCTGGCGGCATGGGAATCCAATGCCCCGGTTGGCTCGTCTGCAAGTATAATATCCGGATTTACTACAATAGCACGGGCGCAGGCGCAACGCTGCCGTTGACCTCCCGACACCTCATACGGAAATTTATCTAATATTGCCGATATATCCAGCTTTTCAGATAAATCTTGAATCATTGGACGAATTTTTTCTTTGGAAACCTCTTTAATTGTCAAAGCAAGCGCAATATTTTCATAAATAGTCAAAGTTTCAAGCAGATTGTATTCCTGAAAAACGAAGCCTAAATGTCTGCGACGAAATTCTGCGGCAGCTTCATCTGGCATATCCACTATATTCTGTCCGCTGATCCGCACCTCCCCATTCGTTGGCTTATCTATCGTGGCGATTAAATTAAGCAATGTTGTTTTCCCG
>CAJTSH010000094.1 GCA_910578885.1 uncultured Lachnospiraceae bacterium
CAAATATCAAGCAGTTCTCCAAGCGTGATGTTGTCAGCCTTTGCAATGAATTTCTTTTCCTCATAGTCCTCCATTGCCTGCCGTAACAGCTTTTCCGTCTCGCTCTTGCTTTCCGTTCCCGTAAACTCTTTCTGTACCAAGTTTCCGCTTGCGTCCTCCACATAGAAGCGGTAGTACCATTTCTTTCCTTTTTTTCTTACAGAACCTTTTGCCATAATCCGTTCTCCTTTCCAAAACGCAATGTGCCATTGCGTTGGCAATCGGAACTGATGAAATGCTTTCTGCGTGTAAGTATATCATGACTCCGATTGCTTTACTATACCGATTCGGATTCTTCCCCCGATACCATAGAAAGAAGATTTGCAAGCCTTACGGTGGCTGTTTCAGGATTTTTGGAATAGATCCTCACAATATCGCCCATATCATTGAACATATTTACGGTGTGGGTGATTTCCCGAAGGAACATAATCTCGTTATATTCCTTATTCGATTCAAACCCCATTGTTTGGGCGAGTGCGGCATTTTCCGCATTGTCCTTGAAATTCTTACAGGCAAACTGGAACGAATCCACGAACAATTCATATTCCCTTAACATCAGCAGCAGTAAATCCTTTGTAAAGTCTGACTCTGCCTGTTCCATGTCAAAAGGCAGCTTTGTGAGAATGGAGGACATCACATCACGAATCAATAATTCCTTTTTATCTGTAATATCCGTTTCATATTCCTCCGATTCACCTTTCAGCCACTCCACAGACACATGAAGCGCTTCTGACAGACCTTCCAAGACCAGCTTCTTTGTGTTGTCGATTGTCCCCGCCTCATAGCGCACGATTGTGGAAGTGGCTACCCCCATCTTCTCTGCGACATAAGGCTGGTTCAGTCCTAATTCAACCCTTCGCTGTTTTGCCCTGCTACCGATTAACTTGCGTAATTCTTTATCTTTCATATTGATACGCCTCCTTTGTCGGTATGTTTATACTATACCACACAAAAAGAAGTAATGCAATATGCAATTTAGAAACAATCTTTGTGTTGTCATAACGCTTGACGAAGAAATATAAAAGCGGTATAAGTACACGCAAAATTGCGTAATGCAATTCAAAAGAAGGGAAGTTGATGGCAGAAACGAAGATTGCAATGACAATCGAGGAGGCGTCCGAGTATACGGGGATTGGCAGGAACACCATGAGAAACCTTGTGGAATGGGGAAAGCTGCCAGTTTTAAAAGTCGAACGAAAGGTACTTATCAAAAGCGACATTTTGGAGAAGTTCATGGAAGTAAATGAGGGGAAGAACCTGCGGGATAAGAGCGATGTAAAAGCAGTAACACGAAAATCAGCAGTATAAAAGGCGGCTTCCTATGTAACCGCCCAATGGTATGTATCAGACCGAAGCCATGATATACCTACACGCAAATAGATTATATCATGTGCGTCCTTCCGGTACAAGCGGAAATTTGCGGAGACGGGCAGGAAGT
>CAJTSH010000095.1 GCA_910578885.1 uncultured Lachnospiraceae bacterium
ATTTGAATACGGTGATGGGAAACAGGGCAGACACAGAAAGCGGAGATGATAAATATAAGCATTTTATATCACAGGTCACTTATGAACATTTCAAAGAGCTAATGCGGGAAATGGAAAGCATTATCGGGGAAAACGGTTCACAGTACTCCCCCGAAATGATGATTACCTATTTTGGCATGTCTGAAATGACTTATGAGGAAGCATGTGAGGAATATAACCAGACAATCAGCAATGATAAAGTGACAGGCGGTTTTGCACGGTTATTTTGTGATTATATAGGATTGGAACTAGGCTTGTACCCTATATTTTTGGTAGTGCTTATATGGATGAAAGACCGTATGGGCAATGCGTCAGAATTGATTTACAGCAAAAAAATATCTTCGGCAAGACTGGTGGTTTCGAGATATTTGGCAAGTGTCACTATGGTTCTCCTGCCTGTTTTGCTGTTAAGTTTTGAATCCCTTGTGCCGCTTATAGCGTTTGGCGCAGAGAAAGGTATTTCAGTAGACTATTTTGCGTATATCAAATACATTTTATGGTGGCTTCTGCCAGAGGTCATGGCGGTATCCGCAATCGGAATATTTTTCACTTTGCTCACAGACTCTCCGATTGCGATTGCCATTCAATTCCTTTGGTGGATGGTTGATAAGGGAGTAACTGGACTGTCAGGGGACACGGGGGCAGCAACTTTAATGATAAGACACAATACATTGCGTGGCTATGAAGTGATACAAGATGGATTTCAAATGATTTGCAGGAACAGGCTGCTTATGGCGGGAATCGGTATTCTATTTGTCATTCTGTCCATATGGGTTCTTAAGTTTAAGCGGAAAGGAAAAATAAATGCGGCGAATATCTATCACAAGTGTTTTGGGCATATGCAGGACAAACTTTCTTTTGGCAGTAAAAAATAACTTACTTTTGGCTGCGGCTTATTTGCTGATAATTCCTTTACTAAGGGGGATTGCAAATTTAGATATGGTTCGTTCGGCGGAATGTTTGGAACAGGCAGTAATACTAACAGGAATATTTCTC
>CAJTSH010000096.1:0-238 GCA_910578885.1 uncultured Lachnospiraceae bacterium
CGGAACCGGAAATAATGTGGGAGGAATCACTGGAACCAATACCGGAAAAGTAGAAGGCAGCACGAACAAAGGAACCGTTACCGGAGCCGGATCCGGTGTGGGAGGAATCACTGGAAATAACAACGGCTCGCTGGTAGGCGACACAAATATTGCTCTGGTGACAGGAAAAGCTGATGTCGGAGGTATCACTGGAATCAACGGGAATAAAGGAACCGTGGAAAGCTGCACCAATTCCGGG
>CAJTSH010000096.1:354-922 GCA_910578885.1 uncultured Lachnospiraceae bacterium
GACAGCGTCAACCAAGGTCTGGCCGGAATCGGGAAAGGGACGGGAGCCGGGACGGATCCGGCGGGGATCACGTCCGGGCAGACGCCGGAAAAGCCGTTTGACGGCTCTGGGACCAAGGAAGCTCCGTATCAGATCTCCAATAAAGATGATCTGGAAAAATTGCGGGATCTTGTAAATGGGGGATATGATTTTAAAGACGTCCATTTTAAGGTGACAAATGATATTGATTTAGAAGGCGGTGCAGGGAATCCGTGGACGCCGATCGGTACGGAGGGAAATCCGTTTAAAGGGACGTTAGACGGGGACGGGCATACCGTAAGCGGCCTTTATATCAATGACGGAACAAAGGATAACCAGGGGCTTTTCGGAGTCAACGCAGGAACGATTGAGAACCTTACCGTAGAGGGAAGCGTGACCGGAAAAGACAACGTCGGAGGGATCTCCGGAACCAATACGGAAAGCGGAGTAATCAAGGACTGCACCAGCAGCGTGACGGTCAACGGGGAAAACAACGTCGGAGGAATCGCCGGCAAAAATGACGGAACCATTACGGACTGCACGAATAACG
>CAJTSH010000097.1 GCA_910578885.1 uncultured Lachnospiraceae bacterium
ATTATCCGCCAAGAATCCGTTCAGCATTGCCTTAAAACGTGATTATGACTACAAAACAGCGTCTGGGTGGAAAGGTTTATTAAGCTGGAATGACAATAATGGTCGAACAGGATATCTCCAAGAAAATGTTAGCGACGGAAAAATCACACTATACCTTACAAACGAACGTGGAGATATTTTGATAAATGGGAACTCCGTTGCTTGGATTGTAAATAATATTAACAATCTGAAAAGCAGTAGGACTTGGAACGTTATATTAGCCGCACAGGCAGATGGAACGCATGAAATACCAGCCCTTGACGGCACAGAGGCACTATTGATGTTGGGTTATGTATATCGTATACAGGCAACGATGACCATCCCTATGAATATATTCAAGACAGCTCGAGGAGAGGGCGGCAAGATTTTGTTTGAAGGTCTGACTATTGAAGTCGTTGATGACACGCATATCAAAGTCACCAATCTGGCAAACGATTATTTGTTTAGAGTGTTTGTTAGATAACTACACTTCTACCCAAGTAGTCCAACCTTCACTGTTAATATTACGTCGTTTACGAATTACTCCCTTTGTGTCCAGCCAAACTTGGAAGATCCACCTATTGATCGTTATATCTCCGTTAGTCAATGTTAAAATTATACCCCAATCACCGCAATTGGCTGTTGATGTATTTGTCAGATACACACCCATATTTACAGCGTTGTTTGCATCATTCCCATTAGGTAATCCACACCATTTTACATGTATGCCTAAA
>CAJTSH010000098.1 GCA_910578885.1 uncultured Lachnospiraceae bacterium
TATAACGAAGACGGAAGCCCGGATCCTTATAAACTGACTTTTGTACTGAAAGGAAATCAGACAGGTGTTGTACCGAATGCAAAAGCACAGTATAAGGCAAAGAATTCAGAGAAAGGAAAGATGGTGTCGTAAGATGGAGAAAAAGCTGGCAGTGATTGTTGATAATAAAGAAATAACTACTGAGGTTACGAACACAGAAATGTGTTCATCAGCGTGTGACGTGGCAATGGAAACGTGTTCATCAGAGTGTCACGACACACACAGAATGTGTGGTGGGAATACAAAAGAAACATATCTAGAAATCTTTTATTTTAAGCAGTTTTATAAGCATTTTGTGTTTTCAGAGGACGAGGAAGGGAATCGGAATAAGAGGATGGAGAGGTATTTTGAGGTTTCGGCGGTGGTTGATGTGGGGTGTGGGGATACAAAGGAATCTGTTTAATTAGAAAAAGGTTTGCATCTTAAATAATAATTAGACGGAAAATATGACATTTGACGAAGTTATTAGGAATTTTATATTTAGCGTTGAAACAGATAAAGCAAATGGAACTTCTGTTACATATAAAAGGAAAATATATGTATTTCAAGAATATGTTAATGTAGTATTACAGGCAAAAGATGTTAACTTTCAAAGTATTTTGACCGCAATGACAAAAGAGCAACTGGTGGATTCAGTGCAGTATTATGTTAAAACATAC
>CAJTSH010000099.1 GCA_910578885.1 uncultured Lachnospiraceae bacterium
AATCCATCAGTTTGGTATTTTTTCCAGCATCGGAGCCACACCAAAACAGATACGCTCATGTCTTTTGCAGGAAGCGGCTGCATTATGTATTCTGCCGATTTTAATTGGGAATCTGCTTGGCATTCTAATCAGTATGGGAATTATACATATGGCGAATGATTTACTGGAGAGTGTTGTGGCAGGCAGGCATGAAGCAGTCTTTGGCTATCATCCGTTAGTCTTAGCGGCGACACTTCTTTTGACAGTGGCGACAATATGGATTTCCGCATGGATGCCAGCCAGAAAATTAAGCAGACTGACGCCGCTTGAAGCGATTAAAAATACAGGCGAATTACAGTTGAAGCGTAAGAAAAAATCTCCGCTGCTTACCTGTCTTTTTGGATTGGAAGGAGAATTGGCAGGCGGAGCATTGAAAGCACAGAAAAGAGCCTTACGGACAGCATCGCTCAGTCTGATATTTTCTTTTCTTGCCTTTACCATTATGCAGTCCTTTTTTGCACTTTCAGGAATCAGTACAAGGGAAACTTATTTTGAACGTTATCAGAGTGTTTGGGACATTATGGTTACAGTAAAGGACACGGATGTGGATTCTTTTAGTGAGGCACAAAAATTACGGGCGATTTCCGGAATAAGAAGTGCCATTGTATATCAGAAAGCAATGGCAAAAAGAATTATTGCAGAGGATGA
>CAJTSH010000100.1 GCA_910578885.1 uncultured Lachnospiraceae bacterium
CAAGAAGGTGGAACTCCTTGCAAAAACTTACGACCATGCAAAACATGCTTATAAGTTTGGGTTCCGTATGCTGACCCTGGGATGGACTGACGGAAGTACGTTTCTTCCAGTCAACAGCATCCTTTTATCCACGGATAATAAGAAAAACCGTGTGAATGAAGCCGTCAGCCTTGATAAAAGGACTATCGGTTATAAGCGCCGCAAGCTTTCCATGACCAAAGGGACGGAAGCTATGTTTGAACTTCTGAAAGCCGCTAAAACAACAGGGATTCCTGCAAAATATGTCCTCTTTGACAGCTGGTTTTCTTCTCCCAAATCGCTTCATGCTGTAAAAAATCTTGGCTATGAAGTGATTGGAATGATTAAGAAAACCCCGAAAATGTTCTTCCGATACAATGGAGAAGAACTCTCCCTTATCGATATCTACAAGAGGAACACGCAGGGGACGTTCCAAATACCTCTTATCAGTGGATGTGGAAGCCATCAAAGATGGGAAAGCGGTCCCGGCCAGGGTTGTATATGTCCGCAACAGGAATAAGCGCAAGGAATACCTCTGCCTTATCACAACAGATACATCCTTATGTGAAGATGAAATCATCCGCCTTTATGGAAAACGCTGGGATATCGAAGTATTCTTCAAAGTCTGCAAGAGTTATCTCAGGC
>CAJTSH010000101.1 GCA_910578885.1 uncultured Lachnospiraceae bacterium
TACGCGTCCCTTGCCGCCTTGATCTTCTGGCCGCATTCCGCGGTGTTCACGACGGTTCCGATAGCTTCTATTTTTTCCACTGCCGCAAGGACCGCCTGAGCGTCCGCCAGGATTTTCTTCGCGTTTGCTGATACAAGCTCCTTCTGGCCTGCTGTCAGTCTGCCGAACGCTTCCACGGCATCCTTTACCGCCTGCTTCCATGCGGCCCCGCCAACCGGCGTTGCGCGCTCGATGGCGGCTATCTTCTCATCCTCGAAAGCCTTTGCCGCCGCCTTGTCTGTCTCTGCCGGATTCCCGCCCGGATTCGTCGGCGTCTGCCCGGACGTGATTCCCGCCGGGTCCCTCCCGGCTCCCGTCCCTTCCCCGATTCCGGTCAGGTCCTTGTTGACGGTGTCCGTCTTCTGGTAATAATCGTCCTTCACGGCGTCCGGGTTCGTGTTCTGGTTGTTTCCTATGATGGCTCCCGGCGTGCTGTCCCCGTCTCCCGAAACCGTCACGTTCCCGGAGTTGGTGCAGCCTTCCACCGTTCCGTTCTCCCCGTTGGTTCCCGTGATTCCTCCGACGTCGTCTTTTCCGGTCACCGGGGCGGTATTTGTGTCGTTTTTCAGAGAGCCGTTGTTCGTTCCGGCGATTCCTCCC
>CAJTSH010000102.1 GCA_910578885.1 uncultured Lachnospiraceae bacterium
TAGATTGCAGGGAAAAGCAGGATTTTGAATACGGCACTCATGCGTATATTGCAGGGCTGATGGATGCGTTTCATATTATGGCAGTATTGTTCCCAGAAAAATGGGATACGGAGAGAATAAGAAAAGCCTTATCATATAAGAGCAGATAAGGCAGAGAATAAAACAGAATAGACTTTTACATAGCCGATTGGTGTAGTTTTAAAAACAGCCAGTCGGCTTTTTTTATTGCCATGAATCCTTTACATAGCCACCTTGACAAAGTGGCTAAATTTATGCGAAAGGAGGACGCACCCTATGTCAAATTGCAAAGTAATCGCTTTAACCAACCAGAAAGGCGGTGTTGGAAAGACCACCACGGCGGTCAATCTGGGCGTAACTCTGGCACAGCAGGGTAAGAAAGTCCTGCTTATTGATGCCGATGCACAGGCAAATTTAACGATGTCGCTCGGTTACAGCCGACCAGACGATTTGCCCGATACGCTCTCGACTATCATGCAGGACATCATTGATGATAAACCCGTCGATGTTTCCAGAAGCATCCTGCACCATGACGAGGGCGTTGACCTGCTCCCGTCCAACATTGAGCTGTCGGGGCTGGAAGTAAGGCTCATTAACGCTATAAGCCGTGAAAGCGTA
>CAJTSH010000103.1:0-378 GCA_910578885.1 uncultured Lachnospiraceae bacterium
ACTTATTATCGGTCAAGCTGTTTGTGGTTTTCTGTCGGGATACAGTTATCTTCCCTTTTTCTTCCGTACTCCGTTTTCCAGGAAATATTTTTCATCAATCGTCATAGACAGGCTGTTTTCTTTTCGGTATGTAAGTACGTCAGTGTAAAATTTCCGTATCTTTTTCAGAGCAGTTTCCCGAACACCTCTGATATTCCGGTCAGACTGTCCGATACTTTCCGCATACTCCATTGCGGAATAATCACGCAAAAACAGATAATAGAGCATATTTTTGAGATGCGGCTTTAGTTCCTTCAATATTTTTGATAAGTCCGCATCCGTGACAAGCTCATGTATTGTTTCAGGGTGGTCAAATATAATATCGAGGAAATCGCCCGT
>CAJTSH010000103.1:388-625 GCA_910578885.1 uncultured Lachnospiraceae bacterium
GCAGGAGCCTTCTTAAAACCATATCATAAGACGGTCTATCGAATAAATGCAGTTCATCTGCGCCCCATTCCAGAGGTGTTAATAACTTCATGAGCTGTCACAGATTCAACCTCACCTGCTGTCGTAAAATCACCCATTTTCCTGTCACACAATCAATTGTATATACAACTATTTATTTCCAGTCTACAGCAGCCCTCCGAACTGCATTTTCCATGTTTCTATCTTATATTGTCTGAC
>CAJTSH010000104.1 GCA_910578885.1 uncultured Lachnospiraceae bacterium
GAAGTTCACTGGTTACCTTCTGCTTATCCCCATATTCATAAATAAAAATAAGGCAATGAATCGCAACCGAACATTTTGTACTGATATGCATGACATTACTCCTTTCCACGTTAGATTGTAGCATATATTTTAATTGCTGTAAATCTTGACACTACACCACGCGCCTGTTATAATGGTGTAAATTTTAGATTTACAGGAGAAACAAGCATGAAAATTTCACAGATTATTTTTAGCCCGACAGGAGGAACGGAAAAGGTTGCAGATGCCATAACAAATACATGGGGACTGCCTGTAAATAAAATTGATTTGTCCAATGCAGAAACCGATTATTCCTCGCTTAGTTTTGAAAAAGATGATATTGCGCTTATTGCAGCTCCGTCTTTTGGCGGACGTGTTCCAAGCCTTGCCACTCAGAGAATCTCAAATATTCATGGCGGTCATACCCCCTGTGTAATTGTCTGCGTATATGGCAACAGGGCATATGAGGATACCCTGATTGAATTAAGCGATGCTGCTGAAAAAAGCGGCTTTCAGGTAATTGCTGCCATTGCCGCCATCGCAGAACATTCTATTATGCACCAGTA
>CAJTSH010000105.1 GCA_910578885.1 uncultured Lachnospiraceae bacterium
GTAAATAATACTGTAGGGTTCTATTCTCATCCTCCATGGCGGATACGTTCATATCCCAGTAGAAGGTCTGACGGTGTTTTCCTTTATGGAGTTCTAGCAGGTTGTGGTATGGCTTTGTCAGATCCAGCAGGTATTCTTCTGTCTCTCCGGCTGTGCTTCTTGCTGTTCTCTGGCCCAGCGCATTATAGTAATATTCTGCCTCTGTGCCTTCACTATCCCATGCCTTTTCCAGTCTGTTCATGCTGTTGAAGGCATATCCGTGCAATAGATCTCCATCCTGATACTCCCCTGTCAGATTGCCACGCTTATCATAGGTGTAGGTTTTCTGTATAGTATCCTCTGGGAACGCGTCTTTGCTTATTTCCTGCCTGATCAGATGGTTTAGGGCATCATATTCAGAGATCGTCATAATGCCTCTCGTGCAGTCTTCCATGACGGTACGGTTTCCAAATGTATCATACTGGTAGCTGCGCAGCGGCTTTCCATCTTTTTCAACGCCTGTCAGCCTGTGCAGCCCGTCATAGGCATACT
>CAJTSH010000106.1 GCA_910578885.1 uncultured Lachnospiraceae bacterium
TTTCTTTCCTTAAATTTGATTTTTTGATAAAGAAAGAGCTTTGATATGCAAATCCCCTGCCCTTTGTGGTAAAATAAGGGCAGGGAAATCCTTTGGGAGAACCCTGCGGGCATCCGGTACATTCAGTTTGGCGATTGGCTGTGCCGGGTGCTTTGTTTTTGTCCTTTCCCAAGTACATTCAAAACTCCGTTTCCGACTTCTGGACTTTTTGTCCAGAAGTCCTGTTGCTGGTTTACAAGTTCCCTATTCAGTTTTTTCCATATTCAGTTGTCATGCTTCAATCACGCCTGCATCCTCCACCTCATCAACGGTGTCATTGTCCCTGACTCTTGCTTTACACAGGTTTTTCACATATTTTTCGATGTCTAAGGCGTTCTTGTCATCAAAATCGGACAGAAGCCGGTACTGCTTGTGCTTTGTGATGTCAAACTTATTGGAGAAGAATGGTCTAACCCCTCTAAGCTGCATGATACATTTTCCACCATCCATAACCGTGGTTTTAAAAAATATCAATATGGTAAAT
>CAJTSH010000107.1 GCA_910578885.1 uncultured Lachnospiraceae bacterium
GTAACTTTCGGCATCGACTCTAACGCTTTTAATATCAATGCCTTTTGATTGGCAATGCTGTTGCTTTCTTTTTTGTCCTTTACTGTCCTCAAATCTTCATCTTCTTTTGACAGACGTAGGTACACAGCAGCCGTATAAGATATGAATGAATTATTCATATTACTTCCTCCTAATTTTATAGTGCTGACATAACCATAAAATCAGGGTTCCTCATATGAATTTAGTCCTGAATATAGTCTAGCACAAAGTTTTGCATTTGTCCAATAAAAGTGTGAGAAGAAATTTATGTGAAAATTTATACATTTGCTGTTTTTAGTATCAGTTCCTGTAATCGGTCAGTGAGTGTAACTGTAGTATCTTCAAATCCTATCTTAACGATGTATTCTCCATATTTGTAACAATACGGATTTTTAATCTGCTCAAGATAATCCCTTATCTGTCCTTCTCT
The DNA here is from genome assembly GCA_910578885.1 of uncultured Lachnospiraceae bacterium. Classification (GTDB taxonomy): domain Bacteria; phylum Bacillota; class Clostridia; order Lachnospirales; family Lachnospiraceae; genus Roseburia_C. The sequence continues at coordinate 449 of CAJTSH010000107.1, forward strand.
GCTTTTCTCTTTATTTATCTTTACTTCCCCAATATCTGCAAGTTCTTCACGCTTAACCGTTCTTATATCTACAT
>CAJTSH010000108.1 GCA_910578885.1 uncultured Lachnospiraceae bacterium
TTCAGGTAATTGCTGCCATTGCCGCCATCGCAGAACATTCTATTATGCACCAGTATGCTGCAGGCAGACCGGACACTAAGGATAAAAAAGAATTAAATAGCTTTGCGAAAAAAATATTAGAGAAAATAAACAATAATCTGACCAGTCTTTCCACACCGCAGATTCCGGGAAACCGCCCCTACAAGAAAGCGGCTGGAATCGGCTTAGTACCCAAAGCGGACAATAACTGCGCAGACTGCGGTCTTTGCGCCAGACAGTGCCCTGCACAGGCAATCAGCAAAGAAAATCCAAAAGTTACGGACAGTAAAAAATGTATTTCCTGTATGCGCTGTGTCGTACAATGCCCGCAGTCATCCCGTAAAGTAAATGGGGCTATGGTTTCTGTTGCGGCATTGGCAATGAAAAAAGCCTGTTCAACAAGGAAAGGGAATGAGCTTTATATTTAATTTGGGGACTATCCCAAAGTTTGTGTAAACCTCCAAACTGATGTAAGATAAGATTACTC